>SVPA01000028.1 GCA_015066085.1 Oscillospiraceae bacterium
TAAGAGCAGGTCGGACAAACAAAAATGTTTGCCCGGCTTTACTTGTTTTCTATTTTTTATTTACATGTGTTTTAGGATATGATTTCAAAAATTGCGTAGGCGTAATTCCTTCGTGATACTTAAAAAATTTAAGAAAATATTTATAGTCATCAAACCCTGTGTTATAAGCAATATCGGTCAGGGAAACATTGCTTGTCAAAAGCATTTGTTTTATATAATTTAATTTAACGTGATCGATATATTCTTTTAAGGGCTTACCGTAATTGGCTTTGAAAAGACGACTTATATAATCTGCATTATATCCAAAATGTTCAGATACCTGTTCAACCTTTAAGATTATATCTCTGTTTGCGGTTATCCAAGCAACAGCTTCGGATACAATTTTATTTGTGTCTTGCCTTTTTAAAGAAAAAACTTCAATAAGTATAAGACGAGTAAGATAATCCAGGCATTCTGCCGTTTGGTTTTCAGATCGATAATGCAACAATTGTTTAAAAAGCAAAGACAAGTTATAAGTGTCTGCAATGGTTTGATATTTAAGTTTGGAATTTGTTTTTGGTAAGCCGGTAAAGTGTACCCAGAAAAACGAAGTGTTGTTGCTTTTCTTATATCCAAAATGGCGCAATGTTGGTTCAAGCAACAACATATCATTCTTTTTTAATTGATATTGTATGTTGTCCTCGTTTATGTAAACAGTACCGTCTAATACAAAAATAAGTTCATACGAATTTATAGTACGATCCGGATGAATCCATTCACCGTGTGAAACGAATTTACCCGCTCCGCAATATATAACGTTTTCATACATAGTCGGATTTTAACTCCTATTATACAAGTTTTTGAGTTGGAAATTATTTTAAAAACTACTATAATTATAAAGAAATCTTTGGATTTTGTCAATAAATCGTTATAGAGGGTGAATTTGTGAATAATATAAAGAGTGTTGATGTAAAAATCAAAGACGGTTTTTGGAAGTTTTATAGTGATCTTAATCGAAACAATATTGTTGGAAATGTTTATGAGCGTTTCAAGGAAACGGGACGTTTTGATGCGTTAAAATGCAATTGGCGCGAGGGCATGTTGAACAAACCACATATATATTGGGATTCGGATGTAGTAAAGTGGATAGAGGGCATCGCATACGTTATTCGGAATGCCCCTGCCCCCGAGTGGGAAAAACTTGTAGATGAAATGATTGATAATATTGCCGAAAATCAGCGCGCAGATGGGTATTTTAACTCTTATTTTTTATCAGTAGAGCCCTCAAAAATATTTACTAATCGCGACTGGCATGAACTTTATTGCTTGGGGCACCTGATAGAGGCGGCAATAGCCTATCATGAAGCTACAGGTAAAGATAAATTGCTTAATTGCGTTCTTAAAAACACAGATATGGTTTACCGCATTTTCATAGAAGAACAAAGCGCGAATTTTATAACACCAGGACACGAAGAAATCGAACTTGCGCTGTTAAAATTGTATAATTATCTCGGCGAAGAAAAACACCTCGAACTTGCAAGATTTTTTATTAATCAAAGAGGTAATAATGAAAAAGAGGAAAAGACTGTTCAAAGACAGGATAATTTGCCTGCGCGTGAAATAACGGATGCAGTAGGTCATTCCGTTCGCGCGGGATATCTGTATACGGCAATGTGTATGCTTGCCAAAACAGATAGCGACCAAGAGCTACAAGATGCTTGCAATAGAGTGTTTAATGATATCGTAAATCATAAAATGAGTATTACGGGCGGTGTGGGCGCCGATCATTCCGGAGAAAAATTTTCTTATAAGTATGACTTGCCTAATAGTGACACTTATAATGAAACTTGTGCTGCTATTGCATTGGCGTTATTTGCGGGGGCAATGCAGGAGTTAAAGGCAGACTCCTGTTACGGCGATGTTATTGAACGGGTTTTGTATAACGGAATTATTTCCGGCGTTTCCCTTGATGGAGAAAAATTCTTCTATACAAATCCATTGGAAATAGACCGCAAGAAGTATGCTCGTAGTACGTATCAGCCTATTTGTGAACGCGTCAAGGTATTTAACTGTTCTTGTTGTCCCCCCAATATAGTCAGAACACTTGCTTCTATTTCACGCTATGTGTACACTATAGACGAGGATAAGGTTTATTGTAATCAATATGCAACCAGTAAAGCTATATTTAAAGTAGGTGGAAAAGATGCGGTTTTAAAACAAGTTACCAATTATCCTTATGATGGCAAAATAACATTCGAGTATAGCGGTGAACCGATAACTTTATATGTAAGAATTCCGGAATGGTGTGTTGAATATAACGGCGAAACCGAAAATGGATTTGCAAAATTTGAATTATCAGACGGCGAAAGTGTTGCTGTTGATTTACCAATGGAGATTCACTTTATTGAGGCAAATCCCTATGTTCAAGATAATTCTGGTAGATATGCGGTACAACGAGGCCCAATTGTATACTGCATGGAAGAAATTGATAACGGAGAAAACCTTCGTGATATCCGATTGCTTGAAAATGGAACAATAAACATAGTAAAAGAAGAGGGCATACCGGCGCCCGTTATTTATATGGATGCACAGCGTCGAAAAAACAGTGAAAAGCTTTATTCTTTAAAAAATCGTAGCCTCATAAATTTCACGGCAAGACTAATTCCATATTTTTCGTTTGCAAACCGAGCCGCTTCAGATATGATTGTTTGGACTATGGTGGAATAATATTATAAAATACAAGTATAAATCTCCTTGTTTTACAGATACTAACAGTACAAATTTGTAAAGCAAGGAGATTTTTGTATATATGAAAGCAACAGGTATTGTACGCCGTATAGATGCTCGTGTTATAATAAGACAAAAGGTAAAACCCCTTGTATAACGCGGTGTTTCGCTGATTTTGTCCACAATCACAGACCAAAATTATATAAAGTTTTAGCCTTTAGTACATATGTAGGGAGGCTGAAAAAATCTTGGCTCTACAGCCACTCGAAAACAAACGAGTGGCTGTTTTTTATCCCCAAAATTCAGGAGGTTTTATTATGAGTGAAGCAAAAGTAATAGCAATCGCAAATCAAAAAGGCGGAGTTGCCAAAACAACTACAACTTTAAATTTAGGTGTCGGTCTTGCAAGGCTCGATAAGAAGGTTTTGCTTGTCGATGCAGATCCTCAAGGAAGTCTTACCATAAGTCTCGGAATCAAGAATCCGGATACGATAAAGAATACCCTTTCCAAGCTTATGCAAAACGCTATCGAGAAAAACTATTTCGTTCCGCACTTCTTCACTTTCAAGCACGACGAGGGTGTAGATTTTATCCCTGCAAATATTGAACTTTCAGGTATTGAAATCAGCCTTGTAGGTCTGAGAGAACGTGAACTCGTACTTAAGAAAAGCCTAAAGGAATATCTACTACTTTATGACTACATAATCATCGATTGTATGCCGTCACTTGGACTTATGACAATCAACGCACTTGCGGCCGCCGACAGCGTTATCATTCCGACTCAGGCAAATTACCTGTCCGCCAAAGGTCTTGATTTATTGATGTATTCAATCGCTAAAATAAAGCAGGACATTAATCTTGACCTTAATATAGACGGAATTCTTCTCACAATGGTGGATAAGCGAACAAGGAATGCACGGATGATAGACAATTTGCTGCATGAGACTTTCAGTA
>SVPA01000003.1 GCA_015066085.1 Oscillospiraceae bacterium
AAGAAAAGACCTTATGAACGAAATTTCGAAAGATTTGAATAATCTGCTTGTTTTTCGAGAAGGTAAGTGATAAAATAACTGTGTAATAATAATTGGCTTAATTATACAAAATGAATGTTTTGTATAATTGAGGGAAGCGATTTTTGCTAATATTGCAGAATATACCGTAATATTACATGTTTTTATAAGGAGTGGTTATATGAAAAGAGAGATTTTGATTAGTTCTCCCGAAGTTATCCATCAGTTTTTACTTTACAATGAAGCGATTAAAAATAAATCATCTGCTACTATTGATGAATACTTTCGTGACCTTCAGACCTTCTTTCGTTACATAAAAACAATTAAAGGACGCGTAGATACTACCGTAGAATTCAACCAGATTGAAATAAATGATGTAGACATTGATTTAATAAAAACTATCAATGTAAATGATTTATATTCCTTTTTAGTTTATTGTAAAGATGAACGTTCAAATAACTCTACAACAAGAGCTCGTAAGGTGTCCACGTTGCGTCAATTCTTTAAATATTTGTCTGTTCAGACGCACCAAATAGATGAAAACCCTGCTGAACTGCTTGATGCTCCAAAACTGAAGAAATCACTTCCCAAGCATCTTTCTCTTGAAGATTCCCTTAAATTACTGAATTCAGTAAAAGAGGGAAATAATCCGAATTCAATTAGAGATTACTGTATAATTACACTTTTTTTAAACTGCGGAATGCGACTAAGCGAACTTTGTAGTCTAAACGTAACTGATATTAAAGCAGACGGTTCACTTAGAATTCTTGGTAAGGGTAACAAAGAACGGGTAATCTATCTAAATGAGGCTTGTCGCGCTTCCCTACTCGACTATCTTAAAATCAGGCCAATGGAGGGTATACCCGCAGATCATAAAAACGCTCTTTTTATAAGCCGCAACAGACGAAGAATAAGCAATAAAACTGTTCAACATATAGTTTATACAAATCTCGAAAAAATCGGTCTTGGCGACCAAGGGCTTTCGGTTCACAAACTAAGGCATACTGCAGCAACACTTATGTATCAGCATGGTGGTGTTGATATCAGAGTTTTGCAGGATATTTTGGGTCACGAAAATTTAGGTACAACTCAAATATATACCCATGTAGCCGACAGTCAGGTCAAGAACGCTATTGATTCTAATCCGCTTTCTAGTATAAATAAGAAATAAAAAAAGAGTGATAAAGCAAACGCTTTATCACTCTTAATATTATAGCATTTGTAAAAGAACACCTGCTGCAACGGCAGAGCCGATAACGCCGGCAACGTTCGGTCCCATCGCATGCATAAGAAGGAAGTTTCCGGGGTCCTCTTCTTGACCAACTTGCTGTGAAACACGGGCAGCCATCGGAACGGCAGAAACTCCGGCAGAACCGATAAGAGGATTAACCTTACCTCCGGTAAGCAGATACATAAGTTTTCCGAACATAACACCACTTGCAGTGCTGATACAGAAAGCAACAAGACCCATTAAAACAATTCCAAGTGTTTTTGCATTTAGGAACGAAGCAGCATTGGTTGTTGCACCAACGGTAATACCAAGGAATATTGTAACAATATTCATAAGTTCGTTTTGTGCGGTTTTGCAGATTCGTTCAACAACACCCGATTCTTTCATAAGGTTACCAAGCATAAGCATTCCTACAAGAGGAGCAGCGTCAGGAATAAGAAGCGAAACGATAATAGTAACCATTATAGGGAAGATAATTTTTTCGGTCTTGCTGACAGTTCGAAGTTCTGACATTCGAACAAGACGCTCTTTTCTTGTAGTGAGCAATTTCATTATCGGCTTTTGAATGAACGGTATAAGTGCCATATAAGAATATGCCGCAACTGCAATTGGGCCTAGAAGTTCAGGAGAAAGTTTAGAGGTTACAAAAATCGCAGTAGGTCCGTCAGCACCGCCTATAATACCGATTGAACCGGCGTCTTTGGGGTCAAAAACAAGACCGGGAATTCCGATTGAACCTATTGTAAGAGCACCTACGAATGCCGCAAAAATACCAACTTGGGCGGCTGCACCAAGCAAGAAACTCTTTGGATTACTGATAAGAGGACCAAAGTCAGTCATACAACCTATACCAAGGAAAATAAGAGGCGGATAAATTCCAAGTTTTACCCCTAAATATAATATGTCGAGAATACCCGCTTCGAATTCTTGACCTGCAAGCGGACCCGATTCATGCACACCCGGAATAACGTGTCCTATTACAGACCAATCTATATGACCGCCGTCGAATAGTTCGGGATGAAAAACGTTGGCTCCGGGAAGGTTTGCAAGAAGCATACCGAAGGCAATCGGAAGCAAAAGAAGAGGTTCAAATTTCTTTACAATAGCCAGATAAAGCAGACCACATGCAATTGCAATCATGACCGCAAACTTCCAACCATCGCCCGTAAAAATGGCGGCAAAACCGGAATTAGAAAGAATTCCGACAACTGCATCTAAGAACGCCTGAAACAATTAAATTACCGCCTTTCTAAAAAGTTCTTGTATTATCTGCAATTCCTGCAGAAGCCCAGGCAGAACGCCTTGAACCTGATTTTTTAATTGACTTTATAATCGGTTTTTTACCACTACCCGAATAAATTGTGGCAATTGCCGCAGAAATGGCGGCTACAATTTCGTTTTGGTTGCTCGGTGCGTTTTGCGTAAGGATGATAGGTTCTTCTATATTGGTATCTAAAGCCATTTTCTCAAGTTGAGCCTTATTAATTCTTTCAGATTTCTTTTCAGAAAGTTTTGTAGCAAAAGAACTAATTAAACCAAAAATCATAAGAACAAGAACAAGCAATACAAGCATAGAAAAAACGATAACTATACCTGTAAAAGTAACATTAATTGCAACATCCGAGTACATTTGACTAACACATCCCTTATGAGACAAAAATCATTTTATATTATAATACAGATTTCATACAAATTCAAGAAGATTTTACTTCAAATTTGCAAAATAAAAATGGCTTTTCAGCCATCTTTATTTTAAAGACATTTCAAACCCTCCAACAGGTCTGATTTTAAGGATATAGCAACTTCCCTGTCCAAAAACATTTTCAATCATTTGTTTATAATCATCAATCATATCTGTAGGAATAAAGCACTGAATTGTTCCGGCAAAACCACCGCCGTGAACACGACAGGCTCCCCTTCCCTTTAAGAATCTTTCAGTCAGGGCAAGACCTAAACAAAGTCCTTGTTCGTTAACTGATGAAGTTGAATAAACATTTTGCAGATATTTATATGATGAATTACCCGATTCATTTATTAAACGCAGGAATTCGTCAAAATTGCCGCTTTTAAGGGCGTTTTTCTCTGCTTCGGCTCGTTCATCTTCTGCAAAAAAGTGCATTGCTCGAAGAACAGCGCGGTCGCCGCATTTTGCTTTAACTTCTGCAATTTTATTATAGAACTCATCTTGATTAACGTCACGAAGATAGTCTTTATTAAAGAAATTGCTTACATCACGGCATTCAACAGTTATATCTGCATAGTCTTGCGTTAAATTTGCGTGATTTCCGCCCGTATCAACAACACATAAGGCGTGATTATAGGTAGCAATATCAAAATCGACATTTTCAACAAGCGGTGCAGTTATATCTTTAAAATCTATAGCGGTAAAGCCGCCAAGAGCGCTCGCTGATTGGTCAAGCAGACCACAAGGTTTACCAAAATATATGCTTTCGGCTTTCTGCGAAATTTTAGCGATTTCAACCGGAGAAATTCTTCCGTCGTTAAACAGATAATTCATTGCAGTTCCAACGAAAACTTCAAAAGCAGCCGAAGAAGAAAGCCCCGAACCCTTTAGAACATTGCTGGTAGTGTAGGCATCAAAACCGTTAACATTATGACCGTTTGCCTTAAAATTAGCACACATTCCTCGAATTAGTGCAGATGCTCTGCCAAATTCGGATTTATCAATGTCAAGTTGGGTTAAAGAAACATCATCTTGAGGGTAGCCTTCCGACTTAATTCTAACGATACCCTCATTATTAACGGCAACTACGCCAACAATATCTAAATCAACACTTCCTGCAAAAACTCTTCCGTGCTGATGGTCGGTATGATTTCCGCCAACCTCGGTTCTGCCGGGCGCAGAAAAAATACGAATATGACTTCTGTCTCCAAAAAGTTTTACAAACTCATCAAGCGCTTTTATGTAACGTGCTTTAGCAGATTCAATGTCCTGATAAAGTAAAGCAAATTGTGAATCTAATTCACCACTGTTAATAAGAGCAACTATTTGGTCTTTATTCAAAAAATTCACCTCAATTATTTTGAAACAATCTCAAGTGTGTCTCGTGCAATAAGAAGTTCTTCGTTTGTCGGAACAACCCAAACTTGAACTTTAGAATCTTCGGAAGAAATTTTAATCTCTTGTCCGCTTGTATCGTTGTTCTCAAGATTTAGTTTAAAGCCGAGGAACTCAACCATTTCGCAAACATATTTTCTTGAACGGCGTTCATTTTCTCCAATTCCGCCTGTGAATACTATAGCGTCAACACCGCCCATTGCAGCAGCGTATGAGCCAATGAATTTGGCAACTTGATAATTTTGCATTTCGAAAGCAAGGCGGGCGCGGTGATTACCTGCTTCGCCTGCTGCAATAACATCACGGCTGTCGTTAGAAATGCCTGAAATACCAAGCAGACCGGATTTCTTGTTTAGAATAGAGTTCATTTCATCAGGAGAAATGTTGTCTTTTTTCATAATATAAGTGAGGATTGAGGGGTCGACACCACCCGAGCGAGTTCCCATCATAAAACCGTCAAGAGGAGTAAGTCCCATAGAGGTATCAACGCAAACGCCGTCTTTAATTGCAGAAATTGAGCAACCGTTTCCAAGGTGGCAGGTTATCATTTTAACATCCTTAAGGTCTTTATTCATAAGTTCTGCACAGCGTTTGCTTACAAATCTATGAGAGGTGCCGTGGAAACCATAGCGACGGATATTATATTTTTCGTAATATTCATAAGGAATTCCATACATAAATGCCTTTTCAGGTATAGTTTGATGAAAGGCTGTGTCGAAGGTAGCAACCTGGGGTACATCAGGTCCGAATACCTTAATGCAAGCACGAATTGCTTGAGCATTTGCAGGATTGTGAAGAGGAGCAAGTTCGGCAAGTTCATCTATATCAGTTAATACTTTATCGGTAATTAAAACCGATTCGCCATAGATACTTCCGCCTTGTACAACACGATGTCCAATAGCAGATATTTCGGATATATCGTTAATAACTTTACCTTCTCCGTTTGTTAAAGAATCTATAACGGCTTCAAATGCTTCAACATGAGTAGGCATTGCTATTTTTTTACTAAACTTTTTGTCGCCAACCTTGTGTTCGATGTTACTGTTTTCAGGAACGCCGATACGGTCGCAAACACCCTTAGCAATTAGAATTTCGCCGTTCATATCGATAAATTGATACTTAAGCGAAGAACTGCCTGCATTGATTACAAGAATTTTCATAAAATCTTCGACCTTTCATTTTGCAAATAATAGTTGAGGAAAAAATAATAATATGTTATTATTTGTTAAACCTTATCATTAGTATAATACTTTATCTTGACAAATTTTTCAAGGCTTTTTAGAAAGAAAGTGATTATTTGCGTCTTGCAGGTATTGTTGCGGAGTTTAATCCCCTACACAATGGTCATAAATATATTATTGACTGCGCTAAAAGCGACGGTTTTGCGGTTGCTTGTGTAATTTCGGGAAACTTTGTTCAGCGTGGGGATTGTGCTATAATTCCAAAATTCAAACGTGCACAGACAGCAATCAATGTTGGTGTAGATATTGTTTGTGAACTTCCTGTTCCCTGGTCAATGTCCACGGCGCAAAACTTTGCTTTAGGAGGCGTTTCACAACTTCTATCTCTTGGGGTCAGTCAAATTTACTTCGGTAGCGAATGTGGTGATGTTGAACTACTTAAAACAGTAGCAGAGACTCTTATTTCAGATGAGTTTAACAATCAAATAAAAGAACAACTTGATTGTGGTTTAACATACGCTAAACTGCGTCAAAATGTTATATCAAATATGCTTGGAGATAGGGCTTCAAATGTCCTTGAATGTCCAAACGATACACTTGCGGTAGAATATATCTGCGCAGCGAAGAAACTTGGCTCAAAAGTAGACTTTAAAGCAATTAAACGTGTAGGTTCGGGACATAATGATGAAATACCAGAAGATAATTACTCCTCTTCAACCTTTATCAGAAATAAAGTCAAAACTCAAGAAATTCAGTGTTTAAGTCAATTTATGCCTAAAGAATCGCTTGATGTTTTACTGAGTTCACCCATCGCTGATATAAATCGTATTGATAAAGCAATAATCTCAAGAATTAAACAGATTGATTCTTTGGAGTTATCGCAGGTTCCTGATATCAGCGAGGGACTTGATAATTTAATATTAAGCAGGTCAAAAGATGCATATTCGTATAACGCGCTTTGCGAGGCGGTTAAATCTAAGAGATATACCATGGCAAGAATAAGGAGAATACTGCTCTGTGCATATCTGGGAATAAACAGAGACTATTTTTTGTCTGAACCGCCCTATTTAAGAATACTTGGTTTTAGCAAAACAGGGATAGACCTTTTACCAAAACAACCTATTAAGCCGATTATAATGAGAGTATCACAAATTAGCGAATTAGACGATTCTTGTAAGCAACTTTTCGGACTTGAAATGAAGATTAATGAATTATACGCTCTTTGTCTTGATAAGCCACAAGATTTTGTTAGTGAGTACAAAGAAAAATTGATAAAATAAAAACAAGACCTCTGCTAGAGGTCTTGTTTTTTATAATAATTGATAACTTTTTCAGCAAGTTTAATTGAAAAACCTTTTTCTAAAAAATCATTGATACTTGCCGATTTGATGTTTTTTACAGTTTTAAAGGAGTTAATCAGTTTTTTCGCAGTTATGTCCCCTACCCCGTCAATCTTAGTAAGTTCAAGTTGAAGAGTTGATAGTTTAGTTCGCTGCCTATGGTATGAAATTGCGAAACGATGCACCTCATCCTGAATGGTTGTGACAAGAGTAAATGCTTTGCGGTTGGCCTTAATCTGTATATCCTCTCCACCTGCCGTAATAGCCCTTGTCTTGTGTTTAGAGTCTTTTACCATTCCAAAAAGATGAATATTTAACTCATACTTGTTAATGGCTTTTCGAACTGCAGTAAGTTGTCCTGCACCGCCGTCAATTAGTATAAGGTCGGGCAGTTCTCTGAAACTTTCATCTTCGCCGATTAGATATTCGGTAAATCTTCGGTCAATAATTTCATTAAGTGATTTAAAGTCGTCCTGACCTAAAAAACCTTTTATTTTAAACTTTCTATATAGTCTTTTCACGGGTCTTCCGTCAATGAAGACAACCATTGAACCGACATTCTCGCTTCCGGCAGTATTTGATATGTCGTATGCTTCAATTCTTCTTGGGACACTATTTAGACCTAAAAGGGTTGAAAGTTCGTTAAGAGCGGCTGTTTCTCTACCATTTCTTTCAATCTTATCTGAAAGAGCCTGTGCCGCATTTGAAAGGCACATATCAACAAGTTGCTTTTGAATTCCTTTTTGCGGAACAGTAATTCTAATTTTTGATTTTTTAAATTCGCAAAGCCAGTTTTCAATCAACGCTATATCATCAAAATCGCTGTCGATTGCAATTTGGGCGGGTATATCTTCGGATTGATAATATTGCTGTAAAAACTCACCATAATAATCAGATTTTGTGTTTTTACCGTCAACATAAAAAATCTTTTTATCAGCAAGATGTCCTTTAATAAAAACAAACAAACTTATACAAGCGGTTTCACCCACCATAGCAGTTGCAATAATATCTTGGCGTTTATTAGATGAAAGAATGACCTTTTGTTTTTCCTTGCTTTTCTCAAGTGCCGATATTCTGTCTCTTAAACGGGCGGCAGTTTCAAAATCAAGATTTTCTGCAGCGGCATTCATTCTTGATTTAAGTTTATTTATATCATCCTCATTTATCCCGTCAATAATATATTTTCTTGCCGAATTTAAAGTATCAATGTATTCGTCATAAGAAATTTTAGCGAAACATGGTGCACAACAAAGACCAATATGATAGTTAAGGCAAGGCTTTGACGGTTTGTCAAAATTTCTGTTACAGGTTGGGAGTTTAAAGAGTTTATTTACTTCATCAACAGATTCTTTAACGATATAACCTGAATAAAAGGGTCCGATATATTCGGCGCCATCTTGAAGAATTGTTTTATCTGTTTCAATTCTCGGCCACTTTTCACTTGTTATTTTAATATAATGATATCCCTTATCGTCTTTAAGCAAAATATTATATTTTGGTTGATGCTGTTTTATAAGAGAGTTTTCAAGTAATAAGGCTTCATATTCACTGTCACATATTATGGTTTCAAAACGGTCAACCTGCTCAACCATTTTTCTGACTTTCGCTGTATGATTCAGGTTGCTTCCAAAATACTGGGTTACTCTGTTTTTGAGGGCTTTTGCTTTACCGATATAAATAATGTCATTCTGGCGGTTTTTCATAATGTAGACCCCGGGAAACAAAGGCAGTTTATTGGCCTGTTCTTTAAGGGCTTTTAATTTATCTGCATTATTCAAAGAATCACCACCTTTTATATATTAATTTAATTTTATCCCTATTATCTGTTATTTGCAAGTGTTGATTTTTATTATCAACTATAATATAATGTCTATTGGTGATTAAATGAGAAGAATTTTGTTAGTTTTTATCGCAATTGTATTGCTGCTTTTATTAACCGCATGTGACGCAGTATCTCAAAAAGAATATCCGGAACCTGTAGTTGTATTACCGAGCGATATTATGGCTGAAACCGTCAACGGATATAAAGCATTAAATAATGACGAATCAACAAGCGTGGATTCCGAATCCAAAAACGAAAGTGAATCTAAATTTTTTGGCAATAAAAGTACTAAAAAATATCATAAGAAAGACTGCCGTTATGCTAAAAATATGAATGAAGAAAAGTTAGTTATTTTCGAGTCGCAGGGTCAGGCCTTTGAAAGCGGATTTTCGCCTTGCAAGGTGTGTTTTTCTGACTAGTTGCTCATTGACAATTTGTTTAATATTTGTTAAAATATATTATTATGTAAATTATGAAAGAAGATGATTTTTTGGGTCTTACATTAACTGAAAAAATACTTAAAGCACATCTTGTTGACGGTGAGTTTGTAAAGGGTAGTGAAATCGGTCTGAGAATTGACCAGACTCTTACTCAAGACGCTACCGGAACAATGGCTTATCTTGAATTTGAAGCAATGGGAATTCCTCGTGTTCAAACCGAGAAATCGGTTGCCTATATTGACCACAACACCTTACAGTCAGGTTTTGAAAATGCCGATGACCATCGTTTCATTGGCTCTGTTGCAAAAAAACACGGAATTTATTTTTCTCGCCCCGGAAACGGAATTTGCCATCAGGTTCATTTAGAGCGTTTTGGTGTTCCCGGTAAAACTCTTATTGGTTCTGATAGCCACACACCAACCGGCGGTGGTATCGGAATGATTGCAATCGGTGCGGGTGGTCTTGATGTTGCTGTTGCTATGGGCGGCGGTGCGTACTACATTACATATCCGAAAATTGTTAAGGTTGAACTTATCGGTAAACTTAGCCCCTGGGTTGCTGCAAAAGACGTAATTTTAGAAGTTCTTCGTATTATGTCGGTTAAAGGCGGAGTTGGTAAGGTTATTGAATATACCGGCGAGGGTGTTAAAACCCTTTCTGTCCCCGAAAGAGCAACAATTACCAATATGGGAGCAGAACTCGGCGCAACAACTTCTATATTCCCCTCCGATGAAATTACAAAAGAATTTCTTAAGGCTCAAAAGCGTGAAGAGGTCTGGACAGAACTTAAGGCTGATGATGACGCTGTTTATGATGAGGTTATTAAAATTAATCTTTCTGAACTTGCTCCTATGGTTGCTTGTCCTCATTCTCCCGACAATGTTAAAAGCGTTAATGAACTTGGAAAACTTAAAATTGACCAGGTTTGTATCGGCTCTTGCACAAACTCATCTTTACTTGATATGAGCAAAGTTGCTTACATTTTGAAGGGTAAGACTGTTGACCCGTCGGTTTCTCTTTCAATTGCTCCCGGTTCAAAGCAAGTACTTAATATGATTGCTAAAAACGGAATGCTTTCTGATATGATTGATGCCGGTGCTCGTATTTTAGAGAGTGCTTGCGGTCCTTGTATCGGAATGGGACAATCGCCTAACTCTAAGGGCGTTTCTCTTAGAACCTTTAACAGAAACTTCGAAGGTCGTTCGGGAACAAAAGACGGACAAATTTATCTTGTTTCTCCCGAAGTTGCCGCTGCCTCAGCAATTACAGGTTATCTTACCGACCCCCGTGAACTTGGCGACATGCCTGAATTCTTATTACCTAAAGAGTTTGAAATTAACGATAATATGGTTGTATCCCCTGCTCCTGCTGAAGAAATGGAGAGCGTTGATGTTCTAAGAGGTCCTAATATCAAGCCCTTCCCCACAACTAAGCCTCTTGATGACAAAATTGAATGTGAATGCTCTTTAAAGGTAGAAGATAACATTACTACCGACCACATAATGCCTGCAGGTGCCAAGATACTCCCTCTTCGTTCTAATATTCCTGCAATTTCAAAACATTGCTTTACTGTTTGCGATGAAGAGTTCCCTGCTCGTGCAGAATTGCTCGGCGAAAGCATTATTGTCGGTGGTGCAAACTATGGTCAAGGTTCTTCCCGTGAACACGCAGCCCTTGCACCGTTGCATTTAGGCGTTAAGGCAGTTCTTGTTAAATCTTTTGCAAGAATTCACAGGGCTAATCTTATCAACGCAGGAATACTTCCCCTCACCTTCAAAAATGAAGATGATTATAACAGTATTTCACTTGGAGATAGATTGTCGCTTGATAATGTTATTGAGGATATCAAAAACGGCGGTGACCTTAAGGTTAAGAATCTTACAAACGGAAAAGAAATAATGGTTAGTTGCGAACTTTCTGACCGCGCTAAAGAAATTGTTCTTGCGGGTGGACTTTTAAGTTATACTAAATCCAAATTAAGCAAATAAGGAGTAAATCGATGGCTGATAAAATTCAAATGAAAACACCTCTTGTCGAAATGGACGGAGATGAAATGACCAGAATCATCTGGAAAATGATTAAGGATATCCTTATTTATCCTTATGTTGACTTAAAATCAGAATATTACGATTTGGGTCTTGAATATAGAGACCAAACTAACGACCAGGTAACTGTTGACTCTGCAAAGGCTACCCTTAAATATGGCGTTGCAGTTAAGTGTGCTACCATTACTCCTAATGCAGCCCGTGTTGAAGAGTATAACCTTAAAGAAATGTGGAAATCCCCTAACGGTACTATTCGTGCTATTTTAGACGGTACTGTATTCAGAACTCCTATTATTGTTAAAGGAATTACTCCTTTTATTCCAACTTGGACAAAACCCATTACAATTGCTCGTCATGCATACGGCGATATTTATAAGAATACCGAGATGCAGGTTAAAAAAGGCTCTAAATGTGAACTTGTTTGCACTGATGAAAGCGGAAATGAAACCCGTTCTTTAATTTATGATTTCGCTGATAGTGACGGAATTATTCAAGGTGTTCACAACAAGGATGCATCAATTGCTTCCTTTGCAAGAAGTTGCTTTAATTTCGCGCTTGATACAAAGCAAGATGTTTGGTTTGCTACTAAAGATACTATTTCTAAAAAGTATGACCACCGCTTTAAAGATATATTTGCAGAAGTATTTGAAGCAGAATATAAAGAAAAATTTGAAAAAGCAGGTATTGAATATTTCTACACTCTTATCGACGATGCAGTTGCCCGTGTTGTTCGTTCAAACGGCGGTTATATCTGGGCTTGTAAAAACTATGACGGCGATGTTATGTCTGATATGGTTGCTACCGCATATGGCTCGCTCGCTATGATGACCTCTGTGCTCGTTTCTCCTGACGGGGTATACGAATACGAGGCTGCTCACGGAACGGTTCAGAGACACTATTATAAGCATTTAAAGGGCGAAAAGACCTCTACCAACAGCGTTGCTACCCTTTTTGCTTGGACAGGCGCTCTGCGTAAGCGTGGCGAACTTGACAACACTCCCGACCTTTGCGACTTCGCAGATAAACTTGAAAAAGCAACAATTAAAACTATTGAAGACGGTGTAATGACCGGCGACCTTGCTTCCCTTTCAACTATTGAAAACAAGCGTACGGTTGACACCGAAACATTCCTTGTTGAAATCAATAACCGTCTTAAAGAAATGATGTAAAATTAAAATCCGATGTATCAAACGATACATCGGATTTTTTATCTGTCTTCAAGTTTTGTGTAAGGACGTTCGGGCTGAACGCTTTGATATGCAGGACGAATTATTTTACTTGAGTTTACAAGTTCCTCAATTCTATGTGCACTCCAACCAGCAATACGAGCAATAGCGAAAATAGGAGTGTAAAGTTCATGAGGAAGGTCGAGCATTGAGTAAACGAAACCACTGTAAAAGTCAATATTTGCGCTAACCTTTTTCTGCATATTTTTATGCTCTGCAACAACTTCGGGAGCAAGTTTATGAATATTAGAATATAAAACAAATTCTTTTTCTCTTCCCTTTTCAACGGCAAGTTGTTCTACAAAGTTTCTAAAGATATTGCAACGAGGGTCAGAAACAGTATAAACTGCGTGGCCGATACCATAAATAAGACCTGATTTATCGAAGGCTTCTTTATTAAGCATACGCTTTAAATAATCGCGGATTTCTTCTTCATCGGTCCAGTCGCGGATTTCCTTTTTCATAGCGTCGAACATTTGGCATACCTTAATGTTTGCGCCGCCGTGTTTAGGTCCTTTAAGAGAACAAAGAGAAGCCGCTATAGCCGAATAAGTATCGGTACCCGAAGAAGTAACTACTCGGTCGGTGAAGGTAGAGTTGTTACCGCCGCCGTGTTCAGCGTGAAGAACGAGGGCAAGGTCGAGAATTTTTGCTTCAAGTTTTGTATATTTATTGTCGGGACGAAGTATGCTTAAAATATTTTCAGCGGTAGAAAGTTTAGGGTTAGGGTTATGAATTACAAGAGGTTTACCCTTTCTAAAATGAATATATGCTTGGTACGCATAAATAGCCATTAAAGGGAAGGTTGAAATAAGGCGAATAGACTGTTTAAGAACATTAGGAATAGAAGTGTCGTTAGCCATATCGTCGTAAGAATAAAGGGTTAAAACACTTCTTGCAAGAGAGTTCATAATATCGCCGTTAGAAGCTTTAAAAATTACGTCGCGAACAAAACTATTAGGAAGCGCTCTGTTGGCTGCAAGTAATTTATTAAAACTTTCAAGTTGGGTAGCGTTAGGAAGTTCACCGAATAATAGAAGGTAAACAGTTTCTTCAAAACCAAAACGGTCTTCTTTTAAAAAGCCATCTACCAGTTCGTTAATATCAATACCGCGATAATATAGTTCACCATCAATGTTAGTAACAACACCATCAATTTCTCGTGAAGAATAAATAGTTGAAATTTCGGTAAGGCCGGTTAAAACACCTTTTCCTTTTGCATCACGCAGTCCACGATTAACTTTATTTTCGATGAAGAGTTCGGGAGCAATTTTGTCGTTTTCACAACAAAGTTTCGCAAGCTCTTCTATTTCAGGTGTAATTATTGAGAATTTTTTAGATGACATCAAATAACTCCTAGATATTATTTCTAATTATTATAACTCTTTTCACATATATTTGTCAACCGTATTAAGTATTTATTCTTTGCTAAAAAGGAAAAAACTCCGCTAGTTAAGCGGAGTTTTTTGGTGATCTATCGGAGATTCGAACTCCGGACACCTTGATTAAAAGTCAAGTGCTCTGCCGGCTGAGCTAATAGATCAAATTTGCAACATTGGTATTATATCAACATTGCACCTAAATGTCAAGCGTTATTTTTGCGGAAGTTTAAATTTTTTTAAACTTCCGCAAAATGTACTATTTTACAACAATATTTACTAGTTTTTTAGGCACATAGAGTTCCTTAATTACGGTCTTATTTGCTATTTCCGCTGCGACTACAGCATCGCCTTTTACAAGGGCAATTGCATCTTCAGAAGAAATGTCAGCGGGTATGTTAAGTCTTGCCTTAATTTTGCCGTTAATTTGTGCAACAATTTCGACCGTAGACTCAACACATTTTGCCTCGTCATATTTAGGCCACTGCGCAGCGTTTAACATTCCATCATAACCACAGCATTCCCACAGTTCTTCAGTAATATGTGGTGCAAAAGGATTAAGGAGAATAAGAAGGGTTTCAAATTCTGCACGGTTGATTCTGCCGAGTGAAGAAATGTCATTAAGCAACGCCATAAGGGTAGCGATAGCGGTATTCATTTTGAGCGTTTCAATGTCTTCAGAAACCTTCTTAATTGCCTTGTTAAAGGCAGTTTCAAGTTCTTTAGAGTAACTGTCCCCCTCAACAAGAATATCGTTTAAAGACCAAATACGGTCAAGGAAACGCTTACATCCTTTAATTGAATCAGATTTCCAGGGAGCAGCCTTTTCAAAGTCGCCTATGAACATCTCGTAAAGACGCATGGTATCTGCGCCATAGTCACGGATAATATCATCCGGGTTAACGACATTTCCACGGGATTTAGACATTTTTTCGCCGTTTTCTCCAAGAATCATTCCGTGGCTTGTACGCTTAGCATAAGGCTCTGCGGTCGGTACAACACCTATATCATAAAGGAATTTGTGCCAGAAACGGCTATAAAGCAGATGCAAGGTGGTATGTTCCATACCGCCGTTATACCAATCAACAGAAAGCCAGTATTCAAGTGCTTCTTTGGAAGCAAGTTCCTTATCGTTGTGGGGGTCGCAGTAACGCAGGAAGTACCAAGAAGAACCTGCCCATTGAGGCATTGTATCTGTTTCACGAACAGCTTTTTTTCCGCATTTTGGACAGGTTGTAGTAATCCAATCTGTCATTTTTGCGAGCGGAGATTCGCCGTTATCGGTAGGTTCATATGAATCAACCATCGGTAAAAGCAAAGGAAGTTCGCTTTCCGGTAGAGGCACATATCCACAATCATCACAGTGAACAATTGGGATAGGTTCGCCCCAATATCTTTGACGAGAAAATACCCAGTCACGAAGTTTGTAATTGACCTTAAGTTCTCCAAGGCCTCGCTGTTTAAGCCAATCAGTAATTGTCTTTTTAGCCTCATCAACAGTTAGTCCGTTAAGGAAACCGGAATTTACCATATTACCTGTTGAACACTCGGTATAAGCCTCTTCCTCAGGGTTTCCGCCGGCAACCACCTCGATAATTGGAAGATTAAATTTCTTTGCAAATTCCCAGTCGCGAGTATCGTGTGCGGGCACCGCCATAATAGCACCTGTACCGTAAGAAATAAGAACATAATCGGAAATGAAAATAGGAATTTCCTTTTCGGTAACGGGGTTGATTGCCATTACGCCTTCAAGTCTGACGCCGGTTTTATCTTTTGCAAGTTCGGTGCGCTCAAAATCAGACTTTTTGGCAGCAGCAATTTGGTATTCTTTCACTGCGTCTAAATTAGTTATGTTATTTGCCCAGGCATCAAGTAAAGGATGTTCAGGCGACATTACCATATATGTAGCACCAAATAAAGTGTCTGCACGGGTTGAGAATACTTCCAAAACATCGCCTAAAGTAGTATTAAACTTAATTTGAGTACCGGTAGAACGGCCAATCCAGTTCTTTTGCTGAACTTTTACGCGGTCAATGAAATCAACCGTATCAAGCCCTTCAAGAAGTTTTTCGGCATAATCGGTAATTTTAAGCATCCATTGACTTTTTTCTTTGCGGAGAACTTCGCTTCCGCAACGCTCACAAACGCCGTTAACTACCTCCTCGTTAGCAAGCACGCATTTACAGGAAGTACACCAGTTTACAGGCATCTTCTTTTTATAGGCAAGACCGTTTTCGAAAAGTTTAAGGAAAATCCACTGGGTCCACTTATAATATTCGGGGTCCGTAGTGTTGATTTCAGCACTCCAGTCGAAAGAAAAGCCAAGACTTTTAAGTTGCTTTTTGAAGTTTGCAATATTATTTTTAGTAACTATTTCGGGATGTATATGGTTCTTGATTGCAAAGTTTTCGGTAGGAAGGCCGAAAGCGTCCCAACCCATCGGATAAAGAACATTAAAGCCTTCCAGTCGCTTTTTACGGGCAACAATATCAAGTGCGGTATAAGAACGGGGGTGTCCTACATGAAGTCCCTGACCGGAAGGATAAGGAAATTCAACAAGGCCGTAGAATTTTGGAAGAGTGTAATCTTTTTTTGTAGCAAAAGTTTGGTTTTCATCCCAAATATTCTGCCACTTTTTTTCAATTTGACTGTAATTATATTTCAATTTTATTCCTCCCTGGCGGATGTTAAAATATTATCTAAATCGATTTTTTCGCCGTCATCCCACATGCGGTCAAGATTATAATATTCTCTTGTATCTTTAGTGAAAATGTGGATTACTACCCCGCAATAATCAAGCAAAATCCAACCCGTAGCCTTTCCTTCTATATGGTCGGGCTCATAACCTGACTCGGAAAGTTTTTCTTCAACATAGTCAGCAAGAGCCCTTACGTGAGTACTGGAAGTTGCGGTTGCAATTATAAATGTTTCGGCAATAACAGTAAGTTCCCCAACTTCTATTGCCGAAATATTCATGGCTTTTTTATCATTAAGAGCGTTTACGGCTATTTCAATAATTTTATCTGATTTCAATTTAAATCTCCTCTGACTTAAGTTTTTGCGTAATTTCATAGTATGCCGACATAGTGTCGGAGTGAGGGACAAATCCCTTTGTTTTAAGACTTTTAATAGTGTATTTTAGTGAATACTCCATTGCTTTCTCAAGGCTAATATCAACAAGTTGCCGCATGATATCGACATCAGGATATTTTCGGTCTGCTGATGTAAAATCTGCAAGATAAACAATTTTTTCAAGCAGACTCATATTTTTTCGTGCAGTTGTGTGATATCTAATTGCACTGATAATATCGTTATCATCAATGAAAAGAATGTGTTTAACATAGGCCGAGCCTGTTATTGCGTGCCAAAGTTTTTCTGAATTTCTTTCTTGTTCGGTAAGTATTATATCAAACCTCTCAAAAACCTTCAAGTGCTCTTCTTTGGAATAATTTTTAGTTATATCATGTAGAAGCCCTGCTAAAAAGGCTTTTTCTTGATTTTCACCATATTTAATAGCCAGGCGCTTTGCTTCGTCTGCGACACAAAGCGAGTGGTAGTATCTATAATCATCAAGATTTTCTCTTATAATCTTTTTATAATCTTCAAGCGTCATTATATTTCCCCATAAACATTGTTTGAAAAAATATAGTTTGCAATCTCGGGTAATAAATACCTATCAACCGATAAACCTTCTTTTATCATTTCTCTGATTTGTGAAGAAGAAATATCAGTAATATCTTCGTCAAGCGCAATTATTTTTCCGCCTAAATTTTTAAGTTTATCAATAGAATCATTATACTGATTTATATCTTTATTTTTCCTGAAAAAAGTAATTATATCAGAAATATCCAGAATTTCTTTATAACTTTTCCATTGGTCAAAGGATATCAGCATATCAGCGCCAACGGTAATTGCAATTTTTTCGTTTGGAAAAAGTTTTTTAATTTCACAAAGTGTATCGATAGTATAACTTTTTCCTTCCCTATCAAGTTCAATTTTACTGACTTCGGCTTTTGAGAATAAGTTTGAAACTATTTCGCACATTTTTACTCGATGATGCTCATCAGCCAGAAAGGAACTTTGTTTATGGGGAGGAATTTTTGTTGGAATTATAATTACCTTATCGATAAAATCCTTACCGCAAAGGGCACTAATAATCTCAAAATGTCCTTTATGTATTGGATTAAAAGTTCCTCCAAAAACAGCAATAGTACCCATAACTACTTAACAAGAACTATAGTTTTATGTTCTTTGCTTTCTTTGTAAAGAACAAAGCGAGAACCAATTACCTGAACGACATCAGCACCAACAGAATCTGCAATATTATTTGCAGCCTCTTTTGAAGTTATAGGAGAAGTTTCAAGAACTCTCATTTTAATAAGTTCACGGGCTTCAAGAGCATCCTTAACCTGAATAACTAATTGGTCGTTAATACCGCCTTTTCCAACCTGAAAAATTGTATCCATAGAGTTAGCCATACCTCTAAGTTGGGCTCTTTGTCTAGAATTTAACATAAATCAAACCTCTTTCATATATTCACACAGTACTTTAGAAAATTCTTCAAGTGCTCGTCCTCGGTGGCTTACCGAGTCTTTTTCTTTGTCAGAAATTGTGCCGAAACAACCAACACTGGAAACAAAAAGCGGGTCATATCCAAAACCATTATTACCGCACTTTTCTTCAGCAATATATCCGTGACATTCGCCTTTTGCTTTTAGGGTTGTTCCGTTTGGAAAAACACAGACGATACTACAAACGAATTTTGCGGTTCTATCGTCTTTTTTGACATCTTTTAACAGACTGAGAAGTTTTTGATTATTTTTTTCATTATCAACAGGTTCTCCGGCAAATCTTGCAGAATATATTCCCGGCGCACCGTCTAAATAATCAACGCAGAGTCCCGAATCGTCGGCAATGGAAGGCAGACCGGTCGCTTTCATTGCGGAATTTGCCTTTAAAAAAGCGTTTTCTTCAAAAGTTAAGCCCGTTTCTTCAACATCTTCAAGAGTGAAATCCAAATCGGATTCACAGATAACATCATAATTTAAATCGCTGAGTATTCTTTTAAACTCAATTAACTTGTGTTTGTTTTTGGTAGCCAAAAAGAACTTCATTTTTTCCTCCAATTAGGCCTAAGCAAACACGAATAATCCGAACCTGATTTTAAAGGCTCAATTTTCGTCTTTGCATTGTTAAAATACTCGTTAATCCGTCAGGATTAACTGCGTTTTGTGCCTCGCACAGCCAAAAATTCAACTCTTTAAAATTCTGCGACCTAAAACGGGCAGAATTTCGAGTGATTTTTGGTGCGGAAGAATCCGTCAGGCTAACGCCTACGGGTGATGACAAACCGAAAAGTGCCGAAAGAATGCCGTTTTAGGCAGGTTCGGATTATTCGTGTTTGCTTAAAACAAGGCATCGACAAACATTTTGTTATCAAAAGGTTGCAGGTCGTCAATCTGTTCGCCTACTCCAATGAATTTAACGGGAATATTAAGGTCATTACCGATTGAAATAACGACTCCGCCTTTTGCAGTGCCGTCAAGTTTTGTGAGAACTATTCCGGTAATATCTGTAACCGATTTAAACTCCCTTGCTTGATTTACGGCGTTTTGACCTGTGGTAGCATCAAGGACTAAAAGAGCCTCTACATTTGCATCGGGTAGTTCCCTACCAATTACACGATACATTTTAGCGAGTTCATCCATTAGATTCTTTTTGTTATGAAGTCTGCCGGCAGTATCGCAAATAAGAACATCAACCTTTTTTGCTTTTGCAGAAACAACAGCGTCAAAAATTACTGCAGCAGGGTCAGTTCCGGGTACGTTTTTAACAATTTGAACATCGGCTCTTTCTGCCCAGAGCGCAAGTTGGTCGATTGCTGCTGCACGAAATGTGTCGGCAGCAGCCAACATTACACTCTTGCCTTGCGATTTAAGGACAGAGGCAAGTTTTCCGATAGTTGTCGTTTTTCCAACCCCGTTAACACCTATTACCATAATAACAGAAGGTTTAGTGTCAAGATGAAGACTTGTTTCTTTATTTGTCATCTCATAAAGTATTTCTTTTAGAAGTACTTTTACTTCTTCAGGGTCAGTGATTCGGTTTTCTTTAATTCTTTTGCGCAGATTTTCGCAAATATCATTTGCCGTATTTGCGCCAATGTCTGACATTATAAGAATCTCTTCAAGTTCTTCAATTAGTTCCTCATCAATTTTTGTGAAGGAACCGATTACCGAGTTGACCGAATCAACAAATGCGTTTCGGGTTTTATTAAGTCCTTTTTTAATTTTATCAAAAAAAGCCATTATAATCTCCAAGAGTAATATTTTTATGCTTGTAACTGTTTCTCAAGTTCTGAAACATTGAGTTCAAGAAGTTTAGAAATTCCCTTTTCTTGCATTGTTACACCGTAGAGCATATCTGCCGCTTCCATAGTGCCTCGTCTGTGTGTAATACAGATAAACTGTGTTGCAAATTCAGATTTGCTCATATAATCTGCAAAACGGTCTACATTTATGTCGTCAAGCGCGGTGTCAACTTCATCGAGGAAGCAGAAAGGAGGTGCATTTACGCGCATAATTGCAAAGTATATTGCAAGTGCTATAAGCGCTTTTTCGCCACCCGAAAGACCGTCAAGACTAGGAACATTTTTACCGGGAAGTTTTGCAACAATATCAATTCCGCTTTCAAGTATGTTGTCGGGGTCAGTAAGTACGAGTTTTGCTGTTCCGCCACCGAAAAGGTCGGTAAAGGTTTTTGAGAAATTCTCTCCGATTTTGTTAAAGCCAATAATAAAGAGTTCCTTCATTTGTTCGGTAAGTTGTCCGATTAATTTATGAAGTTCGTCTCTAGCCTTTTCTACATCGGCAATCTGTTCCTTCATAAAGGTGTAACGCTCGTTTACTTCTTTATACTCTTCTATAGCAGAAACATTAACATTGCCAAGCGAACGGATTTTAGACTTGATTTCCTGAAGATTTTTCTTTGCTTCTGCAGGATTTTCTATTTTAATTCCCGTTGCCTCTGCTTCTGTTTTTGTTAGCTGATATTCGTCAAAGAGTTGTCTGATAACATCATCACACTCTTTAACCATATTATCTCTGCGCTCGGAAAGACGGGCAAGGTCTCCGCTTAATTTCTCTCTTTCAAGGGTAAGTGATTTTTCGTTTGTACGAAGTTCAACCGAAGATTTTTCTATTTCATCTCGTCTTTCTTGATAGGATAGAATATCCTGTTCAAAAACATCACAAGCAGAGCGCATTGAAACAATATTGGTGTTAAGTTCCTGAATATTATTTCTAATTTGCTCGTTTTTAACATTAAACTCTTCAATTTGAGAATTTAGTTCTTCTATTCTGAATGAGCGGTTACTGTCATTAAGTTCAAGAGCAGAAGCCGCTGCAAGCAGACCCTCAATATCTTTCTTAGTCTCAATGATTTTAAGTTTAATATCGGTAATTTCGCTTGTAATTTTTTCACGGTCAGCAGAAAGGTTTTCTCTGCCACCCGAAAGAACAGATATTTTTTCTTCAAGTTCTTCTTTTTGAGCCTCGAGTTCTTTAACCTTAAGATTCGAAGACTGAATTAAAGCGTTTAGTGTCTGTATTTTTTCATCAGACATTTTAATTTCAGCATTATAATCGGTTACTTGCTTTTCACACGCTGTACGGAGTTCGCCAACACGCCTAAGTTCACCAAGGGCTCTGATTTTATCTTCTCCGAGGTTTTTAAGCAGATCTTGAATTGACTTAATTTCGCCTTCGCATTTTGACAGTTCTGCAAGGGTATTATTGTACTCATTTAAACAGTCTTTTTCTTTATCAAAGAGTTTATCTACATCTGTTTTTAATTTATCTATGTCGGCTCCTCGAGAAAGAAGACCGGCATTCTTAATTAGCGAACCGCCCGTAATAGAACCGCCGGCATTTATTACCTGACCGTCAAGGGACACAACCTTAAAACGATATTTAAATTTTTTAGAAATTGAAATAGCGCTCTCAATGTCTTCAACGACTATAGTTCCGCCCAAAAGATTCTTAACTATCTCAGAATATTTCGTGTGACAGTCAACAAGGTCACTTGCAACACCAACATAGCCAAACTCGTCTTCAAGATTTGCCTCTTTGAATTCTCTTGCCTTTGTAGAAGAAACGGGAATGAAAGTAGCTCTTCCGGAATTTGTCTTTTTAAGCATTTCAATAGCGTATTTTGCCGTTGCTTCGTTATCAACTACAATATTTTGAGCAGAGTCACCAAGTGCAGTTTCGATAGCAACAGAATACTTTTTATCAACAGTAAGAAGTCTGAGTAAAGGCCCGCAAACTCCTCTGATTTGACCGCTTTCACTTTGTTTCATTACTGCTTTAACCGAATGTTTAAAGCCGTCCATATTCTTTTCAAGGTCTTCAAGAATCTGGATTTTTCGTTTTTTCGCTTCAATATCAAGTCTTATATTATCGAGTTTTTGTTTTGCAGAATCAGACGATGCTTTTCTGCTCTCAAAACGCATTGAATAACCCTTTAGTGTATTTTCGTTTGAAGTGATATCCTCTTCTATTTTATTTAGTAATTCTTCAACCTCTGCAAATTCCTTATTTAAAGATTCAAATTCGCTGTTGCGTTCAGAAACAAGATTATTAGCAATCTCTCTTCTTGCAGTAAGTTCTTCAATAGTTGCACTAGATGATACAAGTTCGACTCTTGTATCTGAAATCTGAGTGGTAAGTTGATTTAAAGATAGAATATCATTTTCAATTTTTCTTGAGATATCGTCGCTGCTTAAGAGAAGTTCTGAAAGTTTATTTTCGGTAGCAGTAAGAAGATTTTCTAAGCTTTCAATCTCAATATTCTTTCTGTCGGCTTGTTCTCGTTTATCAGAAATTTCTTTAGCGCTTGACACACTTGACGAATTTATCTCATCAATCTCTGAGGAAAGGCGCTTAATCGACTCCTCGTTGTGAAGAATGTCGTTATTTAAAACAGAAATATCACCAAGTATTTTTGCTACATTTTCGTTGTATTCCGAAATTTGTCTGCGACGTTCATCAATTTCTGATGAATATCTTGCAAAATCGGCAGAATTCTTCTCTGATTGTTCATCAAAGCCTAATAATTTTGATTCAATTTCTTTATAATGGGCCTGAGCAATTGCGATTTTGTCATCTTGGTTTAATAAGTTGTTTTTTGAACTTTCAAGGATATTGAGCCAAAGGCCGATTTCAAGTTCCTTTTTAGAGGCAGCAAGAGCTAAAAACTTTTCTGCTTTTTTACTTTGTTCAGAAAGCGGACCAATTCTGTCTTCAAGTTCTTTCATTATGTCAAGCAAACGAAGAAGATTATCTTCTGCTGCTGCAAGTTTTCTTTCAGCGTCAGTTTTGCGATAGCGGTAGCGGGAAATACCCGAAGCCTCTTCGAAAATATCTCTTCGTTCTTGAGATTTTGAACTGATAATGCTATCGATTTTGCCTTGACCAATCATTGAGTATCCGTCTCTGCCAAGACCGGTATCCATAAACAGTTCGTGTACATCACGCAGACGCACAACATTTCCGTTTATAAGATATTCGCTTTCATGAGAACGATAATATCTACGGGTTACAGAAACAAAATCATTATCAAAATTAAGTTCTCTATCGGCATTATCAATATTTAACGTAACCTCGCAAAATCCATGAGGTTTACGGTCTGCCGTTCCGCTGAAAATAACATCTTCCATTGACTGTCCGCGAAGACTCTTGGTTGACTGCTCGCCGAGAACCCATCTTACAGCATCAGAAATATTACTCTTTCCGCTACCGTTAGGTCCAACAACTGCAGTGACTCCCCTGCCGAACTTCAAAACCGTCTTATCAGCAAAGGATTTAAAGCCTTGCACCTGAATAGATGTTAACAGCATAATTATTTCACTTCCTTAATAACAAATTCGTATGAATTTAACTTTTCGTCAGGTAAAATTCTAATATTTATACCTTTATTTTTAAAATAATTTATATTTGATTTTTTCTGACCCGTTGCCTTTGAAACATCGTTTTTTGCGACAAAAATATCATAATTTCCTTTTTTTTGAATACATTTATCTAGGTTATCTCGATATCGTTTATTATCGCACAGTTCCTTAAGTGCAGGATGCCACGGTCCCGCAAGATAAGCGTCATTTTCAATGCTGTGAAGTCCGAGTCGTATAACTTTAATGTCCGCTTTTTCAAACATTTTAAGAAGACTTGTACAAATATCAACGGTTTCTTCCAGCGTTTGTGGCTTGTAAGTACCGTTTAAGTAAAGATTACCAAGGTTTGTGTTCTTTAGTATAATCGTAGGATAAATTCTAACGGTGTCGGGCTTGATTTCAATAATTTTTTCTGCGGTGTTTTTATCAATTTCGGCGTCGCTTCCGTATAAACCGGTCATCATTTGAAGTCCTAGTTCAAAACCAAATTCTTTAATCAAACGAGAGGCATTAACAACGTCCTGTGCAGTATGACCTCTTTGGTTAAGAGATAAAACAGTATCAATCATACTTTGAGCGCCGAGTTCAATAGCAGAAACTTTATATGATTTTAAGATGTTAAGAATCTCTCTGTCTATACAGTCGGGTCTTGTGGAAATTCTTATACCCGAAACAATACCTTTTTCAACATATTTACAAGCGACAGATAGCATTTTGGTCATATAATCTCTGTCAATAGCAGTAAAACTTCCGCCAAAAAAGGCAATTTCGGTCCTATTGCTATTATAATTTGGTGATGACATTGCAATTTTCACTGCAGAATCAACATCTTTTTCCTCAGGCATAAGGTTTTGTCCTGTTATATGCTTTTGGTTACAGAAAGAACATTGGTGTGGACAACCGAGATGAGGAATAAAAATCGAAATATTAGAGTGGCTCATTCTTCCATTCCCAAAAGTTGTAATGCTTGACGGGCGGCCGCTTGTTCGGCTTGTTTTTTGCTTGTGCCTACACCCTCGCCTATTACATTTGAATTTAGATGAACTTCAACCGTAAATCGTTTATCATGGTCAGGACCCGATTCTTCGGTTAAAACGTAGGAAAGTTTCTCTTCGGGGTTACGCTGAATAACTTCTTGAAGGAGTGTTTTGTAGTCACGAAAATGCTCAAAATCTCGGTCTTTAAGTTCCGGAATAATGAAACTAAGAACATGCTTTTTTGCCGCTTCCATTCCTCCGTCAAGATAGATAGCCGCAAGAATTGCCTCAAAAGCGTCAGCAAGTATGGAGGCTCTTTCGTTTCCGTGATTATGCATTTCTCCTTTTCCAAGGAAAAGGAAATCTCCTATTTTTATTTGTTTAGCAAAGACGCTTAAGGTTTTTTCACAAACAAGCGAAGCGCGAAGTTTTGTAAGTTCGCCTTCGGGAAGATTCTTAAAATTCATATACAAATACTCTGCAACAATAATAGAAAGAATAGAATCTCCTAAAAATTCAAGGCGTTCATTTGAACCATAAGCAGAATGAACCTCATTTGCATACGATGAATGCGTAAGTGCGTTTTCAAGAAGTGATTTATTTTTAAACTTATAACCGAGAATTTCTTCAAACTCTAACATTTAAACGTTTTCCTTTTCTGCAAAACTATTTTCAATTGTACTAATAACATCGTTTTGAGCAAATAACATTGCCTTGTGTATCGCATTTTTGAAAGCAAAAGCATCTGAATTGCCGTGAGCCTTAAAGACAGGCTTTCTTGTTCCTAGAAGCGGTGCGCCTCCAACTTCAGAGGCGTTCATTTTATTTTTTACTCCACGAAGGCCTTTTTTAAGAAATATGTAGGAAAGTTTTGTAAGAAGATTGTTTAAAAAGACGGGTTTTAGCATTGAAAACAGAGCAAGTGCCGTTCCTTCAATAAGTTTTAGGGCAATATTGCCTGTATAACCGTCGGTAATTACGGCGTTGCAAACCCCAAAAGGCAGTTCACGAGATTCAACATTTCCGATGAAATTAAGGTTGCTGTTTTTAAAAAGTTCATAGGCTTCTTGTTGCAACTGGGTACCTTTTGTTTCTTCGGTACCAATATTTAGAAGGCCAATTGTAGGATTTTTAATTCCTTCAACCCTTTCAAGATATGCACTTGCCATAACACCAAACTGAAGTAACATTTCAGGGCGACATTCTGAGTTAGCGCCGATATCCATCATCATAAAATGCGAATCCGGAGAAGGAATCATAGCGGCTAAAGCAGGTCTTTTAACACCTTTAATTCTCTTTACTAAAAAAGTTCCGCCAACAACAACTGCACCGGTACTTCCTGCCGACACAAAAGCATCAGCATTTCCCTTGCTTAACTCGTTAAAGGCAACAGCCATTGAGGAGTTCTTTTTAGCCTTAAGAAGAGAAGTAGGCTCATCTTCCATAGAAATTACGTCAGGAGCGTGAGCGATTTGTAAATTATCAAAATGGATATTATTTTCTTCAATACACTTTTTGATTACTTCTTCGTTTCCACAAAGAATTATGTTTACACCGTATTCCTTTTCAGCAAGAGCAGAACCCTTAATAATTTCAAGAGGTGCATTATCTCCGCCAAATGCATCGACAACAATTTTCATAATAATCTCCTTAAATGTTATTATGGTTGATTTTGGTTATACCAATCTAGTGAACGGTTTGAAAGAGCCGTATACCTTTCGGCCTTGACTTTAATTCTTTCATTTAAAGGGTCAACAATTCCGAAATTAGCGCCCATAGGCTGAAAATCTGACGAAGTGCTGTTTGTAACATGGTTTATAAGCGCGCCCAGCATTGTAATTGTTGGAAGATTTAAAGGGTCTTGTCCATTTATAAATCTTAATACATTTTCCCCTGCTATAATTCCGCAGGCAGCCGATTCCATATACCCCTCTACTCCTGTTATCTGTCCGGCAAAAAAGATGTTTGGGTGCGATTTTAAAGACAAATTTCTGTTAAGTAGTTTTGGAGAATCTATAAAAGAATTCCTGTGCATAACACCATAGCGAACAAATTCAGCGTTTGATAGACCGGGAATAAGAGAAAACACTCTTTTTTGCTCGGGAAATTTCAGATTAGTCTGGAATCCAACTAAATTATAAAGAGAACATTCTCGGTTTTCGCTTCTGAGTTGAACAACTGCATAGGGACGATTATTGGTTCTTGGGTCCTTAAGACCTACCGGTTTCAACGGACCAAAACGAATCGAATCCTCTCCCCGCTTTGCCATTATTTCAATCGGCATACAGCCTTCGTAAACATTTATAGACTTATCGAAGGCGTGAAGTTCGGCAGTTTGAGCAGAAACGAGTTCATTATAAAAGGTTTCGTATTCTTCTTTGTTCATTGGACAGTTGATATAGTCAGCATCGCCTTTGTCATAGCGTGAGGCTTTAAATGCAACACTCATATCAATACTTTCTGCCGTGATAATAGGAGCGGCGGCATCATAAAAACTAAGATTATTAGTTCCGCAAAGTTTTTGAATGTTCAGGGCTAGTGTGTCATCGGTAAGGGGTCCCGTTGCGATGATACACAGTTTATCTAAAGGAATATCAGTTATTGTTTCATTGATTATTTGAATATTTTTGTTGTCGACAAGTTTTTTGGTAATATACTGTGAAAAAGTGTTGCGGTCAACCGCTAAGGCCCCACCTGCAGCAACAGAACTTTGAGCCGCCGCTTCAAGACATATTGAGCCTAGAATACGCATCTCTGCCTTGAGTAGTCCCGATGCAGAAGAAAGTCTGTCTGCTTTAAGAGAGTTTGAGCAAACAAGTTCTGCGTATGAATCTAATCTATGGGCGGGGCTTTTTTTATCAGGCTTCATTTCATAAAGTTTTACCTTGATTCCTGAATTTGCAATTCTCAAAGCCGCTTCACAACCGGCTAAACCGGCACCGACAACAATAACTTCATTCATTTATAACTATTTCTTCTCTACTTTCTTTCGGGTTGGGCATTCGCTGTTCATGCAATATTTTCGGCCTCTAAGTCCGGACAGGATAAATCCACCGCACTCGGGACATTTATCTCCGGTTGGGACGTTAGGAGCAGCGAAATCACAGGTTGGATAGTTACTACATCCATAGAATTTTTTACCTGTTTTCTTTGAATTTCTTTTAACAAGTTTTGAGCCGCATTTGGGACAAGGTGTCGTTACCTCGTCTTCTGGTACGGGTTTAGTGTTTTTACATTCGGGATATCCGGGACAGGCAAGGAATTTACCAAACCGACTTGATTTTACAACCATTTTTCTTCCGCATTTATCACAAACTGTTTCGGTTTCTACCACGGGAACTTTAATTCTTTTTCCCGTGAGGTTGTTTTCTGCCTTTTTGAGAGATACACTGAAATCTTTATAAAAATCTTCTATAATTTCGTTCCAAATAAGTTCTCCCGAACCTATACTATCGAGATTATTTTCCATTCCTGCGGTAAATTTAATATCCATTATCTTCTTGAAGTGTTCAACAAGTAGGTCGGAAACAACAATACCAAGAGCAGTAGGTTTGAAAGATTTTTTCTCTTTTTCAATATATTCACGTTGCTGAATAACCGAGATAATGGGTGCATAGGTTGAAGGTCTGCCTATACCATTGTCTTTTAAGGCTTGGATAAGGGTAGGTTCGGTATATCTTGCGGGTGGCTGTGTAAAATGCTGATTCGGGTCAAGAGATTTTAGTTTGAGCGAATCTCCTTCCTGCATTTCGGGAAGTGCACTTCCGTCAGATGAATCGTCATCCTTTCCCTCTTCGTAAAGAACGGTAAATCCGTCGAATTTTACAGAATATCCGCTTGCTTTAAAAAGATAACCGTTTGCAGTAATATCAACATTTACTGTATCCTGAACACAGTTAGCCATCAAAGAGGCAACAAAACGTTCCCAGATAAGTTTATAAAGTTTGTATTGGTCACTGGTAAGGCTTGATTTAACTGTTTCGGGTGTGAGATTTACATTAGTAGGACGTATAGCCTCATGAGCATCTTGTACATTTGCTTTAGACTTATATATCCTGGGAGATTTTGGCAGATACTTGTTGCCATATTTTGAAAGTATATACTGATTACCGGCGTTTCTGGCATCATCAGAAATTCTGAGCGAGTCGGTTCTCATGTATGTGATAAGACCGGTTGAGCCAACACCTGCAATATCAACGCCCTCGTAAAGCGTTTGGGCAACACGCATTGTTTTCTGGCCGTTAAAACCGAGTTTGCGGGATGCTTCTTGTTGAAGAGTAGCAGTTATAAATGGCGCTGCAGGCTGTTTGTTTCTGACGCCTTTCTTTACTTTACTTACCGAGTAAACTGCATTTTCAAGTTCTCTTACAATCTTTTCAGCATGCTGTTGATTTGAAAGTTCTATTTTTGTGCCGTTATTGCTTCCATAAAATGCGGCAGTAAAGGTCTTTCTGTTTGCACTGAGTTTTGCGTCAAGTGTCCAATATTCAACAGGAACAAAAGCATTGATTTCCTTTTCTCTGTCGACAATTAGACGAAGAGCAACGGTTTGAACTCGTCCGGCAGAAAGTCCGCTCTTTACCTTTTTCCAAAGAAAAGGACTAAGATTATAGCCAACAATTCTGTCGAGAACACGACGAGTTTGTTGAGCGTTAACAAGGTTCATATCAATTTTTCTCGGAGATGCCATTCCTGCTTTAATACCGCTTTCGGTAATTTCATTAAAAGCAACACGGTTGGCTTCGTTTAAATTTAATGATAACAATTGAGCAAGATGCCAGGATATTGCTTCGCCTTCACGGTCAGGGTCGGTTGCAAGATAAACAGCATCGCTGTTTGCAGCGGCAAACTGTAGTTCTTTAATTAGGTCTTTTTTATCTTGCATATTGATATATTTAGGGGTAAAACCATGCTCAATATCAACACCAAGTTGCGATTTAGGTAAATCACGAACATGACCTTTAGAAGCCATTACAGTATAATCAGAACCTAAGGTTTTTTTGACCGTTTTAATCTTTGACGGCGACTCAACAATAACTAATTTAGACAAGGCTGTCGTCTCCTTAATATAATATAGAATATCTTCCTCCGGGAATTGCTTTTATATATCCGTAGAGTTCAAGTTGCGTTACAGCAGCGAGAATTTCTTCGAAAGGCAAACCCGAAACCAATAAATCATCAACAGTAAATAACTCTGTATCTATACAATTATATACTATTTTTATATTTTTGGGAAGAGTTTCATCAATATTTTTCTTAATTTTTTTATCAGTATTCTCAGAAACGGGAGTATTTGATGTTATTACGGGTTCTCTATGGAAATATTTACTGCTGTTTAAACTTCTGTATAATTTTGTCAGGTTCTCTTTTTTAGCACGTTCGACATCAATTATATTTGCAAATTCGGATTCATATTCCGAAAAAATATCATCAGCAGTAAAAATAGGTTTAGCCCCGTCTCTTAAAAGAGCGTTAACTCCTTCATGATTTGGGTCATTTGGACGGCCCGTGACACCAAAAACGTCTCTTCCCTGTTCAAGAGCGTGACGGGCGGTTATAAGAGCGCCGCTGATTTTAGCGGCCTCAATCACAACGATACCGCGCGAAATACCGGACAAAAGTCGGTTTCGAATCTGGAAAGCGTTTTGGTAAAGCGGAGTATTGGGAGGCAGTTCGCTGATTAAACAACCATTATCGGCAATTAATTTACGAAGAAAGGCGTTTGTTTTAAGATAAGGATAATTTATTCCGCAAGGTAAAACAGCTATTGTTTTACCGCCAACTGCCAATGCGCCTTCGTGAGAAGCAGCATCAACGCCAAGCGCTCCTCCGCTTAAAACAAGAATTCCGCCAAGAGTAAGTCTTGCCGAAAGAGACCAAGCGCATTTAATTCCATAGTCGGTAGATTTCCTCTTGCCTACAAGGCAAACAATTGGAAGATTATTGAAATTTTCAAGATTTCCTTTCATATAAAGACAAGCAGGCGGATTTGAAATCTCCTTTAGAAGTTGCGGGTATCTTGGGTCATCAAAAGGTATAATTCTAATTTTGCTCTCTTCGCACTCTTCTATAATCCGATAAACTCTGTCAAGACTTTTGTTATTAAATCTTTTAAGTTCGTTGGGGCTTAAAAGATATGTTGATTGCAATTCGCTAATTGGTGTTTTATAGATAGCAAGAGGCGTCTTATAGCGTTCTAGTAAGGGTTTTAGGTGTGAAGAAGGGGTGTCTAAACAATTAGAAAGCCATATCCAATATTTTATCATTTGGACATCTCCCACATTATTAATGAAGCCGCAACAGCAGCATTAAGCGACTCGGCATTTCCTCTCATGGGTATTGTAACCAAAACATCGCTCATTTGTATAGCGTTATCAGTTAATCCGTTTGCTTCGTTGCCAATTAAAACAACACAGCCCTTGTCAAATTTAACTTGTCCAAGAGATTCTGCCTTAGTGTGAACAACGGCTGCAAATGACCGCAGACCGCAAGTTTCAAAAATTTCAAAGAGATTATCCGTCTGAAATACAGGAATTCTAACAAGCGCACCCATAGAAGCACGAAGTGATTTAGGACTATATGGGTCACAACCGCCCTGAATTATTATTCCGTCAATACCAAGCGCTTCGGCTGTTCTTGAAATTGCGCCTAAATTTGAAGGGTCTTGTAGGTTTTCAAGAGCGATATATTTACCTTCAGGGTTAATTTCTTCAGGCGAATATGAACTTATTTTGCAGATACATAAAACGCCCTGTGGATTTACTGTATCTGATATCTTTTTAAACAGGGCATCGGGAAGAACAAAATTCTTTTTGGATTTATAAGATATTTCTTCTATGTTTTCAGAATACTTTTCGTTGGCAGTTTCAGAGATTATAAGCATCTCTATATCATAATTATTTTTCACTGCATCACTACAGATTCTTAAACCTTCAAGAACAAACAAACCTAGTTCTCGCCTTTTTGAAGAGGACTTCTGAAGTTGAGAAATAAGTTTAATTATATCATTTTCTTTGCTGGTAATCCTGTAAAATTCCATTTTTTTCGCTCTCCAATAAATAAAAATACGACCGAGGTGTTCCTCGGTCATATTAAGAAAATTATTTTTCTAATGCTTTTTTTGCTGCTTTAGCAAGAGTGGCAAAACCTGCGGGGTCATTAACTGCAAGTTCTGCAAGCATTTTACGGTTAACAGAAATTCCTGCTTTCTTTAATCCGTTCATAAAGGTAGAATAGTTCATACCATTGATTTTAGCTGCAGCAGAAATACGGGTAATCCAAAGACGACGGAAGTCTCTCTTTTTCTGTTTACGACCAACATAAGCATAGTTTCCGGATTTCATTACAGCTTCTTTAGCTGTTTTAAAAAGTTTAGATTTAGCGCCAAAGTATCCTTTAGCAAGTTTTAATACTTTATTTCTTCTCTTGCGTGTTGATAACGCACCTTTAACACGTGCCATTTATATAACCTCCTTGTGTCCTGGATTATTTGTAAGGAATCATCTTCTTAACTTTTGCTACATTAGTTACATCTGCAACAACAGTCTTGCGAAGATTTCTTTTACGTTTGGTTGTTTTCTTATTAAGAATGTGTGATTTGAATGCGTGTGCACGTTTAACTTGACCGGTTTTTGTAAGTTTAAAACGCTTTTTAGCACCGCTGTGAGTTTTAATTTTGGGCATTTTAAATCCTCCTTAAGAATTATAATTACTTTGTTGGCTTAGGGGCTAAAAACATTAACATGTTTCTGCTCTCCATTTTAGCAGGTTTTTCAATTACAGCATATTCCTGGCAATATTCAGCAAAACGAGCCATAATTTCGAGTCCGATTTCGGGATGACCGAGTTCGCGACCGCGGAATCGTATAGAAACCTTAAGTTTATTACCTGATTTCAAAAACTGAATTGCATGGTTACCTTTGGTTTCAAAGTCGTGTTTGTCAATGCTAAGGCCAAGACGGATTTCCTTGGTTTCAATTACCTTTTGATTCTTTCTTGCTTCCTTTTCACGCTTTGCAATATCAAAACGGTATTTACCGTAGTCCATAATTTTGCATACGGGCGGATTTGCATTAGGCGAAACATTTACAAGGTCAAGGTCTTTTGAGTAAGCGGCTTCGAGAGCATCTTTAATTGGAAGAATTCCAAGTTGAGAGCCGTCAGCATCAATAACTCGAACCTCTTTAAAAGTAATTTGTTCGTTAACAGGAATATCTTTTGCGCTGATAATTAACACCTCCAAAAAATAAACAAAACGGACGGCATAAACCGTCCGTAATAAATCATAACCACACAAAAAGCGTATTGACTTATTGACCCTTTCAGTAAGCCCTTAGGGTGAGAACGGTTAAGCTCTACTTTGTTTTCCTATATATTATACACCGCTTACAAAAAAAGTCAAGTATTTTTTATTCAATTATTAATTCTTTCATTGAACGAACCTGATAATCAATATCTTTAAGCAAACCGGGATTCTTTAAAGCAAGGGCTGCCCCTTTAATAATGCTGTGGCAAGGGTCTGTTGAATGAATAATTTTAGTTCCGATAAATTCTTCAATAAATCCTGCCATTCCGTGTATTAGAGAACCGCCACCTGTTAAATATATTCCGTTTTCCATAATATCGGAAACAATATCCGGGTCGGTCTTTTCAAGAACCTTCCTTACGGCATTAGAAATTGTTACAGCAATGTCAAATACCGTTTCATAAACTTGACTTGAAGTAATTTCAAAGGTCTCCGGTAGTCCTGTTCGAAGGTTCTTCCCTTTTGCAATCATTGTTATTTCAACGGGACGCTGGACAACAGTACCAACTCTTTTTTTAATAAGTTCGGCAGTAAGCGGACCAATTTCAATATTAAACTTGCGTCTTACAAATTTAATTATTGCTTCATCGAAATCATTAGAAGCGAGTTTAAAACTATCGCACTGTACTATTCCGCCCATAGATATTGTCGCAATATCAGTAACACCGGCACCAATATCAACAACCATTGAACCTTTTGCCTGAGTAAAATCAATACCAACACCAAGCGCAATCGCAAGAGGACTTGCGATAACAGTGACGTTACGGCCTCCACTCTCCTCGATAACTTTTCCCATAAATCTATGTTGCAATTCCGTAAGGCCGGTGGGAAGACAAGCCATAACTCTTGGACGGACAATCTTATTGCCGAAAGCGTCAAGCATATATTTCGACATCATAGCCTGAGCAACATCATAGTCTGCAATAGCGCCTCTCTCAATAGGTTGAACACACAAAAGTGTTTCAGGGGTTCTTCCCATTGATTCCTTAGCCATCTCACCAAAGTAAACAGGCTCATAGGTCTCTGCGTCAACAGTAACCATTGTTGCTTCTTCGAGAATTATTCTTGAGTTACCGTAAATTACGGTTTTAGAAGTACCTAAATCAATTGCAATATCAATAGACATTTAATCACCACATTTATTATAAACAACATATTAGATTATTTCAAGAAAATTTGTTTTCGCTTGGCTTTGCACCTTTAGATACGAGTGCAGTAACGCAATAAACCATATTTGCTCCTGCAAACTTTAGTTGTCTTGCACATTCGTCAAGAGTTGCACCTGAAGTCTTTATATCATCAACAAGCAATATGTTCTTGTTTGATATATTCTTCGTGAAATAATAAGAATCTCTGGCATTCATAAATCGCTCGGTAATGCTTTTAATTTCGTGTTGGGTTTTTCTCTTGTCATATTTTTGAAGAATATCTGATTCAAGCGGAATATCAAGCGTTTTTGAAATATGCTCGGCTAGGAGTTGGCTTTGATTAAAACCTCTTTGTCGAAGCGAACGACTGGAAGCAGGTACAAATGTTATAATGTCAATATTTTCTCGACCGAATTTGTCAGAAGCGGTTTTAGCCATTACATCTCCTACTAAAGGAACACAGGTAAATTTTCTGTTAAATTTATAATTATAAATTACTTCCTGTGCATACCCGTCATTGTAGTAAGGCGCAACCATTCCGTCAAAATGATATATAAACCTTGAGCATTCGCAGTTTTTGACATTCATACCGCAAGAAAAACAAGTTTCGTCATCAATAGGCTCTACAAGACCTTTACATCTATCACAATAGTCTTCAAGCAGTAAGGCTTTGTCACAAATGGGACATTTCGGCGGATAAAGAGTATCAAGAAAGGCTTCGATTATTTTATTCATATCTTTTACCAATTAAAAAGTATTTTAAAGCGGTATAGCGTAAGGTTTTGCGGTCGTTTTTAATCATATCGTAAAATATTTCAGTGTCGCCGACAAGAACAATTAAACTTTTTGCTCTTGTTATAGCGGTATACAGTAAATTTCTATATCGTAAAAGTACCGAAGTATCAAAAATCGGCAGTACAACACACTTAAATTCACAACCCTGGCTTTTATGAACGGTTATTGCATAGGCTAGTTCAAGAAGCCCTAAATTTTCCTCATAATATGTTGCAACTTTATCATCATATCTAACTTTAAGTGTATGGTTTTTAACATCGACAGACTCAACAAATCCAATATCTCCGTTATATATACCGGAACCGGATTCTCCGTTATCATTTTCCCAGAGAATATCGTAATCATTCTTTATATGCATCACCTTATCGCCAGTCCTAAAGGCAATACCCTTAAAGCGAAGTTCGGAACTTTCGTCGGACAAAGGATTAAGCTCGTCCTGTAGTACGGCATTCAGATTAACCGTTCCACAGTCTTTCTTTCTGGATGGAGAAATTACTTGAATATCACAAAACGGGTCGTACCCGTATGCCGAAGGAAGCCGTGAAGAACAGAGTTGAACAACCGTTTTCAAAGCCGAATTAAGTTCATTTCTTTTCAGAAAGAAAAAATCATTGGATTTTTCAAAATCTGATGGCAACATTCCGTTAATAATATTATGCGCAAATGTTACAATTGAACTTTCGGCGGCCTGTCTGAATATTTTTTCAAGGCGTACAAAAGGTACTATTCCCGAAGCGATTAGGTCATTAAGAACATTCCCTGCACCAACACTTGGAAGTTGGTCGGAATCTCCTACTAAAAGAATTCTTGTGTTGATTCGTGTTGCTTCAAGTAAGGCTCTAAACAACTGCACATCAACCATAGACATTTCATCAATAATAATTACATCATAGTCAAGTGGATGGGCTTTATTTCTTTCGAAGTACTGTTTTGAGCCGTTTCTCCATTCGATTTCAAGCAGTCTATGAATAGTGGTAGCGTTTCTACCGGTAAGTTCGGTCATTCGTTTGGCTGCCCTACCGGTTGGCGCAGCGAGTGCAATACTTAAATTTCTATTATCAAAAATTTCAAGAATTGCGTTAAGGGTTGTTGTTTTTCCCGTTCCTGGTCCACCTGTTAGAACAAAAAAACTGTTTCTCATTGCTTCATTTACTGCCGCAATCTGAATCGGGTCAAAATCAATACCTAGTCTGTTTTGAACAAAATTAAGTTCATGCTCCGAAATATTATATAGACTTAAATTGTTTTCCAAAGCGGTTTTTACCCTACTGCTTATATATTCTTCAGCAGCGGCATATTCGGGCAAAAAGAGGTATTCTGTGCCATCTATGATATACTCAAATATTTGCATTGAATCAATCAGAATGTTTAGATTTTTATAAATTTCTGCCTGCGTTACTCCAAGCAAACGAACTGCAACCGTGCAAAGTTTATCCTTGGGCAGACAGGTATGGCCATTAGAGAGATTAGAACGCATAACATACAAGATACCCGCAATAATTCTGTTCGAATCATCTAAATTAATATCAAGACTTTCAGCAATTTCGTCAGCACGTTCAAACGAAAATTCAATCCCCTCAGCACACAAAATGTACGGATTTTGTTTGATAATTTCGACACTACTAGCCCCAAGTACTTTAAAAATATTTGCTGCTTCTGTAGGAGCAATATTAAAGCGAGACAATGTAATCATTATATCTCTAATACCAAATTGTTCTTTAAATTGTTCACAAATCGCTTGTGCTTTTTCTAAGGAAATACCTTTAATTGCAGTCAAGCGTTCAGGATAGTTTTCTATAATATCAAAGGTATCTTCTTTAAAATGCTTTACTATTTTTAAGGCGGTTGCAGGTCCTACACCTTTTATTGCGCCGCCTGATAAATACTTTAAAATTTGCGCTTGAGTAGTTGGTACTGACACATCACACAGATTGCATTTAAACTGCTGTCCGTAGGTTGAATGAATTACATACTCTCCGTGTACCGTTACGGAATCTCCCTCGTTCACAAAGGGCATTATCCCTGTTACAACTATCAATTCATCTGATGTTTTAAGTTTTAAAACAGTATAGCCGTTTTCTCTGTTTCTATATGTAATAGATTCGACACAACCGCTTAATATTTTATCATCATTAATCATTTAATTCTCCGAATTCAAATAATTATGTATTTGATTTTCATCAATAACAGAAATCTTATAACTTTCAGCGAGTAGTTTGCAACGCTCTAACAGCTGAGCATCTTCAAGATAATTTATTGCAACAATCCTATCGGCAAATTGCTTTCCTGACCATTTGTATTGTTCAATTACACACCTTAAGTTCAGTTCGGCAAATTCGTCTTTAAGAAGACAGAAAACAACCCTGCTGCTTCCATTTTTTACTCTTAATAAGGCAAGTCTGAAACTCTGAAAAACATCACACAAACCAATAACCGAAAGATAAAGAATAACTAAAAAAATTACTACTGACATATATTCACCTCTGTAACATTATATGAGATGAACATAAAAATGCTAAAAGGGATTTCAATAGAAACCCCTTTAAGTATTATTTTGAAAGTTTAATTGTTACATCACAACTTCCAATCATCCACACAGAAACATTTTTATTTGATTTAAGTGTTGCGCCGACAGTATTTGTTCCTATGTTGCTTTCAGACATTTCGGAAAGGTTAAGCGATAAATATAAGTCAGAGGCCTTTAAAGAATTAATCGTATTCTTTGGTCCACACACAGTAACAGAATATCGCTTATCATAAGAAACCGATAGTCCTGATTTTAAAGTTCCTTCGTGAGAGAAATTTGTTATATAGAAGTTTTTGACAGTATACCTAGACAAGTCATATTTAAAAACAACCTTGTCTACAGCATCAGAAATCGTTACTCCTTCCGGGAGTTTAGGAATAAGTTCAAAGGTTTTTTGTGAGTTTGATGATGAAAGGCTTGACAGGTCTATCGGGTTAGAATACTCAATAGATGAAATAGAATCAATTACAGTTGGAGGACCTTTAATTGTTAATGTTTTTGTTTCGGTAGTCCAGCAATTATTAAGTGTTGCCGCAATTTGTGGATTCCACATATTTATATATGACGGAGAAACGCTTAAAGTTTTTTCTTTAGATACCATCATTGCAATGGGTATAGATTCATAAGGCAGGGAGAATTTTTTATTATCTAAAGCATTACCTTTGTCATCAAGATAAAGTATTTCGGGTTCGCTAAAAAATTTAGATTCAGCAATTAGTTCGTCTGTAGAGGCGTGAACTTCAATTTTCGATAGTTTTTCAAGGTCTTTTCTAAAACCTTTAACATCAACAGACAGTGTCGACAGATTTCCGTCTGTAAAAATAGGTTCGTATATATAATCATCTCGGTCAACCCTATCAAACCCTTCGATTATGGGAACGGCTTGAATGGTCTTTGTTTCATAATGGTCAAGTTCAACAGTAATTGTTTGGGGAGAAATGCTTACAAAATTATAATCAGATTCGTTACCTTTTCTTGATGGAACCAATGTTAACTCGTAAGTATTGGGACCTTTAACATTAGAAAGGTCGGCATCAACAGAAATATCATCAGCAGTAAGTGCACTTACAATATAATTAGGCCCATAAACTGTTACGGAAGCGGTTGTAGATATGTCGCCAACGACCTTAAGGGTTTCGTTGCCCCAGATTGACGAAGTGTCAACTTCAATTTGAATCTTGTTAATAGTGCGTTCTCTTTCAGGGCTTTGGTCAATAGCAATAATCAACCAGAAGAAAAAGGCGACAAATAATGAAAGCCCTATGGCAAATTTTTTATTAAATAAAAGTTTTCTGACAGAAAAATCCTTAAAAATTTTCAAATTATCGCCTCCTCTTTTTATTTTTTCTTAAATTTGTCAAGTATATCAGTAAAGAAGTTCTTTTTATGTGATTCGGTAGAAAGAAGTTTTTGATAAAGTTCTTCTTTAAGTGTTATAGAATTATAGTCACGATTGATTTGACCGTTAACAGCAAGAGAAACCGTTCCTGTTTCTTCAGATACAACCAAAATAACGGCATCGGAATTTTCACTCATACCAATAGCGGCACGGTGTCTTGTACCAAGTTGCGAGTTGATGTTGTTATTTGAGGTTAGAGGTAGAATACAACCAGCAGCACATACAAGTCCGTTTCGAATTATAAGCGCACCGTCGTGCAAGGGAGATTTTGGGAAAAAGATATTACCAATGAGTTCATATGATACTTCGGCATTAAGAACCGTACCGGTGTTTGCAATTTCGCCAAGCATAGTGTTTCTTTCGAAAACGATTAACGCACCGATACGCTTGTCTGACATAACCGAAACGGCAGAGCAAACCGAGTCGATACAACTTTTTAACCTTTGAGTTTCCTCGTCATACTCCTGTTGTTTTCCAAAGAAAGAAATTTTACTACGACCGACTTTTTCAAGCAGTCTTCGAATTTCGGGTTGAAAAATTATTGCAATAATTATAATTGCATAGTCAAGCACCTTACTTAAAAGCCACTTAAGGGTTGAAAGGTCAAAGGCCGTAGCAAGAAGAAAGGCAAATATCAAAAGAGCAATACCCTTGACAAGTTGCCCTGAACGGGTGTCACGAAGGAACTCAATTGCCTTGTAAATCAGAAATGCAATTATTACAATATCGATAATATCGAAAAAATTGATATTCATTACCGCATAAACAAGTTGATTCCAAAATGCATATACAGAATCAAAAAAAGAAGTTATGAATTCCAACGCTCTGCCTCCTAAATATATTTATATATATTTTATCATATAATTATTTTCAAATCAACAATTAAATTAGTTTTTTTAGAACAAACATTAATTTGTCAATATCATCAGCGGAATTAAAGGCTGACGGAGAAACTCTGACAGTTCCGATATTAACTGTACCAATTTGTTTATGTGCTAAAGGCGCACAGTGAAGACCCGAACGAACCGCAATACCGTTTTGTGCAAGCAAGTCGGCTACTTTTGTGCTCTCGAATCCGTAATAATTAAAAGAAACGACCGGAGCAAAGGCGTTTATTTCGGGCCGCTCGTTGTAAAGCGTTGCACCTGATTTTAACAGTTTGTTATAAAGGTGCTGACAAATCTCAATTTCGTGTTTGTAGATTTTTTCCGATTTCTTGTTTTTAACAAAATTTACACCGGCTTTAATACCGGCTATTCCCGGGAGATTTACCGTTCCGCTTTCAATTCTCTCCGGAAGTTCCTCCGGCTGTGTCAAATCAACCGAATTTACGCCCGTACCACCCTGTAAAATAACCTTATCTATCCCCTTTTGCGCAACTAATATTCCCGTACCCATCGGAGCATAAAAGCCCTTGTGAGGGGCAATACAAAGATAATCTATATTCATTTGTTTCATATCAATTGGGATAACACCTGCCGCTTGTGCAGCATCTACCGCAAAAAGAATATTTTTTTCTTTACATAGTTGTCCTATTTCATAGAGTGGAAGAAGTCTTCCGATTACATTTGAGGCCGCTGTAACAATAATCATCTTAGTATTTTTTCTTATTAGTTTTTCGAAATTTTTCACCGTTACTTTATTATCCTTATCAACCTGTGCAACAGAATACTGAAGATGTTTCTCAAGAAAAAGGTTAAAAATCGGCCGTATTACAGCATTGTGTTCAAGAGATGAGGTAATTACATGGTCACCTTCTTTTAAAGTTCCCTGCAAAACGGTGTTTATAGAGTGGGTGCAATTCAAAGTAAAACATACATTATTTTCGCTTTCACAGTTTACAAATTCCTTTATAGTGCTTCTGCACTCGTATACAGTCATTGCTGCGTTATTTGAGGTTTCATATCCTCCTCTTCCCGGATTTGCCGATAGATTATTTAAGGCATAATTTACTGCATTTATAACCGAACGCGGTTTTATGCCTGTTGTAGCCGCGTTGTCAAGATATATCATAATTAACACCTCAAAAAATGCACAGGATAGCCTGTGCATTTTAAATTATAGTTTATTCACTTCGATAATTTTTATAGAATTACTCCTCAGAATTTCAACAGCCTTTGAAATATCACCGTACACAACTATTCCATAGCCGCAACCAAGCCGACCAAGGCCGGAACTGTTTCGTTCGACGGTTGCTCTAAAGCCGTATTTTCGCAAAATATCTCGTCCTCTTATAGCGTAGGTTACTGTGCCGGTTACGATAACATGCTTCACTTCGCTCATCTCCAAATAATTTTCCTACACTATATTTTATGATGCTGTTTGATATATGACAAAACTCCCGAACAATAAATTCGGGAGTTTTCATTAAATCTTAAGCATTGAACTTAAAAAGGCGCGAAGACTTTCTGTTTTGGGATTGTCAAAAAGTTCCTTTGGAGAACCTTCCTCAAGAATGAAACCGTTATCCATATAAATTACACGGTCAGAAACCTCTTTCGCAAAACCCATTTCATGAGTAACTATTATCATAGTTCTTCCCTGTTTGGCAAGGTTTGCAATAACCTTAAGAACTTCTACGGTAATTTGTGGGTCAAGCGCCGAAGTGGGTTCATCAAAACATAAAATTTTGGGTGAAAGCATAAGCGCTCTTGCGATAGCAACTCTTTGTTGCTGTCCACCGGAAAGTTCGCACGGATAACTGCTCAATTTGTCACCAAGGCCGACACTTTCGATAACCGAGACGGCTTCCTTGTTTAATGCGTCAAAGGCAGATTTTCTTTCCTCTGAAGTTGCCTTGTTCTTCTTTAGTTTCTTTTGCAAATCAAGTTTGGGTGCCAATAAAACATTATCTAGAACATTATATTGAGGGAAAAGATTAAAAGACTGAAAAACAAGCCCTGTTGTAAGTTGATTTTCTCTTTTTTCTTCCTTTGAAAGTTTAACTTTTGAACTTGAATCAAATAAAACACGCTCACCGACGCTTATATAACCTGCATCTGCTGTTTCAAGACCCGTAATACAACGAAGTAGGGTTGTTTTACCGCTGCCTGAAGAACCAATGATTGACAAAACAGTTCCCTCTTCTTGAGAAAAAGAAATTCCTTTAAGTACTTTGGCCTTGCCGAAGTTCTTGCATATATTTCTAACTTCTAAAAGTGCCATATACCTAACTCCTAAAATAATTTAATTTCTTTTCTATGTAGCCGAAAAGCAGCGATAATACGCCGTTAAATATTAAGAAAAATGCGCCCGTGTAAAATAACGGCCAAATAACTCCAACGCCTGCATATCGTTCCGCACACATAAGTATTTCGGCTACCGCAATTACACGCGCAAGAGAAGTGTCTTTTACAAGAGTAATTATTTCATTGCTCATTGGCGGAACAATTCGTTTAACAACTTGTAATAATACAACCTTTAAAAAGGTTTCGGTACGCGTCATACCTAAAACCTGTCCGGCTTCGTATTGACCACGAGAAATGCTTTCTATACCACCACGATATATTTCGCTAAAATAACATGCATAGTTTATTACAAAAGCAATAACTGCTGCCAACATTCTGTTTCTCATCGGAATATTAAGGAGAATTCCCGGAAGATACATTACGACAAAAAGCTGGAGCATCAGAGGAGTTCCTCTGATGATCCAGACAAATACTTTTGTGAGCCAAGATAGTGGCTTGAATTTTGACATTGAGCCAAATGTAATAATCAAACCGAGAGGTATTGCCATGAGCAGTGTCATTGCGAATAACAGGCAATTTTCTCCAAAACCGACAAGCAACTCACTTGTTATAGTTGCAAATGATGAACTGGCCATTAATTTACCTCAATTATTTCTTAACTACCATTACCTGTTGATTTTCCATGTAAGGAATAGTAATGCTCATAGTTGCTTCTCTATCGGCATTGATAGTCATGCCGTTCCAGATGCAGTCAATGCTCTTAGCTTTGAGCTCTGCTTCTTTAGAGTTCCAGTTAATTTCTACAAATTCTGCTTCTACACCAAGAATTTCACAAACAGCTTTAGCAAATTCGGTTTCGAAACCAACAAGGTTATTGTCGGCATCAAGATAGTTCATAGGAGCAAAATAAGTGATACCAATTATCATTTTACCTTTGTTCTTAATGTACTCCCAATCGGAATCTTTTTCAGACTGTTTGAAAGGTTCGAAAGAATCAGTAGCAACGATTCTGTCTTCTAGCTTATAGTTTTTAGCAATCTGTTCAAGTTTACCGTTGTCTTTTAAGGTTTTAATAGCTTCGTTAACCTTTGCAGTTACATCGGAGCCTTTTCTAAATGCGATTCCGTAATATTCGGGGCTATAGCCATTGCCTTCAACAACGAGGTCTTCAAAGTCGGTACCTTCACCGATAGAACCAATAGAAAGCACATAGTCTACGATTGCCGCATCGGCAGTTCCGGATTTTACTTCCATAAGAGCTTTAGTTTGGGTATCTACAGCAGTGTAAGCATAGTCAGTAAGAGTTTTAGCAACCTCTTCACCCGCAGAACCTTTTTCAGCAACAATAATCTTTTGAGTTTCAGCTCCACACCCTGCAAAACACATGGTTGCTAAAACAAAAACCATAATAAGTGCGATAATTTTTTTCATATTCACTACCTCCATTTTAGTACACTAAAATACTAGTTTACTAAATTATATATTATCTTTTGAAAAAAGTCAACAAAATAAAAAAGCAGATTGCTCCGCTTTTTATACCAATTCAATTTCATATTGTTTTGCAAGTTTTAACAAAGAACCATCTTCAAGCATCTCTTTAATAATTGAATCAAACTTTTCTTTTAAATCTGAACCTTTTCTAAAACCAATACCAAATTCTTCAATATTAAGCGTTTTAACTTTTTTAAGGTCAGTATGCACCAAAGTATCAAAAATAATCTTATCTACAACACAACCAGAAACATCTCCACTAATTACTGCGTTAAGACATTCTTTTTGGGTTTTGTAAGTTTTTGGAATAGCGTTTTGTTTAGTTACTAAACGTTCAGCAGAAGAGCCTTTCTCAACCGCTAAAACCATATCAGAAATACCTTTTTCATTATCGTAACTGTTATCATCGGAAAGCATAACCAATATTTGAGAATTTATTGCATAAGGAGTTGAAAAAGAAACCTGATCTTCATCATTTATAGTATAACCGTTCCAAATACAATCAATATCTTTGCTGTTTAGCTTGCTAACCTTTTCATCCCAGTTAATAACCTTAAATTCAACGCTAAGGTTAAGTTTTTGCGCTACAAGTTTTGCAAAATCGGCGTCAAAACCAATCCACTCACCATTACCCATAACTATATGCATCGGCGCATATTCAGTAATTCCAATTACTATCGTGCCTTTTTCTTCTACATATTTATAGTCCGATTTTTCAAAGCAACCCGCTATAAACAGCATACACGCGCAAAGACAAACAACAACTAACTTTTTCAAGGTTAACCTCCGTAAAATTTATAATACTATTATATCTGATTTCTATTATTTTTCAACATATTTATTAAATTCAAACTTAAAGAGTTTATTAATATTACTTGTATTGTGTTCAACTTCTTTGCTGTAAAGTTGAGCTGCATTAATAAATTCAAAATCTATGCTTGAAATTACCATGTATGAAATAATAGAAGATGTTATTGTTTTATATATTTCTTTTGTGAATGAGGCTTTAATTAAATATCTATATATAAAATAAGATGCCCAAATTTTAAATGTTTCTAAACTATATGAAGGCTCATTTGTTAAGGCGTTATTTAAAATTTCTTTCCAGTTGTCTCTTAATATTTTATTTTTTAGATGTTTCTTAATTACAATTCTTTTTAAGTTTGTGTCGTATAAAAAGCAAGAATCATCCAATATATTATTAAACTCTGCATTAATAGCCAGGTTGAATTTATCGGCGTTAATATATTCCTCTACTGTTTTTGAATAGTTCAACAATATATTAACCAGTTCTTCGAGCGAACCGTTATAACCATCAATATAATTTAAAATTTTATCTCTAATCGCTTTTACTGTATTAAAAGTTTCAGCGTCTACATTTGTATATTCTGTTATAGGCTCATTGTTTTCTTCGGTGACAAGGACAAGTTTATTATTTGAAATAATTTTCGCGGAAACTTCGCACGAAAATGAGAGTCCCCTTTCCTCATATCCTCCAAAGTTATTTATAAATCGTGGATAAAGTCTGCAAGTTCTTGGTAATCCATCGTGATTAATCATAGAATATAGATTGCAAAGCCCACAGTTGTTTAAAAAGTAACATGAATTTCCGATATTTTTAAAAGAATTACCGCTAATTCCCTTTTTAAGAGCGTATCCAACGTCGTTGCCATCTTTAATAAGAGATTTATATCTAGCCTTTGAGTTCGAATCAAGTTCTACCTGCCAAAATTTACAGCAGGTATCTTTACACTCTGATGCGCTACAAACAAAGCTTTTGTAAAAAGTAGGGTAACATAGTTTCATAAACAACCTCTAAAAAACCGCTTATGCAAAACGAGATTCTGCAATCAAGCGGTTTTATCTTGCCAATGGGTGAAATTTATTGTAGTCTTGAGTATATTTGTTTTTCATAAGTTGAGCATAAATTTGAGTAGTTGATATATCAGCATGTCCAAGCATTTCTTTTATATCCTTAAGATTTGCTCCGTTTTCAAGAAGGTGTGCAGCAAAAGAATGTCTTAAAGTATGAGGCGTAATATCCTTCTTTATTTTAGATTTTTGAGCATAATACTTAACAATCTTCCAAAAGCCTTGTCTTGAAAGAGGTTCTCCGCTCATATTAGTAAACAATCGTTCTTCGGTCATATCGCTAATGATGGCGGGTCTGACACTATTGATATATGTACTTAATGTTTTTATGGCAGCAGGATAAATAGGAATAATGCGTTCATTTTTAGAACCGGTCAGCACAAGAATACCAATTTGCAGATTTATATCGGTAAGTTTAACCTCAATCAGTTCGGACACTTTTATGCCTGTTGCGTATAACAATTCAAGCATTGCTTTGTCACGAATACTCTTATAATCGGTGCCGGAAGGTTGGGCTAAAAGGTTAAGCACCTCTTTACCGGTAAGAATTTCGGGCAACCTCTTTTCAGCGGCGGTCTTTTTAACCTTTATAATTGGATTTATATTGCACAAATTATTTTTACTTAAAAAATTAAAATAACAACGAAGAGAGGCTGCGACACGGGTGACTGTACACTGAGATTTACCTAAAACGTTAAGATACTCAAAATATCTATCAATTACAGAAGTGTCAACCTGAGATAAATCGGTAATGCCGTTGATTTTACAGTATGTCGAAAACTGCCCGATATCTCTAAGATAAGAATCGAGCGTGTTTTTAGAACTTTTCTTTTCATTTGTCAAATAGTTTTCAAAAGACGAAATGAAATCCTGCATTTTAACATTCCTTTATCTAAAAATTAAAATAACCAATAAATAGAGAAGACATTCCAAGGTCGAAACCGATTGCTAAAAAACCCGTAATCAAGCAAAGTCCGCTGTTTACACAATAACTTTTAAAATCAGAATAGATATTAACGGGCTTGCTTGATTTAATACAAATACCGCCTAAAAGATAAGAGAAAGCAAAAGACTCTTTTGCAAGAAGCAATAAACCGAATACGGTTATTAATGTTTGAGGGAGCAATATTAAAGCGGCAAACATAATACCCTCAAGTTTATATGTAGAATAAAGAAGCCCTGAAAGACAGCCGTAAGCAAAGCCTTTATAAAGCAGTATTATTGGCGTTGTTGCTGTTCCTATTACCGAGGTGCCGCAAATATAAAGCAAAAAATAGAACGGAAGAATTGATAAAAGCGAAGCCTTGAACATTTGAAGAAAATCAGCGCTTCTCTTAACCGCAATCATTTCAGAAAGTTTGTCCGTGCTTACAGTATTAAGCGAATCTAGTCTACATACTAATATGCTTCCTAAAAAAACGCCCAATATAAAGATTAAAGTGAATACTAAAAACGGCAAATAAGGCCGAAGAGTACTAATATTAAATGTAAATGAATTTTTCTTCCTTTGCATAGAATGTCCTCCAATGTTTTTTATACATTCTATGCAGAGGATAGGACGAGTATTCTTATCTTGAAAGTTCTTTGGCTCTTTTAACGGTAGAGTTAAGGCAATCATCAAGCACAGCGTCAAACTTATTTGAATCAAGCGAAGCAAGACCTGCTTCTGTCGTTCCTTTAGGGGAAGTAACCATCTTAATAAGTTCATCAATGGTTCTGTTGTCATGTTCCACCATTTTTGCAGTACCGACAAAAACATTTAAAACCATTTTTTCTGCATCTTCATTGCTCATGCCGTGACCGACCGCAAAATCAATAAAAGATTTCATCGTTCTCATTATATAAGCAGGAGCACTACCGCTTACTGCGGTAATAGTATCAATAAGTTCTTCATCAACAACGCAGGATACCCCGCTGCATTCAAAACAACCTTTGATGAAAGAAAATTGTTCGTCAGTTACAGGAGCAGTTTTCACAAGCGCAGAAGCACCAAAGCCGTACATAAGAGGTGTATTTGGCATTACTCTTATTACCGGAGCATCAAATTCCAATAATTGTTTAATATAAGATATGCTAATTCCCGCAGCAACATCAATAAAGCAAGTGCCTTTAGCAACGGATTTTACAGAATTTATAACCTCTGCATATATTTGCGGTTTGACGGTTAAAAAGACAAATTCGCTTTGACTAACTATGTCAGATTCGCAAGTACCTGCAGTTGCACCTTTTTGAACAAAGGGATTGGTCTTTTCAGGCATACTGTCAAATACGATTATATTCTCAGGCTTTATATAACCCGAACTGATAATTCCGCTGAATATAGCAGTAGCAATATTACCTGCGCCGATAAAACCGATTTTATATTCAGCCATAAAACCCACCTAATTTCCGTAAATATTTGTGTAAGTATATTTATACTACAAAAATAATTTTATGTCAACCAAAAAATAACGCTATTATAATATTATGTTAACTTGTTATGTAAACCATACTATATATATGTATTAAACATTATGTCAACGCCACTAATTGTGTTATCACTTCCCTCTTTTCAAAAAAACTTTTTTGTGTTATAATGCTATCAGACTTATAAAAAGGGGTATGTTTATGAGTAAGACTGTATTAATAACAGGGGCATCAAAAGGAATAGGTGCAAATATGGCAATCCGTTTTGCAGAGAGCGGATACAATGTAATAATGAATTACAACACTTCTGTCCAGTCGGCTATTTTGCTTCAGAAATCGCTTAAGGAAAGCGGTTATAGTGTAATTGCTTACAAAGCAAATGTCAAAAACAGACTTGAAGTTGACCTAATGATAAAAGAAGCAATCTATCGCTTTGGTGGTATTGATGTTCTAATAAATAATGCAGGTGTTGCAAACCAATCGCTTATTACCGATATATCAGAACAAGAATGGAACGATATTATTGGGGTAAATTTAACAGGCGTCTTCAATTGCACACAGGCCGTGCTTCCTCATATGATTAATCAAAAGTCCGGTTCTATCATCAATATATCATCAATGTGGGGTGAGGTTGGTGCATCTTGTGAAGTAGCCTACTCTGCTGCAAAGGCTGGTGTTATTGGTCTAACGAAGGCTCTCGCAAAAGAGGTAGGCCCCAGCGGAATAACCGTTAACTGCATAACTCCCGGGCTTATCGATACCGCTATGAATCAAAACCTTGCTATTGAAGATGTAACTGCAATTATAGACGAGACACCGCTTGGCAGAATCGGTACAACCGATGATATTGCATCGGCAGCGCTTTTCCTCGCCTCAGAACAAGCCTCCTACATAACAGGACAGGTCCTCGGTATAAACGGTGGATTTGTGGTATAAAAAAAAGACTCCGATTGGAGTCTTTTTTTATGTCCTTATTTCTGCGATAGTTACGCCTGCTTCTCCCTCGCCGAAAACGCCGAGTCGGAATGTAATAATATTTTTGTTTGACTTTAGGAACTCATGGGTGGCTTTTCTAAGCGCTCCTGTTCCCTTTCCGTGAATAATAGTAACGCTGGGTATTCCCGCAAGAACTGCGCCGTCAATATATCGGTCAAGTTCAATTATTCCTTCGTCAACCGTCATTCCGCGCATATCAAATTCATATCTTGCATCGCGTTCTACCCTTGATTTAAGACCGGTAACTTTTCTTCCTTTTGAAGTTTGATTATCCTTTTTAGGAGCATCACACAGTTTTAAATTTTTAACATCAGTCCAACTTTTAAGGCCGCCGATAGCAACAAGCGCCCTTTGTCTATCTTTAGATAATTGTTCGACAGTTGCTTGCTTATTAAGGTCACGAACCGTAACTGAATCTCCTAAAGCCAGTTCTCTTGGTAAAGAATAATCATCATTATCCAAAACGGAAACAGGGTCCGATTCATTCTGGATACCCTCGATAACATTTTTGCTGTTTTTAATTGCTTTTCCATATAGTTCAGAGGCATTATCTGCATTAAATTTTTTCTTGATATCTTCAAGTTCAAGAATGAGATTATTAGACTTATAACGAGCGTTATCAACTATATATAAAGCATCATTTTTTGCTTTTTCGAGTATTGACTCCTTCTTTGCGTTAGCGTCAGAAAGAGTTTTTTGTGCTTCGTCTAATAACTTTTCTGCCTTTTGTCTTTCAGATTTGGCAGATGAGCGTTCCTTATCAAGTTCAAGCCTTGCAATTTCAAGCGCTTTGGTTACCTTTTCGAGTTGTCGCTCATCATCGGCAATAAAGGTATCAGCCATATCAATAATATTCTCGGGTATGCCAAGTTTCTTTGAAATTGCAAATGCATTTGAACGACCTGGAACACCAACGAGAAGTTTGTAGGTTGGTTTTAATGTTTTTATATCGAACTCACAAGAAGCGTTTTCAACCCTAAAAGTATCGATTGCGTAACTTTTTAGTTCAGGATAATGAGTTGTTGCAACGGTTTTAGCCCCGTTTTCAGCAAGAGTTATAAGAATTGCTTTAGCAAGAGCAGCGCCTTCAACGGGGTCAGTTCCTCCACCAAGTTCATCAAGCAAAACAAGACTGTTGTTAACCGATTCTTCAAGGATTTTAATAATATTTACCATATGGGAAGAAAAAGTAGACAACGACTGCTCAATACTTTGTTCGTCACCAATATCAACAAGTATTCTCTCGAAATAAGAAATCTCACTACCTTCATTTGCAGGAATAAGCATACCGCACATCGACATTAAAGTAAGAAGTCCTATCGTTTTAAGGGTAACTGTTTTTCCGCCTGTATTTGGACCTGTAATAACTAATGTGTCATAATCTGTTCCGAGAGAAACCGAAATAGGGACAACTTTTTGTCTGTCAATAAGCGGATGTCTTGCCTCTTTAAGAACTATTCTTCCGCTATTGTTCATTTTAGGCATAGTAGCCTTCATTTTATAGGCAAGATTCGCCTTTGCAAAAACCAGATTAAGTTCGCAAAGCGCTTTGTATGACATTCTTATAGTATCAGAAAATTCAGAAACCTTAAGGGAAAGTTCGGCAAGAATTCTTTCAATTTCTTCCCTTTCTTTCGACATTAAAACTCTAATTTCATTATTAGATTCAACTACTGACATAGGTTCAATAAACAAGGTTGAACCCGATGAAGAAGTATCGTGAACAATTCCGGGTATTTCGTTTTTACATTCGGATTTTACCGGAACAACATATCTGCCGTCACGCTGTGTAACAATGGCTTCCTGAAGATATTTGGCTTTGCCGTGATTCTTAATAATCGAATCTAATTTCTCCTTGATTAAGGCGGATTCTCTTCGAATTTTACGGCGGATATCGGCAAGGGCTACCGAAGCATTGTCATGCATCTCTTCAGGGCTTTTAATTGCCAAAGAAATTGTGTCTTCAATAAATTTATTAGGAGATAGGGCGTTGAACAGGTCATTGAGTTTAACGACCGCAGTTTCTGATATATTATTGCGCCATTCTTTAACGCCTCTAATAACCCTTAGACAGTCGGCAACAGACAATAAATCCCCCATTGTCAAAACGGCCCCAACCTCACATTTTGTAAGCAGAGGGTCGGGCTTTGCGGGATTGCCAAAAGACGGTGTAGCATATTTTGCTGAAAGTATATATGCTTCATCGGTCTTTTCAAGTTCACTTATTACGGTTTGAAAGTCACAAAAAGGGCGCAGACCAAGAGCGACCGCTTTAGCCGAATCCATACTTGCCTGTTCAGAAAGGAGTTTAAGAACAGAAATAAGTTCAAGTGAATTATAATATTTTTCAAATTCGTACATATATGTATTTCCTTAAAATAATGAATTGAAAAACTGTAATGTTTTATAGTTGCGTTCGGTTTTATTTATAAAATACTTCTCAGTTATTTGCGAGAGAGCATACGCGGCTTGTTGCGGAAGGGTAAAGGCAAACAGTTTATTAAAATCAGAATAAATTATATGTCGCATTGCCGTTATCAGAGTTGTGTTTATCAAAGCATAACTCGTCTCATAGGGTGTGCATTCCGTACAGAAAAGAGTGCCTTCTGTTGTATCAAAGTACATCAGTTCATTCTCATACTTCAAACATTTTTTACAGGCAACAAGATCGGGCATATAACCAATAAGCGAAAGGAGTTTTAGTTCAACCACGGCCTTAATTAAATGAATGTCTCTTTTCCCTTTAGATAAATAGTATAGCGCATTTAAGAACAATCGCAGTACTGTTTCACTGGTTTCGTCAGAAGGAGCGTGGCATATAGCGAGTTCACAAAAATATTGGGCTAGAGAAAATGCTTCAATATCGTTACCGGTACTAAAGAAGACCTCGATTGAACTGGCTTCTGTAATACGATATGAGTCGCCCTTTTTCTTTAAGGTCAGTGAGGAATAGGACAAAAACGAGGTTGCGGCGTTTCTCTTGCTTTTTATACTTTTTGCACCGCTTGCATAGGCTGTAATTATTCCGTTATTGCGCGACAAAACGGTGACAAGTTTATCACTGTCACCTATTTGTTGCTCCCGTATTATCAGTCCGTCTATCGTTAATAGAGTTTGTTCCATCATGTACACTGCCTTGTGTTTTCAAATGTTCTCTATAATTTAAATATGACTCAATTTTTCCATCATTTTTAAACTTATTCCAGTATTCATCTTGATTCAAAATGGTCACCCCCTGCTGTGATATTAGTATCACACAAAGTATGAACATTATAAAAGGAAAAATCAGTCAAGACCGAAAGTATGAATAAGACCTTGTCTATTTCGCCAGTCTTCCTTAACCTTTACCCAAAGTTTAACAGAGGCTCTGATTCCAAAAAAATCTTCAATATCTTTTCTGGACCTTATACCGATTTTTTTAAGCATCGAGCCGTTTTTACCTATTATAATTCCCTTATGAGAATCTCTTTCACAGTATATTGTTGCTTCAACTTCGAGAATTGGCTCCCCATCAACAGTATCACGCTCAAAAAATCTTTCTATATCAACAGCAATACCGTGAGGAACCTCTTTATCGAGTGACCTAAGCAGTTTCTCGCGAATCATTTCGGCAACCATTGTTTTTTCGCCTTGGTCTGTGATATCGTCACTACCGAAATAGTGAACAGATTCCTTTAAAAAGCCTTTAGCCTCATCAAGAATAATAGATACACCATCATTTTTAAGAGCAGAAACAGGAATTACACTTTCAAAATTGTAAAGTTTATTATAAGCAGTTATAATCTCAAACAATTCCTCTTTGTCCGAAAGCAAATCCACTTTATTTATAACAAGAAAGCATTTGTGTTTTCTGCGCTTAATTTCGTTAATAAGTTCAAGTTCTGCGGCAGGCAGATTATCTTTATTAAAGTTGAATTTAGGGGCAGCCTCAACAACTAACATAACAGCATCAACATCAGATAGGCCGCTGCCGACAGCCTTGACCATATTCTCGCCGAGTTTGTTTCTTGGCTTGTGAAAACCCGGGGTGTCAACGAAAACGAACTGATTAACGCCTTTAGTAAACACACCCATTATTCTAGTGCGCGTAGTTTGCGCCTTATCGGAAACAATAGCAACTTTTTGACCAAGCAATCTGTTTATTATTGAAGATTTGCCGACATTTGGGCGCCCTACGATTGCAATAAAAGCCGAGTAAGTCTTATCCATACGATACCGTCCTAAATTATTTGAAGACCAATTTTTTCAAGGGCTTGTTCTTCTTTTGTTCGCATAATTTTCTTCTGATTACCCTCATCAACATGGTCATATCCGAGCAAATGAAAAACCGAATGAACCGTCAAATAAGCAATTTCACGCTCGACCGAGTGGCCGAATGTTTCGGCTTGATTAATAGCATGTTCAACAGAGATAATAATATCGCCGAGCATAATGCAGTCATTTTCCGGGTTTATATCATATTCTCCGTCATAAGACAAAGGAAAAGAAAGCACATCGGTAGACCTATTTATATTTCTGAATGTCTTATTGATTTCTTTAATTTTTCTGTCGCTGACAAAGGTTACATTTACCTCACAGTTGTCGGTAAAATCTTCAACCTCAAGCGCTGCCTTTATTGCAGAAATCACAAGTTCGGTTGTATTGTTTGAAAGAACGGATTTTCTTTGCCTGTTAGCAAAATTTACACTAATCATTTCTATTCCTTTGCTCGTCTGATTTTTCGTAAGCATTGATGATTGCCTGTACTAACTTATGTCTTACGACGTCTTTTCCTCTAAGCCGTATGATTTCAATATCATCTACCTTTTTAAGCACAGAAACAGCGTCCTTCAGACCGGATTTTTTACCTTTAGGAAGGTCAATCTGAGTAACATCTCCCGTAACAACAGCCTTAGAATTAAAGCCAAGACGGGTAAGAAACATTTTCATTTGTTCACAAGTGGTGTTCTGGGCTTCGTCAAGGATAATAAAACTATCATCAAGAGTTCTTCCGCGCATATAGGCAAGTGGAGCAACCTCAATATCTCCCCTTTCCTGACATCTTTGAAAGTTTTCTGCACCAAGCATTTCAAAGAGAGCGTCATAAAGGGGACGGAGATAAGGGTCAACCTTTGATTGAAGGTCGCCGGGTAAAAAGCCAAGACTTTCTCCCGCCTCGACAGCAGGACGAGTCAATATTATTCGGTTAATTTCTTTTGCTCTGAACGCCTTAACAGCCATTGCAACCGCAAGATATGTTTTTCCCGTTCCGGCAGGTCCAACACCGATTGTTATAGTGTTGTTTTTAATTGCTTCAAGGTACCTTTTTTGTCCAAGTGTTTTCGGCTTGACAGGTTTTCCCTTTGAAGTGACACAAACACAGTCGCTGTCTGTAAGACGGGATATCTGATGCTCATCTCCGTCAGATACAAGTGAAAAAACATAATCAATATTCTGGTCAGTTATTACCTCACCTTTACTGATTAATGTAAGAAGGCTATTTGTTGCACGAACAGCCTTCTGAACATCATCAGGGTCGCCTTTAATTCTAACATAACTACCGTGCGAGGATATTTTTACCGAATATTTTTGTTCAATCTTTTTAATGTTTTCATCGAAACTTCCGAAAAGACTTATTATATCTTCCATTCTGTCGATATTAATTATTTGCTCCATCATATAATGCTCCGAAAAAAGTGTTACATTATTACCTTAATAATATGTTCTTTGCCATCGGGAATATATTTAACAAAATTTCCATCTTGCTTAACGCCATCAACTTCAAGAACGGAAACTCCGGTTTGCTTGTGTTCAGGGTTTGAAACAATAACTTTATAAACATTCTTTCTAAAGGGTCTTATTACCTCAAAACCATCCCATTCCTGATTTATACAAGGGTCAATAATTAAGCCTTCAAGACTGGTTTTAATACCAAGCATATAATCAAGAACGGCTCTAAACATCCAAGCAGCAGTTCCGGTCATCCAGTGATAAGCGCCTCTGCCGTATTCAGGAGAATTTGGTCCGTGAGAGAACTGAGAATAAATATAGGGTTCGCACATATGGACGTCTTGCTTTTTACAAGCGGGCAGAACTTTTTTGTATACTCGATACATATCGTTACCTCTGCCGAGTAAAGCCTTAGCAACAAGGTTGAATGCAGTAGCGTGAGAAAATACAGCGCCATTTTCCTTCATACCTCTTGCAAATGCGCTTGATACGCCGATATTTTCATCAAGACAATCATACGCAGGCATTACAAGAGACAAACCATAGGGAGTTTCAAGGTAATCGTCAACGGCATCCATTGCTTTCTCAAGACGCTCTTTACTGCCAATTCCGCTGATTACAGCCCAAGTTTGAGTATTAAGATAGGTGTTTCCAACTCTATCCTTCTTTGTTCCGACAGCCTCCATTAAATCGTTATATCCGATAATATACCAATCTTCATCCCAAGCAAATTCCTCGTGGGCGGTTTTAAATTGTTCTGCAATTTTAGTAAGTTCGGTTAACTCCTTATCGTCATTTTTAAGTATTAAAAGGGGCTTAATTTCGTTAATGCAATAATAAATAAACTGTGCAAGCCAAACGCTTTCGCCAATACCTTTATCGCCAACACGATTCAAACTATCGTTCCAGTCGCCGCCGCCAAAAAGAGGCAAACCGTGACAGCCCTTATCGCATGCAATTCTCTTAAGTCCAAGCAAAATATGCTCGTAAAGAGTTCCCTGACCGCCGTCAAGGTAAGGGATTACCTCGTCAAGAATTGCCATATCTGCAGTTTCGTTAATGTAATTACAAGTTGCAAGAGCCATCCAAAGCGGAACATCCACCTTAATACCCTTATTTGCTTTATACTCTATTCTGCTTGTTACATCGCATGGAGAACCATCAGAGAAAATAAAACTTGCAACTCTTAAAATCTGTTCTCTTGCCCACTTAGAACTTAGCGGAATCATACCAAAAGCGTCCTGGAAACTGTCACGCATACCCATACTTTGTTCAAGATGATAGTATGACGGTGCTCTACCAAAATTGAAATTCATATAAATTTGATATTTGTTCCAGTAATTAAAGTTTCTGTTGATTTCTTCGTCAGGAGTTTTAATTTTAATTCCGTCTACATAGTTTGTCCAAAATTCAGTAGTCTTTGTATATAATTCATCAATTATCTCGGTTGTAAATTTAGCAGGAGTTTTTTCAAAAATATTAGTATAAACATCATTTTCGTAGCATTCGTCAGCCGAAAGTTCTAAATTCCAACAAAAAGCAGCAACCGAAGGCATGCCAAAATTATCTTTATTGGAAAGAGAACCGTTTTCTACTGAAACAGGGTTATGAACATCTCTGTGAACACCTATAAAGCGTTCTTGTGAGGTTTCAATGCTTTCGGGAGATTTGGTCGCACCAATCATAACGGTATAAGGCCAAACTTTATCAGATTTGAAGTTATCACCGGCACGACTGCTTGTACTCCAAATAGAATAATTAGCAAAGATTTTTTCGTCATTAATTTTTGCTTGTCCAAACATTGAAGCAATTGCTCTCTCGTGCTCGTTAAATTCGAAATTTCCAAGTTGCAGTTCTTCGTAAAAATAGACCGAAAGATTTCTTTTTGAGCCGGAAATGTTTGTAATTTTAATTCTTGCAATTTCCGCATCTACGCCCATAGGTACAAAATAGGTTATTTCGCCGGCAATACCGTGGCTTTCGGTTTTAACTGTAGTGTAACCCATACCGTGAACAGCCTCAAATTTATCAAAACTGTTTTGTACAGGCATAACATTTAAAGAGAAAATTTCGCCACTATCGTTATCCTTTATGTAAACATATCTTCCGGGTCTGTCAGAAATCAGATTTCTTTGCTCTCTTCTGAGAATATTATTTGCATGGTGACTCTTGTAGAAACTGAATCCGCCTCCTGTTGAGGAAACGATTGCACAATAATCACCGTTAGAGAGATAGTTTACCCAAGGAAGCGGAGTATCATATCTTGTTACAATGAATTCATTACCCTTTTCAGAAAAATGACCATACTTATTCATAAAAAACCTCCAAAAACAAATATAATTTATATTTAATAAATTATATCATAATATAGCATTCGTTTCAATACTCAATTTTAAGCTGTTGCTCTACTGCAATATTCTCCGTACAATTCGCAGATACAGTAATTAAAAACCTATCATTTAATTCTTTTATGTCTGTAGTATAGTTATTAACCTTCACAATCGGTTGGTTTCTTAATGATTCACTAATTTGATATAACGCTATATCAATACTTTCTTCTTTTGATAAACGGACAATATGTTTTTCTTTAAACACAAATTTTCGTTGAACAATTTGAATAGGCAGTTCCTTTTCAAACATTTTTAAACTAAAAACGTTATAAATCGAATCGGAATAACCATCGACATCGTGCAAATACAGAGGTATTTCAAGCCAAAAAATCTTTAAAATGCTTCTGTATTGAGTTCTATTTACTTCGGTTTCTAATAATAAATCTTTCATAACTTCAACACTAAAAACTCGCTGTGTATCGGCTAATATTTCACCCTTAGAATGAACAAATTTTGTATTAGCATCATCTGAGATAACTCCGGAAACTAAAAGGTCCCCCTTTCTTACCGCCTGACCCAGTAAAAACTCTTTTTTGCCCTCAATGATTTCAGCAGATTTAATTACTCCGTCAAAAGAAGCGACTATATTAGACGGAGTGTTTTCGGGATTTTTTTCAGATTCCGTTGCAACAGAAATATTTACCGTAAGATTTGAACCCTCAACATTTAGTGAAACCCAAGCGATATTGTCAATCCTAAGCGCCAATAACTGCGAAAGATTATATGTATCAATGCTCTGCCTTGGGACTCCGGCAGATACTCCCAGTTCACTTAAAACAGATATAATTTGATTTTTGTCAATACTGTTAGGTGCGACAATATCTATGTTCCAAATAAACTGAGAAAAAGCGATATTTATTATAAAAAACATTGCAATACCGGTAATCAGGCCCGGGCGTTTTATGACTTTTTTGCTTATAAACACAAGGCCATGTTTTTCTTGCAATCTGACTCTTATTGACCTATCAATTTTTCTTCTTATTTCGCGAAGATTTTTATAGTCTGACAACCCTATATTAAGGTATATTCCGTCGTTTTTCCTTTTTATATTCCAAACGGAGATTCCGTTTGACGCGCAGTAATTTATAAATCTTTCAGGAGCAACACCAAAAACAAAAATTCTAACAAAACCTAATAGAAACCTATAAAATGACAACATCTGCACTCATCACCATTACTCAAACTCAACACTTGAAAATCGACCCGTAAGCATAAAGGCGCCGCTTTCAACATTACTTAACATTATGGAAGAACCCGTTACTGTCAGCATCTTTTGTTTGCCAAGCCTTATTTTTAACATATTTTCTGAATATTCTGTTATTGAATATTTCCCCTCAAATGACATTCTTGTGTTACCGAAGAATTCAATATGAGGCACTCCCGAAAGACTTGCAAAAGGAATATCTGATTTATTTATACTTATTTGCTCATCAAAACTAATCCTTTTTCTTTTTTCACCCATTTAACCACCTCATTCATACTATTCATTCTATGATAATATAGTTTGAGTGTATGATATATTTGAGGTATTGTTATGAAATATAAAGTAGTTTTAACGGCTTCGGTAATATCTTGTTTCGCTTTATGCCTTGTTGTGTTTTCTTCAGGCGCTACTGCGGGAGCAATACATGGTCTTAACCTATGTTATTCTGTAGTTATCCCCTCTCTCTTTCCGTTTATGGTTTGTTCGCTGGTTTTGTTTAAGACAAAAATACTTACAACCTTTGCTGACAGACTAGAAAGAATAACCTTATCGATTTTCTCCCTTGATTCAGAATGTTTTACAGTTTTTCTATTATCGCTTATCGGCGGATTTCCGGTGGGTGCGAAACTAATTGAAAAACTTTATGTAGACAAAAAAATATCAAAAAAGACCGCTGAACTTATGCTTGGTTTTTGCGTAAATTCAGGGCCTTCATTTATTGTTATTACTGTAGGTGCAGGTATTCTATCAAACAAAACTCTTGGCTATATTCTTCTGTTTTCAAGCATTATTTCTTCATTTTTAGTAGCACTTATATTTTCAAGGTTTATAAGACCTCAGCCAACAAGGTTTAGACCAAAAAACGAAAAATTTGTTATAAGCGAAACAATTATTAAGTCAACCTACGATGCAACAACATCTATTATAAATATTTGTTCATTTGTAGTGCTTTTTTCGACTATAATCGGGTTGATTGATTCATATTTAAGCAGCAGTTCAATAATCAGAAACATTTTACCTTTACTTGAAATTACAAGCGGGATTAAGTATTATTCAAAAAATATATTTTTTATTTCTTTTATTATTGGGTTTGCCGGAATATGTGTACATTTTCAGGTTATATCATCTTGTAAAACAATAAACATAAATTACTTTAAATTTTTTATGTTCAGAATTTTTCACGGAGCATTGTGTTCATTTTGTACTTATATTTTGCTTAAAATTTTTAAAATATCGGTGCCGACAGTATCTATCAACCCCTCTTTAGTCATTGAACCGTCAAGATATACTATAGTTTTCGGAATAGTTTTTATCGCCCTTTCAGTGCTTTTTATTGTATCTACAAGAAAATTTTCTAAAACTATATAGCATTTTTTGTAATTTTCTGTTATAATGTCACTTGGTGATATTATGAATAAACTCGGATTTGAGAAAAAAAGGTCAAAATATTGCACATATTGTGTGTATGCCAAGCCCCTTGAATATACAGATGAAGTGTTCTGTATCAAGAAGGGCTTTGTTGACAAATTCTCAAAATGTCTAAAATACAAATATGACCCTCTTAAGCGCAAACCCGAAGCAAAAAATTTAACCTCTAAATATAGCGCAGAAGATTTTAAACTATAAATAAAAAACGGCATTATTTATGCCGTTTTTTTATTTATGGAAATATAGTTGCTTTTTCTCGTCAATTTCAATTTCTAATTTTTCAAAACTCCCGTCCTTATGAAGTTTATTCATTTCATTAATTACTGACTTAGGAAATAATTCTTTCATATCTTCCGTGTAATAGCCGTCACTTGGAAATCGGCTTTCTTCAACAGTAAAACTATTCTTGTTCTCATTCTCTTTAACGGTAAATTTAAACGGTATTGAAAAAGCGCTATATTCTAAAACTTCGTTATTCTTTAAATAACACTGTTTTTGAAGAACCCAGGCGTAAACATTATATTTTCCATCAGTATCAACACTTTCAATTAGATATGTCTTAATGGCAACAAATGTTTTCACACCGTCTTCGTGCTTTTCTTCATTATCTCCTTGCTCAACAAGGTAATTCCTTATCGCATATTCAATTTCTTCATCTTGTAAATCTATAGGCGGTGTGTAATCAATTCCCCATGTGCTAAAAAATACAGGTTCGTTGTTCCTCATTCTATCTATATCAACAGCAAAAAGTGTTGATATAAGCGTTATAACAAGTAAAATACTAACTAAAATGGAAATTAAAATAATTCTTGTTTTTATAATCTTATTTTTAGAATAAGTTAATGTATTAACTATATTTTCTTCCGCTTTCACTGTAAAATGTTCGTCTGAAATTCTTTCACCGCAAAACAATTCATTAACTGAAATAGATAAAGCATCACAAAGCGGTTTTATGAGTGATATTTCAGGCATTCCCCTTCCGTTTTCCCACTTTGAAATTGCACGGTCGGTAACTCCTAATATGTTTGCTAAATCAAGTTGTGTCATATTTCGCTCTTTACGAATTTGAGCGATAAATTTTCCAATTTTTATCTGGTCCATAACGCATATCCACTCCTTGTACATATTGTAACATAGACTTGCCTTAAAATAAACAAACGAATTGTAGAGTTAAGTCATTAACTTTAAAAATATTACTATAAAACAAAAAAGCACACCTAATAGTGTGCTTTTTTTGGCGCGCTTGAAGGGACTCGAACCCCTGACCTACCGCTTAGAAGGCGGTTGCTCTATCCAGCTGAGCTACAAACGCATTCATATAAAAAACCCCATAAACTATGGGGTTTTTCCGTGGAGCGGGTGATGGGAATCGAACCCACGTCTCCAGCTTGGAAGGCTGGCATTCTAGCCGTTGAACAACACCCGCATGTCTTACGGCAAGAGATATATTACCACACTTCAAGCCGTAAGTCAACACTTTTTTGATTATTTTTCAGAAAAAATCAGTTCACTTTTTTCTACAGAAACGCAAATTTCTTTTAGCGTTGATTCGCCTTTATCAATAATGATATCAACCACTCTGTCTTCAATCTTTTTGCGTATATTATTTCTTAAATCTCTTGCTCCCGCTTTGCCCTTTATACTGATATTGGCAATATATTCGCAAACAGCATCATCAAAGGAAAAAAGTATATCTTTTTCAGCCAAAACGACGCTTAAATCCGAAAGCATAAGTCTTGCAATCTTAATCATACTTTCAAGGCTAAGTTTAGAAAAGGCAACGATTTCATCAATTCTTGCAATGAATTCAGGACGCAAGAACTCTTCAAGAGCAGAAATTGCTTTTTCCTTTGAAGACTCATTCTCGCTTTTTCCAAAGCCCATAAGATTCTCTTTATTATGACTACCCGCATTAGAGGTCATAACAATAATAGTATTTTCAAAATTAACCGTTCTTCCTTGTGCATCTGAAATTCTTCCATCATCAAGAATCTGAAGAAGAATATTAAGAACATCGGGATGGGCTTTCTCAATTTCGTCGAAAAGAACTACCGAATAGGGTCTGCGCCTTATTTTTTCAGTAAGTTGTCCGGCATCATCATAACCCACATATCCGGGAGGCGCTCCTATAAGTTTTGATACCGAATGTTTTTCCATAAATTCGGACATGTCAAAACGGATAAGAGTTTCGGGAGTATCGAAAAGTTGTTCGGACAAAACCTTGACAAGTTCGGTTTTTCCGACACCTGTAGGTCCTACGAAAATGAAAGAAGCAGGTTTTCTATGGGGTGTTGTCTGAACTCTTGAACGCTTTACCGCGGCAGCAACAAGGTGAGCGGCATTATCCTGTCCAATAATTCGCTCCTTGATTTTATCCTCAAGCGAAACAAGTTTAACAAGGTCGTTTTCAACAATTTTAGTGGCAGGAATACCTGTCCAGAGTTCAATTACTTTTGCAATATCATCTTCTGTGACCGCATTATTAGAAGCAGATTCGTAAAGGCCGTTTGCTATATTCTTATATTTTGTAAGTTCTGTCTTTATACGAGCCTGTTCTTCATAGTTTGGGTTATCAACATCTGCTTCAAGACGGTCAAGTTCAATCTGATATTCACCAATTTTCTTATTAGCAATATAGAGTTCATCAACCGCAGTATTTGCAAGGCTCGCACAAGCACAGGCCTCATCTAACAGGTCTATTGCCTTATCGGGCAAATATCTGTCGCAAACATATCGCTCGGAAAGCAGAACAATTTTCTTAATAAGAGAATCGTCAACCGTTACATTATGAAAACCTTCATAGTATCCTTTTACGCCTGAAAGTATCTTAATAGCGTCTTCAACCGAATTTTCCTCAATTATAACAGGCTGAAAACGGCGTTCAAGGGCGCTATCTTTTTCAATATGCTTACGGTACTCTTTGAGAGTAGTCGCTCCTATAACCTGAATTTCGCCACGTGAGAGGGCAGGTTTTAGTATGTTGGCAGCATTCATAGAACCCTCTGAAGAATCACCGGCGCCAACAAGATTATGAACTTCGTCAATGAACAAAATAATATTTCCGTCATTCTTAATTTCTTCTACTAAACCTTTTACTCTGCTCTCAAATTGTCCTCTAAACTGAGTACCGGCAACTAAAGCGGTTAGGTCAAGAAGCATAATCTGCTTATCAAGCAGACGCGCAGGAGCCGTTTTATTAGCGATTTTAATTGCCAGGCCCTCAGCAATAGCGGTTTTACCGACTCCGGGTTCGCCAATTAAGCAAGGGTTGTTTTTAGACCTTCTTGATAAAATCTGAATAGTACGGTAAAGTTCATTCTCTCGGCCAACAATAATGTCGAATTTGCCTTCTTTGGCACGTTGAGTAAGGTTAGTGCAATATTGGTCAAGAAAACGGCGCTTTTTAGGCTTTGGTTCCTTTTTATTCTTTGATTTATTGTCTGTATTTTCCGAAGAATCGTCTTCCTCGCTTGAGTCAACCGCTCCGAAGACATTATTAAGAAAAGGAAACGGAGGAGCCGTTCCAAAATCCATCTCATCGGGATTATCTCCCATTATCTCCATAAACTGATTAGTTATTTGTTCAATATCTTCTTCGCTTATATTCATGTTTTTAAGCATATCATCAACCGGTTTTATACCCATGTTCTTTGCACACTCAAGGCAAAGACCTTGAGGAGGCTTTGAAGGAGCATTCTGGTCAGATATAAAGACCATCGCAGGTCGTTTTTTGCATTTATCACATAATTTCATTAATACTAGTCTCCTTTTACATCGCCACGAAACATTCTAAAATAACCCGTAATAGAAATAATCATACAAACAATTGAACAGGCGCTAAGTATGTATATCGGAAATTCAACAAAAGCGAATATATCAACCAAAAGAGTATAAACCATTGTTAAGAAAATCACTACTGTAGACAGTTTACCAAACCATCTTGAAGAAATTGGCTTAGTTCCTTTCGAAAGCAAATGAATTGCAAAAAACAAGGTTAAAAGTTCCTTTATAAAAAGCACTGAAAACATTGGAAATATTGCAAGCGGATGCATTATACCAAGAGATAGTATAACTGTCGCTTGGGTTAGTTTGTCTGCAATAGGGTCAAGAACCTTTCCTAAATCAGAAACCATATTAAAATGTCGTGCAATAAATCCGTCCACAACATCACTAAGTCCGCTAATAAGAACAATGATGATAGCAATATAAATGTATTTTATATCATTAACACCCATAAAATACGAAATTACGAAAAACGGTATCAGAACAAGTCTGAACATAGATATGATGTTTGGAATTGTAAAAATATTTTTCATTTATTTCCCCGCCTTTTATAAGGTTACTAAACAAAAGTCTAGCAAAAACTTGCAAATATACGAACTGTTTATCATATTGACATTTATAATATCAACACCTAAAACTCCTGTTGATACGACAAATGAAACAATTAAACAGAACAAAACCGAAAAAATCAAACCTTTTATAACGCCTAAAACAGCACCTAAAAAAGTATTTGCTTTGCCAAAAATTGATTTTGATACTGTAAAATTAATTTGTTTCGCCAAGATTTTGAAAATAAAGGAGAGTATAGCGAAAAACAACATAGTTAAAAAGGTTCTCAGCGCATTTAACAAATAGGGCTCAACTCCGCTAACTATTGAAACGGCAGATGAGTCTACCTCACTAATTGCTACCGACTCTAAATATCCTTTACTATAACCCGCAAAATCAGATATTCTGAGAATAAAATCTGGAACAGATTCAATTACATTATTTGCTATATCCTTAAGTGAATTTGAAACATATATAATAAGATTCGGCTCTATAAACTCGTTATATATTAGGTTAGAAAGATATCCTGAAATAAATAGCGCGACAAAAATTGCTATAATATAACCAATAAGCCCAACAAGTGTTCGGGTAAAGCCCCTTTTAGCAGATAAAATAGCACAAAGTAGAATAATTAAAACAATAATTATGTCAAGAATAATTCCCAAATTAATCCTCCGCTTTTTTAAGAACACATTTTTCAACAACAGAACTTCTTATACAAGCAATACTGTTATCTGAAATTACTTCAACAAACAAAGCATCATAATTAACATCGGCTATGGCCAGCAATTTACCTTTGGTATTATACTTAAAAATATTTGAATGACCAAGCAAATAAAGTTTACCTGATTTATAAGAAAAATCAGTAATATTGTTATCAACCTCAAAGGAAGAAACTAACTTTCCTTTTCTGCTGTAAATCTCAACAATACCATGGTCCTGATTTGCGGCAACTGAACGAAGTGCAATAGTTTTGTCACCAAACTGTTTAACCAGGTTAACCGAATATTCAGATTCGTGGGTCATTGCAGTTTCTTTCCTAAAGTTTAAAAACTCAATCTTATTATCTAAAACAACAAAAAAACCGCTATTTTTGCTTTCAATCAAATTATAAATTATCTTGTCCGGATATGCCCTTTGCATAAGCGGAGTTGCGGATTTGTAATTAAAAACGTAAACATGAGAAACGAAGTTTCCGTTTTCTACCTTTACGGTTGAAACTGCCAGTGTTTTTCCGTTTTTAAGTAGAGAAACCGATGTTATTGTTTCATCGGACGAAAACCATTCAAACACCTTTTTATTTTTCTTATTATAAACCGAGACAGACGAGTCATAGCCGTCAGCCTTTGCAGCAACGGCAAAATAACCCGAATCCGAAATATCTGCACAAATTATTCCGTGACCAAACTTGACCGAATACAATTTATCTGAATATGTTGAAACGGTAAGTTCCGGCTCACCCTGGTCATAAAGCAAATATCTCGTCTCGCTCTGCTTTACAACAGGTTTTGCGTAAGAATGATTTCGTTCAAAAATTATCTTACCATTTGTGTTGTAACAATTAACTGAACTATCGTTAACTACAAAATAAATATCATCTTGTGAAATAGTATATTGGGGTTTTCCTCCCTCGATATCTATTTCATATCCCTGACCTGAACCGCCGGTTGTAAAAACTGTTTTAAAATATTCAACCACACCGACAGGATGAGACAACGAAGTTGCTACAAATACGACAACAAGAAACAAGGCTGCAGCAGACACAAGTGCAATAATCCTGTTCTTAATAATATTTGTCCGTTTTGCAGTTCTTTTACGGGATGATTTTCTACGACCTGTAGAAAAACCAATTCTCTCATATCTTTTTTCAGAATTTGTTTTGGAATTTAACTTCGGCAACCGTATTAATTTTTTACGTCTTTTTTTCGGCATAAAATCCACCTAATAAATTACTTTATTTAAGAACAGTCCATAAGGGGGCGCAGTAATTCCTGCCATATTTCGGTCTTTTGACCGAATAATGTCAAGAGCAGAATCTTCACTAATTTTATTGTCTGACACATTAACTGCAGTTCCAACAATTATTCGAACCATATTATATAAAAATCCGTCGGCAGTAACAGAAATTTCAATAAAATCTCCTTTTTTCTCCGCCTTACACTCTGTAATAGTTCTCACCGTGTCTTCTACTGTTCTTCCCGAAGAAGAAAAGGCAACAAAATCATGAGTTCCGACAAGAGAAGAGAGAAAACAGTTCATTTTATCAACATCAAGCCTTCTTGAAACGTGCCACGAACGGTTAAAAACAAACGGATTTGGTGTCGTGCTGTTATAAATTTTATAAATATAGTTCTTTCCCTTTGCGGAATAACGAGCGTGAAAATTACTGTCAACAATTTTACATTCGTTTGCAGAAATGTCATCGGGCAGATAGCTGTTTAGTGCGGAAACAATTTTGTCTTCTCGTATAATATATTCGGCATCAAAGTGACAGCAAAACTCAAGGGCGTGAACGCCGGCATCGGTCCGACTGCAACCCGTAACATTTGGTCTGAACTTGTAAATCTTTTCGAGAGCATCTTGAACTTTTTCTTGGACAGTAACTCCGTTTGGTTGAACCTGCCAACCGTGATAAGCCGTTCCAAGATAGGAAATTGTTAGTAAATATCTCATATTACACCGAACTGAATAAATATATTTGAAAGTATAACTCCACTAAAGAAAATCGAGGTAATAACGAAGGCTAAAACATCACGCCAGGAGATATGCAATTGTTTCATACGCACTCTCCCCTTTCCTCCGTTATAGCATCGACATTCCATTGCCTCGGCAAGTTCGTATGCCCTGCGGACTGCAGAAATAAGCAAAGGAATTATAATGGGGAGTAAAGCCTTAACCTTTTTAACAAGGCCACCGCTTTCTATATCAGCACCTCGCGCCTTTTGAGCGTTCATAATTTTATTTGTTTCTTCGATTAAGGTAGGAATAAACCTAAGGGCTATTGTCATCATCATAGACATTGTATGAACAGCCTGACCAAGCCCTAAAAATTTAAGCGGTTTTAAGAGCCGTTCAATCGAATCTGTAAGGTCATTTGGCGTTGTTGTATAGGTAAGAGCCGAACTTATTACTATCAAAAGAATGACTCGAACAGCCATAAATACTGCTCGTAGAACTCCGCCTAAATAAATATTTATTTTCCAATAACTAAAAAGCAGAAGTGTATCAGGGTCGCCGTAAAATACATTAAGAATTGCAGTAAAAATTATTATTGGAATAACTACTTTAAGATTTTTTAGATACATTCTAACGGGAATCCCCGAAAAAAACATAAGAAGCAGAACAAAAAACACTACACAGGCTAAACTTACAAAGTTTGTTGCAATAAAACTTAACGCAATAAGCAAAATAAGCAGTAAAATTTTTGCTCTCGGGTCTAATTTGTGAATATATGAATTCGCTTTAAAATATTGACCGAAGGTTATGTCTTTAATCATTTGACACACCTCCGTTTACAATATAGGCATTTATTGCATCTACTGCTTCCTCAACCGTAAGCGGAGATGCCGTTAAATCGGGATAAATTTTCTTAATGTTATAAAAAACCTCGGAAACCACCGGTACGCCAAGGCCTAAACTTTTAAGTTCCTGTGAGCGTGAAAATATATCCCTTGTGTCAGAGAACATTGCAATTTCGCCTTTATTCATCACTAATACCTTGTCAGAAATGGCGGCAATATCCTCCATAGAGTGCGATACTATGATGACCGTAGCATTATATTTTTGTTTGTAATCGGAAATAGCCTTAAAAATTGTTTCTCTTCCAACGGGGTCTAACCCGGCAGTTGGTTCATCTAGCACAAGAAGTTCGGGTCGCATTGCAAGTACACCCGCAATGGCGACACGCCTTTTTTGTCCGCCGGAAAGGTCAAAGGGGGATTTACTGAGTAAATCCTCTGAAATATGCATTAAATTCGCTATCTCATTTACCGTTGTGACAAGTTCTTCTTCGCTAACGCCAAGATTAGACGGGCCAAAAGCAATGTCTTTAAAAACAGTTTCTTCAAAAAGTTGATACTCAGGATACTGAAACACAAGCCCTACTTTACCACGAATTTGTTTTATCTCTTTAGGGTTTTTCCAAATATCCTCGCCGTTTAAAACAACTCTTCCCGAAGTAGGTTTAATTAGTCCGTTTAAGTGATTAACCAAGGTTGATTTGCCCGAACCGGTGTGACCAATTATTCCGAGCGTTTCGCCTTTTTCAAGGGAAAAACTCAGATTTTTTATAGCAACTTTATTATCAGGTGAACCAACACCATAAATATGGGTCAGGTTTTCAACGCATAGGTAAGACAATTTATTTCCTCCGGGAAAAACATAAGTTATTTTCTTTTGCTCTTAATTAGTTTATCAAGTTCGTCAACACAAAGTTGTGAAGATATGACGCTAGATGAAACATTATATCCTTGTTTTTTTAAGCAATCAAGAAGGTCGGTTGTCTGCGGTACATCGAGACCGGCAGCGCGAATTTTTTCAACATCTGAAAAAACATCAGTAGGAGTTCCGTCAGCAGTAATCTCGCCGTCAGACATAACTAAGACTCTGTCGGCAAACTCGGCTTCTTCCATAAAATGAGTTATAAGAATAACCGTAATATTCTTTTCTTTGTTAAGGCATTTTATAGTATCAATTACTTCTTTTCTTCCGATTGGGTCGAGCATTGCAGTAGTCTCGTCCAACACGATACATTCAGGCTCCATTGCGATAATACCGGCAATAGCGACACGCTGTTTTTGACCGCCCGAAAGTTTATGGGTTGGGTGTTCACGGTGCTCATACATATTTACTGCCTTAAGCGCCGAATCAACCCTTGTTCTGATTTCTTCGGGTGAAAATCCAAGATTTTCGGGACCGAATGCAACATCTTCCTCAACGATAGATGAAACAAGTTGGTTATCGGGATTTTGAAAAACAATTCCAACGGTTTTCTTAATCTGAAAATCATTTTTCTCGTCAGAAGTAAGAAGTCCATTGACACTAACACTTCCGCTTGCGGGTTTTATAAGCCCGTTAAGGAGTTTAGCAAGGGTGCTTTTACCCGAACCGTTGTGACCTAAAATAACATTAAAAGTTCCTCTTTCAAAAACAAGGTTAAAATTTTCAAGAACCTTGAAAGAAGCGTCATCGGACTCATAATCAAAGGACACATTATTCAGTTTTATAATTTCATCCATTTACATCACTACCAATCCATACGGTTGTGTTACCGCAGGGCAAAACAATATTCTTATTAGTTACTTTTAAACCGATTTCTTCAGTATAAACAGTTGAATTTGAAGAATTGCCAAAACAAGTCTTAACCATATAGTTCAGAATTGTCGGAGAAATTCCCCCGGTATATGAATTAACGAAAACAAACAGCGGATTATCCGAAAGCAGTTTTGCGGTTTCGCTTAACAATTCGCCAATTTGGTTTTCAAGTTTCCAGACTTCTCCATCCGGTCCACGGCCATAAGACGGAGGGTCCATTATTATTGCGTCATATTTATTTTGGCGACGAATTTCTCTTTTTACAAACTTCATACAATCATCGACAAGCCAACGAACAGGACGGTCAGACAGGCCGGAAGCGGCAGCATTCTCTTTTGCCCACTGTACCATACCCTTAGAGGCATCGACATGAGTGACCGAGGCTCCCGCATTAAGACATGCTAAAGTTGCACCGCCTGTGTAAGCGAACATATTTAGAACCTTAATAGGTCTGTTTGCCTCTCTAATAAGTTTGTCAGCAAGGGTCCAATTTATTGCTTGTTCGGGAAAAAGACCCGTATGCTTAAAACCCATAGGCTTTAGACGAAAAGTGAGTCCGTTATAACCGATTGACCAAACATCAGGAACTTTTTTAAGGGTTTCCCAATAACCGCCACCGCTACTTGAACGATGGTAAACCGCATGGGCTTTATTCCAACGAGGGTCTTTTTTTTCTCCGTTCCATATTATCTGTGGGTCAGGTCTGATAAGTATTATATCGCCCCAACGTTCAAGACGCTCTCCGTTTACAGCATCAATCAGTTCATAATCTTTAAAATCAGTTGCAAATCTCATTTGTCACCTTAAAAAATCGTTTTTTGGATTGGTTCGCTAAAGGGAATTCCAAGATGGTCATAGGCAAGTTTGGTAACGCAGCGTCCCCTGCCTGTTCGTGTTAAAAAGCCAATCTGCATAAGGTAAGGCTCATAAACATCTTCTATGGTAATGCTTTCTTCGCCAACAGCAGCGGCAAGTGTATCAAGACCTACAGGGCCGCCACCGTAATTTGTAATAATAGTTTTTAGCATTCGGCGGTCGAAATCATCAAGGCCCAGTTCATCAATTTCAAAACGCTCAAGGGCAGCACAAGCAACCTCCTGAGTTATTACGCCGTCAAATTTAACCTCACTTATATCACGAACTCTTTTTAAAAGACGGTTTGCAATTCTGGGAGTGCCTCTTGACCTTGAGGCAATTTCAAGCGCACCTTCGTGCTCGATTTCAACTCCAAGAATACCTGCGCTTCTTTTAATAATTTGAGCGAGTTCTTCGGGTGTATAGAGTTCCAGTCTTAAGAGCACTCCGAAACGGTCTCTCAGCGGTGCGGTAAGTTGACCAGAACGGGTAGTAGCACCAACCAAAGTAAAATGGGGTACATCAAGCCTGATTGAACGGGCAGACGGACCTTTGCCGATAATGATATCAAGCGAAAAATCTTCCATTACGGGATAAAGCACCTCTTCAACCGAGCGGGAAAGACGATGTATCTCATCGATAAAAAGGACATCGCCCGGTGAAAGATTGGTCAAAATAGCAACTAAATCGCCTTGTTTTTCAATGGCAGGACCTGAGGTAATTCGTATATTAACCCCCATTTCGCGAGCAATTATGTTTGATAGGGTTGTTTTACCAAGACCGGGAGGGCCGTAAAGCAAAACATGGTCAAGCGATTCGTTTCTTGACTTTGCCGCCTCAATATAAATTTCAAGGTTTTCTTTTGCTTTTTCCTGACCCACATAATCTTTAAGTGTTTTAGGTCTAAGTGAATTTTCCATATCATCTGCATCAGAAGAAAACTCCGGTGCAACTATTCTGCCTTCAAAATCCATATCTTCCATTTTTTAACACCTACCTTGAAAGATTTTTAAGTCCGCCTCTTATAAGTTCATCGGTGGACAAAGTCTGGTCAAGTTTTGAAACCGCCGAAGTTGCCTCGCTTTGAGAAAAGCCAAGGGCTACAAGTGCGGCAATAGCCTCAGAACTGTTTTGAGTTTTTCCGGTACTTTGAACAAGAATATTGTCATCAGAAAGGGTTACAGCACCTTTTGAAATTTTATCCTTAAGTTCAAGAACCATTCTTTGAGCAAGTTTCGGACCGATACCGCTTGCTCTTGTAAGCGCTTTGGCATCTCCCGATAAAATAAAGAAAGAAATCTGGTCAGGGGTGAATTCCGAAAGAAGAGCGATAGCCATTTTTGCGCCAAGTCCGTTAACCGAAGTAACAAGTTTAAAACACTCTAGTTCGTCTGTAGTCGAAAAGGCATACATATCAAGTGCATCTTCTCTGACAGATAAATAGGTGTGGACAAAAACATCATTTCCGACAGACGGGAGAGAGGCTATTGTTTTAAGTGACGACATGCACTTGAAGCCAACGCCGGAGCATTCAACAACTATTGTCTGATTGTCAGTAAAAATCAGTTTTCCACGAAGAGAAGCAATCATTAAACTCTACCTCCTGAATTAAGTTTACCGTATAATGAACCCGAGGAATGAGCGTGACACACTGCAAGGGCCAGAGCGTCGGCGGTATCATCAGGTTTAGGAATTTTCTCAAGCCTTAAAATATTTTTAATCATATCCATAACCTGTTTTTTCTCGGCTCGTCCATAACCGGTGACGGAAGACTTAACCTGCAAAGGTGTATATTCAAAAACAGGTATATTATGACGGGTCGCAGCAAGAAGAATAACTCCCCTAGCCTGAGCAACATCAATAGCGGTAGTCGTGTTGGTATTGAAAAACAATTTTTCTATAGATAATGCGTCGGGTTTAGTTCTACTGATTATTTCACAAAACTCATCATAAATCTTTTCAAGACGAGAAGTAAATCTAACCCCTGCATCAGTTGTAACGGCACCGTATTCAATTACACTGAATCTATTGGCGTTATAAGAAACAACGCCGAAGCCAACTATTGCATATCCAGGGTCAACACCTAAAATTACCAATCGACACACTCCCCCAAAATATATCTAATATATTATAACAAAAGTATAAGTATATTTCAACTGCATTTTTACTTAAAATTTTCAACGAAAAAACCATTAAATTTTGACAGAAAAACATAGAAAAATCGAGAAAAAAAGAGCAATTTGAAGTTTCTTAAACTTTTATCGGAATTTAGCAGTAGTTTGTTGGAATTTTCTGTTAAAATAAAAATACTTGACAATTATTGCGATGAGATATATATTAATTTTATTATATATTCGCATCTGTGCAAAATGTAGAATCAAAGCGGCGGCTTTGTCTTTATTTAAGACATAAAAATCTTTGCGGAGAGCCGTCTTCAGAGATTCTGCGGGTATCGTGCAGGATTATTAAAAAATAACTTGTGCGGCACTTGGTGTCCGCAAAGGAGGATGCGCTTAAATGAAAAGCGAAAACATTATTGAACTAAAGGATATCTCTATTGCTTTCGGCAGTCAAACCGTGCTTGATGGAATTAATTTAAACATTAAATACGGAGAATTTGTTACCCTGCTTGGACCATCGGGTTGTGGTAAAACAACTACTCTTCGTATAATTGGCGGATTTGAAGAGCCGGACAGTGGAGATATTTTATTTGACGGAAAAAACATTAACGGTGTTCCCTCTTACAAACGCCAGGTTAACACTATTTTTCAGAGATATGCTTTATTTCCCCACCTGAATGTTTACGAGAACATTGCATTTGGAATGAGGGTTAAAAAAGTAAAGGAGTCTGAGATTAAAGAAAAGGTTTCAAAGATGCTTAAACTTGTTAACCTTGAAGGACTTGAAAAGAGGAAGATTGACACCCTTTCCGGTGGTCAGCAACAACGAGTTGCCATTGCCCGAGCACTTGCAAACGAGCCCAGAGTTCTTCTTCTTGATGAGCCTCTTGCTGCTCTTGACCTCAAACTTCGCAAAGATATGCAGGTTGAACTTAAAAATATCCAACAATCTCTTGGTATTACCTTTATTTTTGTAACTCACGACCAAGAAGAAGCCCTTACTATGTCTGACACTATCGTTGTAATGGATGAGGGTAAGATTCAACAAATCGGAACACCTAAAGATATTTATAACGAGCCGGAAAATGCTTTTGTAGCAGATTTTATAGGCGAGTCAAACATTCTTGACGGTATAATGAGAAAAGACTATTTAGCAGAGTTTTCGGGGCATAAATTTGAATGTCTTGATAAAGGCTTCGCCGCAAATGAGGCTGTAGACGTAGTAGTCCGTCCTGAAGATGTTGATATAGTAAAGCCCGAAGACGGAATGTTAACCGGAGTTGTTACCTCAGTTTCTTTCCTTGGCGTACACTATGAGATAATTGTAGATATCGGCGGATTCAAGTGGATGATTCAGACTACTGATGAAGCCTTCGAAGGCGAAACAGTTGGTCTTTATATTGAGCCTGATGCGATTCATATTATGAAAAAATCACAATATTCTGGAAAATACGGTGATTACAGCACATATAGTGATGAAATTGAACATTTAAATGACACCGAACCCCAAGAGGAGACAGAAAATGAAAAAAGTTTCGATTGGTAATCCTCATGTTGCAACGCCATATGTAATTTGGTCTGTAATTTTTATCGTTGTGCCTTTGCTTATGGTTGCATATTATTCATTCACAGATGCAAACGGAAGTTTTACTTTTGAAAATATATCTACGATTTTTCAATTCAACTATTTGAGAATATTCGGAGAATCTATCCTTTACGCATTTGTTGCAACCGCTATTACTCTTGTTATATCCTATCCGTTAGCATATTTTATGACCAAGACATCCTTAAGCACACAAGCAACCCTTATGCTTCTTGTTATGCTTCCAATGTGGATGAATCTGCTTATTCGTACATATTCTATTTCAAACATTCTTGAAAGAAACGGAATAATCAACACCGCGCTTGACATGCTTGGTTTTGAAAAGGTGCAGCTAATCAACACACCCGGTGCAGTAATTTTAGGTATGGTCTATAACTTCATACCTTATATGATTCTGCCTATATATTCTGTGCTTTCGAAAATTGATAACAGACTAATTGAGGCTTCTTCAGACCTTGGCGCTAATGGCCTTGTTACTCTGCGCAGAGTAATTCTTCCGCTTAGCATGCCGGGAGCAGTTTCAGGAATTACTATGGTTTTCGTTCCGTCTGTCAGCACCTTTTATATTTCTCAAAAACTCGGTGGAATACATAATGAACTTATAGGCGATGTTATTGAACAGCAGTTTAAACTTAACAATAATTATAACCTGGGCGCCTCCCTTTCACTCGTGCTTATGGTTATGATTATTATCAGCCTTGCCATAATGAACAGGTTTGCGTCAGACGATGACGGAGGTGTGATAGTATGAAGATAATCTCCAAAATTTATATTGCACTAATTATGGTGTTTTTATATGCCCCAATACTTGTAATGGTTCTCTTCTCCTTTAACTCCTCACCCAGCACCTCAGTCTTTGAAGGTTTTTCGTTACATTGGTACACTGAACTGTTCAGCAACAGCACCGTTCTTACTGCGCTTGGAAACACGCTTATTCTCGCCTTTTCTTCTGCACTTTTTGCAACAGTAATTGGCTCAAGCGCTGCAGTGGGTATTTTTTCTTACAAAAGAAGGTGGACTAAAAGCGCAATTATGTCTGTAACAAATATTCCGATGATGAACCCAGACATAGTTACGGGAATTTCAATGATGTTGCTTTTTGTTTTCTTTGGTAAAATGTTAGCAATGAGAAATTCTCTTAGTTTTTTTACCTTACTTATTGCTCATGTAACCTTTAATATCCCCTATGTAATTCTGTCGGTTATGCCAAAACTTGGTCAATTGGACAGACATCTTTCAGAGGCCGCGTTAGACCTTGGTTGTACTCCCTTTAAAGCCTTTTTCAAGGTCATTCTGCCCTCAATTTCCTCAGGAATTGTAATCGGTTTTATAATGTCTTTTACACTTTCTCTTGATGACTTTGTAATAAGTTATTTTACAACAGGACTTGATTTCCAGACACTTCCTTTGCTCATTTATTCAATGACAAAAAGGCGTGTAACTCCGGATATGTACGCGCTCTCAACATTAATGTTTCTTACTATTCTGATTTTACTTATTTTATTCAACTTTGCTCAGTCAAGGGCTAACAGAAAGAAGGCTAAAACTTGAAAAAAAGCATCTCTATAGTTTCGGTTATAACCTTAATACTTTCATCTGTGCTGATTTTTAACGGCTGCGGGTACGAATATCAGTATCCGTCGGTTATAGGCGACTATACTAATCATAATCTTCAAGGCACAACCCTCAATGTATATAACTGGGGCGAATACATATCTGACGGTAGTGAAGATTCAATAGATGTTATTAAAGAATTTGAAGAACTAACAGGCATTAAAGTAAATTATTCGACTTTTGACAGTAACGAATCTATGTATTCTCTTATCAGTAACGGAAGCGTTTCCTATGATATTGTTATTCCGTCTGATTATATGATTGAGCGAATGATTAAAGAGAATTTGCTTCAAAAAATCGACACTTCTAAACTTTCGAATTATCACTATATTGACGAAGGTTACAAAAACCTTTATTATGACCCAAATAATGAGTACTCCATTCCCTACAGTGTTGGAATGGTTGGTCTTATTTACAATACTTCTATTGTTAAGGAAACACCTGACAGTTGGGGTATTATGTGGGACGAGAAATATAAAAACGATGTACTTACATTTAACAATCCAAGAGATGCTTTTGCAATAGCACAGTTCTATTTAGGTCAGGATATTAATACAGAAAACAAAAGCGAATGGGATAGGGCGGCTAAACTTCTTAAAGAGCAAAAGTCGGTACTGCAAGCCTATGTAATGGATGAAGTTTATAACAAAATGGAGTCGGGTTCTGCCGCTATTGCCCCTTATTATGCCGGCGATTATTTAAGTATGGTTGATGTAAACGAAGACCTTGCTTTTGTTTATCCCAAAGAAGGAACCAATATCTTTGTAGATGCATTATGTATTCCTAAATGCGCAGAAAACTATGATGCTGCAATGCTTTTTATTAACTATTTATTAGAACCTGAAATTGCTCTTGCAAATGCTGAATTCATTTATTACGCATCTCCAAACACATCGGTTACAACCAATCCCGAATATTCTCTTCTCGGAAACGAAATTTTGTATCCGGAAGAATCAAAAAAGCCTAAAACCGAATATTTCCACGATATGAAGCCTGAAATCAGGTCAAATTTTGACAAACTTTGGCAGGATGTAAAACTTTATAGGCATCCGTCAAAGTAGATTGAATTTTTGTGACGGGAAAATTAAAAAACAATATTGACATCAAATGTTTTGTATGATATAATTTCAAAGTCGCATTCGGAGGGATATCGAAGTGGTCATAACGAGGCGGTCTTGAAAACCGTTTGGGGGCAACCCCACAAGGGTTCGAATCCCTTTCCCTCCGCCATTTAATTTAATACTTAATATTTTAAGTTACAACACGGAGAAGTACTCAAGTTGGTGACGAGGCGCCCCTGCTAAGGGCGTAGGTCGGGTAACCGGCGCAGGAGTTCGAGTCTCCTCTTCTCCGCCAAAACCTCAAACGAAAGTTTGAGGTTTTTTTTATTTATAAAACAGAGACTCGAAAAGGGCAATCGCAAAGCGATAATAACAGTCCGGTGGACTGTTATGGTACCCGGGTGCGTGTCGGTAAAAGATTTATCTTTTGCCGAGCGAGTCTCCTCTTCTCCGCCAAAACCTCAAACTTTCGTTTGAGGTTTTTTTATTTATAAAACAAAGACTCGAAAAGGGCAATCGCAAAGCGATAATAATTGAAAAGTTTAATCATAATCAATAAAAACCGTCCCAAAACTTTGGGACGGTTTTTATTATACCATTGCTTCAATTTCATTTTTTAATTTTATTATTATTCTTTTTTCGAGTCTAGATATATACGACTGTGATATCCCAAGGTGTTCGGCAACATCCTTTTGAGTCATTTCTGCAGTGCCATCAAGACCAAACCTTAATTTCATAATTATCTGTTCCCTTTCACAAAGCCTATTTATTAGTTCACAAAGCATTTGTTTTTCAGATTCACTTTCAATTAAAGATGAAATCTCATTAGGGTCGCTTCCAAGAACATCAGATAAAAGAAGTTCATTTCCGTCCCAGTCCACATTAAGAGGTTCATCTATTGAAATTTCATTCCTTGTTGACGAAAACTTTCTTAAATACATTAGAATTTCGTTTTCAATACATCGTGAAGCGTATGTTGCAAGTTTGATGTTTTTATCGGGACGAAAAGTGTTTACCGCTTTAATTAGACCGATTGTTCCAATAGATATCATATCCTCAATATTAGAATTTCCCGTTTCAAATTTTTTTGCGATGTAAACGACAAGCCGTAAATTATGGGTTATAAGTTTGTCTTTAACATTTTTATCGGTGCCGTCATACCCAACTAAAATTTCCGCTTCTTCTTCTGATGATAGCGGGGGTGGTAGTTTTTGCGAACCATTAATATAGTATATGGTGTTTCGTTTAATAAATAATGAAATAATTTTAAATTTTATTGAATTTATAAGGTTTACCAGATACATAATACTCTCCTCAGTCGCAGATTCGTTCCAACAGATTTGCCGGTATAATCGCTTTGCAGTCATTCTCAATTGGTTCTATTGATGAGGCAATAATCGGATTGTCAAAGACATAGCGCTTTGACTGGGCTAAAATCTCCGCTTTATCGCATCTAATCGCTTTTAGAACACACTTGCTCGATACAGTTTTGACAGGAATTAGTCTGTTTCTTCTACTAAGTTCAAATTCGTCAAGCACTAAAGAAATATTTGAAAACTCATCACAACTTAATACAAAAATTTGTGAATTACCAAACGGGTCTGAAAGTGTATTTCCGGAATCGACGAGTGCCCGATATGTTAATTTAAGTTTACCGACTTGTATTGATAAATTTGCAGTTGAAACAGCGGTTTTTCTAATAAAAATTCGCTGAATTATTTTAATAATAAAATAAATTATTGAAGTTAAAACAATAAGCAAAACAGGAGAAATATTAAAATAATTTATAAAATTATCACTATAAAAAACATTTGGACTAACAAGATTATACAGAAATATTACGCAGCCGTTAAGTAAAAACGAAATTCCTAAAAACACAGAATATGAGAGCAACAAGCCTTTTTTATTACCGCACAAAACAAGAATCATAAGTGCTCCGACAATAATTTTAAAGATTATATCAACAATAATTGACTTGCTGTCTACCAGTATATAGAGAGACGATACCCCGCCGATAAGAGATGATATTATAAGTCTAATAATGTTGTAGTTTTTCTTAACAATCATTGAGGTAATGCATAATAATAAATAATCAATAACTACATTTGTAAAAATCAGCGTGTCAACATATATGACCATACTATCACCTGTCATCTATTATAACTTAGACGGCGAAAACATAGTGTCGAAAAGGACAGTCGAAAAAAAGAACTTGCAACAATTAAGTGCAAGTTCTTTAAACTATTTAATTTTACTCTGTGCGATTATATAACTTGACGAGCCTTCGTCATTTAAGAGTTTTGCGCTTAAAACTTCAGTTTTTCCGGAACTTTTAAGAACACTTAATTTAATAGAGTCTCCCGGCGAAAACTCATCGAGCATATCCAGCATAACAGAATCGTCTGTAATTTTGATATCGTTAATATGCGTAATAATATCTCCTCTTTCGAGTTTTGAGAAAAGAGAACTTTCGGTAGATACCTCGTCAACCAGTAAACCGCATGACAAAAGGCCATTTATCTCTGCCTCGGCACTATTAAGAGAATAGTAAGAAATACCAAGTTTCGCACGATTCTTAACATTGCCGTTTTTAATAAGTGAATCCGCAACCTTTTGAACGGTTTTAGTCGGGATAGCGTAACCGACACCCTCATAGTTGTCAGAAACGATTTTGCAAGAGGTAATTCCAATTATCTGTCCATAGGAATTTACGAGAGCACCTCCCGAATTTCCGGGATTTATTGCAGCATCGGTTTGAATGAAATTAGAAGAATAACTTGAAGTAACAGACATTCTCACTTTTTCACAGGAAACAATACCAAGCGTAATGGTTGAATTTGAATTATACCCGTTAGGTCTGCCAATAACACAAACAGATTCACCCGCAACAATATCTTCAGAATTTCCAAACTTTGCAACCTTTAGTTTAACATCGGCGTCTATTTTTAAAACCGCAAGGTCACTTCTTGTATCTCCGGCCAGATAGTAAGCGTTATATTCCGCTCCGTCACTTAAAAATATCTTGAATTTAGCGGATGGAATAGACGAATAAATATGGTCATTAGTTAAAATCAAACCATCTTCGGAATAAATAACACCCGACGCTTCTCCGGTCATACCATCATCATTATAGACTAGAATACCAACAACACTGTCTGCAATCGTTTCATAGATTTGCCAGACAGATAAACCGCTTGAATCGGTCGGTTTGCCGTGCAAAGTAATGCCTTGTGGCATAGGATTATCTTTCTTATTGAATCCAAGTCTTCCTATAGAATATCCAATATAACAAAATACACTTAATAAAAACACAAACGCAAGTAATAAACAAAAAACTTTTATGCCCTTATTTTTACTATTTTTATCTGTTTCTGTTTTTTCAGGAATAATAATTTTTTGGGCAGTTACATCCTGCTCAAAAACATCATCACTTGAAAAATTTTCGAAATTTTCGCTCATACCTATCTCCGTTTTTCATAGTTTATTGGTAAGACTACGGTAAATTCAGTAAATTCACCTTGTTTACTTATTACATTTATTTTGCCTTCATGTATTTCAACAATAGTTTTGCAAATATACAGACCCAGCCCTAAACTTTCCTTATTAGAAGAACGAGATTTATCGGTTTTATAGAATCGTTCAAAAATATGAGGAAGGTCTTTTTGAGGAATACCGTCACCTGTATTTTTAATTTTAAACTCTAGTTTATCTTCAATCCTGTGAAGAGAAAAATCGATTTTACCGTATTCTTGTGTGAATTTTACAGCATTATCGGTAAGATTATAAATAACTTGGTAAATAAGGTCACAGTCGCCGGTTATTTCGGTTTCTGTTAATCTATCAAGTCCGCAAATATCAATATTTTTATCATTTATACTCTGTTCCATAGACATTGCCACGGCAATAACAGTATCTGAAAGTCTAAAAGTATCATAGTTAATCGGATTTTCTCCCGACTCAAGTTTTGAAAGGCTAATCATAGACTGAACAAGGCGTGAAAGTCGCTTGACTTCCTGCGAGATTATTCTTAAATAATAATCTTTTTTACTATCGTCAATTGTTCCGTCAATAATACCATCAATAAAACCGCTGATTGTTGTCATTGGTGTTTTGAGTTCGTGAGAGACATTTGCGACAAAATTTTTACTTGTACTTTCGCTTCTGGATAACGAGTCGGTCATTTTATTAAATAAAACAGACAACTCCCCTATCTCATCATTACTCATAACGGGTACCCGTTTAGAAAAATCCCCTTGGGCAACTGATTTTGCGGCTAAAGACATATATTTAAGGGGGCGTATAATTCTGTAAACTATACTGTATTCTGCAATGAACATAAATAAAACAGGAATTATCGCAGATATTGCATACATCCCAAACATAAGTTTAAGGGTATCTTTAGCATTCATTACATCAGATACCGCAAGAATATACATTTCGTTTGAAAAACTATCGGTAACCTTTTTTACAGCCGTATAGTTCATACTATCATACATTTTGTCTATGCTGGTAAGTTCTATTTTTGTTTCGCCTGTAATTTGGCTTAAAAACTCTCGGCTTAAAATAGAATTTGTATGGTAACAAGAATGATTTTTTTCAAAATCACTGCATCCGCATAATATTATTCGTCCATGCCCATCAGAAACAAAAATGTCAATACTATTAACTTCAGATATCGACCTGATAACCGATTCAGCAAAGACAGATTCACCATTACTTGCTAAAGCACTTGAGATTACATCGCAACTATTATTAAGTATACTGTGTTTTTCTTTGGCAAACTTGTCACTTATGGTAATTGACATCAAAACAAAAAGAAGTGTTAAGGTAGTAACTAAAACCGCCGAAGTAGTTAAAAATAGTTTTTTAAATATTTTAAGTTTCATAAGTATTATTTTGTGTCAAACTTATAGCCGACGCCCCAAACAGTTTTAAGCGACCATTTTTCCGAAACACCCTCAAGTTTTTCACGAAGGCGTTTAACATGAACATCTACGGTTCTGGAATCCCCATAATAATCAAATCCCCATACTTCGTCAAGCAGTTGGTCACGGGTAAAAACTCTGTTTGGGTTGCTTGCAAGATGATAAATAAGTTCAAGTTCTTTGGGCGGTGTATCAATCACTTTACCATCAACAATAAGTTCGTAATTCGATATATTAATAAGAAGTTTGTCAAATCTAACCTCGCAATTTTCTGCCTGATTATTACCAATACTTCTTCTAAGAACCGCCTTAACCCTGGCAACAACTTCCTTTGTGTCAAACGGCTTAGCAATATAATCGTCTGCACCAAGTTCTAATCCAAGAATTTTATCGAAGGTCTCACTTTTTGCAGTAATCATAATTATTGGGACATTTGAAGTTTTTCTGATTTCGCGACAAACATGCCATCCGTCAAAACCGGGTAGCATAATATCAAGTAAAACAATATCCGGGGTTTGGTTTTTCTCTAATTCAACCGCTTTAATTCCGTCACCACAAGTAATAACCGAAAAGCCTTCCTTTTCAAGATATAACCTAAGCAACTCGCAAATATTAGAATCATCATCAACAATTAAAATCTTAATGCCATCCATTCAACAATACCTCAACTGTTTTTAAACCATTTTAATACAACTGTGTTAATAAACTATGAATTATTGTACCACTTTTTAATTAAAATTTAAAGTATTATTAAAAAAACAAAGACCATCAGATGATGGTCTTTAAAAATTATTCAGCCTGTGCTTCTTCTTCCTTCATTTTTGCAAAGCATTCGCTACAGTATACGGGACGGTCATCTCTGGGAATAAAGGGAACCTTAGCAACTCCACCGCATGCGTTACAAACAGCCTCATGAAGCTCTCTGGGAGCGTTTCCTCTGTTTTTACGCTTATCGCGGCAGGGTTTACATCTTAAAGGCTCATTTTCAAAGCCTTTTTCGGCGTAAAATTCCTGTTCCCTTGCAGAAAATACGAATTCCTCTCCGCAGTCTTTGCAAGTTAAAGTCTTGTCTTCAAACATCTTTTTTGTACCTCTCTCGAATAATTTGGTATTTCACGGCATTTAAGTCGTGTAATTATATAAACAACGGCGAACCGTTCGTTTACTAAATAAATTTTTTGCGAATTCTGGATAAAGCGTTATCTACCGATTTTCTTGTAAGGTTAAGTTGTTTGGCGGTTTCATCATAACTTCCTGTATTAAGAAAGGATTTTAATACACAAAATTCAAGTTCAGAAAGTTTTGACCTTATTTTATCAGATGTATCTGAGTCAACTCGATTGCCGAAAAATTCTTCTTCGGCACTTTTAGAATTTATGATAATCGGACTGTCATCAATCGGAACAACAAGTTCTTCCGGAATACGTTTTTGAGCAGAGGCTTTCCTAATTGTTGACTTAAGGGAACGGTCAACACATACAGAAAGAAAGGTTGAAAAGGACGACGAGTGAAAATCAAACATTTGAACCGCATAATAAAAAGAAATAGTAGCGTCCTGAAGTAAATCATCAAAATCACTTTTAATAGCAACATTCTTAGAAACGATGCTTTTTAAAAGGGGTAAATACCTATGAAATAAGGTTTCAAACGCATCTTGATTATTATCACGAACCAGAGTTATTAACTCTTCGTCTGAAAAACTATTGTATTTTTCGACAAATATATTACACATTGTGTCCTCAAAATAGCATTTATGCCTAATTCAAATCTATAATAATCTAAATTTAGAGATTTGTCAAGAAATAATTTTTTACCAAAAAAAGGCAGACACATTAGTGTCTGCCTTAAATTAATCTGTAGGTGCGTCAGATGATGAAGTATTGCTACTGCTCTCAGATTCTGACGAAGTGTTGTTCTGGTTGTTCTGGTTGTTTTGGTCGCCTCCTACAAGTGTGCCTGTTTCTTTCTTATAAGCGGCAAGGTTAGTCTTTGCCTGTTCTTCGGTCGTTCCCTGAATTTTGTCGCCGGCATGTTTATCGCAATATTTCTGTTCCGTCGATTTATACCAGCCGTAACTGTTTATAGGACAACCGGTATTTGCAAGCAGGCCGGTTTCAGAACAATAGAGTTTGCACTGAACCTGACTGCTGACCTTAAAGTTCTTTGAGGGTAATCCTTTATGAATTTTAGACATTACCGCTCCCCACATAGTGCGGGCTCGTTTAGCGTCAGATATTCCCTCGACTTTATCGTATCCGCACCAACTTGATGCGACATAGTAAGGAGTTCCTCCAACAAACCAAATGTCATTAGTGCTGTTAGCGGTACCGGTTTTTGCAAACATCTTCATATTTGATATAAAGCCTCTTGCACCGGCTGCAGTACCCTCGGAACCGTAAACAACATTCTGAAGAAGTTTATTCATAATTGTTGCCGTATCTTCACTGATTGCAACATTCATCTTGGATTGTTGAGAGTAAACTAAATCGTCAAATTGGTCATAAATTTCAGTAAATGTTATCGGCGAATAGTACTTTCCGCCATTACCGAAGATGGCAAAGGCTGCAGCCGATTCTAGTGTGGTAAGACCGCCGTTTGTGCCTCCCATTCCAAGAGGTGCGTATGCAATATCTTTTTCATTAAGATTCTTAACACCGAGTTCGTTTTTAAGGAAGTCATAAGAGCCTTGCAGCGTTAAAAGGTCACAAAGGTAAACGGGAATCGTATTCATTGAAATTTCAAGTGCATATTTAACGGTAACCTTACCCTTGTAATAATTATACCAGTTAGTCGGACGCCAAGTTTTATTATTGTAGTAGATTTTTTTATCATCAACAATTGAAGAATAGGTTATTAAATCTTTCTCCATAGCAGGAGCATATGCAGAAATAGGTTTAATTGTTGAACCGGGTTGTCTTGGCGACATTGTTGCACGGTTAAGGCCTCTGTTTTCGGTCTTTTCTCCCATTCCACCGGCAAGACCCAGCACATTGCCCGAATAATCCATTACAACCATTGAGCCTTGTAAAGAAGCGCCTTTCTTGCTTTTAAGGATATATTTCTTATCACTATATACCGAATCAATTACACTTTGAATATCCGGGTCAACCGTTGAATAAATCTTATAACCGCCGTTATAGAAATTCGTCTCTGCGTGACTCTTATCCCATCCGTATTTTTCCATAAGAGCCGCTACTACATCATCAATAAGCGCATCAACAAAGTAATTATTGACAGGCGATTCTTTAATCGCAGACATATTGCCGACAACATTCATCTTTTCTTCTTTTGCGGCTTCATATTCTTCTTTGGTAATAAGTTTCTGGTCATACATCAGACTGAGTACAAGATTACGGCGTTTTAGGTTGTTCTCAGGATTTTTATCGGGTCTGTAATATTCAGGAAGATTGGTAATTCCGGCAATTGAAGCGCATTCAGCAAGAGTAAGTTCAGATACAGATTTACCGTAATAATACTCGGCAGCAACCTCAACTCCGTAAATACCGTTGCCCATTGCAATTGTGTTCATATAACACTCAAGAATTACTTCCTTCGCAAACTTGCTTTCGAGGTAACGGGCGCGCATGATTTCCCTAACCTTACGACTTGCGCTTCTATCATTATCTTTAGTAAGGTTCTTAACTAATTGTTGAGTAATTGAAGAACCTCCGTGTCCCGAGGTGGTTCTGTTAGTAACCATAGTCACAAATGCGCTGATAGTTCTTCTCCAGTCAACGCCTTCGTGGTCGAAGAAACGTTTATCTTCAATTGCTACAAAAGCATTAGCCAGGTTTTGAGGAATTCCTGTATAACCCTCGGCTTTCTCTTCGGCACTGTCTTTATCATAGTTAACCCAGATTCTGTTCTCGTTACCGTGAAGCCGTTGATACTCAACCCATTCGCCCTTATCGTTTTTAGCGTAAATAGTAGTTGCATAATCAAGTTTTAGCGTGTTAAGGTCTTCTTCCATTGTTCCGTCAACACTTAACATGACATAACCAACCGCTACACCGGCACTGGCACAGACAACAATTACACAAACCAAAAATAGCGCAACAACGATTTTAAGCACTTTCATCACTACCGCTTTCTTAGTGTTGTTCTGCAAGAACTTTAATAAATTATTTTTATTATTAGGACGGCTTTTAGAAGAGATTTCATTATCATCTATATCAATACCCTCTTCTTTATAATAACTATTAAGGTCTAGCAAGTCGTCAGAGTCGTTGCTTGAAATATCAAACTCATCAGAAGAAACTTCAAAGCCTTTATTCTGATTATTATCAGACGCTTCAAAGAAATCTTTAAATTCATCATCACGATTAAAATTGTTCAAGCATTACACCTCACAGTACATTTTTTCCTATTATAGCATATTTTACACAAAATTGGGTAACAATTTTTTTACAATTATTATTTTTTGTGGGTTGAGGAATATAAAATGAGTCGAAATTTAAAAATAAGAACAGTAATTTTAGGTATAATATTGTCACTATCAGTTGCATTTTTAGTGATATGTTTTTTACCAAAAAACGAAAATCCGAACGATACTTCATCCGGCACAAAAATATCAACAGAATATATAATAAAATTGCATGAAAACGATATTGTTCTCTTTGAAAATGGAAAAATTATAAAATATTATGATATAAATCCGTCGGTCTTACCTGGTGAGGATTTAACTCTTCTTATTAAAGGAATAACCGTGAACACCGTAGCAGAGGCAGACAAAATAGCCGAAGACTTCGACGGATAGCAGAAAACTTGACATTTTAACTGCAATTTACTATAATAACAGTAAATTGTGTATAGGAGACTTGTAATGGAAAAAGATGCAATTTCCGTTAATGTCGGAAAAGGCGGACTTAAAAGTACAGCCGAAATTAAAATTCTTGTTCTGTATCTATTAATGAACGTAACAGAGCCCGTTCCCTCAAATCAGATTGCCGACCTGCTTCATGTCGAAGCAATAGCAAATACATTTGAGGTTAACGATGCTTTTGTACAACTTCATAAAAACTCACTTATAGATGAAACCGAAAACTCAAGCGAATGTTATGTAATAAATGATAAAGGCAGAGATGTCGGTCAGACACTTCAATCGTCTGTTCCGTTTACAGTCCGAGAAAAATCTTTAAAACTCCTCAAAAAAATGCTTCAGAGAAACCGACATATGAAAGAAACAGAAATTGTGATTTCTCATGAGGCGGACGGAACAATAAAAGTTACCTGCTCTGCTATAGAAAACGATACGGTTGTAATGAGTTTTACACTTCAGGCAACCGATGATGCTCAAGCAATAAGAATAAGAGAAAATTATCTTGACGACCCTGCAATTGTCTACAGAACACTTATAGATATGCTTACAAAATAAAAATACAGACTCATAGGAGTCTGTATTTTTTTATTTTGGCTTGTTGACAAAATTCGACAAAAAATTTATAATACAAGCGTACAAAAAGCAAATATTAATAATAAAAACCACACCAAAAGGTGTGGCTTGGAGCTAGAGATGGGACTCGAACCCACGACCTGCTGATTACGAATCAGCTGCTCTACCACCTGAGCCACTCTAGCAAAAATACTGATATGAATTATATCAACATAACAACTTAAAGTCAAGCGCAAATTGAAAGAAAGGGCCTATATAATATGTTTAGTTCAGACAGCGAATCAATAAAAGAAAGAATAAAAGATTTTAGAAAGAGTTTTAAACTTAAACAGCCCGAAGTTGCTGATTATCTTGGTCTGACCCGTACAGCGTATGTAGGTCGTGAGAAGGACGGTAACTTTACATGGGACCACTTTTTACTACTTGCCGAACTATTTGATACAACGCCATTCATTCTTAAATATGGCTTAGATGACGATGACCTTAGAGGAATAGCAAAATCAATGCGCTCTTCAAGCAGAATGCAACAGCCCACCTTTACAATTTTTGATGATTTTGACTCTAAAATTACTGATTTAAGCAATTACAGTCAGTTTTTATCCCTTGATGCATCCGAACAAAATCTAATTATTTCCTATATCGACGAAAAAGATTTATAAGAAAAAGCACAGTAGTATCTACTGTGCTTTTTTTATTTAAAACATTCCATATTACTGTTGTACAACATACATCTTGTTATACTGTATGATGGCAGATTCGTTGCTCTTGTGTTATCAAAAGTATCCAGAATAAGTTTAGGATTTAAATTATTATTAGAACCTGCTGAAAGAATAAGAATAAGCGAATTGCCGTCTACATTGAACTCACTAATGAATTCCTTTAGGTTAATTATTTTGACTCCGCCCTTTTTCGTCTTTTTTTCAGCCTCGATTTTTTCAGATGACAAAAATTCGATTATTTCTTTACGATATAAGGAAATATCATCAAACTCAATCCTAAATTCAGCAAAAGCAACATCCCCTGCTTTCATAACGGGGTTATCAACCTTAAAAATTTCAATTCCTTTAGGCATGAGTTTCTTTAAATTGTTGCACACCGAATCAAGCGGATAGTCGTCATCATTCAGGCGGATATCCATAACTTCATAATTACTATTAAACCCTAAAGACAGCGGAAGGGCAAAGGTAATATAAGGATGCGGATTAAAACCCTCCGAATACCAGACGGGAATTCCTGACATACGAACCATTCTAATCATAAAACGGTTCATATCAAGATGGGAAATGAATTTCATTCTCCCACTTTTTTTATAAAAGACTCTAACGCTTTTCATAACAAACTCCTTCGCCAAAGCAGGTGGCGCCGCAACCTGCACACTTTTGTCTGCAGTTTTCGGTAGTAACGGCACTATGGGCTAATTTATTCTCTTTAATAAGAAAATCTTTACTCACGCCATAGTCGAGGTGGTCCCAAGGTAAAATTTCATCATATTCTCTTCTGCGCGAAGCATAAAAAGTCGGGTCAAGACCACATTCCGAAAAGGCGTTTTCCCATTTTTTAAAGTCAAAACATTCGTCCCAACTATCAAACCGCTGACCCGATTTGAAAACTTTAAGTAAGACATCACAGAGTCTTCGGTCACCTCTTGCAAAAACACCTTCAAGAAGACTTGTATAACTTAGGTGGTAACTTACCGAAATCTTTTTGCTCTTTATACTTTCAAGTAGGTGCTGTTGTTTAGACGGAATTTCGTCAAAACTCACCTGCGGCTCAAACTGAAAAGGCGTGAAGGGTTTAGGAACAAAGGTTGAGGCACTAACCGAAACACTGACGGGCTTTCCTTTTTTTCGTAAAGGATTACTATAATATTCATCAACAACCTTTTGAGCAAGTTCTGCAATCCCCTCAAGGTCTTCATTAGTTTCTGTAGGAAGTCCCAGCATAAAGTAAAGTTTAACAGCATTATATCCCGATTCAAAAGCCATACGGCAGGTAGATATAACTTCATCTTCGGTAATATTCTTATTTATTACGTCACGAAGTCTTTGTGTTCCTGCTTCGGGAGCAAAAGTCAGACTGCTTTTTCTGACCGACTGAACCTTATCAAGCAAATCTTTCGGGAAATTATCTATTCTAAGCGAAGGCAAAGCAATACTTACCTTACTGTCTTCACTCCAGGAAAGCATTTTGTTTAATAAATCTTTAATCTCTGTATAGTCGCTGGTAGAGAGCGAACATAAGGATACTTCGTCATACCCTGAAGATTCGCACAATGCCCTTGCCTGTCGGTCGGCAACTTCTGCAGATTTTTCTCTTACAGGTCTGTAAATATAACCCGCCTGACAGAAACGGCAACCTCTAATACAACCTCTGAAAATTTCTTCAACGGCCCTGTCATGCACTATATCAATAAACGGAACAATAAACTTGTCAGGATAATATACACTGCTTAAGTCTTTTATGATTCTTTTTTTAACCTTAGTCGGAACGCCTTTGTTTGCTAAGATATTTTTTATAGTGCCGTCATCATTATAATTAACATTATAAAGGGAAGGAACATAGACCCCTTCAATTTGAGAGGCTTTAAAAAGGAATTCACTTTTAGTACCACCGTTTGCTTTGACCTCTTTATAAAGGTCAATCACTTCTAAATCAACCTCTTCGCCTTCGCCTAAAAAGAAAATATCAATAAAATCAGCAAGGGGTTCAGGGTTACAAGCACAAGGTCCACCCGCAACGACAACCGGGGTTGTCCAATCGGGACGGTCGCCGGTTCTTAGAGGCACTCCGGCAAGGTCAAGCATATTAAGAATATTGGTATACGACAACTCATACTGCAAGGTGAAACCAATAAAATCAAAGGTTTTAATACTATCTTGGCTTTCAAGAGCAAAAAGAGGAATATTGTTTTTTCTCATTACCTCTTCGAAGTCTATCCAGGGGGCGAAAACACGCTCACACCATATATCTTCTCTTTGATTAAAAAGAGAATAAAGAATTTTCATTCCAAGGTGTGACATACCTATTTCATAAGTATCAGGAAAACAGAAAGCAAACCTTACATCAACCTTTTCCTTATCTTTTACAACACTATTAAGTTCACCGCCGGTATATCGACCGGGTTTTTGAACGCTTAACAATAATTCTTCAAATTTTTTGTTTTCCATAATTTCTCCAAGAACAATTTTTATATTATGATACATTAAATTTCATTTTCTTTCAACCTAATTTTTTTAAAATAAGCGGTAAAAAAAGATATATTACAAAAAGAATAGCGGAATAATTAAAAGTTAAGTTTTTAAGATTTAAAAGAAAAAAATAAATCAAAAGAAAACAAATAGAAAATGATGTTGCTAAAATTACAATTTTAACAAGTTTGTGCGGTAAAAATTTTAAGATAATAATTTCAAAAATACTTCCGCCGTCAAGCCCTTTTATCGGCAAAAGATTATATAAGGACAAGACTAAATTGATTGCACAAAGTATTTCATTGTTTAATAACAAACCTACAACCGCAACAATTGCGTTAACAAAAGGACCAAAAAAGAGAGAAATAATTTTCTCGAAATCTTTTAAATTTTCTTCATACTCAATTCTGACCGTGCCAACTAAAAGTTTTACAGATTTAATTTTACATTTAAATAAATAAAGACAAAATGTGTGGCCAATCTCATGCAAAATTACTGAGATTAAAGTAGGAATTACGATTCCAGAGCGGTCACTTGCGATAAATAGAGTTACTGCACAAGCAAAGATATAACTTATCTCAAATTTTACTCCGAAAAGCGTAAAACTCAATCAGAATTCCCCTCATAAACGAGCGATTTATTTACATCAAATCTTGCATATTTTTCATATTCATTTTTAAGCGACTGAAAACTGTTAATATCTAAAAATCGCACGCAAGTAATAACTATAAATATAACTGTTATAAAGGCAATCTGAACGAATATAAGTATTCCAAGTTTTTTTAAGGTTTCCATTTCATCTACTCCTTCAAGAAATTCTATTGTAAATGCAGTTTAATTATGATAATATAAATAATATAAAATTTATGAACTTAGGAGTAATTATGCCCTTTCTACCTATAACTGTAGATGAAATGAATAACTACGGTTGGGACAGACCCGATATTATAATAGTAAGCGGCGACGCTTATGTTGACCATCCATCTTTTGGTACTGCGATAATCTCAAGAGTACTTTATAATGCAGGTTTTTCGGTTTGTATAATTCCGCAACCGGTTGGCGACCAAGACTATATGCGTTTTGGTAAACCCCGTCTTGCTTTTTTTGTTAACGGCGGAAATATTGACTCAATGGTTGCACATTATACTGCCGCAAAAAAGAAAAGAAGCGATGATGCTTATACTCCCGGCGGAAAGGCGGGAAAGCGCCCTGACAGAGCAGTAATAACCTACTGCAAAAAACTTCGTGAACTTTACGGAGATATTCCGATTGCAATAGGCGGCGTTGAAGCATCTCTTCGCCGTTTTGCTCACTATGACTATTGGGACGACAAGGTCAGACCCTCAATTTTAATTGATAGCGACGCCGATATTTTAATGTTCGGTATGGGAGAAAAGCACGCAGTTGAGATTGCAAGAAGACTAAATTGCGGCGAAAAAATTTCTGAACTTACAGACATTTTAGGTACCGCATATAAAATTAAGACAACTGATTACGAATGGCGCAAGTGTACAGAATGTCCTTCTTTTGAAATGGTTAAAGAACCGACCCAGTCGTCTAAAAAACAATATGCGATTGCAACAAAAATTCAACAAGATGAGCATGACGCTGTAAGAGGCAGAACCATAATTCAAAAGCACGGAAAATATATTGTTGTTCAAAATCCGCCTATGCCTCCCCTTACAACAAAAGAACTCGACGAAGTTTACGAACTTCCTTTTATGAGGGATTACCACCCGTCATACGAAAAATTTGGCGGTGTGCCCGGTATTGCAGAGGTTAAGTTTTCAATAGCGCATAACCGCGGTTGCTTTGGCGCATGTAATTTTTGCTCAATCGCATATCATCAAGGAAGACAGGTTGCGGTAAGAAGCCACGAATCGGTTCTAAAAGAGGCTGAAACTATATCTAAAATGAAAGATTTTAAGGGGTACATTCACGATGTCGGAGGTCCTACGGCGAATTTTCGTTTTCCTTCTTGCCAAAAACAACTTGAAAGCGGACTTTGTTCAGGTAAAAAATGTCTTGCCCCGAAACCTTGTCCTAATTTAACCGTCGACCACCGGGATTATCTTGAACTTCTTCGCAAAATAAGAAGAATTAAGGGGATTAAAAAAGTTTTTATCCGTTCAGGAATTCGTTTCGATTATCTCATAGCAGATAAGGACGAAGAATTCTTTAAAGAACTTGTTTTACACCACACAAGCGGTCAACTCAAAGTAGCCCCGGAACATTGCTCGGCTCAAGTTCTTTCGGCTATGGGAAAGCCGGAAATTGAAACATATCTTAAGTTTAAAAAGCGTTTTTATGAACTTACAAAAAGTGTTAATAAGGAACAGTTTCTAGTCCCCTATCTTATGTCGTCACACCCCGGAAGCACAATGAAAGATGCTATTGAACTTTCAGTCTTTCTAAAGAAAGAGGGACTGCGTCCGGAACAGGTGCAAGATTTTTATCCAACCCCGGGAACTGTTTCAACCTGTATGTATTATACCGGCCTTGACCCATATACAATGAATCCCATTTATACGGCAAAGACAATGGAGGAAAAAGCAGAACAACGAGCGCTTTTACAATATTTTCTTCCGCAAAATAAACAACTTGTTCTTCGTGCCCTTAAAAAATACGGTCGATATGACCTAATTGGAACGGGTAAGGACTGTCTTGTGGCTGATAATAGTCCAAACGGAAGAAAAACACATCAAATAAAAAAATCCGTTATCAGAAATAAGCACAAACCAAAGAAAAAATAAAAAATTCCGTACACAATTGTGTACGGAATTTTTTTATATGTTTGACTTGAGTAATTCAACTCTGTCAGTTTTTTCCCAGGCAACATCAATATCAGTTCTACCAATATGACCGTATGCCGCAAGTTCTTTATATGAGGTTTCACGGAGTTTAAGGTCACGGATTATGGCGGCAGGACGAAGGTCAAACACCTTGTTAACGGCATTTGCAAGTTGCTCGTCGGAGTACTTTCCTGTTCCAAAGGTGTCAACCATAACCGAAACAGGTTTTGCAACACCGATAGCGTACGCAAGTTGAACTTCACACTTTTCAGCAAGACCTGCTGCAACAATATTTTTAGCAACATATCTTGCCGCATAGGCGGCAGAGCGGTCAACCTTTGTTGGGTCTTTACCCGAAAAAGCGCCGCCTCCGTGACGGGCAACACCGCCGTAGGTATCAACAATAATTTTTCTACCGGTAAGTCCTGTATCACCGGCGGGACCGCCCACAACGAAACGACCTGTCGGATTTATAAATACCTTAAAATCATCATCCTTAAACTGACTTGGAATAACTGGCATAATTACTTCCCTAAGTATATCTGCACGAAGTTGCTCGAGGGAAACATCAGCCGAATGCTGTGACGAAACAACTACTGTATCAAGACGAACGGGTTTGTTGTCTTCATATTCAATGGTAACCTGTGTTTTACCGTCGGGTTTAAGATAAGGAAGAACTCCCGCTTTTCTCACATCGGTAAGGCGCTTTGCCATTTTATGAGCAAGTGCGGTAGTCATAGGCATAAGTTCGGGGGTTTCGTTGCAAGCATAACCGAACATCATACCCTGGTCACCAGCACCGAACTGGTTAAGTTCGTCACTCTCTCCCTCTTTAAGTTCCAATGAATTGTCAACACCAAGAGCAATATCTGGCGACTGTTTATCAAGCATAATATTTACTTTACAGGTATTACCGTCAAAAAAGTCTTCTTCACTTTTATATCCGATGTCACAAACAACCTCTCTGATAATTCCCTCAATGTCGGGTTTCGCGGTTGTTGTAATTTCTCCCATAACCGTAATAATACCGGTACTTGCAAAGGTCTCACAGGCAACTCTGGACATTTTATCTTCTTTAAGCATTGCATCAAGTATAGCATCGGAAACTCGGTCGCAAACCTTGTCGGGATGACCCTCGGTAACAGATTCAGATGTAAATAGGAATTTAGACATATAAACCTCCAAAAAAATTAAAAACCTCGCCAAAAGACGAGGTTTAATTTGCCTCATCTTTCGGAAAAATCCGCAGGATTTAGCACCTTGAAAAATCAGGTTGCCGGGCTTCACAGGGCCTGTCCCTCAGCCTCTCTTGATAAGGATAATATTTAATTTTATTATCAACGGGTTATATTATAACATAATATCGAAATTTGTCAATAAATATAATTAAAACTTAACTTCAATGCCGAGCCAAAGCATTACAAAAATTGCCAAAACCAAGAAAATTAAAGCAACTACCGACAAAACGACAGATTTTGTAGTAACCTTGTATTTAGAATTATCAAGCGTTGAAACCAACCGAGCCTTTTTAAGAGCAGTTGTAAAAGGTTTATAGACTAAAAGCATAATCGAAGCATTCATAATGGTTTTAAAAAGGTTAAAGGGCAACAAGACGGTTGGAAGCATAGCAAGAACTGCTTGTGTTGGCATTTGGAAGTATAACGGGGTAATAAATATGTTGGCAAGAAGCATAACTGCGGTTACACAGACAACGGTAAGTACCGAAGCAATAATAGCCCCTTTAAAGTTTCTTTTAGTTTTATAAACCAACCCGCAAACAAGAGCAAAAGTTCCGCTTGAAAGAATGTTCATCACAAGGCCATAAACCCCGGTAGTGCTTATTGTCGCAAACTCAATAAGAGAAACAACAAGCACAGAAGCAAAGCCGTAAAAAGGACCGTAAAGCAAAGATATAATTGATATTACAGCATCTTTAAGGTCTAACGAGAGAAAACCGCTAACCTTAAACCCTACAGTACAAAAGGTCACCAGAAAAGCAACTGCTGTCAACATTGCCGAAACGGCAATTTTTTTAATTTGTTCGTTTTTCATTTTTTCCTCCAAAAATATAAAATTTGTTTCGGAAAGAAAAAGTCCCCAAGGAGTACACAACGTCCTTGGGGGTACACTTATAACATAAGAACTTTTTCTTCTTTCATCCGGACTATACCGTCGGCTTTGGAATTTCACCAAATCAGCCAAGTAGGCTCGCGGGCTTTACCGCCGGTGAGGAATTGCACCTCGCCCCGAAGACATTATCATTATATTCTTATCTTTAAATTTTGTCAAGCGTTTATGCAGCACGAAGTCTTAGTCTGATTTTATCAGCAATCATCGCAATAAATTCACTATTGGTAGGTTTGCCTCTGTCGGTTCGGCAAGTACAGTTAGACCAATGACAAATAAACAAAAAAAGAGGGATAAGGCAGAAATGCCTTATCCCTTTTAATTTTATGTGTTTGCTATAAATGTAATTGTACCGCTTAATGTAAGTTCTCCACCGCCCGAAGGATACCAACATCCACTTGCTGATGTTGATAAGTTCGTTTGTGAAGTATGGTTGCAAGATTGTACTCTTATTGTGATAGACTTGCTTGTTTCTGCTACAAAGCATTGGAAGTTAAATCCGCCACTAATATACGCCCCCGAACACATTCCACCGCCTGCCGATGCAAACATTGGTGTGAACGGCAGACCCGAAATTGATACCTGTGTGCTTGTATAACCCGATTTGCAAGTTGCTTTAATATAAAAGCCTACAGAAACCGTTTGCCCCATTTTGCTATACCAACCATATTGAGTAGTATAAGAAGAAACTACAGCCGAATTGAGCGTAGGAGTCCAAACACCTTTATCCATTGCCGGTATAGGGTTGCCATAAACATATACACCATTTGCATCAAGGTCAATGCGGCTTGCCTTAATATACATTTTATCGTCTTCGGGTTCAGAGATATAACAATATGTTCCGTCACCGAACAGAAGTGTATTTCCGTAATTTCCACTACCTTTTAACCGCAAATTTCCTGTGACCTTCAAATCGCCTGCAACTTCGTTACCCATAGACGAATTGCCTTCGCCGTTTGTACCTGCGTTAAAGGTTACAGGCACTTCAAATACAAAGTCATTTTCGCCCCAATGGAAAACAGGTTTGCTTTTAACTGCTCCCGATGAACCTACTACCGTTGCAAGTTTGTCTATCGCTCTTGTTTCAAAAGAATAAGACCGAGTTTGCACAAAGTCGGGAATAACAAAATTGGCAGAGGCGGAATACGAGTTTCCATTCTTTGAAACATTCATATCTGTCCAATCGCCAAATTCGCCGCCCAATATTGCGTATCTATATTGTACGGTTAAAGTGTTTGCCGCTGCCCCAAAATTGCCGTTAAAGTAACTACCGCTACAAGCCACCGTCATATTGCCGAGAGCATCAGGTCTAGTGTTGGCAATACTGCAAGTTGGTTTAATGTAGTTTATCATAGTCGGTGTTATAGCGGTTGTGCCGACATTTTCTCGACTATCTTCAGCAGAAAATGTAAATCTATTGTTTTCTACATTGTTGAAAGTGTGTGTTGTGCCGTACCCTGTGTTGTTGCCGTTTCTAATGATATATAAATTTTCGTTTATTGATGCGCCTTTTTGCGCTTGTGCGCTCATTGTCGCTTTTGCGTTACTGTAATACTTAACTAACTTTTTATTGTCGCCTGTTAAGGCGATAGTTGTAGCGTTTGTATCAACAACACTTGCAGTAATTACAGGGTTAGCGTTGACAATCGAAAGTGTCCGTTCAAGTGGAGATGATATATAAGATTTGCCGCCTATTGTAGTTTTTATGTAAAACCTAACAGTAAGAGTGTTCTTTGTACAAGCGGCCCTCAATACATCTCTTTCCGCATCTGTAAACTTAAATTGGAAAGAATTTGTTGTCCTATCTTTTACTTCTTTATATGGTATATAAGATTGGTTTCCTGCAGCGTTATATATACCCACTTCCAATTTTGTTGCCGCATTGCCGGCAGGGTTTGAATATGTAACGGTAGGATTATCCTCATCGCTAAAATCGGGGGCTGTAAGCGAGGTTGCCTGTCTAGGTATTGCTGTTAGGGCGTAACTGCCACCATTTGAGGAATAATTGTTATTGCTGTAAAGCCAACCTGTAAAGGCTGAAATACTGAAAGTTTTTGTTCCGTCTGAATTGTGGTTAATCGTAAGTGTGCCAGAGGCGATAGTGTGATTTCCAACAGAATAATTAGAGTATGTTCCACCGTTATATACTTTAGTGCCGTTAATAGTTACGGCAGACATCTTAATAGCGTTGCTATAAAAACTATGCCCACAGTAAACACCAACAGACCAACTTATTACCGTTTGATTGTTGGCGATATATTGGTTTTTCTGCTCCCACTTTACCCAAAAATACGAGTCATAAGTGGTATTGGTATTTAGTTGTCCGCTTGTCGCCATTTATTTATCCCCCAATCCAAAAGCATCCTGTTCTGTTTGGGCTGTAGTCTTCAAATCGACTTCTACCTTCGCCCTCACCGATAATCAGGTAAGTTTTAGCGTGTAAGTCTTTAGCATCTACGCCGTCTTTGTTTGCCACTAAAATATCATCGCCGTTTTTCTGAACACGCATTCCTTCGTGGTCAAGTAAATTAGATATTTCACTATCTGACTTTGAAATATTTAGTCCGCTATCATCAAATACATAACCTGTCTTTGTTTCAACTCGGTCTACACCGTTTGCAATTTCTTTTTCAACAAGAATACTAACGGCATCCGCATCGAGTTTCATAGTTACCTCGCTTGATAGTTCGGTAACTCTTTCGTCAACATCGGCTACAAGCGAGGTTACTTCTTTTTTTGCTTCTATAACTACTTGCTCGGTATCTCTTTTAAGGTTTGTTGATGTTTTCGTTATTTCATCAAAGAGAGAAGACTCAACCGAGTCAACCTTGTCACGATTTTCGTTGATAAGCCCTAACATATCTGCGAATGTTTTGCCAAAAGAATATTTTCGCTCAATATCTTGCGCCGTTCTTGCATAAGTGCGGTCTTGTTTCTCGCTCATTTAACCACTCCTTTCAAAAGAAAAGGGGGCATATAGCCCCCTAATCCCAATACACATATCCGTCTTTTACTGTAAAGCCAAGTTCCGTATAAATCGTAACTTTTTCCTCGTAGGTCAAATCGTTGCGACCATTTACATAATTGATAATATCCGCATTGTAGGTATCATCGGCAGGATATTCATACTTAAACAGAACAATTTTTTCTTCGTAGGAAGCATCAAGATTGTTGATATAATTGATAACCTTTTCTTTTCTGCTGCCACTTATAGATTTTCCGTTTTCGTCTTTATCTGCCTTAATATCGTACATCTCATCAGAATATGTTTTGTACGCAGAATAACCACCGACCGCCTTTGAAACGGCATATTTTTCGGGGTTTTTCTGTGCATAGTCAAATTCTTCAAAACTGTTATAGTCATCATAATTTGACATATCAACATCTTCTTTTCTATCAAGGATGTTGTTAAGCAACAGATTTTTCTGCCAATCTTCAATATCA
>SVPA01000004.1 GCA_015066085.1 Oscillospiraceae bacterium
TGTTGCTTTATCGGTGAATATTACATAGTAGATAAAACCGACAATAGCACAAAAAATAAGAGAAAATCCGAAAGGTCGGCGCCAATAGATAGCGTAAAACACGCCCCACAGGCAGACAGCAGTCAGCATAAGGTAAACGAGGAAACGCACCGCTTTTGATTTTGCATCCACAAGGACGAGAGCTGCGGGGATATATAGCATCGACAGTGCAAATCGCATCACAATGGCATCATCAAGATAGATAAATATGTAACCGGTCATTATTCCGGCGACAAGTTCGATTAGGTATGTACAAACCATACAACTATTACTGCGTGACACTGTAGATTACCTCACTTTCAATTAGATTTCTGCAGGTCTTATCGGGGAAATACGGTATGTATTTAGTGATTTGCCTTTGAGTGATTCGGTTTTCGTTGATATAATCAGCGATTAGTTTTCGTTTATACTCGTCAAGGGTTTCAATTTCGATACCGTTCATTAGTTCTAAAAAGCATAGTACTTTAGCATTGAATTGATCAATTTTTATTCTAGGTTTGCGGAGTGAAATTTGGTAATTACCTAAACTAACCTTATGGAGATCTCTACTTTCAACATTTGTATAGATTTCAATGATAGCTGGTTTTAGTTTGGATATGCCAAGCTCATATTGCAAATATTTGCCTGAATAATAACCGAAAACATGTTCTCCATCTTTAATAAATTTCTTTTCAACCACCTTTATAGGTCGAAAAATGCTAATTCCATGTTTTCTTATATTGGGTATATAATACATACCCTTTTCAAATCTAACTATCTTTTTTTCTTCACAAAGTTTTCTTAAACCTCGGCTTATTTGAAAGCGAGAATAGCTTGGGTAAACAATTTCCGAAAATGTAAATGGATTATCATACCTAAACGTTTTAACTAAATATTCATAAAACATAATTCAATTTCTCCTTTTTTCTGCAATAAAATGAAGATGGACATCCTCACTCTATTGCGGCAATTTTTTTGTTTTTTACGGATATAAAACTCATTAAAAAGTGCTCAGAACCCCCTTGAATACTGGATTTGTGCATTATATAAGACCATACCCTCTAACTTTGGGTATGGTCTTATTTTAACATCATCAGGTGCCATTGCAGCACCCATATTGTTAGAGTCTTTTATACCATAGTCAATTATTTTTCCAACCGTACAACTATCTACAAGAATATCATCACCTTCTGATAGTATTGCTGCGCCTGAGCCTGTAACAGTCCACTGTGATGATAACGGTCTGACTCCTCCATATTCAAGCGGAAAACGATACTGACGTTCGGCAGAACAAAAATGTGATGAAGTAACCGCGATTGCAGTTTGTGCGGCACCACTTTCAATACTTATTGCTGCATTTATTAAGGTTAACGCCATTGTTGAACAAGCACCATAAACCCCGACAAACGGAATACTTAAATCCATAAGTCCAAATGAACTTGCAGTACATTGATTTAATAAGTCGCCCGCAAATATTAAGTCAATATCATCAGAAGTTTTATTGCATTTCTTAAGTGCAGTTTCAACAGCACTCTTTTGTAACATACTTTCTGCTTTTTCCCAAGAGTCTTGACCTAAAATACTATCGTCAAAGCACTTATCAAAGTACTCTGCCAAAGGCCCCTGACCTTCTTTTGGTCCGACAACCCCAGCAGAAGAAATTATAGATATTTTTTTATCAAAAATTAAGCATCTTTTTCCAATTTTTCTCATTTTTTACCTCCATACTTTTTATATTAGGTTCTACGTTTAAAAAACCATTATACAAAAAAACAGCAGAAATTCTGCTGTTTTAAAACATTGATAATATCCAATACACCATACCATATAAAGCACTAGCCACTGTGCCATAAACAATAACAGGTCCTGCGATAACAAACATTTTTGCGCCGACGCCTAAAACAAATCCTTCAGGTTTGAATTCAATTGCAGGAGAAATAACAGCATTTGCAAAACCTGTAATTGGTACCAGTGTACCTGCACCCGCATGTTTTGCAATCTTTTCAAACAATTTAAAGCCTGTTAAAACTGCTGCAAGAGTTATTAGCGCTGCAGAAACTGTCATACCAACCTTCTCCTCGTTAAAGCCAAGATAAAGCAACAGTTCTCTTAATAATTGACCAATTGTACAAATACTGCCACCTATTAAAAATGCAAAAAGAAAATCTCTGGTTTTTTTTGATGGAGGAGTGGCTTTCTTTACAAGTTTATCGTAATCTTTTTTGTTCACAGTAATTCCCCTTTCTTAAGTATTATTGGAATAATATAGTGATATATTCATAAACGCTTGACAAAAAGGTACCAATTCTATATAATACATTGGTAAATAAATTTCGAGGCGTGGCTCAGTTTGGTAGAGCGCTGCGTTCGGGACGCAGAGGCCGCAGGTTCGAATCCTGTCGCCTCGACCAAAATTAAAAGGAATCAGCCGCAAGGTTGGTTCCTTTTAATTTCCGTTTTATTGAAGGATTCGAACCTGAGAAGGTCTGGCGTTAAGAAAAACGATACGGTGTATCGTTTTTTAGACAGAGCGCGAAGTCGGGTGCCGAAGGCGTAGCCTTGGGTCGACAAGCGAGGCAGTATGCGAAGCAGACGGTCGAATCCTGTCGCCTCGACCAGAAAAACCGACTTGTTTAGACAAGTCGGTTTTTCAACTAAATCCACCCTTGCGGGTGGGTGAAATCGTCTTCGACGATGAAATCCAACTTCGTTGGGTGAAATCCGCCTCGACGGCGGATGGGTGGATTTAATTTCATCTGAGGAGTAGCCGAAGATTTCATCTGCATAGCAGATTTCATCCGTGCTTGCACGGATTTCATTTTCTGTAAGAGTTCGAATTCATACGCAAAAATGGCAAAATTATCTTTTTTGTAGCCCATAAACAAAAACAGAGGTATTGACCGTAAGGTTTATTCCTCTGTTTTTTGTTTAATAAAAGCATTAGTCAACAACGATTCATATGTATGCCACGAATAATTGACAAATTTATTTAATGAGTGTATAATTATTTTAATTGTCAATTGTTCTATATAATTTCATATATTATTTAAAGGAGGTGGAAGAATGGGCGCAAGGAAAGAAAGAATTGAACTTGAAGTTAACGCTTCTAAAAAAGCATTTTCTGAAAATCGAAACATTATTATTTCCTACACAGGAAAGGGGCTTTTAAAGAAGTGTTCTGTCGTCATATTAGTTAAGGGTCTTCACAAGCAAAAAGACTCTCCTGTAGAGTTGGCAGAAAGACATCGGCTTAATATTTATTTCCCACCCCTATATCCCATTATTCCACCTATTTTCAAGTTTACTACTCCTACCTGGCACCCATCAATAAAGAACGGTTTTCTTGCGCTTTCGCCCGTTATAACTAAATACAAATCGCTGACTGATATAATTGTTTATATTAGTCAAATAATTCAGTACAGAGAGTTTCCAAAATTTAAGATAAATAAAGAGGCGGCAAAATGGACCGACGAAAACACCGACCTTTGGCCTAAGGGCAGAAAAAACATTACCGCCAGAATAGATACGGAATATTCTGAACCCGAACTTGTAACAAAACAATCAATTAAATCCAAAATTGATTGTTTGCTTATAAAGGCAAAAAATACAAAGCCGGTACAGGCATATATAAAGAGCGGTTTTTCCTTTAAGACAATTTTACATAAATATATCGCTTGGGCTATTTTTGCATTTATAATTTCGTTCGGTTTGATTCAACTATCTTCTCCTATAACAAGCGAATCTGCTCTCGCATGGCGTGAAGGTTATGACATACTTTCAGATTACCTCGAATACTCTGATGACGCAACAAACTCCTTTAGCAAAATTGCAAATTCTTTTAACTCGTACTGCCAAAAAAATGATATTGACCCCGAAAATATTAATTCTTTTATCGAGTGGTATATCTATGGTGCGTCAAAACAAGAATCCCTTATTGTTGAAGAATATCTTATGTTCGATAGTTTTGCAAACGATGCTCTAAGTGACTCGTTCTCTATCGAATTTGAAAACAATTATCTGACGCTTGGCGAAACAATTCGCTCTTTTGTTATAAGAACAACTGCCATTAAATTTGCAATTATAATAACTTCCCTATCACTATTACTTTGTCTTTCAGAAGGATTGCATTATGGCTCCAAAATTAAAGCAAGTATCTTTGCTTTAATCGGGACAGTTATTTCTTTGATAACTTCATACCTTACTACTAAGATTGCACTAGGCGTTAATTCCCTTTTCATAAAGGATATTCCGTCGAACACTTCAACATCAGTTTGGTATTTAATTATTTTCTTACTTGCGGGTGCTGTAGTAGGGGTAACAATTGGTATCACAAAACGGAGTTTAAAAAGATTCCTGTTTTGCTTTGCAGGCGGAACAATAGGCGGTGCACTAAGCGCTTTAGCACACAGTACTGTTTATTCTTTAACCTATAATTCCATTGCTCGTTTAATCATTACAACCCTTACCACTACACTACTTATTGCGTTGTTTATAGGGATAGGAGAACAATTTGCAAAAACCGCAACATTAAAGGTCATAAACAGTAAATCATACCGAAAAGAGTATATGATTTTCTCAAGGAAAACCCGTATAGGTCACAAACTTACCAATACGGTACTCTTTAAGAAAGAAGACCGAGTTGCCCCCCGTCATTTTTTCATTATAAACGAAAAAAATCAGTTTGTTCTTATTGATTATAAAACACCGCATGGCACATTTGTAAACGGAGAACAAGTGTCAAACGCCTTTCTTAAAAGCACAGATAAAATTTCACTTGGTAATATAAATCTTGAGTTCCTAAAAAAATAAACTCCAAACTAATTTATAGTTTGGAGTTTATTTAATTTAAAACTTTTCGGCAATCTTTTTGGCAACCTTATAAATATCTCCGCCGCCCATAGTTATAACTATATCTCCTGAAGTTGCAGTGCTCAAAATTAAATCTACCGTTTCATCAAAATCAGATGTACATATACAATCAGTTAGACCTTCAGCAATATCTTTAGAAGAAATTCCGTAAGTATTGACCTCTCGAGAACCCATAATTGGGGTTAAGATAACTTTATCGGCTAAAGAGAGGGCCTTTATAAAATCGTCTTTAAGCAAAGCGGTTCTTGAGAAGGTAAAAGGTTGGAACACCGCTATAACTCTTTTATATTTTAGGTCATGTGCCGCACGAAGAGTTGCCGCAATTTCTGTCGGATGATGAGCATAATCATCTGCAAGCACAAAACCGTTAAATTCACCGTAGAATTCAAAACGCCTTCCTGCGCCTTTAAACTCTTCTATTGCAAATTTAATTCCGTTTGAGACCACGCCTAAATAATCTGAAACCGCAACCGACGCCAAAGCATTCATAACATTATGAAGACCGGGAACTTTAAGGTCAAGAGCGACCAACACTTCGTTATTCTTTAAAACATCAAACGCAAAGCCGAATTTAGAGGGGCGAACATTTACCGCCCGATAATCGTTTGAATCACTCATTCCAAAAGAAATTTTCTTAACATCAAGGTTATTTAAAGCCGAGCAAACCAACTCATCGTCTCCATTATAAAAACAGAGTTTAGACAGGCTGACAAAATTCTTGAAAGAGTTTATGAGATTATCCATTGTCTTAAAATAATCAAGGTGGTCATTATCAATATTAAGCAAAACACTTATATCGGGAGATAGTTCTAGAAAGGTGTTTACAAACTCACAAGACTCGCAAACCAAAATATCGCTTTTACCGGAGAGACCGTTAGAGCCGATAATCGGCAATTTTCCGCCGATAACTGCTGAAGGTTCCATCTTGTTTAAATAAAGTATTTGTGTTATCATAGAAGAGGTAGTTGTTTTACCGTGAGTACCGCAAACGCCAATAACATTATCATAACATCTTGTAAGAGCCCCGAGAAGTAACGAGCGTTCCATAGTAGGAATTCCCTTTTCCTGAGCGGCAACACGTTCAGGGTTGTCGGGAGAAATTGCGGCAGAATATACCACAAGTTCAGCGTCTTGAATATTCTCTGCGCTGTGTCCCAGAAACACTTTTATTCCAAGCGACCTTATTCTGCTGAGAGTATCTCCCTCGTTATTATCCGAGCCAGAGAGTACATAACCCTTATTGTGAAGTATTTCGGCAAGAGGACACATTCCTGAGCCGCCAATACCAATCATATGGACTCTTTTAATATTAGTAAGAAGTTTATCAGTACTGCGTTGTTCTTTCATAAAATTAACCTCAAATTATATTTGCTTAATTAATATTATACCAATTTTTTCAAAAAAAGAAACTATTTTTTTATTGGAGTCAGATTTATGCTAAATTTTCCACAATATGCTCTTGATTGCCTTGAAATTATTGAACAAAACGGGTTCGAAGCCTATTTTGTTGGTGGTTGCGTACGAGATATGATTTTAGCAAGAGAATCTGACGATATTGATATTGCAACTTCAGCACAACCGCAAGAAATAATAAAAATTTTTGAACATACTATCCCCACAGGAATCAGTCACGGAACTGTTACCGTAATTATTGACGGCTTTTCTATTGAGGTAACAACCTACCGTACAGACGGGCAGTACACCGACTCAAGACATCCTGAAAAAGTTGAATATGTAAGCGACATAAGACAAGACCTTTCCCGAAGAGATTTTACGATAAACGCCCTTGCATACAATCCAAAACAAGAAATTATTGACCTGTTTGGTGGAATCGGCGACCTAGAAAGAAAAACAATTAAATCGGTCGGTAATCCTAAATTGCGCTTTTCGGAAGACGCTTTGCGTATATTAAGAGCATACAGATTCTCGAGTGTTCTTGATTTTGATATTGAAAGCGAAACTGAGAAAGCCGCGCTGAATCTTTCAGATACTCTCTCATTTATAAGCGGAGAAAGGATATATAAAGAACTTATAAAACTATTGTCAGGAAAGAGGCCACAAATAATTCTCGGTCTTTTAAATTGTGGCGGACTTGATTTTTTTGGAATTGATACTTGCAAATATGATTATAATACTTTTTGCAGAATAAAAGATGTAAGCGATAATTGTTTGTTTAGATTCGCTTTATTTGTATCACTTTGTAAGCATGATTCTATAAAAATTAAAACGATACTTAATGCAGAAAAAAAGGTCTTGGATTTAATTGATTTTCTAGATAGTATTTCTGACTTTGCTATTCCAAAAACGAAAACCGAGTTCAAACGATTTTTATCTAAGTTCGGTACACATAAAACAGACCTGTATTTAAGTTATATTAAACTTTTATATCCTGACCGGTCTGATGACCTTGTGGGTTATAAAAACGAAATAGAGGCAAATTCTGAGCCTTATTTGACTAGTCATATTAAAATTAACGGACAAGTTCTTTTAGAACTCGGCTTTAAAGGTCGCAAAATTGGAGAGTTGCTTGAAAAAGCAACCGAATATGTTATTGAACACCCCGAAAACAATTCAAGAGAAAAAATTTTAGAATATTTAAAAAAAGAAACTCACTAATATTATTAAACGTCATAAAATGTACTGTAAACATTTTATGGCGTTTTTTGGTGATATAATGAAAATTTGTATAATCGGCAGTTCAAAAAGACACAAAATTTTAGCGGAAAACCTTATAAATAAGGGCTTTACTGTAAGGTTGTTCAGCAGGTCAGAAGAAATTGAGAATCTGCATGACTTTGACTGTATTATTCTTCCAATACCTACACTTAAGGGTGACGGCAAACTCAATATTGACGGTTCATTTGATACTAATATAGATGACCTTCTTAATAAAGTTAGCAAAGAAACGATTATAATAACCTGCAACTATCAAAACGACCAACTTAATACCATTGATATAAATAAGCGGGATGATTTTGCATTTCTTAACGCAATACCCACAGCAGAGGGTTCTATTAAACTTGCCATAGAACATTCGGAAAGATGCCTTTTTGAAAGTAATATTCTGATAACAGGTTTTGGCAGAGTTGCTAAAGTCCTTGCAGACCGACTAGGTGGAATGAGAGGCAGTGTCACTATAGCCGCAAGAAGTCAAAAAGACAAATCCTACGCCGAAACTCTTGGTTTTAATGTTTATGATTATAAAAAACTAAAGGAAAAAATTGATACCTTTGATATAATTTTTCAAACTGTTCCGTCGCTTGTTCTTGATAAATGCTTATTAGAAAAGGTTAAAAACGATACAATAATTATCGAACTATCATCTAAATCAAAAGGTACTGATTACTGTTTTGCAGATAAAAAAGGAATAAAAGTTGTACACGCTCCTGCACTCCCTGAAAAGACCGCTCCGATTAGTGCCGGAAACATACTTACCCGCACAGTTCTTGAAATTATTAAAGAACAATCCATTTGATTATTTGGGAGGCGTTTATGAATAAAGTTAAGGTTGGATTCGCTTTATGCGGTTCCTTTTGCACCATATCAAGTGCTTTGACTCAGATGAAGCACTTGGTCCAAAATAACTATGATGTCTATCCTATACTATCCCCTATTGTATACTCAGCAAACACACGATTTAGCATAGCAGAAGAACTGAGAAAAGAAATTGAAACTCTGACAGGTAAGAAAATTATACACACAATAGAAGAGGCTGAACCTATTGGCCCCAAAAAAATGTTTGATGTTCTTGCAGTTTGTCCCTGTACCGGAAACACTCTCGCAAAACTAGCATACGGAATTACCGACACATCGGTCACTATGGCAGTAAAGGCTCATATCAGAAATAATCGACCGGTTGTTTTGGCGATTGCGTCAAACGATGCTCTCGGAGCAACAGCAAAGAATATCGGTTTTATCCTAAACACCAGGAACTATTATTTTGTACCATTTTCACAAGATGACCCAATCAATAAGGAACGCTCTATTATAGCAGACTTTGGATTGCTTGAAGAAACAATTATATCGGCGATGGATTCAAAACAACTTCAGCCGGTAATAAAATAAGAGATGCTCAAAGAGCATCTCTTATTTTACATAGATGGGTTTAGACAGAGAAAAAGAATAAATTATAAGTTCTCCAATAGGTTTTGAATATAACTTCTCGCACGCTTTTGCATAAATTTTAAGTTGTTCGCTGTAAGCAGAGAGAAGTTCTTCCTCACTTTTGTTTCGGTCGGTTTTAAAATCGAGAATATTAATTTTTCCGCCGTCTTCAAAAAGTAAATCAACAGCACCCTGAACCACAATCATCTCATCAGCAAACCTAACGTCAAGGTCATTATTTATTTCGGTCGCAGGGAATTCTGTTATGAAGCGCATTTCTTTTTTAACATTTTCAGCCGATATAATGCGACTGCAAAGATTTGACGAAAAGAATGCCTTGAGTTTTTCCTTATCGACAACCTCATATTCCGCATCGGTAAGATAAAAATATTCATGCAATCTTTCAATTTCACTTTCAAGGTCTGTTATACATCTACTAAAATCTGCATATTGCATAACCTTATGAATTGCCGTTCCCCTTTCGGCAGAACTAAGTCCGCTTTCCTGCATAAATGCAGGTCTTTCGGTAAATCGGTATAATTTACTGTCTGCTTTATGCACCATCTCGGTAACGGAAGCCTTTGACTGAATTTCAAGAAGGTCCTTAAAAGGATACTCAAAACGATAAATCTCTTTAAGATTTTTAGAATTTGTTAAATCAGGTTCAAAGGTTTCTTTAACAGAGGTAACTTTATTTAGCCTTTCAACCTCTCTGTGAATAAAAATCCCTTTATTTATCTCTTTTCCAAGCAAGGCCTTAGCGTGACCGTTTAAAATGTGTGCCTCTAAAATCCAATCAGAATAGGAATTGTTTTTTCTGAAAAGAGCATAGTCTACCCTACCGTCTGTGCAAAAATTACCTACATCTTCAATTTTCTTTTTAACTTCTTTATCAAGGTCCTTAAAAGAGGCTAAAAGAATAAGCTTCTCTTCCGCACGAGTCAGAGCAACATAAAAAACCCTTAACTCTTCGGCAAGTTGTTGCCGTTTTTCTTGATGTTTAATAAGTGTTCTTAAAAGGTAATTATCTACCTTTAGTTTATCCTCGGTATAATATGTTGTTGAAAATCCGAACTCCTCGCTAACAAGCAGCGGATTGCTGAAATCCTGGAAATTAAACTGATTGGTTGTGTTAGCAACAATACACACAGGAAACTGTAAACCCTTTGATTTATGTATTGACATAACCGTAACCGTATTTCTTCCTTCAACAGCAAGCCCCAAATCCTTATCGTCCATTTCAGAAAGATAATTTATAAATCCTCTTAAATCCTTTCTGTGTTCGTTTTCGAACGATGCGGCTAGGTTTTGTATGCACATAAGATTAAGTCTTCTCATTTCGCCGTTTTCCTGAACGGAATAGAGATTTAATATATTTGTTTCCTCGAATATATCATCAATTAACAAACTGATAGGCATAAGAAGACTCTTTCTTCTGAGTTTTGATATTAATTTTAAGAAAGACGCCAGTTTTTCATTTGAGTTATTAGCAGCCGCTGTTATGGCGGAAATCATCTTTCCTCGTCTGTGCTTAACTTTGAATGACGCAATATCATTAATTGAGAAACCAAATAATACAGAGGTCATAACAGTAACAAGAGCAATATCGTCTGAGGGATTATTTATAATCTTTAAAAGCGCAATAAGCGTCTGCACCTCATCCGACTCAAGAACTTCCGAAGAGGCGGCACACACCGGTATTCCCCTGTTTTTGAGCGTCTTAATGAAAACATCACCCTTATCCTTCATTGAACGAACCAAAATAGTGATATCACCAAAATCCGCTTTTCTAAGTCCGTCTTTACCGCGAAGAAAAGGTTCTTTATTTATAGTTTCAAGAATGATATTTGCTGTTTCTTCGGCTTCCGCCTGAATTTTTGCGCCATAATCGTTTTCGTCGTCCTGAGCAATCGACTCAAAGTCAAAGAGGTGTGTTTCAATCTTTAACTCTTCAGTTGACTCAAACTCTGCCATTGGAATAAGTTTCTCTTTTTCGTCATAGTCGAAATCAGAATTTTCTTTATAAAGAATTTTATCAAAAACACAGTTTATAAAATCGCATATTTCAGGTCTGCTTCTGAAATTGCAACCCAAATCAATCCGAAGAGTATCGGCAGGTTTGTTTCGGTCTTTAATATCAAACGCATTCTCTTTTTTGTTCAGAAAATTCATTGGGTTAGAGCCGCGAAACTTGTAAATACACTGTTTCATATCTCCAACACAAAAGAGTTTTTCTCCCGAGTTTGATAAAATTGAAAAGAGAGTATCTTGAAGAGAGTTAGTGTCTTGATACTCATCAACAAGAATAGCGTCATATCTCGAGATATAGTCATTTGCAAATGATGAAACCTTAATTTCTCCATTATCAAAGACTGCTAACATATTTAAAACCGTCTGCTCGGCTATATAAAAAGTTATCAAGTCCTGTTTTTTAAGCAAATCATAAAGTGTTTCTTCATATCTAATAACAAGCGAAACTATTTTTTCAACAAATGGTAACAGCATCTCTGTTTGAATAGCGATTTCTTTTTTACTTGCATAAATAATAGTTTCAATTTTCTTTAAAGTAGACTTACCCTCGTCTCTTAGTTTAATAGAAGAAACAACCGCATCCGTCTTTTCTTCTGCTAAAAGGTTTTTACAGGTGGGCGCTTTAACGGACGAAATGACCGATAAAATACCATCCCAATCCTTATTCTCGCAAAGCGACAACACAGAGTCAGAAAGTTCGTAAAAATAATTGTAGTTGCTAAAATATTTTTCAAAAGCGGTATCATTTGTTTGCAGTAATTTAATTGCTCTGTCAAAATTTTTAAGTGCATCGACCGCAAGGTCGCAAACCGCATCAATAGCAAGGTCATACCAAACAGAACAGTTTGGGTCGGTATGTACTTTATATTGATTTACTACATTTTTAAGCCATTCGTTTGGGAAAGGTATATGTCGGCTAAAATCGAAAATCTGCTTTATACATTTTTGAAATTTTGAATCATCATAGTCCTCGCCCAAGAATTCAAGCAAACTTAAGAATTCACCGTCAGAAGAATCGAAACAGTCGTTTGCAACCTTTGACATTGCCGTCTTCTCAAGCAAATGCAAGGTTGAGTTGTCTGCAATTTTAAAGGTTGGGCTGAGATGTGACTGTTCAAAATTTTCTCTTATAAAGTCAAGACAGAAAGCGTCTATGGTGCAAATTTTTGCTTTGCTTATAAGTATTCTTTGCTTTTGCAAAAACAAATCCGACGGATTATTATCAAATTCTTCGGCAAGTCTTTTTTCAATTCTTAAACGAAGTTCGGCAGCGGCGGCATTTGTAAAGGTAACCACAAGCAATTTATCGGCAGAAATAGGGTTTTCTCGGTCGGTCAACATGCGTGCTACTCGCTCAACAAGGACAGCCGTTTTTCCGGAACCTGCTGCAGCAGATACAAGAATACTTCCCTTTTCACTTATTGCAAGACTTTGTTCTTTTGTAGGGTTAAACGCCACTGTCTTCACCTGCCTTTAAAATATTAATAATCTCTTCATTTGAATATTTAACGGCGCTGTTGTGTTTTTTAGCGCTACTTCTGCAAATACTTGCAAAATCACAATACTGACAAGCATTGGATTTTATTCCATCGGTTGGATTTGCTAAGAACTCTCCTTTTCGGATACTTGTTCCCATATCGGTAATAAGTGAGTCAATTTTTGCAAAAATAAGGTCAAATGCTTCTTTATCAATATGGTCATTTGATTTTGCGGTATGTTTAGGCACATAAACACCCTTGTTTTCCTTTTCCATTGCAAAAACGATTTCATCATCATTTGAAATCAGACCGTTCATTTTAAGGGATTTACTGTCAATCGATTTTCTTGCCGGCATATATAAAATTCCGGCAGGTTGCGGTGTTTTGACTAAATGTTCCCCGTTTTTTATAAAGGCTCTTAAATACAAAAGCATTTGCATATTAAGTCCGACAAGTGTATCCGATAACACAAAACTTAATCTTCCGGTTTTATAGTCAACAACACGAACATTGTTCTTATAAACATCTACTCGGTCAATTTTCCCTTCAAGATAAACCGATGAGTCATCACAGAGTGTGTATTCAAGTTTTGGTATATCTCCGTTTTCGCCAATAGTAAGTTCGCAGTATTTAGGGTCAAAATCACTCTGCTCAAACTCACTTGCAATATGCAAAACAATTTCTTTAACAGAACTTGATATTCTATCGAGCAGATATGAAAAACGAGGGGTCATTAAAATTTGCGAACCGCTTACGGCCGAAATATATTCGTTAATAAGCCTATCAACCTCCGAAGATATCCTTAAGGGCGACAAACCGCAAAGATTCTTGCCGTAATCTGCTATTATGTTTTCAAGTACATAATGTACTATAGTTCCGCGTTGAAGAACATTGAGGTCTGCCTTTTCGATTTTGCGGAGATTTATTCCGTTTTTAAGCAAAAAGGACAAACTGCATCTATGATAGATATCAAACTTTGTTGCTGAAATCTGAATATTTCTGCCAAAAAGTTTATCCGCAATCTCATTAGTTATAGTAAAATCACTCTCTTCTTTTAGGGAAGAGAAAACCTTTATTTTATCCTCATATTCATCATAATCAGAAAGAGAATTAAGAACCGTAACAGCACTGTCATCACTCATACCGCCAACCTCATTGAATGCGGATTTTGCAGTACGGGGAACAAACTCTCCCTTACTTGAAAGTGCGAAATCGGTAGTTTTAATGTTTGTAAATTTATCTAAAAGTCTACAAACAAATGAAGAAGGCTCAAGTTCTTCTCCTGTTGACGATTTTTTGGAATAAAGAACATAAACCTTATCCATAGGACAGCAAAGCATAGAATAAACGAGATAGTTTTCTTCTATCGCTCCCTTAATAAAGTCATCATCAAGATTTATTCCAAAATCTTTAATTTTTTCTTTGTCAGACTCCGCAAAAATTCCGCTACCGTTTGTCAGCGACGCAGGAAAGACACCTTGGTTTGCGCCAAGAATAATTGAAATCTTTGGTTTTGAAGGACGAATTCGGTCAGCGCTTCCAAAGGTTACCTCATCAAGCATCTGGGGAATGTTAGAAATAGTCGCAGACTCTGTGGCGATAACAAATGCGTCGTAAAATTCGTCATCTTGAACTATCTTGTCATCCAGCACCTTTACAATGCTGTTAAGTACACTGACAATTATGTCCCAACTTTGCTCTATTATAGACGAACTAAAACCGTCTCCCTCGTCTTCAAGCAGTTCGCAAAGGCTTGACAGTTTGTCATTTATTTTACTCTTAATAAGATGGTTGTAAACCGCCTTTGAACGTTGTTTAGGTGTGCCGAAATAATCAGATTTAAAATCCGATAAAATTCTAACGACTTTCTCTCTTGTAGCGTTTATGCTTTTTAGACGCTCCAAATCTCGTTCGCTATCGGCATCGGTCTGCATACCTTTGACGCTCATTACCCAGTTGTTATGCCAATCAGCCGACTTTATATCCCAAATAAAAGTATAGTCTTCAAGTTCGCTGATTTCTTCTTCGCTAAAATCTAAAAGTGATAATTTAAGAAGGCTTAAAATATTATCGGTAGAAAAGGTTCTGACAGCATTTAAAAGGTTGTACAGATACATACAAAGCGGGGTATATGCAAGTTGAACGCTTTTGTCCATAAAGCAGGAAACATTATGATTTTCACACTGTTTCAAAACATAGTTTCCATAAGTTTGTGCATTTCTGGAAACTACAATAAAGTCCTTGAATCTATATCCGTTTTCTGAAACTTCACGGCTTATTATATTTGCGGCGGCTAATGCTTCGTCTCGATTGTTCTGACAAGCAATAATCTTAACCGAATCCATTATATCCTGACTCAAACAAGCCGAGCCCGACATAAACTCTTCTAAAGCAACCATTGAACCATTGGTATAAAAATGATTATCAAGCCGGGTAACATTTACAGATTTAACTCCCCTACCAGCAGCGATTTCTTTGATTCTGCGAATAGAAGAATTAACATTATAAAATACCCCGAAAGATTCATCATCCAGATTATCGGTACAAAACGAAAAGGTTACCTCTTTTGCTTGTTCAATTATTTTCGAAATAATTTTGTACTGTTGACCGGTAAAGCCCGTAAATGAATCAATAAATACCTGCTTGTCCTCAAAGAAATTAAATTCACAAAGAAGGTCATATAATTTAGAAAGTTGGTCACTCGGGTCAATATACCTATTTTCAAGCAAAGCGTCATATACCGACATTATATTTGAAATATCGTGAAGTTTTGCTCCGCAAACACCTCCGATTTCCTCAGACGCTTTAAGTAATTCTTCAGGATTTGTTCCCGCAAACTTAAAATCACGTATGGTATTCGACAACACACCTAAAAATTCGCGATTATTGACATATTTATTAAACACCTTAAGATTATCTGCTGACGCTTTTAAAGCCTTACCTATGAGAATTGCCTTTTCAAAATCCGAAACAATGAAAGAACTTCCTCTTCCAAAAGCATTTACAACTTCATCGTAAAGCCTTGAAAAACTCAAAATGCTAACATTGTCAAGAATAACATTTTTGCGCTTAATTATTGCTCTTTCAGTTTCAAAAGAAAATTGTTCGGGCACAATTATTACAGCCTGTCCGCAGGTAGATGCGGCAGCTGCTCTTTCAAGTATTTGATAACTTTTTCCTGTACAAGCACGACCAATAATAAAATTAAGCATTTTTCTCTCCAAAGGCGTTTTTTTTATTATACAACATATTAAAAAATAAGAAAAGACTAATTTACAAAAAAAGATAATCAAGCAAATAAAAAACGGCAATGCCGATAGGACCGAGTACCGCCGACATAATAACCGATACAATATTTATGTAAACGGGTATTTTTAAATAACCCGAAAGAAGTTTTAAGATAAAAAGTAAAACAATTCCAAACAAAGAATTGCCGATAACAAGCCTTAAACTAATTTCATATTTGACCATCACAAAAATAAGAGCAAACAAATATAACACGGCTGCTGCAATCAAAAGAGTTTTAACATATAACAAAAAAACGCCTCCTCCACATAAAATCAATATGAAAAGAAGAAGGTTTTTATGAAAAAAACAACGCTGTTTAAGCGCTCACGCCCCGTATTATTCAACGAAACTGCGAAGCACCTTAAAATGAAAATTCAGAGGCAAGAAAAGGCAAAACCCGCCAATAACGCTGACGCGTATTGGCGGGTTTTAACGCATTATTGTGCCTGAATTCCACATTTTTAAGGAAATACTGCCCTACGGGGCGTAAGCGAAAACACTGCGTGTTAACTCTTTTATTTCACCGATATTACTAAAGAACTGCACAAATGATATTGGCAGCAAGTACAACAACAAAGAAGCCTATTGCAATAAACTTGGTCATTCGAGCAAGTTTAGCGTCAGCGGTTCTTGCTTTTGTCTTGGAAAGGAAGGTGTCAGCAGCACCGGAAATAGCGCCGTTTATTCCGGCACGATGTCCCTGTTGTAAAAGAACAACACCAATAACAACTATTGAAACAAGTAATACGAGAACGCCGATTATAATCTCAAGAACGCCCATATACTATACCTCCAAACTAAAATAACGATATAACGAACTGATTATAACAGATAACTTCAATAAAAGCAAGTATTTTTTATACCGGATGAATTGCGGACTTTGCGTCTGCGTGTTTAGAATCAACCTTATACTTCTTATTATTGCGTTCCTCAAAGAATTTAATTGCAACCTGGTCAAACTGAGCATAGGACAAAAGGTCTTCCTCTTGTTCCATCCAGGGAGCAACCTCTTTTCTGAGTTTTTCAAGTTCAGGTTCAATTAGGTCTGCGGGACGGCAATCAATAGGCTCTGCGTCGCCGATAATCATTTTTCTGAACTCAGGGTCGATGGGTAGCGGAGTTTTTCCGTATTCACCGCGAACAAGACCTCTGAACTCCTTGGTAACCATCTTATAACGCTCTCCGCCAATAATGTTAAATACCGCCTGTGTTCCAACAATCTGTGAAGAAGGGGTAACAAGAGGAGGATAACCGCAGTCAGCACGGACTTTCGGAACCTCGGCAAGAACCTCGGCAAGTTTGTCTTCTTTCCCGGCCTGTTTAAGTTGAGAAACAAGGTTGGAAAGCATTCCGCCGGGAACCTGATAAATAAGGGTCTTTCCGTCAACACCAAGCATTTTAGTATTAAGAAGACCGCTATCAAGATATTTTTCACGAAGAGCGGTTGCCATTTTAGCGACATCAGCAAGGGCTTCAAGGTCAAGACCTGTATCATACTCGGTGCCTTGAAGAGCAGCAACCATAGCCTCGGTAGCGGCGTGGGAAGTTCCGAGCGCCAAAGGCGAGATAGCGGTATCAACAACATCAGCGCCTGCTTCAATAGCCTTAAGAAGAACCATTGAACCAAGACCTGAAGTATAATGAGAATGTACCTGGATAGGAACCTTTACGGTTTCTTTAAGCGCTTTAACAAGGTCATATGTTCCGTAAGGGGTAAGAAGACCTGCCATATCCTTTACACAAATTGAATCTGCACCGGCATTTTCAAGTTGTTTTGCATAATTTGTGTAATATTCGATATCAAATACAGGACCTGTTGTATAAGAAATTGCTGCTTGTGTATGAGCGCCCTCTTTTTTTGCAGCCGCAATAGCGGTTTCAAGATTTCTAAAATCATTAAGAGCGTCAAAAATACGAAGAATATCAATACCGTTTGCAACAGACTTCTGAACAAAATATTCTACGACATCGTCAGCATAATGACGATAACCTAGCATATTCTGACCGCGGAAAAGCATCTGCAGTTTTGTGTTTGGACAGTGCTTTCTGATAGTACGAAGTCTATCCCAAGGGTCTTCATTTAAAAAACGCAAACAACTGTCAAAGGTTGCGCCGCCCCAACACTCAAGCGAATGATAACCTATTTTGTCAAGGCTTTCGAGCATTGGAAGCATTTCGTCCATTGACATTCTGGTTGCAATAAGCGACTGATGAGCGTCTCTTAAAACAGTTTCGGTAATACCAATACGTGCCATAAAGAAAAGAACCTCTTTCTGTAATTATTTAAGTACAACAAGAACTTTGCCAGATTCTACAGACTCGCCTTTAGCGACATTTACTGAAGCAACTTCGCCGTCACGAGGAGCATAGATTTCGTTTTCCATCTTCATAGCCTCAAGAACGCAAAGAACATCGCCTTTTTTAACTGCTTGTCCGGCAGAAACATTAACCGAAAGAACTGTTCCGGGCATTGGAGCAGATACACTTTCACCGCCAGCAACAGCGGGAGCAGGTGCAGAAACGGGAGCGGCAGGTGCAGCAGCGGCTACAGGAGCACCAGCAACCTCGCCAACCTCTTCAACACAAACATCATAAGTGGTTCCATTAACTGTAACTTTTAACTGTTTCATAATATATTAACCTCCATTAAAGCGGAATATTTGTATGTTTTTTACTTAAAGTAGTAACTCTTTTGGATGAAAGAACATCAAGAGCAGATATAATTCTTTCAGTTATCTCTTCAGCAGAGATGACATCGTTCACAAGACCTACAGCAGCAGCCTTAAACGGAGAACATTTCTCTAAAGCATATTCAGCCTCAAGACTTTCTCGGCTTTCTCCTGCAAGAAGTCTATCTTTATAAAGAAGTTGAACGGCGGTCATCGGCTCAAGAGTTCCAATAACTGAATCAGATAAAGCAAGAACAAGGTCAGGTGCTGCAGCAGATGAAACAAAAGCAATATATGCACCCGCAATTGCATTACCTGTAACAAGTGTGATTTTGGGGGTAGTTGCCTCGCTATATGCACTGGTTAAAACCGACACAGACTTTACTTCGCCTGATTGGTCACAACTTTCAGTAGTTTTAATACCAAGAGAATCTACAAGTGTGATAACGGGAATTGAGAAAGCGTCGCAAAAACGAACAAATTTTGCTGCCTTCTTTGCTCCGCAGCCACAGAAATATCCGTCATTTTCTTTAGGATTGGTTGCAACAACTCCGACAGAAACGCCACCAATACGTGCAAATCCTGTTTGAATACATTTTCCGCTATCTGCAGAAACTTCAAAGAAACTTCCTTGGTCTACTATTGATTCAATAGTGCTGTCGCCGACCGAAGCAGAGTATTCAGCCATCATAGGCTCGGAAAGGTTGTTAGAGGGCAAATAAGCCAAAAGTTCGGCAACCTTTTCCATAGCAGCAGTATCCGAATCGGTAAGGATTGAGGCGGTTGAAAGTTCGTTTTCTTTTGAGCCGCTCAAAGAGGGTGAAGTTATATAAAACTCTGAATCTTTAGTCATAACTAAAAAGTCTGCCATAGTAGCAAGAACTGCGGCACTGCCAATACAAGTACCTGCAACAACAGAAATTTGAGGAACGACGCCCGAAATGTTTCCTGCCGCTTTAATTAAGGAGCCATAGGCTTCAAGGGCTTCAACTCCCTCATCAAGATGAGCACCGTAGGAATCAAAAACCGCAACAACAGGCGCACCGGTTTTAGTTGCTAAATCATATATATGAGAGATTTTTGCAGCCTGAACTTTACCCATAGCCCCCTTATTTACGTCAACACTCTGGGCGTACGCATAAACGGTCATACCGTTTACTTCACCATAGGCGGCTACAACCTCACACTCTGTATCATTATTTTTAAGAAAACGGTCAATTTCAGTAAAAGCACCGTTATCAAAAAGCATTGCTAAACGCTTTCTTGCATTTGAATCGGACAGTGCAGACACTTCAGATTCAAATAATGTTTTGCTGTCTGTAACGCTCATAAAAGTCCTCCGTTAAGTAAAAAACTAAGAATTGCACTAATACAAAAGTATATCATACAAATCAGAAATAAACAAGCATTTTAAGGGAAAATTTACTTCTTATTTTGAGATATATTATTAAGTCTTTTGAGTTCCTTTTCGTTAAGGGTTCTCCACTTTCCCTGACCGAGCATTCCGAGTTTTACGCCGGCAATTTCGGTTCGTTTAAGCCTTATAACCTCAAGACCAACCTTTTCGCACATCTTTCTAATCTGACGGTTTCTTCCTTCGTGTATTATAAAGTTAATAACCGTTCTGTCTTGTTTTCGCTCAATAACAAAGACATCGCAAGGCAAAGTCAGTCGACCGTCTGAATCAATATCAACACCGGTACACAAAGCATCAATCTGTTCATCTGAAACCGAGCCTTTGACGGTAACACGATAGGTCTTATTAACATGAGAAGATGGGTGGGTTATTCTGTTAGCAAACTCCCCATCATTAGTCATTAATAAAATTCCCTCTGAATTGCGGTCAAGCCGACCAACAGGAAAAACTTTTTGAGGCAGGTCGCTAACGAGTTGAGCCACACACTTTCGGTCGCGTTCATCGTTCATTGTCGTTACAAAACCTCTTGGTTTGTGCAACATTATGTAAACCTTTTCATTAGAGGCGATAATCTTTTTACCCATAACAGTTACCTTATCTCTTATGGGGTCAATTTTATCTCCTATACTTGCGACACGGCCGTTAACTTTAACTTTGCCGAACTCTATAAGTTCTTCTGACTTACGGCGTGAAGCCACGCCGTTTTCAGCCAGAAATTTTTGAAGTCTTATTTTATTATCTTTCATTATGCTAATTCGCCGGGGTCGCTGTCAATAACAGTCTTCTTTTCAAACATCTCACGAACCCTTTGAAGAAGTTCGGGAACCTGGTCAATAATCTTATCAACAGGGGTAAGGGTTGCATTTACCTGAAGCATTTTTACATTTTGTCCGCAAACGCTAATAAAGGCAATAGGAGTAACGGTTACACCGGCACCTCCGCCACCGCCAAATACATTAGATTGGTTTTTTGAGGGAAGGTCTGAACCTCCGGTTGCAAGTCCGAACGAAACTTTTGAAACAGGGATTAGAGTAACCTCTCCCGCATAAATCGGAGTGCCGATAATAGTATCTGCATCGACCATTGCTTTAAGGTTTTCAAGGGTTACGCTCATTATGGATTCAATATTTTTTTCAGACATTTTTCTTCTCCTATCTTTATTTTATATATAATATTTTTAACATTTGTTACTAATTTATACCGTTTAAATGTCGGGTCGCACCTCAAGTTGCTCGGCAACATCAACTGCATTCTTATCACTTTCAGGAAGAGGGGGCAAATCTTTTAGCGAAGAAAGCGAGAAACATCTTAAAAAATTCTTCGTTGTTCCGTAAAGCAACGGTCTTCCCGGAAGTTCAAGTCTTCCGCGCTCCTCAACCAAATCTTTCTCAACAAGGGTTGCAATAACGCTTGAACAGTCAACCCCTCTGACCTGCTCAACAAAAGCTTTTGTAACGGGCTGATTATAAGCAATAACAGCCAAAACTTCAAACGCTGCCGGAGAAAGCGGGGTTTTTCTCTTAATATCAAACGCCGCCTTTATGTAAGAGGCGTATTCTTTCTTTGTAGCAAACTGAACATGGTCATCAAGGCGAATAAGTGTAAAACCTAAATCGCTTTTATCAATATCTTCGGCAACAAGCGAAACCAGTTCTTCAGTTTTCTTAGGGGTAAGTTCAAAAATCTCAGAGAGTCGGCTTATAGCCAGAGGTTCGCCCGAAGAAAAAATAACCGCCTGTGCCGCTTTGACGAGTTCTTTATTTTGCATTGCGTTTTTTCTCCTTAATCAGTTCAATTTCTGTGTTTTCACTATCTCCCGAAATTCTTACACGATTTGCTTTTGCAAGTTCAAGAATTGCAAGAAAGGTTGCAACAAGTTCGGAACGGTCACGAGAAGAAGCATAAAGGCTGTTAAGATTCTTTCTTCCCTTTCCCCAAAGATTTCGCATAACGAAAATAATCTTCGAAGAGACAGAATAGATTTTTTTTGCAACAATTTTAGTAAATGCCTTGGTTGGAACGGATATACGCCTGTCCATTCTTCCCATTGCGGTAATATAAGCGTTATAAATATCAACACTATCGTGTGATAAAACATAGGTTTTATCGGCTTCAAAAGGTTCAGGAGGACGAACGAAAGTATCAAAACCGTCGGTCATTGTTGCAAACTTCTCTGCAACCTGTTTGCATATACTGAACTCAAGTAATTCGCCGGTCAGTTCTTGTTTTAACTGCTCGGCTTCTTCGTGTTTTGGAAGAAGACTAACCGTTTTTATGTAGAGCAGACGGGACGCCATTTCAAGAAACTCGCTTGAAACATCCATCTCATTTTCTTTCATAAGATTGATTTGCTCAAGATACTGCTCAACAAGAACGGATATCTTAATATCATAAATATTCAGTTTGTTTCTTGCGATAAGTTGGAGTAAAAGGTCAAGAGGACCTTCGAACTCGTCCATCTTATAAAGCAGTATGTTTTCCATAAATCACCAATCAAATTAAGATAATAAAAGGCAATGCGGTAACTAAATCAAAAGCATAGTAAATGAAACTTGTAACCAGATTTATCGGCCTTGTCAGCACGTCGGTTACAAGAAGTATTATTAAAAGGAAATAGATATATCGTTCATACTCCATAACCTTATAATAAATTCTATCGGGTAGAATTATAGCCAAAACCTTTGAGCCGTCAAGCGGAGGAAGCGGGACTAGATTAAATACGGCAAGGCCGAGATTTATGCTTCCGATAAACTCAAAGAAGAGGGCAATATATCCTAAAATTGCAAAACTACTAAAAGAAAAAGAGAGAAAGGTAAAAAGATTGCAAAAAAAGATAGCAATAAAGGCGGTAAGAAGATTTGCAACCGGACCTGCGAGAGCAGTCAAAGCCATTCCTACCTTATGATTTCTAAAATAATAAGGATTTACATTAACGGGTTTTGCCCAACCGAAACCAACAAAAAGAATAGCGAGGGCACCGAGATAGTCAATATGAGCAAAGGGGTTAAGGGTTAGTCTTCCCGAATATTTTTGCGCCCTGTCCCCTAGTTTATATGCCGCAAATGAATGGGCAAATTCGTGAACGGGCATAGTTAAGAATATAACTGTAAGTGCCGACAAAATGTAAATGATTACATTAGTCAAAGACATATCGTTTCCAGTAATTAAATCGAATAACAACTTTACATCTCCTTAAAAAGCCACAAATTTCCCCTTTTAAAACTATTATACACAACTTTCCAAAAAAACACAAGAAAAATCGGGGAAAAATCCCCGATTTTAACTAATAAATCTATTATTTACGTATCCTGTGATTGTGCCGTACTTAATAAGAGACCATTCTCCCGTATCGTAATACACTGTTAAAGCGGCTCCGTTAGGTACTGACGCTACACGAGGGCTGTTAATATCGGGACGTTCTCTGACATTAAGGTTTCCGCCAAGCGGAGTTGTAACATAGACTGTGCGGGTATTTGTACTTGGAAAATTAAAAGGAATATCAAAGTAATCCGCAAGAGATAGCACCAAATTCTGTGCCATTGTATCTATGTTATTTCGTATCCACTGGGCGTCTTCAGGGTTATCGTGATATGCCACCTCGGCAAGTACCGACGGGGCTCTTGTTCTTACTACTTCTCCCAAAGTTGTGGTTGGGACCGTTTTTACATTATCAGGCAAAGGATATATTGTTTTAAAGTTGTTAGCAAAAATTTCAGCCGCCCTTTGACCGTTTCTGCTGTTTGGATAATAATAGAACTCTGCTCCGCGCACACTTCCTACCGTACCGCCCGAAGCATTTGAATGAAGCGCAAGATGAAAATCATAGTTCCCGCTATTAGAGGCACGGATTGATGATGCCGCCGTCATATCGGGAGTGTTTCGAACATAATTTATACCCGTTGCATTTAAATACGGTATCATAGCATCTGCAACGAGATTCATATACTCTTCTTCGTTTCCTCCGCCAAAATATGGATTGAACTCCTGTGTTGAAGGACTTAAATATATTGTTGGTATAAAAATCACCCTCCTAACAGCATTATATGCTAAGGAGGGTGTTTTGCTATTTATTTGTGAAGGCCGTACTCGTTTACAGCGTCCTTAACCACCGAAGAGAACCAGCAGAAAAGAACTTCGCCGAGTTCCTGATAGATGGGGTCGCCATCATGTGAGCAAAGCATTGCGAAGGTTTGACCTATTCTGCGTTCGGTTTCACTTCCCCTTCTGAAAGCAAGGTAATAAAAGGTAAACGCACCTGTATCCGATGTGTAAGGGAAAATATCCTTATATTTCTTCTTTACCGTATCTAAAAAACTCTTTTGGGCAATCCCAGAAGCGACATCATTAACAATTTCTGCCTCAAATACCGCAGTAACAGTAAAAGAAAGAAGAAGCACACGCTGAACAAACATATTTTCATCCGCATCTTCAACCGCATCTGAATATGCATCAGACGCTTCAGAAAACTTGTCGGCAATATAGGAGCCGAGTTTTTTTGCTCTTTGCACCTTTTCCTCCGGAATTACGTCCGAAGAAACTTCAGCAAACATGTTTTTCTTGACCGAATCAGATGGCTTATTTCCCGCAATCTTGATGTCATAATCGTCATACATTAACATCACCCGTTTTCTGCTGAATATTTTTCAGGGCTTTTGCAAGTTGGTCAGGACAGGAAGTCTGTTTGAAACCGCACTTTATTCCCTCAAGACGCTCAATTACGTCTTCAACCCTCATTCCTTCAACAAGAGCAGAGATTCCCTTTAAGTTTCCGTTACAGCCGCCGACATAGGTAACATTTGATAGGATACCGTCGGTAACATCAAACTGTATCTTGACAGAGCAAGTCCCACTAGTTTTATATGAATAATTCATCTATATTATTCCTTTACTTATATCTGAATTTATTGCTTCTTACGGGATGACGAAGTTTACGAAGTGCCTTAGCCTCAATCTGACGGATACGCTCACGGGTTACATTGAACTCGCTGCCAACCTCCTCAAGAGTATGGCATCTGCCGTCATAAAGTCCAAAACGAAGACGAATAACCGCCTCTTCTCTGGGGGTAAGAGTTTTTAAAACAGAGTCAATATCTTCATTAGTTATGGTCTTAAGTGCAGCCTCGTCCGGAGCAAGAGCGTCATCATCCTTAATAAAGTCCATAAGTCTTGAATCTTCCTCAGGTCCGATTGGAGTTTCCATTGAAACAGGCTCCTGAGCAACACGCATAATTTCTCGGATACGCTCAACGGGAAGATTCATTTTTTCGGCAATAAGTTCCTCGGTTGGCTCAAATCCGTTTTCGTGAAGCAACTGGCTTTGAACCTTTTTAAGACGATTGATAGTTTCAACCATATGAACGGGAATACGAATTGTCCTTGCCTGGTCGGCTATCGCACGGGTAATTGCCTGACGAATCCACCAGGTAGCGTATGTCGAAAACTTGAAACCTTTAGTATAGTCAAACTTGTCAACCGCTTTAATAAGGCCGACATTACCCTCTTGAATAAGGTCAAGGAAATACATACCGCGTCCGACATACTTCTTGGCAATACTAACAACAAGACGAAGGTTTGCCTCAGTTAGTCGTTGTTTCGCTTTCTCGTCGCCTTCGTTGATGAGAATTGCTAGTTGAATTTCTTCTTCAGAACTAAGAAGCGGAACACGGCCTATTTCTCGAAGATAAACTTTAACAGGGTCGTCCAGCGACATATTGTCAAAGTTTACATCTTCATCTAGGTTTTCGACATTCATTTCCTCAAGTTTTAAATCATCTTCACTCGGTTCTTCGTCGAAATCCAGGTCGAGCATCTGTTCTTCTTCAAAGAGTTCTTCGGGAGCGGGTTCGAGGTCGTCAAAAGAAACCTCGTTTTCCTCAGCAGAATCTTTATACTCGAGTTCTGTGTTTTCGGTTAAAACAACCTTTTTGTTTTCCTTTTCCATTTTAATTCCCCTTTTTATTATCTGCGATTCTTCGCATTTGACTTACCCAATCGTCTGTGTCATCAGTTTTAGCGATTAACGCTTTTTCATTTTTAAGAACGCTCACACAGTCTATTAAAACGGCTTTAGGGTTATCACCAACAAAACCGTTATTTAAAAGTTTGGATATTAAACCTTGTTCTTTTAGCGAGAAAGCATCCCCCAAATCAGACATTGAAAAGGTCTGATTTTCAGAAAGCCCCGTTATCACTGAAGAATAAATTCTTTTGTTAAGGTCGGTAACAAAATCGTCCTCGGTTATTAAATCTAAAAGCACCGAGTACATATCGGGATGCTTCATTAGAATTGAAATGATAAGTTCCTCGGCAGAAACCGCCCGTTCGTTACCTCTTCTTTGAGGATTTACGTCTTCTCTGTCAAAACGCTGTTCAACAACCTTTTTGGTTTCCCGTTTTTTCTGCGCTACTGCCCTGCCTTTTTTAATTTGTGCAAGTTTTGCAGAAAGCGTTTCTTTAGAAATATCATAGTCTTTAGATAATTTTGAGAGATAATAATCGACCGAAATTGCATCACTATTAGAAGCGAGAATTTCAACAGCATTATTAAGATATTTGATTTTAGCCTCTTCGGAATCGGGGTCTATATTATCTGCCGCTTTAAGTAATTTATACTTTGTTTCAGGAAGAGCGTCAGCAAGAAGTTTTTCAAAATCGCTCGGTTTGTTGTTCCTTAAAAACTCATCCGGGTCTTTACCGACGGGAAGTTTTAAAACCTTAACCGAAATTCCTGTTGGTGCAAGAATTTTAAAAGCCTTTTCAACCGCTATCTTTCCTGCTTCATCCGAGTCAAAGCACAAAACCACTTCTTTTGTATATCGGCTAAGTATCAAAGCCTGTTCAGAGGTAAAAGCGGTACCCAAGGGTGCGACAGTATTTTTAAAACCCGCTTGATGCAGAGAAACGGCATCAAAGTTTCCTTCGACAAGAATAATTTGTTCAGAGCAATGTGCCTTTGCAAAGTTCAGCGCAAACAGGTTTTGACCTTTATTATAAACAACCGTATCCTTCGTGTTTACATATTTTGCTATTGTTTTATCTTCAGTATGCCGTCGTCCGCTGAAAGCAACAACATTTCCCCTTACATTTATAACCGGGAACATTGAACGGTCTCTGAAACGGTCAAAATATCCGCCATTTTTACCTTTAACGACAACATCCGCCTGAATCATATCATCAGCGGAAAAGCCTTTTGCTTTTAGATGTTTAAAAAGGCTGTCCCAGGTATCAAGCGCTACGCCTAGTCCAAAGGATTTAATAGTCTTAGGAGTAAGGCCTCTCGAAAGATAATAATCAAGCGCCCATTTTCCCTCGGGTTTTGAAAGGTTTGAATAATAAAACCTTGCGGTTTCACGGTTGATTTCATAGACCGAATTTCTAAGGCGGTGCATAGAATCATCAGCAGAATACTCGTTTACCGAAACTCCGCATCGGTCGGCAAGAAGTTTAACCGCGTCAATATAGTCAAGATTTTCAATTAACTTTGTGAAGGTGAAAACATCCCCGCCCACTTTACAGCCAAAACAATAGAAAGAGCCGTTTTCGGGATAAACAGTAAAAGAGGGAGTTTTTTCCCCGTGAAAAGGACATAAACCTATAAGATTCTTTCCTCTTCTTTTTAGTGTGATATAGGAGGAAATAACACCTTCCAAATCACTCTTATACTTAATTTCTTCAATTACAGACTGTGGTATTGCCACCTAAATCACCTCGCTTTAAATTCCCCAAGATTTAGGAATATAAATGTTTGAATAGGTTAAAATCGCATAATGGTCGGTCATTCCCGCAATATAATCGGCAACGGCACGTTCAACGCCTTCCTCGTTACATATAACAGAAAACTCTTCAGGCATTTTGTGAGGGTTCTCTATAAAGTAATTAAACAGTCCCTCAATAATACCGTCAACCTTTGTTTCCTCCGACTTTGCCTTTGGATTTCTATAAACATTGTCAAAAAGGAAGGTGTGAAGAGAGTTAAACATTTCATCAGTTTCAGCGTCCATTTTAACAACATCATCAGTATTTTGGACAACCGACTTTACCAAGGCAGTAATTCTATCCCCCGTTGTTGTTCCAAGGGCAAGTTTAATATTAAAAGGAATATCATCGTTGTGAATTATATCGCCACGAACCGCATCGTCAATATCGTGGTTAATATAAGCAATTCGGTCGGCGATACGCACAACCTGTCCCTCGAGCGTTTCGGGAAGTTGGCCCTTAGTATGGTTTCTAATTCCGTCAAGCACTTCATATGTAAGATTAAGACCTTTGAGATTTTTTTCAAGTCTTTCGCAAACTCGGGCACTTTGCTCAAAATGGGTAAAAGAAAATGAAGTGAGTTTATCGAGGGCTCTCTCTCCCGCATGACCGAAAGGAGTATGGCCTAGGTCGTGTCCCATAGCAATAGCCTCGGTTAAATCTTCGTTAAGCCTTAAGGCTCTTGAAATTGTACGGGCAACCTGGGAAACCTCAAGTGTATGGGTCATTCTTGTTCGGTAATGGTCAGACTCGGGCGATAAAAACACCTGAGTTTTATGCTTAAGTCTTCTAAAGGCTTTAGAGTGAATGATTCTGTCACGGTCACGCTGAAAATCTGTTCTGAGTTCGTCCTGTTTTTCTTCGCGTTTTCTTCCCCGAGATTCAGAGGATAAAAAGGCTTTGTCGGACAAAATTTCTCTTTCAATTTTTTCGGTTATCTCTCTTATATTCGGCACAAAATCACCCCTTTACTTATAATATAGACAAAAAAAGTAAAATAACCTTTATTTTTTATCAAATTTTTTGTTTTGTATAATTTTCGCCTGTTTTTTCTGCTTTTATAGAGGAAGAAAAGGTGTTTGTAAGCGAATCAATAAAACTTTTCTCGCAAGAAACAGGTATTGAAAAATCAATAACAACATTGTCTTCAAACCTTGTGTTATAAGCCGTTCCGTTGAAATCTTTAATAAGACCTTCAAGAGCAGAATATTTTGTGTATTCGCAAGAAACAGAATAAGTAAAACCGGGAACCATTATATACTTCTCGGCTTTCTCAAGGGTGTCTTTAGCAGATTTTGTATATGCCCTTACAAGTCCTCCCGTGCCGAGCAAAATTCCGCCAAAATAACGGGTTACAACAAGGGTGATATCCTTAAGTTCATAACTGTTAATAATATCAAGAATTGGTTTGCCGGCAGTACCGTGCGGTTCTCCGTCATCGGAATAACGCATACGGTTGTCATTATTTAGAACATAGGCATATACATTATGTCTTGCATCACTATGTATTGAACGTATTTTTTCAATAAAAGCAACCGCTTCCTCATCAGTTTGAGTATGGGAAACATAACCGATAAAACGGGAATGTTTTTCGGTAAACTCGGTTGTTACATCATCAATTATAGTTTTATAGGTGTCCAAAAGTTATCCCACCCAACATAAAATATAGAAAAACCGCAACCACATTTGTGGTTGCGGCAGAAAATTGTTTATTTGCTGATTAAAGACCGAAGCGTTTATTAAATCTGTCTACGCGTCCGCCGGTGTCAACAAGTTTCTGCTTTCCGGTGAAGAACGGATGACACTTTGAGCAAATATCCAAGCGGATGTCCTTCTTAGTGGAGCAGGTCTCGAACTCTGCGCCGCAAGCACATCTAATAACTGTCTTTTCGTAATTCGGGTGAATGCCCTGTTTCATGCATTTTCACTCCTTTCTAAACTCGATAACATTGGTATGATACCACAAGAAAGAAATAAATGCAAGTATTATTTTTAAAAATCTAAATATTTTTTTATATTCTCGAAAATTTCGACCGTTTTAAATTTAACAGTATAGTTTTTTGAGTTGTATGCCTTGTCAGCAGTTTCCTTTGAAAGAGTATCCTCAAGGCTTCCCGAACAGGCACCTACGCAAACCTGAGGGAAAATTACACACCACCAATTTTTACCCTTTCCTTCCCCAAGAGTGAAAACCGCTGTCTTATATTTCCCGGCCGGAAGCGTAAAGTCTTCATACTCTCTTGTGTCAAAGAATTCTTCTTTAAAGCATACCGCTACAGAATAATCAAACCCGAGTTCATAAACTGTATTCTGGGCTGTTTCTCTTAAAGCGTCAAGATTTTTATCGGTAACGGCAAGGGCATCTTCATAAGTATTGACTTCGCCAAACATACTCTTTGATTTTTCTAAAACCGCATCACGAACCTTAAATTTTAGTTCCTGGTCAATTTGCGAATCGGAGTTTGCAAGAATTCTTATACGGATAATGTTGTCATACATTTCATTACAAGAAGAACTAAAACCCAACATTGAAAATAGTGTAACAGAAACAAGTGCGCTAACAAGTGCAAGATTAAATAATCGAATTTTAAACAAATTAGGTCATCCTTTCGACTAAGATGACCTAATTATTGACATGCTATTAAATTTTTATACAATTTCTACTCCGGTATCAACCGTTTCGGTAAAGAAAGCATTATATCCTTGAGCAGTTAACGAATCAGCGCATTTTTTTGCATCAGATTCGTTTTCAAAAATAGCGCCGACGGTAGGACCCGAACCGCTTAAAAAAACGGTTTTAGGCGAAAAAGATTTAAAAGGTTCACACATTTCTTCAAAATTCCAACAATAGCAAAAGGAATTAAAGATATTCGCGCACACACCGTCAACATTTCCGATTCTAAGCGAATTTATAAGTTCGGTTATACTTCCCTTTGGTTTAATATCCGCCGAGTCGACTACCGAATACATATGTCCCGTCGACTGTTTATTGCCTTCTTTTAAAAGGACCATATATATTTTTGCCGACTCAACCGAGGTTAAAACTTCGCCAATCCCCTGGGCACGGGCCGCTCCGCCTAAAAGGAAGAAGGGCACATCTGCACCAAGTGATTTAGCAAGTGGCAAAAGGTCGCAAATAGGATAATTTTTACCTGTCGCACTATTTAATAAGAGTAAAACAGCCGCTGCATCGGCACTACCTCCGCCCATTCCTGCAGCGACGGGAATTCGCTTGACTATGCGAATTTTTGCACCACAGTTTAACCCGGCAAATTCAAAAAAGACTTTACAGGCTTTAGCGGCAATATTATCCTCGCCCGAAAGCGTATTATTGTCGCACTCAACCGTTATATCGCTATCGGTGAGTTCAAGAATCACATCATCATAAACACCGACCGAATGCATTAAGGTATCAATTTCGTGATAACCGTCGGGACGCTTTCCGATAACATTTAAGAAAAGGTTAATTTTCGCATAAGCCTTTGCACAAAAAGCCATTACTTAATCTCCTTAAGAAATTCCTCGATTCGCTCAATAGCCGTCCGTATATGCTCAACCGAGTAACAATAAGAAGCACGGACAAAGCCTTCTCCGCCCCGTCCAAAAGCAGTTCCCGGAACAATAGCAACCTTTTTAGAATAAAGAAGTTTCTCACAGAATTCTTCGCTTGACATTCCTGTTGAAGCAATTGACGGAAAAGCGTAGAATGCACCGAGAGGCTCACGACAAGTAAGACCTATTCGGTTGAAGCCGTCGACGATAATTCTTCGGCGCATATCATACTCGGCAGCCATTCTCTCAATATCTGCGTCGCCATTCTTTAACGCCTCAATAGCGGCATACTGCGAGGTTGTAGGAGCGCACATAATTGCATACTGATGAATTTTCGTAATCTGATTAAGAATAGGAGCAGGACCGCAAGCATAACCCATACGCCAACCTGTCATTGAATAGGCCTTAGAAAAACCGTTAACAACAACCGTTCTCTCCCGCATACCCTCAACAGAGGCAAAACAGGTGTGTTTTTCTCCGCCAAAGGTAAGTTCAGAGTAAATTTCATCTGAAATAACAATTATATTTGTATCTTTAAGGACCTCTGCGATTGCCTCAAGGTCTTTTTTTCGCATAACCGCGCCCGTTGGATTACAGGGATAAGGAAGAATTAAAGCCTTTGTTTTAGGGGTAATAGCGGCCTTTAACTCTTCGGGAGTAATTCTGAATTCATTTTCAACCTTTGTTTCAATTATAACAGGTACTCCACCGGCAAGAAGAGTAATTGGCTCATAGCAAACATAAGACGGTTGAGGAATAATAACCTCGTCACCGGGACTAACAAGAGCACGAATTGCTCCGTCTATTGCCTCGCTTCCTCCAACTGTTACAAGAATTTCGGTTTCGGGAGAATACGACACCCCGTACTTTCGGTCAAGAAGGTTGGAAATTTCCTGTCGCATTTTAATGAGCCCGTGATTAGAGGTGTATCTTGTTTTACCCTTTTCAAGCGAACGAATTCCTTCGCTTCTTATATGCCAAGGTGTTGGAAAGTCGGGCTCACCGACACCAAGGGAAATTACATCGTCCATTTCTTCAGCGATATCAAAGAATTTACGAATTCCCGAGGGTTTAATTTCCTTAACCTTTTGGCTGAGAATTTTTTCGTAGTTTATCACAGCAGGAAGTTCCCCCTGTCATCCTCATTATTTACAAGAATTACATCCTGTTCTTTATAACGACGGAGAATAAAGTGGGTTGCCGTAGAAACAACGGCATCAATGGTCGAAAGTTCTTTGGCAACAAACATTGCAACCTGTTGGAAGGTTTTTGCGCGAACCATTACACAAAGGTCATATCCGCCCGACATTAAATAGACAGACTCAACCTCATCATACATCATAACACGCTTAGCAATCTCCTCAAAGCCGTAGTCAGCCTGGGGGGAAACTTTGAGTTCAATAAGCGCAGAAACAGCAGCAGAGTCAAGTTTTTCCCAGTCAATAACGGTTTTATAACCGCAAATAAGACCCGCCTTTTCCATTTCTTTAATCTCTTTTTTAACTAAAGCCTCATCAGAGCCGAGCATTGAGGCAAGTTGTTCAACACTATATCTTGCATTTTGTTCAAGAAGTTTTAAAAGTTTAATATTCATAACATTCAACCTCCATTTGTATTATCATACCATTTTTTAGTTCAATATACAAGATTTTATTTACTTTTGTTTTTATCTGTGTTAATATTAGTCTGTTAAAATATTGACAAGGAGTGTTTTTATGCGCGCAGTAATTACTGTAGTTGGAAAAGACTCGGTTGGAATTCTTGCAAAAGTTTCCGCAAAATGCGCAGAGTCTAATGTAAACATCAATGAAGTTACACAATCCGTTCTTGAAGATATGTTCTGTATGATTATGCTTTCAGATATTTCTAATATGAACAAACCGTTTGGCGAATTTTCCGACGATATGCAAAAACTCGGTGAAGAAATGGGAATGTCTGTACATGTTATGCACGAAACCATTTTTAACTCAATGCACAGAATCTAAGGTGAAAAAATGATAAATACACACGAAATACTTGAAACCATAACAATGATACAGGACGAAAATCTCGACATTCGTACGGTAACTATGGGAATTTCTTTGCTTGACTGTATGGACGCCGATATTGATAAGGCTTGCGAGAAGGTTTACAGTAAAATCACAAATACGGCTAAAAATCTTGTTCCTGTTTGTGAAGAAATCGAAAAAGAACTCGGTATTCCGATTATCAACAAGCGTATTTCTGTTACTCCGATTGGAATAATTGCCTCTGCTTGTAAAGAGCAAAATCCCGTTAAGTTTGCAAAAACTCTTGAAAAGGCTGCAGTAGAGGTTGGAGTTAACTTTATTGGCGGTTACTCTGCTTTAGTGCAAAAAGGTTTTGCAGGTGCTGATATGGCACTTATCGAAAGCATACCCGAAGCCCTTGCGACAACAGAACATGTTTGCGCTTCGGTAAATATTGGTTCGACAAAAGCAGGTATCAATATGGATGCCGTTGCAAAAATGGGTAAAATAGTTAAAGAGTGTGCAGAACTTACAAAAGACAGACAATGCATTGGTGCGGCTAAACTTGTAGTTTTTTGTAACGCACCCGAAGATAATCCTTTTATGGCGGGGGCTTTCCACGGTGTTGGCGAACCCGATGTTGTTATAAATGTAGGAGTTTCGGGTCCCGGTGTTGTTCGTGCAGCGCTTTCGAAAAGCGAGGGGCTTGACCTTACGGGAGTTGCGGAACTTATTAAAAGAACCGCGTTTAAAATTACAAGAATGGGTCAGTTGGTAGCCCAAGAGGCCTCTAAAAGACTCGGATACCCATTCGGTATTGTTGACCTTTCACTTGCTCCTACTCCCGCTGTTGGCGACTCGGTTGCATATATACTTGAAGAAATCGGACTTGAATGTTGCGGTTCTTGCGGAACAACTGCCGCTCTTGCAATGCTTAATGACGCCGTTAAAAAGGGCGGTGTTATGGCCTCTTCAAGAGTTGGCGGCCTTTCGGGAGCGTTTATCCCCGTAACCGAAGACGCAGGAATGATTCACGCCGCAACCGTCGGCGCTTTGTCAATTGAAAAACTTGAGGCTATGACTGCCGTTTGCTCGGTTGGACTTGATATGATAAATATCCCCGGCGACACTTCTGCTGAAGTTATATCCGCCCTTATAGCAGATGAAGCAGCAATAGGTATGGTTAACTCAAAAACTACTGCCGTTCGTGTAATCCCCGCTATTGGCAAAAATGTTGGAGAAGAACTGAATTTCGGCGGACTTCTCGGAAACGGTCCCGTTATGAAAATTTCAACCTACTCCCCCGCCAAATTCATTAGCAGAGGCGGACAAATTCCTGCTCCTATGCAGAGCCTTAAAAACTAAAAACATCACTTACGGTTCTCAAATTGAGAACCGTTTTTGCCTTTTTTTACTTTATTCATCAAATTACTGCAAATTTCTTGTTTTCGTTAATAATGAGTTAACAACATAAGAGATAAAAAGTGGTAAACTTTAACTGTAAGTAAACACAAATAAGGGGTTATAATATGCTCAAACTGACAAACATAGTAAAAAATTATGTAACAGGAGATACTACCGTTTCTGCGCTTAAAGGGGTTGACCTTGTATTTAGAAAGAACGAATTTGTTTCAATTCTCGGTCATTCCGGCTGCGGTAAAACTACCCTGCTTAACATTATTGGTGGCTTGGACCAATACACCTCGGGAGATTTGTTTATTAACGGCATTTCGACCAAAAGATTTAAGGACAACGATTGGGATACCTACCGCAATCACTCGGTCGGTTTCATTTTTCAGTCTTATAATCTGATTCCGCATCAATCTGTACTGTCAAATGTTGAACTCGCCCTTACACTATCGGGTGTTTCAAAATCAGAAAGAAGAGCAAGAGCAAAGGAAGCGCTCGAAAAGGTTGGACTTGCCGACCAGATTCATAAAAAGCCAAATCAAATGTCGGGCGGACAGATGCAGAGAGTTGCCATTGCCCGTGCCCTTGTAAATAATCCCGATATTCTCCTTGCAGACGAACCTACGGGCGCGCTTGATACCGAAACAAGCCGTCAGATTATGGAAATTCTTAAGGAGATTTCAGGGGATAAACTCGTAATTATGGTTACTCACAACCCCGAAATTGCTGTTGATTATTCCAGCCGTATTATCCGTCTTGTCGACGGTCAGGTTACCGATGACTCAAATCCTTACATTATAAACGAAGAAGATAGCACGGTAGAAACAACTTCAGAAATTAAAAACAAGAAACAAAAGAATTCTTCTGCAAAACTCGGTAAAAAGAAGTCTATGTCTTTTGTTACCGCTCTGTCGCTTTCTCTTAACAATCTTCTTACCAAGAAGGCAAGAACAATTTTGACTTCATTTGCAGGAAGTATCGGAATTATAGGTATAGCGATGATTCTTGCCCTCTCAAACGGTATTCAGATTTATATAGACCAGGTTCAAGAAGATACCCTTTCGTCTTATCCTATTACAATTCAGGCAAAAAGTGAAAATATGACCGAAACCATATTAAAGATAATGTCTGAAAACTCAGCGGGAAACCACGACCTTAACGCCGTTTATTCAAGCCCCGTGCTTAACAAGATGATTAACAGCATTACCAACCCCAAATATACCGAAAACAATCTCGAAAAGTTCAAAGAATATATTGAAAACGGCGACCATAATCTTGACAACCTTATTTCCGATATCAGTTATTCCTACGATGTTGATTTTTCAGTTTTCTTTAAAGATGAAGAAGGCAAAATCATTGAGTCAGATGCTACTAAACTAATGCAGGAAACGATGGGAATGTCAATGGATGGCATGAACGGAATGTCAGCGTTTATGGGTGGCGGAAATTCAATGGCTATCTATGAACAACTTCTCTCGGATAAAGAAGGTGGTCTGATTAGCGATATCATTTACGAACAGTACGACCTTATTGCCGGAAATTGGCCTAAAGACTATGATGAAGTTGTACTTGTAGTAAACTCAAAAAACGAAATCAGCGATTTTGCGCTTCTCGCTTTAGGTCTTACAACGGTTGAAGAAGCAAAAGAGTCTTGGCAGTCAATCGGCGAGGGCGGTGAACTTAACACCGAAATTAAAAAGTGGTCTTATGAAGACATTTGTAATATGACCTTCAAGGTAGTACCCGTATGCAACTTCTATTCTCCCGACCCTGTAAACGGTGGTTATAAGGATATCAGCACAACCGATTCTGGTCTTTCGTATATGTACGATAACGGAATTGAAATTAAGATTTCGGGTATATTAAGACCAAATCCTGACGCATCCTCTGCCATGATTACCGGAACGGTCGGTTATACAAAGGCGCTTACCGACAAAATTATTGACATTACCAACGAAAGCGCCATTGTAAAAGCACAAAAAGAGAATCCCGACACCGACATATTAACAGGACTTCCCTTTAAACCTGAGGATTACAAGGAGCCCGACAGCAATAAAAAAGCAGAAGACTTTAAAAAATATGTCAGCGGGCTATCAACAGAACAAAAAGCGCAACTTTATAAGGAAATTGCCTCAACCCCCGACCCTGATGCTGTAGCAAAAGAGGTTGAACGCCAAATGAGCGGACTTACCCGAGAAAGCATTGAAGAAATGATGCTGCAGTCTTATGCCGAAGAGTCCGGTATGGATATCAATACTCTTAAAAACTATATTTCCGAACTTTCAGACGAAGAACTTTTCGGTCAGGTTCGTATGATAATGGAGGAAAAAATTAAAGAGCAGATTGCCAAGGTTACACAAGAACAACTTTCTGCTGTTCCCTCTGAGCAACTTGCCTTTATGCTAACTTCGGCGGTTTCTTCCTACACAGTAGAGCAATGTGCAAAAGCGTATGACAATTATATGCCTCCAACACATTCCGATTCTAACTATGAACAAACCCTTACTACTTTAGGGGTTGTTTCTAAAGATGTTCCGTCGGTAATTAACCTTTACGCCTCTACCTTTACAAACAAAGATAAGATTGCTGAATGTATAAGTGATTATAATAAATCTGTAGATGAAGAAGACAGAATTACCTACACCGACTATGTCGCACTTCTTATGTCATCAATAACTACAATAATCAATGTAATTTCCTATGTTCTTATTGCATTTGTTGCTATTTCACTTGTTGTTTCTTCGATTATGATTGGTATTATTACCTATATTTCCGTTCTTGAGAGAACAAAAGAGATTGGCATACTTCGAGCAATCGGTGCATCAAAACGAGATGTTTCACGCGTTTTCAACGCAGAAACTCTTATTGTCGGATTTACGGCGGGACTTATTGGTATAGGCTCTACTCTATTGCTTTGTATACCGGCAAATATTCTTATCCGAGCACTTTCAGGAATTGAAAACATTGGCGCACAACTTCCTGTGGGCGGAGCAATTTTGCTTGTTATTATCAGTATGGTTCTTACCTTTGTTGCAGGACTTATTCCGTCAAGATTTGCCGCAAAGAAAGACCCTGTTGAAGCATTAAGGAGTGAATAGATTGAATTTTCGCTATAAGTTAAGTCAGTTTCTGTACGGACGATATATATCCTACGGCATTGACCTGCTGACCGGTGTTCTTTTAATTACCTGTATTGTCCTTTCAGTTTTAAATATTCTTATTTCTCAAATCTTTTTACCCCTTGGCATTGTGATTGATTTAGTCGAAACCGGTCTTATTGTCTGGATGTTTTTCAGACTTTTATCAAAGAACATTCAAAAAAGGCAGGCGGAAAACAGACCTTTTTTAAATGCCTTTAATAAGATTAAGTCAAGTTTTGAACTTAAACAAAAAATGAAAAGAGAAAAAGAAACCCATATCTACAAAAAATGCCCCCACTGCTCGGTTATTCTGCGGTTGCCGAGAAAACCGGGTGAGCATAATGTAAACTGTCCAAGATGCAAGAATAATTTTAAAGTTAAAGTAAAATAAGAAAAAGCCTCGTCAGAGGCTTTTTCTTATTTCCTGAATACAATAAATTTACTTAAAATATAATTGAGAATTACGACTATAATACTGACAATTAGTTTTGCGTAAAAACCGTCAATATCAAATAGGGTTTGGTTTAATCCTATGTAAATAAGAAAGGTTGGCAGAACAACTTCCACCACTCCTGTTGCAACCCTAAGCCCTAAAAACGAAAGTGCTTCGCTAAGAAATCTCTTAAAACCACTTCCCTTTTTTTCAAAAACAAAGAATTTACTTGTTATGAAGGCAAGAACAACTGCAACTATCCAAGCAAAGAAATTACTGATTGTAACCCCTAAATCTGTCGTAAGAACGAGCAAAGAATAGGAAATCCAGTTCGCAAAAGTTACAATTGCACCAAAAAGGATATATAAAACAACCTCTTTATATCTTTTTGACATTTTCATTGTTTTGACTTCCCTTAATTTTAATAAGCCAAAAAGGCATTGATAAAATTCCGAGTAGAGTTCCAACCCCATAGCAAATATGCAGCAAAGCAAAGATAAACGGTAAAAGCAGATTTGTAATTCTCGGTTTTTTAATAATTTCAATTATAGTTGTTAAAATCACAAAAAGCGAATATGCGCCCCATAAAAGAAGAGCAAAAAGAGGATAACCCAAAAAAGAAAGAAGGGCTGAGAAAACAATACTTAAAACAAAGACAAGCGGAACAAAGTGGAAAATAGAAAAACATTTTGGAGAAACGCCAAGAGTTCTTCCTATCCAAAAACCGTTAAGGAATTTTTGCTTCAGCATTTTAAAAAGCGTATTTCTTGTATACTGATATGAAACAATATCGGGAGAAAAGCATAACTTGTACCCCGCTTTTCGAATTCTATATGACATATCATTATCTTCGGTTCGGTAAAGATTTTCATTATATTTCCCTACCGTGTCAAAGACCTCACGAAGATACATTCCGCAAAAAAGCGAAGAGGTATACATTTTTTGTTCAGCGTTTCTATAAGGGGCAATGCTGCTTCCGAACATCGATTGTTCAGCACAAAGCAGAGTTTCTCTAAAAGAGTTTGCATCTTCAATAAGGTTTGGGCGTCTTCCCCCGCAAACCTTTTCTCCGCTTTTGATAATTTCAACATTCTTTGAGATAAAATCACTCGGAATAGCACCATGAGCATCTACTCTAACAAGAACATCGCCCGTATAGTTATCTAAAACAACATTATTACCGCTTGGCAAAACCTTGCCCCTATTAAGCAATACCTTAACATCGGCAAAACCCGAACTGTTTTGAGCAAAGTTTTTCATTATCTGAAGAGTGTTGTCTTCGGACATACTGTCGACAAGCAGAACCTCGATATTTTCGTGAGGATAATCCTGGCAAGTCAAATCCGCAAGTATGCGCGAAAGACTTTTTTCTTCGTTTCTTGCAACTATTGCAAAAGATACCTTCATATAAACTCCAAAAAAATGATTTTAACTTATTATAACACAAAATCTTAAAAGTTTAAAGTCAATTTTAAATGATTGACTATTAAGCAGTGTACAATTATAATTTTATTATGCTTTAATTAAATTTAAGGAGATTTATAAATGGCAATAGAAAAGGTAAAAGAATATTTTGAAAAGCACGGTATTGCCGACCGAATTCAAGAATTTGACGTTTCAAGTGCAACCGTTGCACTTGCTGCACAAGCACTTGGCTGTGCTCCCGAAAGAATTGCAAAAACGCTCTCTTTTAAGGCGGAAGGAAAATGCATATTGATTGTCGCTGCGGGAGATGTTAAGGTTGATAATTCAAAATTCAAGGCATATTTTGGTTTTAAGGCGAAGATGCCCTCATTTGACGAGGTTGAAGAACTTTGCGGCCATAGTGTTGGAGGAGTTTGTCCCTTTGCCGTCAAAGAGAATGTTGAGGTTTATCTTGACGATTCACTAAACCGCTTTGAAACCGTTTTTCCTGCTTGCGGAAGCAGTAATAGTGCTATTGAAATGACAATTGCTGAACTTGAAAAATATTCAAACAGCAAAGCAACCATTGATGTTTGCAAACCTATGATATAAAAAATCCCGAGGAATAAAATTTCCTCGGGATTTTATTATTCTGCTTTTTTATCTCTGAAATACAGTTTTGTCAAATCGAAAAGGACTTCTGCCAACCAGTCATTTATACAGATTCCGTCAATACGCCACTTCCAGTTTTGTCCAACGGTTGAAGGGGTGTTAGTTCTTGCCGATGAGTCAAGGCCGATAATGTCCTGCATTGTAAGTATGCAGACGTCACCCACCGACATCATTGCAGTTTTAATCATTGCCCAGTTTATTCCTTCTTGACCTACCCTCATATAGTTGCTGGCAAAATCAAGTTCCTCACTGCTAGCGCTGTTTGCCCAACCGATAATTGTATCGTTATCGTGTGTACCCGTATAAACAACACAGTTTTTATTGTAGTTATGAGGCAGATATTCGCTTTCGCTATCTGTGCTAAAGGCAAATTGCAGGACCTTCATACCCGGAAAGCCTGTCTTTTCAACCATTTTAAGCACCTGAGGAGTTAAAAAGCCAAGGTCTTCGGCAATAATGGGCAGATTTTCTCCAAACTCTTTTTTAAAAGCATTAAAGAGAGACATATTAGGCCCTTTAAGCCATTTTCCATTCTTTGCGGTTGTTTCGCCGTAAGGCACTGCCCAATAGGACTCAAATCCTCTAAAATGGTCTATTCTGACCATATCGTAAAGTTTTAGTGCGTGACCCATTCGCCGTTTCCACCAACTAAATCCGTCTTTTTTCATAAACGACCAATTATAGAGAGGATTGCCCCAGAGTTGACCCTCAGCGGAAAAAGCGTCGGGAGGACAACCCGCAACCGCTTTAGGTTTAAGGTTTTTATCAAGACTAAACTGCTCGGGCTCAGACCATACATCAACCGAATCAAACGCTACATAGATTGGGATATCACCGATAAATTTAATACCTTTTTCGTTTGCATATTCCTTAAGTTTAAACCACTGCTGATAAAACTTAAACTGTAAAAAATGATAAAAATCAATAATTTCCGATTGAGAGTTTTTAAGATTTTCAATAGTCGAAGTTTCTCTAAAACGCAAGGGCTTATCCCAGTTTTCCCAGGAAATATCGTTGTTCAAGTTCTTCAGCGCCATAAAAAGAGCATATTCATCAAGCCAAAACGAATTTCCCTTACAAAAATCGTAGTAGTCTTGGTCCGCCTTAAAACGCGAAAAGGCAATTTTAAGAAGTTTTATTCGATTCTCATATAGTTTTCCGTAATCTACCAAGGACGGCTCTTCCCCAAAATCGAAAGAGTTAAACTCATCATCGCTAATAAGACCCTCTTCTATTAAGAATTCAGGGTCGATAAAATAAGGGTTTCCGGCATATGAGGAAAAAGACTGATAGGGCGAATCGCCATAGTTAGTGGGATTAAGCGGTAAAATTTGCCACCAGGTTTGCCCTGCTTCATTTAAGAAATCAACAAATCTGTAAGCCTCTTTTCCAAGTGTTCCGATTCCTCCTTTTGAAGAAAGCGAAAAAATAGGCATTAAAACTCCGCTTGTTCTCATAAAACGCTCCGTTTCCGTATGTCCTTTTAACCCTTAACTGCACCCGAAAGCACACCTTTGATTATATATTTCTGACACACAAAATAAATTAAAATTATTGGCAGAAGACAAAGAATAATAAGCGCCATGGTAGCACCGTAATTAACCTGACCGTAACTGCCTTGAAGATATTGAATCTGAATGGGTATTGTTCTAAACTGTTTTTTATCAAGAACGAGGTAAGGAAGCAGATAGTCGTTCCATACCCACATTACCTCAAGAATACCGACCGAAATATAGGTTGACTTCATTACGGGCGCTACAACACGAAAGAAAAGTTCAAGGGTGTTGCACCCGTCAATAGTAGCCGCTTCTTCAATCTCCATTGGAATCCCCTTTACAAACCCGTTAAAGAGAAAAATCGCAAGTCCTGCGCCAAAACCAAGGTAAACTATAGGAATTGTAATCGGCGTATCAAGGCCCAGGGTGTTTGCCGTTTTAGAAAGGGTAAACATCACCATTTGAAAGGGCACAATCATCGAGAAAATACAAAAATAATAGATGATTTTACAAAATAGTGAATTCACACGGTTTATATACCAAGCCGCCATTGAAGTACAAAGTAGAATTAGTCCTACCGATAAAACGGTTATTACAATACTGTTAAGTATTGCAAAATAAAAGGGGTAATTCCCGTGGAGCACTCCCGTAATATAATTTTCCAGACCTGAAAAAGAGAGATTGTCGGGCAGAGAAAACAGCGAGGTTTTTATAGCATCATTGCTTTTAAAGGAGTTATAAAAAATTACAACTACGGGGAAAAACCAAACAACCGAAAATAGAGAAAAAAGCACGGTGAGAAGCGAGTTTTTGAGTCTGGTTCTATTACTGCTGATTTCCATCAGGCATCTACCTCCTTGCTTCTCGTAAGGTAGAGTTGCGAAAGAGCGATGACTGCCACCGTAATAAAGAAAATTACTGCTTTTGCCTGACCTACGCCCATATTTGTAGTACTCTCATAAAAAGAGTTATATATATTAAGGGCTAACATCTCTGTTTCATTATAAGGCCTTCCGCCTGTTAATGCAAGGTTTTGGTCAAAAAGTTTAAATCCGTTTGTAAGAGTAAGGAATGTGCAAATAGTAATTGAGGGCATAACCGAGGGAATTGTAATATGACGGAGAAGTTGTTTGCCGTTTGCACCGTCAATTTTTGCAGCCTCAAGATACTCGCTCGGAACATTTTGAAGCCCCGCAATATATATAATCATCATATACCCTATTTGTTGCCAAGCAACGAGTATTACAAGCCCCCAAAAGCCGTATTTCGAATTTAGAACTAAAGATGAGCCGAAAAATCTAGATATTATTGCATCAAGAATTATCTTCCAGATATATCCAAGCACAATTCCGCCGATTAAATTAGGCATAAAAAACACGGTTCTGAAAAAGTTAGAGCCTCTAATTCCCCTTGTTAAAACAAGTGCCACCGAAAAAGCAACGATATTGATTATGAAAACCGAGGTTATTGTAAAGAGAACTGTAAATATAAATGACTTTAAAAAGGTTGCATCACTGAATGCTTTAATATAATTTTCAAAACCTATAAAAGTTGTTTTTTTAACACTTCTGAATCTAAAAAAAGACAGATAAAGACCCCAGAAAAACGGCCAAACAAATCCAATTATAAAAGCCGCAACGGTAGGATAAAGAAAAAGAGGGGCAAATTTTCTTACCTCTGTCAGTCGGTTTCGATTCTTGATTGCACCGCTTGTTTTTAGTCGTTTCAAGACTTATACCTCCATTTAAGAAAACAAGGATGCGGACTGGACCGCCGCATCCTTGATTTTTACTGTTTTGAGGCTTTGTACTGATTTTCCCAACCCTTTACAAACGCCTCTTCAACCAATTTCCAACTTCCGTTTCCTGCCGTATATTCGGCAAGGGCGTCAATCAAATCGTTTCTCCAAACATCTACATTAGGTGTTACAGAAAAGACCCAGGTGACCGAGTAGTTGCCGTTTTCAACATAATCGCTCATTATATTTGACAGGACATTATTCACTTTTTTGGCATTTTTAAAGGGAGAAACAAAGCCCATCTTTTGAGCAAGGGCGGTTGTCCCCTTGTCAGATGTTACAACCCAATCAAGAAAATCAAGAGTAGCCTTGATATCCTGCTCACTTGCCTGTGAATTTACAGCCCAGTAGTTTTCTGTTCCGCTGCAAAGCCCTTGTTTTTCTTCGTTCACACCAATAAATATTGGTAGAAACCCGAGATTTTCATCTCCAACTGACTTTACATTATCATATTCCCAGGTGCCGTTTTGATAGAATACGGCTTTTTCGTTTTTAAATTCTGCAGTTGCGTCGTGTTGGTCGCTTGTAATGGTTTTCGGCTCAATGGTTGAATTGTTAATATAGAGGTCCCAAATATTTTTGAAATTTTTAAGATAGGTTCCCTTTATTTTTGAAGGCTGACCTTTAATGTTATCCTCTTCGAACTCAAAGAACAGGGGCATATTTGCAAGATGGCCCGAAAAACGCCAACCCGATGAACTGGAAAGACTTGAAGAAGTAAAGGCAGAAAATCCGAGTTCTTTTTTTCTTTTGGTAATATCCTCTGCTACCTGTTTAAGTTTTGCAAAAGAGTTAATTTCTTCAATATTATAACCCGCTTTTTTTAGCAGTTTTTTATTCGTTATAAGCCCAAAGGCTTCATAAACATATGCCACTGCATAAACCTTATTGCCCTCTTTTAGTGCAAAATCATCGGATACAAGTTGCTTATAAACACTTGTGTCAGATAAGTCAAGACAATAATCCTTCCAGGACTCTAGACCGATAGTGCCGTTTACCTGAAACAAAGTTGGTGCTTCATCTTTATCAATTTCGGTCAGTAATGTTTGTTCGTATGTGCCTTGTGCGGCGGTAACTACCTTTACCTCTACGCCTGTTTGGTCGGTATAGTCTTTTGCGAGTTGTTGCCAGGCAGAATCCTGTTCCGGTTTGAAATTAAGGTAATATACACTGCCTTTATCGTCCTTTTCTCCACAACCCGAAAAAACACCGACAATAAATATAAGTGTTAGAATCAATGCTAAATACTTTTTCATATTAACCTCCAAAATTTATAGAAAAGCAATGCTGAAAACTTTTCCTTTTGTCTTGAGGTTAGTATATCCATTTATATTAAAAAAACAACCCGAAGAATTAAATTTCTTCGGATTGTTTTAGTTTTTAATTTTTCATTGCAATTCCTTTTTGGCTAAGGTCTTCAACAATCTTATCGGTAACTACCTTAACCTCTTCGCCTGTAAGGGTTCTTTCGGGGTGGGCAAAGGCAATTCTAACGGTTATAGATTTGCCGCCTTGGTCGGTATAGGTATCAACCACGCTAACCCCTTTAATAAGTTCACAGTTTTGTTTATTGATTGCTTCATTTATTGGTGCGAAGGTATCCGAAACAAAAGACAAATCAATTTCCATTCCGGGAAAACGACCGGGCTCTTCATACTTGATACTTGCATTTTTGATTTCAGCGAATACGCTAAAATCAAGTTCTGCGTAAACGATAGAAGCCTTTTTGTCAATTTTCTTGGACACGGTAGGATGAACAATACCGATTTCACCAATTTTATTTGAATCGCAGATAACAGCATTAAGGTTTCGAGGATGCTGATAGGATTTTGTAGCATCTAATCTCTCAAAAGAAAGTTCTTTATGCTTAATATCATCCGCAATAACACAAAGCATATTACGAAGTTCAAAATAGAGGTTTTCAACAGATTCCGTTTTGCTGAAAAGAGTAACGGCAAGTTTCTTCTTTTCAACACACATATTGTCACCGTTTACACCCTCAACCACACGACCTATTTCAAAAACGCCAAAGTCGGTCGAATAACCTGTATTGTATTTAACCTGACAAAGTTGGGTTGGAACAATAGATTTACGGATTGTTTCGATATTCGGGTTAACCGCTCCGATAAGTTTAATATTATCCTCAACATCAATTCCAAGAGCCTTATACTCATCATAATACTGCCATACATAAGAATGAAGTTCATGAAGAGAATAGCGTTTAACGAGGATATCTTTAACCTTATCTTCAACCGTCTTTTCGATTTGAGGACGAACAGGCGCAATAGGAGAACAAGCAGTATGGATTTCAAAATTATCATAGCCGTATATACGGGTAATTTCTTCAATTACATCGGCTTTCATTGTGACATCCTTGGTTGCTCTCCAACTAGGTACGGTAACGCTAAAATCGTCGCCCGAAAGTTTAACGGTAAATCCTAACGACTCAAGGGTTTTAACTATTGTATCGTTGCTAATCTCAATTCCTGTATATCGGTTAACAAAAGATTTGTTAAAATCAAGATTTACAGTGTTGTATTTAACGGCATATTCATCGGTTAACGAAGATACAACCTTAACTCCGCTATCAATATCAGAAAGAAGTTTTATAAAGCGAGCAATAGCAGGAACGGTAAGTTCGGGATCAAGACATTTTTCATAACGCATTGAAGCATCGGTTCTGTGACCTAAACGAACGGTAGATTTGCGGATAGAAACACTATCAAAAGTAGCAGATTCAAGGGTTAGCGTTCTTGTGTCGTCAACGATTTCAGAATCAAGACCGCCCATAATACCTGCAACGGCAACGGGAGTGTTCCCGTTACAAATCATAAGGGTATTTTCGTCAATATTACGCTCTACGCCGTCAAGGGTTGTAAACTTAAAGGGTGTATCAAAGCGTTTGATGCGAATTTTTTCAACCTTTCTGGAGTCAAAGGCGTGCATTGGCTGACCCATTTCAAGCATAAGGTAGTTGGTAAGGTCGGCAAGAAGATTGATTCCCCTCATTCCGCAGTAGTAAAGGCGGATACGCATATTAACGGGGCTGACCGTTTTTGAAATGTTTTCTACCTGCAAACAAGAATATCTCTGACAAAGAGGGTCTTCAATTTTCATATCAACCTTAGGAAGATTATCATACTCCGAAAGGTTTACGGTTTCAAGAGGTTTAAGAGGTCTTCCGGCAAGGGCTGCAAACTCACGGGCAATTCCGTAGTGACCCCAAAGGTCAGGACGATTGGTTAAAGATTTATTATCAACCTCAAAGATAATATCTTCAATTTCATAAACATCCTTAATGTCAGTTCCGTTTTCAACATTTTCGGTAATATCCATAATTCCCGAATTGTCGTCAGAAATTCCAATCTCTTTTTCAGAACAGCACATACCGAAAGAATCAAACCCAGCAAGAGGTCTTGGAGAAATTGTTATATCTCCGATTTTAGCCCCTACCTTTGCAAAGGCGGTTTTCATTCCGACACGAACATTAGGAGCGCCACAGACAACATCTGTAAGTTTTCCGTCACCTGCATCAACCTTTAAAAGATGAAGTTTCTTAGACTCCGGATGGTCTTCAACCGATTTAATCTCTGCAACAACAATTCCGCTTATATCGGAACCTTTCATAAAAATCTCATTTTCAACCTCGGCGGTAGAAAGAGAGAACTGATTTATAAGTTTAAGTTTGTCAAGACCCGAAAAATCAACAAAGTCTGATATCCAATTCATTGATAATAACATATCGGCACTCTCCTTTCTTATTCATCGTCAGTAAACTGCGAAAGGGTTTTAAGGCTTCCGCCGTTTAAATCACGAATATCTTTAACGCCGTATTTCATCATTGCAAGACGGGTAAGACCAAGACCGAAAGCAAATCCGGTATACTCTTCGGGGTCTATTCCGCCGGCTTTGAGCACCTCGGGGTGAATCATACCACAGGGGCAAAGTTCAAGCCAACCGCTGTGTTTACAAGAGGGACAGCCCTCTCCGCCACAGATAGCACAACTTATATCAAGTTCAAATCCTGGTTCAACGAACGGGAAGAAACCGGGACGAAGGCGAACCTTCACATCTCTCTTAAACACTTCAGAGAGCATTGTTTTCATAAAGAAAATAAGGTTGGATATTGAAATATCCTTATCTACCATAACGCCTTCCATTTGGAAGAAGGTATTTTCGTGACAGGCATCGGTAGCCTCGTTTCTAAAACATCTTCCGGGGAAGATTGCCTTTATTGGACGACCCTCACTAAACAGAGCGTCTTTATACTTCTTATAGATAGCGTTTTGAGCAGCGGAGGTATGGGATTTAAGGAGTTGTCCGTTCTCAAGATAATAGGTATCCTGCATATCACGGGCAGGATGGTGCTTAGGTATGTTAAGAGCCTCAAAGCACTCATAGTCGGTAACAATTTCGCTATAGTCCTCAACATCAAAGCCCATTGATTTAAATATTCTCTCACACTCACGCTGAACAAGAGTAATCGGATGATAGGAACCTCGAGTAAGGTCGGCAGGTATAGAAAGGTCGAACTCAGGCATAGAGTTGATTTCTTTTTGAGCCTCTAATTCCTTTAATTCAGCCATTTTTTCTGCTATTCTCTCGGTAGCCGAGTTTTTAAGAATGTTAACGCTTTGTCCAAAGGTCTTTTTCTCCTCGACAGACAGGTCTTTCATTCCTTTAAGCAGGTCGGTTATACTTCCCTTTTTACCAAGATAAGCAACCCTGATATTTTCAAGTTCAGCAACATCTTTTACCAAAGCAAGTTCTTCTTCAAACTGTTTTTGCAGTTTAATCAGTTTGTCGTTCATTATAAACCTCCATAAAAAAACGCCTCATACAAAGTATGAGACGAAAAATTCCGTGGTACCACTCAAATTGCGGCAAAGCCGCCACTTTATTTGCTTTAATGCAGCAACTACAGCCCATATTTCTACAGGCAACTCACGAGGCGAAAGTAGGCAAACAGCACCTTACGGCTTCACACCAAACGCCGCTCTCTTAAAAGGTTTGCTATCGCTTTAAAAACTCGGTCAAAGTCTTTCATATTTACTAAAGTATTATACACATTATACGGCCGTATTGTCAAGGGTTATTTTACACCCGTAGAGCCAAAACCGCCATCTCCTCTTTCGGTTTCGTCGAGTGTTTGACTTTCAACAAAATCCGCCGTAATATAGGGAGCAATTACTATTTGAGCAATTCTCTCTCCCGCTTGAATACTTGCAACCTTGTCAGAATGATTATGGAGGGCAACCATAATTTCTCCACGATAGTCAGAGTCAATTACCCCGACCTTATTGGCAGGAGCAAGTCCCCTTTTTGTTGCAATTCCGCTTCTTGCATAAATAAGTCCGACATAGCCATTTGGAATTTGCATCGCAATTCCCGTATGTACAAGCCTTGTTTCGCCCGGAGCAAAACTAATCTCCTCTTCACAGGAATAAAGGTCCGCACCGGCAGCACTTAATGAAGCGTAGGACGGAATAGTTGCATTTTTATTTAATTTTTTAATTTTCAGTTCCATAAGCAGTTTCGGGCAGTGCCCACCTTTCTTATTTGTAAATAAAGTATATATCAATATCTTGCTTATTGCAAGTTTTTATTTAAAGCCCTTTCCTATTACGTCCCCCGCATTGACAATAAAGAAAAAAGCGGACGGGTCGGAAGAAATTATTGTCCTTCTGACTACCGAAATTTCGTTATTTCTTGCAACACAGAGAAGAATATTGTTTTTTCTTCCCGTATAACCGCCGAAAGCAGGTAAAACCGTCACGCCTCTGTCGGCTGTTTTGATGAGTGCGTTTTTAATATCGGATTCGTTGTTTGTAATTATGAAAATTGCCTTTGAGTCGGTATTTCCGCACAAAATCAGGTCGACAGTTCTTGAAGTTAAAAAAATCGCCACTATTGAATAGAGAGCCGACTGTATATCCCCGTAAACGAGGGTTGCAAAAAGGACAACAGCGCCGTCGATAAACAAAAAAGCCCGTCCTATTGAAATATTATATTTTTCATTTAAAAGTTTTACTATAATATCTACACCGCCCGTAGACGCACCGATTAACATAATAAGTCCTAGCCCTGTACCCATTAAAATTCCGCCGAAAAGACAACAAACCACCTTATCGGTCAGCATTGGTCTATAAAAGACACTGATAATTTCAATAAAAGCAGAAGTCAACAATACGGCAAGAGAAGTTCTGAAAATAAAACTTTTGCCAAATTTTATTAGACCTAGAATTATAAGGGGTAAATTGAAAATTACTATATATGCACCCGTGGGAAAGCCGTTAAAAAAGTTTAGTGCGGTCGCAATTCCCGTAATTCCGCCCGGAGAAATTTTAAGAGGGCTTAAAAACACCTCGACGGCAACCGAATAGACCACACTGCCGAGAATTAAAATTAAGCCCTCTTTATATATTCTACTTAAATTTATTTTCTTCAAAACTATCACCTAAAAATATATTTAGTTATAGTTTTTCCCGAAAATTTTCTAATATTAAAGCAAAAAGTTCTTTTGCTCTTTTATCGTTTCCCGATAAATGAAGATACCCGAAAAGCGTTTCAATACCTGTTGCACTATGGTACTCGCTAACGGTTGAATTTTTAGGTATCGAGTTAACATGAGCATTTCTGCCTCTTTTATAGATACTGATTTCTTGCTCTGTTAGATGGGGCTGGATTGCTTTAAAAGCCTCGGCCTGAGCACCCGCCTTAACAAGTTTAACCGAAGCCGAGTGAAGTTCACCCGAAGGTCTGTTAGTTTCGGCTAGTAACTCACGCACAAGAAGTCCGTAATAAGCGTCACCGACAAAAGCAAGTGTAGATGGACTGAGTGTGTTGACATTCATTTGGGTCACCTACGAAACAAACTCAAATTCAATGTTATAAACGCTGACAATATCGCCGTCCTGGACTCCTAACTTAACAAGAGCGTCGATTATACCGCTTTGCTGAAGAGTTCTTTGGAAGTACTGTAACGACTCATAATCATCGGGATTTACGACATCAAGTATTTTAGCAAGCCAGGGAGCGTTATCAACAACAAAAACACCGTCAACAACATCAACCGTAAAGGAACGCTTGTTAGTTTCTGTGATAAGTTCCTCCATAGGTATGGGCTCGGGTTCATAAACCTTAATGTCGGGAAGTTTAGCAAGTTCGGATGCAACAAAATTTATAAGTTCATCCGTTCCCTCTTTAATTGGCGCCATTATTGGAAAGAAAGCGTAGCCTTTAGAGGTAAAGTAGTTTTTAAGTTCTTCAACCTTATCATCATCAACAAGGTCGCATTTATTTCCGACTACAATCTGGGGACGCTCACAAAGTTCGGCACTGAAAACTTTAAGTTCTTCGTTGATTGTATTAAAGTCATCAATAGGGTCTCTGCCCTCACTGCCCGAAACGTCCAAAACGTGAAGAAGCATACGGCAACGCTCAACGTGGCGCAAAAATTCGTGACCAAGTCCAACTCCTTCGCCGGCCCCCTTAATAAGACCGGGAATATCAGCCATAACAAAGGAAGAGCCTTCACCCATTCTTACAACGCCTAAAACAGGGGTAAGGGTTGTAAAATGATAATTGGCAATTTTAGGTCTTGCTTCGCTTACAACCGAAACCAGAGTTGATTTTCCGACATTTGGATAACCTATGAGTCCAACATCGGCAAGAAGTTTAAGTTCAAGGGTTACATCAAGACTCTCTCCCGGGTTTCCGGGCTTTGAAAAACGGGGCACCTGACGGGTTGAGGTAGAAAAGTGCATATTTCCCCAACCGCCGTTACCGCCTTTTGCAATAACAACAGGCTCGTCAGAGGAAATATCGGCAATTATTCTTCCGCTTTCAGCGTCTTTAACGAGAGTACCTCTTGGAACGGAAATAACAAGATTTTTAGCACTTTTACCCGTACAGCGAGAGGCTCCGCCATTAGCACCGTTTTCGGCAACATATTTTCTTTTATATCTGAAATCGGCAAGGGTCGAAAGGTTATCATCGGCAACGAAAACAATGTTTCCGCCTCGACCACCGTCACCGCCATCGGGACCGCCTGCAGCGACATATTTCTCACGGTGGAAAGAAACGGCTCCGTTTCCGCCGTCACCCGCTTTCAGATGAATTTTAGCGATATCTACAAACATATAATCACCTTAATAAGAAATAAAGCCCGGCATCGCCGAGCTTTAACTAACAAATTTACTGTTCAACAGCGTAAATGCTTACCTGTTTACGGTCACGGCCTACGCGCTCAAACTTAACCTTACCGTCGATAAGAGCAAATAAAGTATCGTCAGAACCGATGCCAACATTGTTGCCCGGATGAATTTTAGTTCCTCTCTGGCGAACGAGGATATTACCGGCAAGAACAAACTGACCGTCAGCACGTTTAACACCAAGACGCTTTGCTTCGCTGTCACGACCGTTCTTGGTAGAACCCATTCCTTTTTTATGGGCGAATAACTGAATGTTAATCTTTAACATGATTACACCTCCGAAATTACTTTGATGCAGTCTGGATACTGCTCACTTAACTGCTGAATATGAATTTTAAAACCTTTAAGAACCGTTTTAGTTGCTTCTGACGGAGAGGCAACCTTTAAGTGCATTTCTCCCGATTTTTCTAAAACAGTAATATCTGCTTTGTCTTTTACAACCTCGGTTATTGTATTAGCCACCAAATAAGCGGCAGACGAAACCGAAGCGCAGACAAGACGACCTGTTTCATCATTATTGTCAGCAGTGCAATGTCCCGTAACGGAAAAACCGTTTTCGGACAACCTAATTTTTGTCATAACTAATTATACAATTTCAGTGATTTGTACTTTGGTGTAGGGCTGTCTGTGACCCATTTTACGAGCACTACCCTTTTTGGGCTTGTAGGTGAAGACGGTAATCTTCTTGCCCTTACCGTTCTTAACTACGGTTCCCTTAACAGCGGCATCCTTAACATAGGGTTTACCAACCTTAAGAGCAGCAGTTTTCTTAACTGCAACAACCTTGTCAAAAACAACCTCGGAGTTTTCCTCTGCGTCGAGTTTCTCAACATAGATGAAGTCGCCTTCTTCTACACGATACTGCTTTCCGCCGGTTTCGATAATAGCGTACATTCTCTGGCACCTGCCTTAATATAAGTCTCGCTACAGAAGGCGTGCAAAAGGCGCAACTTTAAAAGCCCTCAATATGCGGCTTGACCATTTTATCACTAAACACACGGTTTGTCAAGAGTTTTTTAGTTATTAATGTTATCAATTAAATCAGTATCAAAAAGCGGCTCCTGCTGTTCTTTTTTGTCGGCGTAAATTTTTTTAGCGTAATTAAAAAGCCCCTTGCCAAGCATAAATATTGCCGCCGCTTTGACTCCAACAGAAAGAAAACCGACTAAAGTTGACAAGCCAAAAACAAGGTAAGCAGGGTTGTATTCTATCATTTTAATCCAGCCAAGACCTGAAGTTAAGCCGATAACTATTTCTACAATAACAACAAATGCGAATAAAATTGCCGGTATAAACCAAAAACGAGTAAGGGTTGGTTTAGACATTTTCCCAAAGCAGTCTATCGATATTATAGCAAGTAAAGCAAAGATAAGAATGCTAAAAACGTTAATAAAAATTGCACCAAATGTTGAAAGCAAGTATGCGCCTGAAAAATAACCATTAGCGATAGAGGTAATAATGTTTGAAATACTTGAACCAAGACCGAACACTAAATTTGAAAGCGCAAAAATTCCAAACGGAATTATAGAAAATTGCGGTTTTTTAATAAACGCAAAAACAAGAATTAATATGTAAACAATTGCAGAGAGTGCGGACCAAATGTTAATAGAATTCAGAGTAAATTGAGCAAAGCTTTGGTGAGCAATAACAGCAAAAGCAATATTATTAAGCACGCTGCCTATTACACCAATTAAATAGGCAATTAAAAACAAAATTGCCCCAACTAAAAAGATAGATGTATTTGACTTTTTCATAACTACCTCCAAATATTCAGATAAAATATTGTCCCGAATATTTATTCGGGACAATAATAAATTATTCTGCGGTTTCTTCTGCAACAGAATCGGCAACTACAACCTCTTCTTCGGAAGCGGTAGCTACAACTTCGTTTTCTGCGGTTGCTTCAGCCTCTTCCTTTACTTCGGGCTCAAGAAGAGCGCGGATAGAAAGGCTGACGCGTTTCTTTTCGTCATCAATAGCAATAATCTTCGCTTCTACCTCTTGGCCAACGGTGAGTTCGTCCTGAGGTTTAGCAATATGTTTATTAGCAATCTGAGAAATGTGGATAAGGCCGTCAATACCGGGAATGATGCGGGCAAAAGCACCGTAGGTTGTCATGCTGACAATTGTTACCTTAACAACATCTTCTACCTTATAGGTATTGTTGAAGATGGTCCAGGGGTTTTCATCATCCTTTTTATAGCCAAGAGAAATTTTTCTCTTATCCTTATCTACAGCCTTAACGAAAACTTCAATAGTATCGCCAACGAGGACAACTTCGGAAGGATTCTTAATTCTCTGCCAGGAAAGTTCAGAAATATGAACCATTCCGTCAACTCCGCCAAGGTCAACGAAAGCACCGTAGCCGGTTAACGATTTAACTGTACCGGTAAACTTATCGCCAACAGCGATTTCGTCCCAGAATTTAGACATTTCTTCTTTTCTTTGTTCGCGGAGAACCGAACGGATAGAGCCGATTGCTCTTCTTCTGCGGTTAATTTCAATAATGCGGAAGTTAACCTCTTTATCCTTAAGGTCTTCGAGTGAATCATTTCTTGAAAGGGTTGCCTGAGAAGCGGGAATGAAAACACGGATTCCATTAGTTACAGCAACAACTCCGCCTTTAACAACTTCGCTAACTGTTCCTGTTAAGATTTCATTGTTTTCTTTTGCCTCAATAATTTTATCCCAACCTGCGATAGCGTCGTAACGGCGTTTGGAAAGCATTGCAGTTCCTTCCATATCGTCGGTACGCATAATGATGAGGTTGAGTTCATCGCCGACTTTTACTTCTTTGGTTAAGTCAATATTACGGTCATATGAATATTCATCAGCGCTTACATAACCTGTAAGACCTCTGCTGTAATCAACAAGTATTTCCGAAGGGGTAACCTGAACTACAACACCCTTAACTTTTTTGTCGGAATTAAGGCTGTCGAGAGATGCCTCAAATGCCTCTTCGTCGGTCATTTCTTCAAATGATTTTTGAACAACTTCTGTAACCTCGGCTTGTTCTTCTACCGGATTTAAAATTTCTGTCATGGTTTTAATAACCTCCTTAATAATTGCCGCAGGAGTAGATGCACCCGCAACCACACCGACAGAGTCAACACCACTGAAGAAATCGGCGCTAAGCTCGTCCGCAGTTTCTATATGCAAAGTTTTACCGCAGTTGTTTTTACAAACATCGTAAAGTTTCTTTGTATTAGAACTATGGCGGCCGCCGATAATGACCATTGCATCGTTTTTAAGCGATAATTCGGCTGATTCGGTTTGACGCATAGATGTAGCGTTACATATTGTACCAAAAATACTTGGATTTGTACAGTATTTTTTTAAGATTTTTTCGCAGTTTTCCCAAATTTTTTCATTAAATGTTGTTTGAGAGACCACACAGACCTCTTCTTTTAAAAGATTTGGGTTTTCTTTAAAGAGGTTTTCAAGTGAGAGTTCGTCCTCAAATACGTGTACTTCACCATCACAATGACCAATTATTCCGATTACTTCTTTATGTTTTTCGTCCCCAGCAATTAAAACGGGTTGTCCTTTAGTTGCCGCTTCTTTAACGATTTTATGAATTTTTGCAACAAAGGGACAGGTAGCGTCAACCGTTTGCACAGAAAGCCCCTCTGCCTCATTCATAACGCTTTCGGGCACACCGTGAGAACGGATAACAAGAATTTCTCCGTCCTTTACTTCACGCACATCCTCAACAACACGAACACCTTTACTTTCAAGGTCGGCTACAAGTTGAGGATTATGGATAATGGGACCGAGGGTACATACCTTTTTACCCTCATCGATTAGTTTATAAACAGTATCAACCGCTCGTTTTACACCAAAACAAAAACCTGCGGTTTCAGCTAAAGTTATCTTCAATGTTTCATCTCCCAAAGTTCAGTAATAGAACCCGTAACCTTATCTACAATAAATTTGAGATTTTCTCGGTTAGTTCTTTCTTCACTTACAAGTTCTTCGTGTTTAATAATCTTACCAATACGAATTGTAGTTTTCTTAAAAAACTTATATGAGCCTTCACGGTATACGCTAACGGGCAAAATATCTGCTTTTGTACTCATAGCAATATAGGCAACTCCCGATTTTGCTTTTCGGGGAGGGCCTTCCTTATAGCGTGTGCCCTCGGGATAGATTCCGAGTATTTTGCCACCGTTAATAATTTCCTCTGCGGTATGAATTGCGTTCATATCCCCCTTGCCTCTGTCTACGCCGAAGATTCCCATAAGATTAAACACAAAGCGTATAATCGGATTTTTAAACAGTTCAATCTTTGCCATAAAAAATATCTGGCGTTTGAAGGTGGGAATTAAGAACATAGGGTCGGACATAGATGTATGATTTGAGCAGACGATAAACGGTCCCTTTTCGGGAATATTTTCTTTGCCGATGATTTTAACGGGGGAAATCCAGATAAAAACAGGCGTTAAAATCATACGGGCAAATCTGTAAAATACGCTCATTATCTAGTACCGTCCTTTACAATGCTTAAAAGGAGTTCAAGGGACTCATCAAAACTTAAATTAGTTGTGTCGGCCAAAACAGCGTCATCAGCCTGTTTTAAGGGAGCAATTTCACGGTGAGAATCATTATAGTCACGGGTTTTCATATCCTCAAGCACCTCTTCAAAAGGCAAATTCTGACCCTTTTCAGCAAGTTCTTTTCTTCTTCTTTCGGCTCTGACAGCAACATCGGCTGTAAGGAAGATTTTAACCTTTGCGTCGGGTAACACAACCGTTCCGATATCTCTGCCGTCCATTACGACATTATTTGTTTTAGCAAGTTGTCTTTGCATATCTAAAAGGAAGGCACGAACAGCCGGTTTAGCAGAAACGGCAGAAGCCATCATTGAAGCAACGGGAGTTCTTATATCGTCGGATACATCTTCTGAGTCGAGAAAGACCCTTTGTTCGCCGCCGATAAAACGGATATCAACCTTTGTATCGGCGAGGACGGCATCAAGGTCTCCAGAAAGATTAGTATCAAATCCAAGACGGGAGAACTTTAGTCCGACGGCTCTATAAAGTGCACCGGTATCTACATAGATATATTCAAGTTTTTTAGCCAAAAGTCTTGAAAGAGAACTTTTTCCTGCACCGGCAGGTCCGTCAATAGCAATGTTAATCATAATTTTCTCCTTTTTTATGGTGATTCTTATCACTTATACTGATATTCCGGCAAGATAACCGGTTGAAAAGGCAGTTTGAAGATTAAAACCGCCCGTAAAACAGTCTACATCAATTATTTCCCCCGCAAAATAGAGCCCACGAATCAGTTTAGACTCCATTGTTTTCGGGTTAATTTCGGAAAGTTTAACTCCGCCCGAAGTTACAACCGCTTCTTCAATAGGACGAAGACGAAGGACACTCAAGGTTAGTCCTTTAATTTCACTGACAAGCCGAAGTCTTTCTTCCTTGGTTATGCTGTTAACCTTTCTTCTCGGGTCAATTCCCGTATTTCGAACAATTACCGAAATAAGCCTTTTGGGAAGAAGAGCGTCAAGCGAATTTATAAAATCCTTATTACTCTCCAAAGAAAAATCCCGTACAATTCTTTTGTCAAGTTGTTGCCGGTCAAGTCCCGGTTTTAAATCAATCTTAATTATGTAATCTTCGGGATTTTTGTCAATATAAGCCGAGGCAGATAAAACCAGCGGACCCGTAATACCAAAGTCGGTAAACATCATTTCGCCAAGTTCTGAAAATATCGGTTTCTTTTTGTCTTTTAGATAAAGAGAAAGCGTCACATTCTTAAGAGAAAGACCGCAGAGTTTTGTACAAAAACCCTCTTTTATCATTATTGGCACAAGGGAGGGGCGAAGTTCAGTTACGGTATGACCGAAATTTTCGGCAAATTTATATCCGTCGCCCGTTGAACCTGTAACAGGATAGGACATTCCTCCCGTTGCGAGAATTATTTTATCGAAGAAAAACTCCATACCGTTTTCGGTTTTAAGCGAAGTGACCGCTCCGTTTTCTTCTATTATATTATCAACTTTGCAGTTAACGATTTTAACCCCACTGTCTATCGCCGACTTTACCAGCGCATCAACAATATCAACCGCTTTATCGGAAACGGGAAAAACCCGATTTCCCCTTTCGGTTTTAAGGGGCACTCCCCTGCTTTCAAAAAAATTTATCGTATCGTCACAGGAAAAAGCCGAGAAAGCCGAAAACATAAAACGGCTTCCGTGAGGGGTGTTTGCCATATAGGTTTCGGTATCACAGTTGTTTGTAACATTACACCTTCCCTTTCCCGTAATCATAACCTTACGGGCAGGACGAGGATTTCGCTCAAAAAGGGTAACATCATTCCCATTTTGTGCCGCAGCGAAAGCAGCCATAAGACCTGCCGCACCGCCGCCGACAATTGCAACCTTTTGTTTCATTTTTCCTCCGTTATTTACCCTTAATTATTTTACTGACTGTTGGATGAAGTCTATACATATAAAGACTTGCAACTCTTGAAACGGCAATATCGTAAATCGGGAAGATGACATTGCCCATCAAAAGCAAAACAATCAGAAAATAGTTGCCGAGAGTACTGTTGTTTTCAAGTTCAACTCCAATAAACTGAGCGACAACCGCATAAGCAAAAATAATGGCGGTATTGAAGAGAACAAATTTGAGTATATACTCTAAAACTCGGCTTTTTGTTCTTTCTAAAAGCACCTTAACTATAGGATAATAGCCAAAAAAGAGTATGTAAAGCATTTTTGCTTCGGGCTCTGCTATTATCGCAACAATTATTGAAGAGGCAATATAGGTCAAGGTAGCCCATTTTAAATCTATTTCAATGACCGCTACCATAATAAACAAACCCGCAAACTGTGCAATTACATAGGTAAAATAAGGGAAATATGAAGATAGCATAAAAACACAGGCAAGGGCGGTCATCATTGCGCAAAAAGTAACTTTTTTAATATTGCTCACTTTTTATCACCTTAACAGCACGGAATAAGGTCGCCGCCCATACACTCACAGCAACAGTCGGCACAAAGAAGCGAAGAACAACAGTCACAGGTATCACAAGAGCCACCCATATTACCGGGCGTTCTGTAAGGATTACCGTAACCGCCTCTGCCGTTTCGTTGCATCATATTAAGCGCCTGACGGTATTCGGGGTTTTCGGGTTCCATATTTACCGCCGTTGCAAAGTTTGAATAGGCGTGGCTATGCCAACCGCGTTTATAGTTTACAGAACCGCAAAGAAAATACCACTCAGCGTCACGCGAGGCAGCGGGAAAAGCGTCGAGTTCACGCTGGGCTTCGTCGAGCATATTGTTTGCAATATGGGTTCTTATACTTGCATAGGCGGGATTAGATGAAGTCGAGTTTGAGTAATTTCTGCCCGAACTTCCCTTTTTGCGCATATTTATAATTTTATCATACGCCTCATTGATTTCTTTCATCTTTTCTGCAGCAAGGTCAGAAAGAGGGTTATCAATATATTTATCGGGATGATATTTTTTAGCAAGAGCACGATAGGCATTCTTGATTTCTTCGTCGTCAGCGTCTTTTGACACGCCTAAAACTGCATAAGGGTCTTTCATACCTTTAACTCCTTTTTATAAGTATCCTCAAGTCCTAAATAAATTATATTATCCAGAATGTTCTTAAATTTCTTGATATCAAGCAGTTCATACGCTTTGGATATTTCGGCAATACAGATATTCAGTTGCGGTAAGATATATTCTTCAACAAGGTTTTCTTCATTTGCACGAGATTTTAAAGGGTTATATCTTCCCCGCCTGATGTCATCTTTAAGGTCACACGCCGCATCGACAATATAAATATATCTGCCGATTAGATAGCCCATTTGTTCAAGGCATCTTTTTGACAAATCGTCTTCTGATAAAAAGGCAAAAATTTTTGACATACAAACTGCCGTTGGCTCGGCAGCAAGGTCGATATCGTCAACACCGCTTGTTTCGACACTATCCTGTGCCAAAATATAATCAGAAACCGACTTATCAAGTTCAACATACTTGCTTGACGCTTTTTTGTAAGCCGAAGCGAAGACGGGTTTAGCCAAAAGATAGCAAAGCCGTTTAATTCCCTTTTCGTCGCTTATATTATCAAGCGTTTTATAGTAAAGAAGTATCATTGCGGCGGCAGAGCAGTATTCAAGGTTTGTAGTATTTTGGATATAATTACATTTCTTAAAGGGATTGCAGGTACAGTTTTTTCTTTTAAAAGAACAATCTTCTTCAGAAAGCGACATTGAAACAAGGGCTAAAAAGGTAAAGTCATAACTTAAAGTCATTCTTGCAAGAACGCCGTAACTTTTCCCAAGTTCTTTACAAAGAGAACAGTAAACAGACTTATACAACTCATATTCTTTTATTCTCATTTCGGGTTTATACGCCCTTATATATCCAAACACTAAATTACTCCTTAAAAATTTATAAGAGTTTTTTGATAAATCTGCCCGTATGAGAGGCTGTGTTTTTTGCAACCTCTTCAGGAGTTCCGCAGCAGACAACACTACCGCCCCTATCTCCCCCTTCGGGACCTAAATCAATTATATAGTCGGCGGTTTTGATAACATCGAGATTGTGTTCAATAACCAAAACGGAATTACCCTGTTCAACAAGACGGTTAAGCACATCGAGAAGTTTATGAACATCGGCAGTATGAAGTCCCGTAGTGGGCTCGTCCAAAATATAGATAGTTTTACCCGTACTGCGTTTTGAAAGTTCGTTGGCGAGTTTAACCCTTTGAGCCTCACCGCCCGAAAGGGTTGTAGCGGGTTGACCAATTTTAACATATCCAAGACCCACATCGAAAAGGGTTTTGAGTTTTCTGTGAATTTTAGGCACAGGCTCAAAGAAGTTCATTCCTTCTTCAATGGTCATTTCAAGAATGTCATAAATGCTTTTGCCCTTATACTTTACGCTTAAGGTTTCTCGATTATATCGGCTTCCGCCACAAACTTCACAAGGAACATAAATATCGGGCAAAAAGTGCATTGCAATTTTAATTATACCGTCGCCCTCACAGGCTTCACAGCGACCGCCCTTAACATTAAACGAGAATCTACCCGCAGAATAACCTTTTGCCTTTGCGTCTTTAGTAGAAGCGAAAAGGTCACGGATATCGTTGAACACGCCTATATAGGTTGCGGGGTTGGAACGGGGCGTTCTGCCGATTGGCGACTGACTTATATCAATAACCTTATCGAGATTTTCTAAACCTTCAATAGTTTTAAATTTTCCCGGGAAGGTTTTTGCTCGGTTAAGTTTTGAGGCAAGGTGTTTATAGATAATATCATTCACAAGGGAAGATTTTCCCGACCCCGAAACGCCCGTAACACAGACAAACTGACCAAGCGGAATTTTTACATTTATATTTTTAAGGTTGTTTTCACTTGCACCCTTGACGGTTAAAAACTCGCCCGTTCCTTTTCTTCTACTCGAGGGGACCTCAATTTTTTTGCGACCCGTCAGATAGTCGGAAGTAACAGAGTTTTCGCATTTTTCAAGTTGTTCAAGTGTGCCGCTGAAGACAATTTCTCCACCGTGGATTCCCGCACCCGGACCGATATCTACAATATAGTCGGCCGAACGCATTGTGTCTTCATCGTGTTCTACAACGATAAGGGTATTACCAAGGTCACGAAGATGTTTTAAGGTTTCAATAAGTTTTTCGTTATCACGCTGATGAAGACCGATACTTGGCTCATCAAGTATATAAAGCACACCCGTTAAAGCAGAGCCCATTTGGGTTGCAAGGCGGATTCGCTGACTTTCTCCGCCCGAGAGGGTTCCTGCCGAACGGGAAAGAGAAAGATAGTCAAGACCGACATTCTTAAGGAAGTTAAGACGGGCTTTGGTTTCCTTAAGTATTGGATTAGCAATCTGCTCTTCTCTGACCCCAAAGGTAATATTTTCAAAGTGGTTAAGGGCTTCGGTCACCGAAAGGTCACAAAGTTCTTTTATGCTTTTGCCTCCGACCGTTACCGCCAAAGACTCGGGGCGAAGTCGCGCTCCTTTACAATCAGGGCACTGACATTCGTTCATATAACCCTCAATTTCGGCTCTTGCCCAGTCGCTTTTAGTTTCTTTATAGCGTCTTTCAAGATTATTTACAACGCCCTCAAAGGAGGCAAAGTAGGTTCCTCCGCCCCATTCAGCATTGCGTTTGAGTTCAATTTTAGTTTCTCCCGTTCCGTAAAGAACTGCGTTTTTCTGCTCCTTGGTTAAATCTTTAAAGGGAGTATTTATATCAAAGCCGTAGTGCTTGGCAAGTCCTTCATAGTACATTGTGGCAATTGTACCCGAATTTGGGGCAAACCAGGAGTTAACGCCCCAACCCGACGCGTGAATTGCCCCGTCGACAAGAGATTTTTCCTCGTCGGCGATTATAAGACGCTCATCTATTTTCATAAATATTCCAAGTCCGCTACAGGTGGGACAAGCGCCAAAGGGAGAGTTAAAAGAAAACATTGCGGGGGTGAGTTCGGGCATACTGATACCGTGTTCTTCACAGGCGTATGACTGGGAAAAGTGGAGTTCCTCTGACCCGATTATATCAACATAGACCACACCGCCCGAAAGACCTGCCGCCGTTTCAATGCTGTCGGACAAACGGCTTTTTATTTCGTCTTTGATTATAAGTCGGTCAATGATTACCTCTATGTTGTGTTTTTTATTCTTTTCAATATTTATTTCTTCCGAAAGGTCATAGATATTCCCGTCTATACGTACACGCGAATAACCCGACTTTCTTGCAGACTGGAGTTCCTTTTGGTGTTCTCCCTTTCTTCCCTTTATAACGGGAGCGAGAATTTGAATTTTAGCGCCCGTTTCAAGCGCCATTACCTTGTCAACAATCTGGTCGGTAGTCTGCTGATCGATTTCCTTACCGCAAATTGGACAATGAGGTGTTCCCGCTCTTGCGTAAAGAAGACGCAGATAGTCATAAATTTCGGTAACGGTACCAACGGTTGAACGGGGGTTTTTAGAGGTAGTTTTCTGGTCTATTGAAATTGCGGGAGAAAGACCGTCGATTGACTCGACATTCGGTTTTTCCATAAGCCCTAAAAACTGACGGGCATAGGAAGAGAGCGACTCCATATAGCGACGCTGACCTTCGGCATAAATTGTGTCGAAAGCCAAGGAGGATTTACCCGAGCCCGAAAGGCCGGTAAAAACTATTAACTTGTCACGAGGGATAGTGAGATTCACATTTTTGAGATTGTGCTCTTTTGCTCCCTTAATAACAATTTCGGTTAGTGACATAAACCTTTTTGCCTCCAATAAACCTATTCATTTTATTTTACCACAATTTTTATATAATAGCAAAGGAAAAATTAAGGCTTCGCAAACTTTTTGCGAAGCCTTTTTTAACCTTTAAGTTTATTGATTCTGTCACGCAGATAGGCGGCGTGTTCGAATTCGAGCATCTGTGCCGCTTCTTTCATTTGGGCGGTTAATGACGCGATTAGTTTGTCCTTTTCGGTGCGGCTCATCTTCTTTATGGGCTTTGAGTCGTCGGGTTTTGAGGACATTTCGATAATTGCTCTGACATCCTTGACGACCGATTTAGGAGTTATTCCATTTGCCTTATTATAGTCATCCTGAATTTTTCGGCGGCGGTTGGTCTCAAAAATTGCCCGTTCCATAGAGGGTGTCACCGTATCGGCATACATTATAACCTCGCCGTTTGCGTTACGGGCGGCTCTGCCTATGGTCTGAATAAGCGAGGTTTCGCTTCGAAGGAAGCCCTCTTTATCGGCGTCGAGGATTGCAACGAGCGACACTTCGGGGATATCAAGTCCTTCACGAAGAAGATTTATTCCAACAAGGACATCAAACTCGCCAAGGCGTAAATCTCTGATTATTTGCATACGCTCCATAGCGTCAATATCGTGGTGCATATAGCGTACCTTGATGCCGAGTTTTTCGAGGTAATCGGTAAGGTCTTCTGCCATTTTTTTAGTCAGCGTTGTAACTAAAACTCTTTCCTTTTTGGCGCTTCTCTCGTTAATTTCGGAAACGAGGTCATCAATCTGTCCCTCGGTGGGTTTGACAGTAACAAGCGGGTCTAAAAGTCCTGTTGGGCGGATAACCTGTTCAACAATTTGGGCAGATTTCTCCTTTTCAAAGTCGCCCGGGGTTGCCGAAACAAAGATTGCCTGATTTATACGCTCATAAAACTCATTAAAGTTTAAGGGGCGGTTATCGTAAGCCGAGGGCAGACGGAAACCGTATTCAATAAGGTTGTCCTTTCTGCCTCTGTCTCCGCCGTACATTCCCCTTACCTGCGGAAGCATAACGTGGGATTCGTCGACAAAAAGAAGAAAATCATCGGGGAAATAGTCGAGCAGAGTAAATGGGGTACTTCCGGGAGGTCTTCTCGACATAACCCTTGAATAGTTTTCGATTCCTTTACAAGTTCCAATTTCGCGAAGCATTTCAATATCGTACTCAGTACGCTGACGAATTCGCTGGGCTTCAATAAGTTTCTCGTTATCTATAAAATAGCGAACCCTGTCTTCCATTTCATTCTCAATGTCTTTAAGGGCGTCGTTCATTTTATCGGCCGGAACGATATAGTGAGAGGCGGGGTAGATTGCAACATGGCTCATTACATTTTTAATTTCGCCCGTTACGGTATTTATTTCGGAAATGCGTTCAATTTCATCCCCGAAAAAGTCAATTCTTAAAGCGAGTTCATAGGAATAAGCGGGATAGATTTCAACAACATCTCCCCTGACCCTGAACTTGTTTCGGGTAAAGTTAATATCGTTTCTTTCATACTGCAAATCGACAAGGCGACGAATTAGCCAGTCGCGGTCTTTCTCCATTCCCGTTCGAAGCGAAATGACCATACTTCTATAATCTATCGGGTTGCCGAGCGAATAAATACAAGAAACCGAAGCCACGATTATTACATCACGGCGTTCAGAGAGCGCACAGGTAGCAGAGTGACGGAGTTTATCGATTTCGTCGTTAATTGCAGAGTCCTTTTCTATATAAGTATCGGTACCGGGAATATAGGCTTCGGGCTGATAGTAGTCATAGTAGGAAACAAAATATTCAACCGCATTCTCGGGGAAGAATTCTTTAAATTCTGAACAGAGTTGTGCGGCGAGGGTTTTATTATGAGCGAGAACGAGGGTCGGACGGTTTACTTTTTCGATGATATTCGCCATTGTAAAGGTCTTACCAGAACCCGTTACACCAAGCAGAGTTTGTTCTCTATCTCCCCTATTTAAGCCGTCAACTAATTTTTCAATCGCTTCGGGTTGGTCGCCCGTAGGACTGAATTTTGAAACTAATTTAAACTTATCCACCGTTCTCACCTCGCATTTATTAATAATATGACACAATAATTGCTTAAATCTTTACATATCGGATATTTTTTCAATCTGTTCTTTTATTTTAATATTTTGTGGGCAGACGCCCTCGCATCTTGCACACTTAATGCAGTCCATTGGAGATGCCTTATCCTTTGGAAACAATTCTTTTGCCTCGGCCATAGATATTTTTGCAGAAAGCACCTTATTGTAAACCGCAAAAAGTTCGGGAATAGGTATATTTTTAGGGCAAACCTCGGTGCAGTAACTGCAACCCGTACAAGAAATTTGCCTAACCTTACGAATAATTTCACGAACTTGGTCGGTTGCCGTATATTCCTCCTTGTTAAACGGGACGAGGTTTTTAAAGGTATTTATATTATCCTGCATCATATTCATATCGCCCATTCCCGAAAGAACCATAAACACCTCGGGATAACTTGCGGCATAACGCAAAGCGTAGGAGGCATAACTGCCGCCGTTTAGTTTGTCAAAAATCTCTTTTGCGCTATCGGGAAGATTCACAAGATAACCGCCTCTTACGGGCTCCATAACAATTACCTTTTTGCCGTGTTTAACAGCAACATCATAACAAGCCTTGCTTTGAACACTCGGGTCATCAAAGTCAAGATAATTTATTTGAAGTTGAACCGCTTCAATACAAGGTTGCTCGGAAAGTATCATATCAAGAACATCGGCAGTGTCGTGAAAAGACATTGCGATATGTTTGATTTTTCCCTCTTCTTTTAACTTCTTAACAATTTCAAAACTGTTGCATTTTTTATGTTTTGGGTATGAATCTCGAGTCAGGCAATGGAACAAATAGAAATCAAAATATTCCACTTTGCAGGTTTCAAGTTGCTTTTCAAAAAGGGGTATAATCTCTTCCTGCTTTTCAAAATACCAATCAGACAACTTATTTGCCAGAATAAAATCTTCTCTATTATAACGAGCCGATAAGCATTCGCCTATTACGATTTCACTTTTTCCGTCAATATATCCGTGAGCCGTATCAAAATAATTGAAACCCGCCGAAATAAAGGCATCAATCATACGGCAAAACTCTTCTTTATCAACCTCGTTATCATTCATTTTAAGACGCATACAGCCGAAGCCTAATTTTTTCTTTACCTTTTCAAAAGACATTGTTTTCTCCTTAGGGCTTACATATACCACAGGGCGAGTAACCGTCTCGAATAAGGGTTTCTCTTGTGCCTGTATATTCTTTATAATTTTCGGATTTAATGTTTTTTACACCCGAACAACTTGAGAAATGGAATTTTTTAGAGTTTGTATTCAAGACATATTGGTTATCCGTTTTTGAAGAGGTCGGTTTGCTTTGTTCGTTTGGGGTTACGCTTTCGAGTCGGCTTTCGCCCGTTTGATAGTCAATTACAATTCCCGGTTGATTATTATAAACAAAGACATTAAAACAGATACCCTCTCCGCCGTCTTCAACAGAATAGGCTTCCATATATACTCCGTTTGCGACAAGGTTATCCCCGTCATAAACGGGGGTTACTCGGTACATAACGTGATTTTTGGTTTCCTTTACATAGTCGGCAACCATATTTTCAAAGGGCAACATTCCGTCAACATTAAAATACCTTGTTCCTGTTATTAGATTTTTCTTGTTAGCGTTTTCGCCCGTTAACTGAAAGCCGATAAGATGACAACGGTTATAAAGATACTTTCCGTCAACAATATCATATTTTACGGTATGCCAACCGGTTGGTTTAACCTGGCCGATTTCTCCTCTGTCCTCGGTAGGCATTATATCAACACCAATACAGGCGGTAGCAACACCGCATCTGCCGAGGCTATCAAGTTCAGAGTAACTTTCAAAAGAATCGGTTACAAGTTCTTCGGTTTTAAAACCGGGGTTATTACCGTTTACAACAACAAAAGGTTGGTCTGAAAATTCGGGTATATCAGAATTTATTTCGCTATTTACAGAAGAGGTATTGTCGGGGAGTTTATTTTCGGGCAGGGTTGAAACACAGCCCGAAAGCAAAAGCAAAAACGCAAGGACAAGGCATAATAATTTACTGTATTTCATTATCTGTAAACCTCCTCAGTGATTTTTTCGTGAGAATTGCCCTTGAATTCTTTAGTTGAAACAAGGGTTTTGCCCGACAAAAGTTCACTACTTAACTTTAAATCGGACGGATAGACTCTATTCCATTTATAAATTATAATTTCTTCAATTTGAGCGTCACAAAGGGACTCTCTTTCAACAAAGCAGAAATCCCCCGTTTTAGCAAGGGTTAAAAAGTCATTACTAACCGAAACATTCTTTGGTAGTTCTTCAAAAAGACATAGCGAGTACTCACTTATGAAAAGTTTGTTCTCTCCGACAAGGTCGAGCATTTTTTGAATTTGCACTTTATCTCGGCTTTGTCTTTTGCCGAAAAACGCCATTCCGTATCGGTCGTCTACACAAACAATCAAATTCATAAAATCACCATTTTTATTATCGCATAGCACTATTTTATTGTCAACGAAAAAGACGCAGAAATCTGCGTCTTTTTCTAATACATTTTAATTATTATATCTTTAAAATTATCACTGTAGAGTATTTCGTTTTCGGCGGTTATCCAAACGGCTTCGACGCCTTCAAATTTTGAAATTATCTCTTTACCCTCTTCATAAGAAAGGTTAAAGAGGGCGGTTGAAAGGGCATCGGCAAGACCGCTATCACAGGCGAGAATTGAAACCGAAGAAAAAGTATTGTTTGGCATTAGCGTTTCAGGGTCGATTATATGATGATATCTGACCCCGTCAACAGTATAAAAACGCTCATAAGAGCCACTGGTTACAAATGTTTGGTCTTTGAGTTTAACGTTCATAAGATAGGGCTTTTCGCTTTCCTTATCGGGATTGGTCACGGCGGCGCTCCAGTCAGAGCCGTCGCCTTTAGTACCGATAGTTCTAATATTTCCGCCGAAATTAAGGGCATAGTTAGTAGCACCGTCGGCAATAAGAGCCTGCGCGATTTGCTCGGTAGCGTAGCCTTTTGCAACGGCGCCGACATCAAGCGACATATTAGAGTTCTCTAAAAATACGGTACTATTTTCTCGGTCGATTATGATTTTCGAAAAGTCAGTATATTTATTTGCTTCCTCTAACATTCCCTTCGGGGGAAGTTTAGCGTTTTGCGGGTCGGCAGAATACATAGTTCTGTAGTTATGCCAGATTTTAAGAACGCTTCCCATAGCAATATTGACGGTTCCGTCCGTTTTCTCATAGAGGTCCTTACTATAATCAATAAGGTCAATAATTTCTTTCTCTACCTTAACGGCATTTTGCCCAGCCATTTTGTTTATAGTGAAAACATTATTTAACCCGTCATACGAATGATAAATATCATAAAGGCGGTTATATTTATTTAGCAAGGTTTCAATTTTTTCACAAACCGCATCAAACTCTGCTTGTGATTCTTCAAAACCGACAACGGTGCAAACGGTATCAAAATATTCAATATAAGAAGTGCTGTACTTATTTAGTTTTGTGCCTTGTTCTGCCTGATTTAAACTGCAGGAGCAAAGAAGACACAATATTAAACTGCAACTTAAAGCACGAAGAACAAATTTTTTCAAGATAAATACCTCATTTAAGAAAAAAAGAGGGGATTTTTAAGTCCCCTCTTAATTAATAGCAAAACTTAATTATTTTGCAACGCCGATTGCGTTAGCGAGAACTGCCTGATAGCCGGCAATCTGCATGGTGCATTTTGCAGCGAGGTCAGCATCGGTAGGACGCATGTAACCGTCGTTACGGGTATCAGCGGTAGCGATTGCTTTAATTTCGTCAGCAGTCATAGCCTTCTCAGCGATATAATCGGTGAGGTCAGCAGCCTGAACATACCACTCAGCAATGCAGGTGCCTTCGGGGCTGAACTTAACCATGTTGTAGTCTTCTTTAAGGCTACGCTTGGTGTTTACGAAGGTTTTAGCAGCGATTTTGCCAGCGTTGTCAACTTCAACCTTGGGCTGAATTTCATCAACGATTGCAGCAATGGTCTTGCCGTCAGCGTCAACTACGATTGCGCCGAAGGTAGAATAAAGTTGAGCAGTAGCGTTCTTTTCGCCAGCGTCGGTAGAACCGGCAACATTGGTTTCAACATCAAGACCGAGTTTGAAGCCTTCAGCAGCGGTGAAGGTTTTAGCCTGGTCGTCTTTGCAAGCAGCGATGAAAGCAGCCTTGAAAGCAGTGATGTCCATGGTGCAGGCAGCATAGAGGTCAGCGTCGGTAGCAACCTGATGGCCGTTCTTTTCTTCGGTAGCGATAGCTTCGATGTCAGCAACGGTCTTGCCAATCATTTTCTCTACGAAAGCAGCAGCCTGTTCATACCATTCTTTACCGATGGGAGAAGCGCCCTTCATAGCGTAGTCTTCCTTCTTTTCCTTTTTGGTGCGAAGGTCAACCTTGTCGATGTCTACGATTTTGCCGTCTTTAACCTGAACCTTGGTCTGAGCGCAGTCGAGGTCAGCAGCAACGATTTTTCCGTCAGCATCCATAACAACGGTAGCAACGGTAGCATCAGCCTGAGCAGTAGCATTCTTCTCAGCAGTAGCGTCTGCAGAAGAGTCAAGAGAAACGGAGATGCCCATTCCGAGTTTGTACTCAGCAGTAGCAGGTTCACCGCAAGCAGCGAAGGTAGCAACCATAGCAATAGCGAGTACTAATGCAAAAATCTTTTTCATTTTGTTTACTCCTTTAAAGTAAATTTAATCAAAGGGCATCTGCCCTAAGTCAATTGTATTGTACACTAATAAAAACAAAAGGTCAATACTTTTTTGCGATTTTTGTTAAAAATATATCAATCCGAAGTGACTACCTTAATCATATTGGTATTTCCGACAACATTTATAGGTGCTCCGCCCAAAATTACGGCTATATCCCCTCTTTTTATTAGGTCGATTTGTTTAGCACAGTCAAGGGCGTGTAAAAAGAGTTTTTCTTCACTGTCCTGATTTTTGGCAAGTACGGGATGAACACCCCAAGAGAGAGAAAGTTGGTGGTAGGTTTTAATTTCGGGAGTAGAAGCAACAATCGGCTCTTTGGGTCTGAATTTTGAAAGACGACGGGCGGTATGACCCGATTTAGTTACGGCAATTATTGCCTGTGCCTTTAAATCGGCGGCTGTAGTGCAAGCGGCGTCACAGATAGCGTTTGCGACATCCTTTTCGCTTACAAAACTACGGTTTGCAAACATATTAAGACTTATAGCGTCGCTTTCCGCCTGACAGACTATTTTAGACATTACCTCAACTACACGGGCGGGGTGGTCCCCCATTGCCGTTTCTCCCGACAGCATTACGGCGCTTGTACCGTCAAACACAGCGTTTGCAACATCGGTTATTTCGGCTCTTGTAGGATTAAAGGAATGAACCATTGATTCAAGCATCTGGGTAGCGGTTATTACAATCTTTCCCGAACCGTAACATGTTTTTATGAATCTTTTCTGGAGTCCTGGCAGTTTTTCATATTCAACCTCTACGCCCATATCTCCACGGGCAACCATTATGCCTTCTGATTCTTCAAGGATTTCGGCAAAATTCTGTACGCCCTGGCTATTCTCAATTTTTGCAATTATCTTGATATTATGTCCGCCGTTATAGTTTAAGAATTTTCTAAGGTCGGTAACATCTTTTTTAGTTCTTACAAAAGAGGCGGCAATATAATCAATATCATTTTCAACCGCAAAAAGTATATCCTCCTTATCCTTTTCGGAAAGGTAAGGCATATCAAGGTTTATACCGGGGATATTTATGCTTTTTCGGTTTTTAAGAATACCGCCGACTAAAACTTTGCAAACAATTTCAGTTTCACACACCGAGATGACCTTTAAAATAATGCTTCCGTCATCTATTTTTACAGTATTGTCGGGATTTAACAGTTTACAGAGTCGGTCATAGGTTATGCTTACAAAATCATTTGTTCCAAGGATATTTTGAATTGTAAGTTTGAAAGTCTGGCCTTCTTTAAGTTCTGTCTGACCGCCCTCAATTAAACCCGTTCTGATTTCGGGGCCTTTGGTATCAAGTAAGATTGCGGCAGGAAGACCGAGCCGGTCACGAACTGAGCGGAAACGCTCAAGCGTTTCCTTATGCTCTTTATGGGTGCCGTGGGAAAAATTAAGACGGGCAACATTCATTCCGCTTATAAAAAGTTGTTCAATCATTTCCTCGCTGTTACTTGCGGGACCGAGGGTGCAGACTATTTTTGTTTTTCTCAACCTACTCACCGTCCATAATCATTTAATATATTTATATGCAACTTTTTATTCATACAAAGTTGTTGACATAAAAATAATAAAGTTTTATATTTATTATGTACTTTTAGGTAAGGAGTTATATTGTGATAAACAAAAAATATCTTCATCTTGGAACAGAGCGTTCCTCAATAAGAGAACTCTTTGAATACGGAAAAATGAAGGCTGAAATTATAGGCTCAGAAAATGTTTTTGATTTCAGTCTCGGTAACCCGAGCACTCCGCCACCTGCCAAAGTTATGAGGGCGTTTGACGAAATTTTATCGGAAAATGACCCTATGGCTATTCACGGATATACAAGCGCGCAAGGAAGCATTAAAGCAAGAACCGCTATAGCAAACTCCATTAACAAAAGATTTGGTATAAACGCTTCTGCTGACGAGATTTATATTTCCTGCGGTGCGGCGGCAGCCCTTTGTTCAGTTATTGGTGCGTTAAGTGAGAACTCTGACTCAGAGTTTGTTGCAATTGCCCCCTATTTCCCAGAATATAAGGTTTTTGTTGAGGGTCAAGGGGCAACCTTAAAAGTCGTTGATGCAGATACCGAAGACTTTCAAATTGACCTTGAGAAACTCTCTCTTTTATTAAACGAAAAAACTTCGGCGGTTATTATCAATTCACCAAACAACCCCTCGGGCAGAGTTTACTCCGAGAAAACCATTAAAAATCTTTCTAAACTTTTAAAAGAGCGTTCAAAGGAAATCGGGCACCCCATTTACATTATCAGCGACGAGCCTTACAGAGAACTTGTATATGATGATGTGTTTGTGCCTTATATTCCTAATTACTATGATGATACAATAATTTGTTATTCATACAGTAAATCATTGTCTTTACCGGGTGAGAGAATCGGTTACGTTTATGTGCCGTCGAGCGTTTCACAGAGCAAATCTGTATATGCGGCGGTTGCCGGAGCAGCAAGGTCTATGGGTTATGTTTGCGCACCCTCTCTTTTGCAAGAAGTTATTGCAAGATGCTGTGACACGGAGCCTAATTTAGACGACTATAAAACTAATCGCGAACTGCTCTATAACGCTTTAACCGAATATGGTTATGACTGCGTTAAACCCGACGGCGCTTTCTATCTTTTTGTAAAAGCACCCTGCGGTGATGCAAAGCGTTTTTCTGAAATTGCCAAAGAGAAGAATATTCTTGTTGTGTCCGGAGATTCATTCGGGGTAAAAGAATATGTCAGAATTTCATACTGCGTAAACACAGATATGATTAAAAGGGCACTTCCCTATTTTAAGGAGTTGATAAATTGTTAGTACTTGCATCTGCCTCACCCAGAAGACAAGAACTGATTTCGGTTATAACAAAAGATTTTATTGTTTGCCCAGCAAATACCGACGAGAGTTATGACGAGAATGTTCCTGTAAGTTCTGTTCCCGAACTCCTTGCGGTCAGAAAGGCGGCTGTTGTTTCAAAAGATTATCCCGACGATACAGTTTTAGGGTTTGACACTTCGGTTATAGTAGACGGCAAAATTTTAGGAAAGCCGACAGACTTTGAAGACGCAAAGCGAATGCTGAATCTTTTATCGGGTAAAACCCACCAGGTAATAACGGGCTGTGCAATCTTCAAAAAGGGCAAGACACTTAGTTTTTCACAGACGACTGATGTTACCTTCTATCCGCTTAGCGAAAAAGAAATTGAAGACTATGTAGCCACTCTTGAGCCTATGGACAAGGCAGGTGGATACGGAATTCAAGGGTATGGGTCTCTTCTTGTAAAAGAAATTAACGGCGACTTTTTTAATGTTGTTGGACTTCCCGTCGGCAAACTAAATAAAATGCTAAAAAGAATATAAAAAAACTGCTGCGCATCGGTTTTGATGCACAGCAGTTTTCATTATTTTTCTTTAATCTTTGATTTAAACTTTACTATCAGCACGAATAGCGCAAACATTGTAAGTGCTACAGCCCACATTGACACTCCAGCAATAAGACCTCCGAATGTTGAAAGCAGACCTGCTATTATGTAAGATATCGCTGTTATTCCAGCGATAACACCGGCATACGGAAGTTGAGTTTTAACGTGGTCAACGTGGTTGCAGTTTGCACCGGTTGAAGACAAGATGGTAGTATCTGAAATTGGTGATACATGGTCACCGAAAACGGCACCGCCAAGAGTTGCGGCAACGGTTAAGAAAACAAGCGTTCCGCTTCCGCCAAGAAGTGTCACAGATACAGGAACGAGCACACCGAAGGTTCCCCATGAGGTTCCCGTAGCAAATGCAATTCCGCAAGCCAAGACAAAGAAAATTGCGGGGAAGAAAGCCTGAACGGTTGAGGGAACAAGTTCCATATATGTTTCTACAAATGCTTTAGCATCGAGGTATCCGCCCTTAGCACCCATAATTCCGGAAATAGACCAAGCAAATGTTAGAATGAGAATCGCAGGAACCATTGCTTTAAATCCCTGTGTAAAGCTTCCTGTAATTTCCTTGAAGGAAACAGTTTTTGTAATCATATAGTAAATAGAAACTAAAACAAGAGCAATTGTAGAACCGATAGCAAGTGAACTTCCTGCATCACAATTAGAGAAGGCTTCAATAACATTTGCAGACTGAAGTTGTGTTCCATATGTACCGGTATCCCAATCATAAAAGAAACCAGAATAAATCATACCGCCAATGCAGCAAGCAATAAGAATAATTACCGGAATAACAAGATGACGGACTTTACCCTTAGGATTAGAAACAATTGAATCATCTTCGTCGGTGGGAAGGTCGGTTTCACCGGCATTAAGGTCTCCGGTAGTCTCGGCAATTACTTCATTCTTCTTCATTTTGCTAAAATCAAGTTTCATCGCACAAAATACGAATACCATAATTATGGTAAGAATTGCATAAACATTGAACGGTATAGTTTGCATAAATACAACAAGGCCGTCTCCGTCTAATTCTCCCGATACAGCAGCTGCCCATGAAGAAATTGGCGCGATTATACAAATGGGTGCAGCCGTACAGTCAATTATCCAAGCAAGTTTAGAATGCGAAACCTTAAATTTATCGGTAATTGGACGCATAACCGAACCAACCGTTAAACAGTTAAAATAGTCATCTACAAAGATGAGACAACCAAGTCCTGCCGTTGCGGCTAGGGCGCCTCTTTTGCTTTTGATTTTTCTACTAGCCCATTCCCCGTAAGCCCTTGAACCGCCTGATTTTTGCATTAAAACAACAAAAATGCCAAGCACTACAAGGAAAACAATAATAGGAACATTAGCGCCAACTTTTTCGCTCATAACAGTGTATACCGTTCCAAGCGCACGAAGAACATCTCCTCCGACATAAAGCATTGCACCGGTAAAAATACCTAGGAACAGAGAAACATACACCTGCTTTGTTAGCAACGCCAAAACAATAGCAACTATCGCCGGAATAAACGCAACAAAGGTTCCCTCCATAGATATAACACTCTCCTTTAATAAAAAATATTTAAAAAAATAACCACGGTAGTTGCATACCGTGGAAGAATACAAAAAACGGATAGCGCAACACATAAGTGACAGTCCACTGCATATTCTGCAGTGTCCCAGCAATTAAACCGCGGTAAAGGTTTAACGCTTCGGCGACAGTTCCTTTCGTCAGATGAGTTACCGCCTCAAAAAGCCTGACTACTGATAAATGTCGCGACCTCTATCAACTTTTATTAACAAAATTTTAACATATTACCTAAACAGTGTCAACAATATTTTATTTAGGCAAAAGTAAAGCAGGTCATTGACCTGCTTTTTCTATTATATATTCGTCGTTTTTATAAGATACGGTTATTTTATCGCCTTTTGCTACAAAGCCGTCAAGAATTTTTTCGCTTAAAAGGTCTTCAACATTATTCTGTATTGCTCTTCTGAGCGGACGCGCTCCGTAAACGGTATCAAAACCGACATTTGCTACCTGCTCAATAACGGTTTGGTCGAAAAGAGTTTCTATTCCCATATCCTTTGCTCTGATTGACAGATTTTTAAGCATATTTTCCGCTATTTTCAAAATATCATCCTTTGAAAGTTTATGGAAAACAATTATATCGTCAAGGCGGTTTAAAAACTCGGGACGAAACTCTTTTTTCAGTTCACCGGTTACGAGAGTTTTAATTTTAGCCTCATCCTGCTCTGCAGAGTCCTCATTTCCGAATCCCAAAGCCGTTTTCTTTTCGGTTATCAGACGGGCACCAATATTTGATGTCATAATTATAACCGTATTCTTAAAGTTAACATTTCTACCCTGGGAGTCGGTTAAAACGCCGTCGTCAAGTATCTGAAGAAGCATATTGAAAACATCGGGATGTGCCTTTTCTATCTCGTCAAAAAGGACAACCGAATAGGGACTTCTTCTGACCTTTTCGGTCAGCTGTCCGCCTTCGTCAAAACCCACATAACCGGGAGGAGAACCGATAAGTTTCGATACGGTATGCTTTTCCATATATTCGGACATATCAAGGCGAATCATGGCCGATTCGCTTCCGAACATAGCCTCGGCAAGTGCTTTGCAAAGTTCGGTTTTACCAACACCCGTAGGGCCTAGAAAGATAAAAGAACCGATAGGTCTTTTGGGGTCTTTAAGCCCTACTCTTCCCCTTCTGATTGCCTTTGCCACGGCGGTAACCGCTTCATCCTGACCTATAATACGGCTATGGAGTATACCCTCCATATTAAGAAGCCTTTCGCTCTCCTCTTTGGTAAGTTGAGCAACCGGGACGCCCGACCACCCCGAAACGATTTCAGCAATTTCCTGTGCGGTAACGCTTCCAAGACAATCCGCCTCGCCGAGTTGCTTTTCTTTTTTAATATTTTTAAGTTTTTGCTTAAGATTTTTCTCTTTGTCGCGAAGTTTTGCGGCAAGTTCAAAATCCTGAGAACCTATTGCTTCTTCCTTTTCAGCAGAAATTTTGCTTATTTTATCGTCAAGTTCTTTAACTTCCGGGGTAATTTTTGAACTTTTAATTCTAATTCTTGACCCTGCCTCATCAATAAGGTCGATAGCCTTGTCGGGTAAAAATCTATCTGTAATATATCTTGACGAAAGGTTAACCGCAGCCTCAATAGCGTCATCGGTAATTTTTACATTGTGATGAGCCTCATATTTATCACGGATACCCTTAAGAATCAGAATAGCATCTTCCTCGCTAGGTTCGTCAACCGTTACGGGCTGAAATCTTCTCTCGAGAGCCGCATCTTTTTCAATATTCTTGCGGTACTCGGATATTGTAGTTGCACCAATGACCTGCAGGTCGCCTCTCGCAAGGGCGGGTTTTAAGATGTTTGCCGCATCGGCAGCGCCCTCTGCCGAGCCTGTTCCGATAAGGGTATGAACTTCGTCAATAAAGAGGATTACATCATCATCGGCAGTGACCTCATCAATTACAGACTTAATTCTTTCTTCAAAATCGCCTCTGTATTTAGTTCCCGCTACCATGCCCGTAAGGTCTAAAGAGATAATACGCCGTCCTTTTAGAATTTCGGGAGCATCGCCCATAGCAATTTTTAACGCAAGGCCTTCGGCTATGGCGGTTTTACCAACACCGGGTTCTCCAATTAAGCAAGGATTGTTCTTTGTTCTTCGGCAAAGAATTTGTATTACTCTTTCGATTTCTTCACTTCTTCCGATAACGGGGTCGATTTTGCCTTCTATTGCCTCGGCGGTAAGGTCATGACCGTATTTTTCAAGGTTCTGATTACCCTCTTTTTTGGGTTTCGAACTTCTTTTTTGCGGTTTTGACTGACCGTCTTGTTCTGATGAAGCAGAAACAGCCTCTCTCGTAAGCGACGCAATATCGACACCGAGTTCACTAAGAAAACGAATAGCGTAATTATCGGTATCACTTAGTATTCCGACGAGAATATGCTCGGTGCCAATAAGGGTTCTTCCGTTTTTACGGCTGAACTTAACGGCACTCTCAAGGGCTCTTTTGGCTCTTGGAGTAAAATAATCGGGAGATAGTGAAGTCGGGTTGCCGCTACCAATGGTAACTTCAATAAGTTCCTCAATTTTATCTGCTGTTACATTTCTTTTGTTAAGCAGGGTTGCGGCAACACCCGAGCCTGTTTTAAGAAGACCTAAAAGTTGATGCTCACTGCCGACATAGGTATGACCCAAATACTCGGCAGAACTTATTGCAAAATTTAATGCTTCGTTAGCCTTTTGCGTGAAACCGTCAAATGAATATTTCAAGATTGTCACCTCAATTAAAGAATTTCACTTGCCATTCGCGCTCTTGCTTCATCTCTTTCTTTAAGATTTGATACTGAATACTTTCTCATTATCATATGAGGCTGGGCCTCTATAAGCAGACGAATGGGCTGAATGCTTTTATTCTCAATTATTCCCTCACTGACACCAAGTTTAATCAAAGAAATAAGTTTCATAAATTCTTCGGTGCTGATAAGTTTTGCGTATTTTAGGGTGCCGTAGGCTCTCATTACCTTATCTTCAAGGTCAATGCGTTCTATTGAATTTCGATTTTGCTTTTCTCGGTCGACAATTTGACTTGCTATTACAAGCAAATTATCGATTGCATTCTTTTCGCTTATTCCAAGAGTTATCTGATTAGAAATCTGATAAAGACAGGCTACCGCTTTGCTGCCCTCGCCGTACATGCCTCGTACCGTCAGGCCTATTTTTGCCGCCGCTTCGGAAATAGAGGCAATATCTCCCTTGCTTTCACAAACGGGAAGATGAAGCATAACAGAAGCGCGAAGCCCCGTTCCTATATTTGTTGGACACTCGGTTAAATAACCTAAATTTTCATTAAAAGCAAGAGGCAGGATTTCCCCAAGGGCTGTGTCTATATCGTCGGCAATCTTATAGGCTTCACTTAGATTAGAACCGGGTAAGATAACCTGTATTCTGATGTGGTCTTCTTCGCCAATCATAAGACTTATACTCTCGTCATCGGAAATAGCAATTGCGCGGTTTGAAGAATTTCTTGCGAAATCGGGACTGATAACATGACGCTCAACCATAGAGTGAATTTCGTTTTCGGGAATATCGTCCATTTCAATGAATTTTAGCGAAGCAACGCCTTGTTCGGATATCTTTTCAAGGGCGCTTTTAACCTTGCTTTTCAGTTCGGTAAACATTTCGTCGGTCATTCTCGACGGGAAAGGCATATTATCAAGGTTTCTTGCAAGGCGGACTCTTGAACTAATAACAATTTCATTTAATTTATCGGTTTCTTTATACCAACATGCCATTATTTTTCACCCTCCAGTCTTTTAATTTCATCTCTGACAACAGCCGCTTGTTCATAATTTTCCATAGCGACAAGATTAGCCAATTGGGCTTTAAGTTCATTTATCGGGTCATTACTGTTTGTTACAACAAGATCTTTTCTGCCCGGTGTTTTTCCTACATGACGAACACTACCATGAATGCGTTTTAAATAAGGGATAAGTTTGTTGCCAAACTCATCGTAACACATTGAGCAACCGACTTTACCTGTCTTTGCGATATCCTCAAAAGAAGAACCGCAACAACCGCAACGCACTTGCTCTTCTCCAGAAGACATTTGAAGTGACTGGCCGAACATTGAAGCCAAAAGGTTTGAAATCGAGTTAGAACCAAAACCTGTATAACCGCCCTTGGCAGCACAGTAACCGCAAAGATTTTGTTCGGTAATCTTTCCGTTTATTGATGTTTTTATATGGGTTGTAGCGGCATATTTTCCGCATTTTTCACACAACATAAAATTTTCCTCCTAAAGTTGAGTTAAAAACATTTGCTTAACTATTGATGCCCTTAGATAGCCACGGTATTCTTGAGGTACGCAGGTCATTGACGAGTTAGAAACAGCAGCATTTATAAGTCGGGCAGTTTCATTGCTTATAAGCCCCGTTTGGCTGCAGTTTTCGGTTATAACCCTGACATCCATAGGGTCGATAGAAACTCCTATAGAATTAATTATATGCATTATTGCGGAGGTTCTATTAAGTTTAATTCTTGAAACACGGACATATCCGCCGCCGCCCCTTCTGCTTTCGATTATAAAGCCTCTCTCGGGAGTAAATCTTGAGGTTAATACATAATTTATTTGACTTGGGGCGCAACCGACGATTGAAGCCAATTCATTTCTTTGAATTTCCGCCATATTTTCATCAGAAGCCTCAATAAGTTCAAGTATTCTTGCCGCAATAATATCGCTCATTCTCATAAAATCACGCCTTTCGGTTTTTGACTTTCCTTGACCTTTAATTTTATTATACACATAAGTCAGGGAAAGTCAATAACAAATTTATTTTTAATAATTAGGTAACAACTTGCTTTTTTGCAGCATAGTATGTGTTGAAAAGAATGAAAGGGGGTCAACAAAATGTGTGGTTTCTCTAACAACTGCTCTTGGATTCTTATCATCATCCTCTTACTCATCTGCTGTGGCGGAAACAATGGCCTTGCCAATAATAACGGCAACGGTTGCGGATGTGGCTGCGACAACAACTGTGGTTGCTGCTAATTAGCAACAAAAAAGCCCTATGACGCAATAGCGTCATAGGGCTTAAGTTTTAACAAATTATTTGTTGAACATATTGAGGACATCGGTATAATCATCATCATCATTCTCTTCAGAAGAAGATGAAAGAATCGATTCAATTGTAGGATTAGAAGCCTCTTTTTTCTTTTCTTCGCCAAGTCCGGTTGCAACAACAATAACACGGATAGTATCTTCAAGAGTTTCATCAAGACGAGCACCCCAAATGATAGTTGCATCGGGATGAGCCATTTCGTGAATAATGTTAGAAGCAAGTTCAACCTCTTCAAGACCGATATCTTCAGAACCGGTAATGCTGACGATAACGCCACGAGCATTTTCCATAGAAGTTTCGATAAGAGGACTTGAGATAGCGGCTTTTGCTGCCTGTTCTGCTTTGTCACGACCGGTTGCAATACCAACGCCCATATGAGCATAGCCGGCATCCTTCATAATAGTAGTAACGTCAGCAAAGTCGAGGTTAACAAGAGCAGTAACGTTGATAAGTTCAGAGATAGACTGAACGCCCTGATGGAGAACATTATCAGCGATATTGAAAGCGTTCTTAAAGGTAATCTTCTCTTCGGAAACATACTTAAGACGCTCGTTGGGGATAATTACAAGACTGTCAACCTGTTCAGAAAGACGAGCAATTCCCTCTTCGGCCTGAACCATTCTGTTTTTACCTTCAAATGCGAAAGGTTTGGTAACAATACCAACGGTAAGAATTCCAAGTTCCTTTGCAATCTGAGCAACGATAGGAGCAGCACCTGTTCCGGTACCACCGCCCATACCTGCGGTAAGGAAAATCATATCTGCATCGCGGATAGCGGCAGCGATTTCGTCTTTAGATTCTTCAGCGGCAGCGCGACCTTTTTCGGGGTTTGCACCTGCACCTTTACCTGCGGTAGTTTTATCGCCAATTTGAATTTTTGTATTAGCCTTTGAATTGTAAAGAGCGGCCTTATCGGTGTTGATAGCAACGAATTCTACATTGCGAATTCCGGCCTCAACCATTCTGTTAACGGCATTTCCGCCGCCGCCGCCAACGCCTACAACCTTAATAATTTGTGCAACTTCGTTTTCGAATTCACTTGTCATGCTGAATGCCATTTTTATTCCTCCACTATATTTAATCTTCCATAACTGCGTGATTACACTTATACGATTAATATCATATCATATATATTTCAAAATTTCAACAAAAATTTTAATTTTTTTGTATCTAAAACTCAAAATCCGATATTCCCTCATAAGTAAATACCGGCTGATTGTTTTCGGGAGACCAACCACTTAAATCAAATACGCCTTCGGCATCCTTTGAAATTCTTGAAAGCCCCGCTTTAAGATAGGCTGTTTTTTCTTCAAAATATGACGACGAACCGAATTTAACAATAATCCTCTCTTCAATTTTCATATATGAGCCATAAGGGTCAGTAATATTTACTGCATCAACCTTAATTTCGTCAGACCGAATTAAATCTGCATATAATTTGAAGAGTTCTTGTTCCCTATCGGTCGAAAAGGTTGCCTTTTCGCCAACAACTGCCGTTGTTTCGGGCAAAACAGAAAAAACAACAAGTTCACTGTCATTCTCGGTTTTTTCTTTAATGATTTTACCGCTTAAATCAGCTGAGAAATGCTCGTCCTTTTTAGAAATATAGATTTGTTCGGTAGTTTCGGTAACTTTTATTTCAATTGTAGAAGGAAGAGCGTGGTCAAAGTTTACCTTAACAATAAAGGGTAATTCTTTTTCTAACTTCTGAGCAACCTTATTCTTCGAAAGCAAGGCCAGAATAAGATTATCCCCTGCTTTTATCTCGGTACAATCAATAATTTCTTTAGCGGTATATATATTGCTTCCTGATACTTTTATGTTTTCAATTTTAAAGAAAACGGTTAAAGAGAGCGTACAAAGCACTGCGGCACAAATGGTAAGAATCAGCAGAGTTACTGCCACCGTCTGCTTTCTTCTGCGACGGCGTTTACCTTTCTGTGCCTTTTTAACTGCGGCTTCACGCTCTCTTGCTCTTGTATTATCGGTAGCCATTTAATCATTCCTTTTTGATTATTGCAGAGAGTTCCTTTAAGGTTGTTTCAAGGCTCTCATAACCTCTTTCAATATGACAAATCTTATCTATTGTACTAACTCCATCTGAGGCAAGTGCTGCAACGACTGCAGCGGCGCCTCCTCTTAAATCGGTGCAGGAAAGTTCCGCTGAGTGCAGAGAATTTACACCTTCAACAACAGCAACCCGATTGTAAACCTTTATATCCGCACCAAGCCTTCGCAGTTCTCCGATATAATTAAAGCGGTTTTCGAAAATATTTTCAATAAATACCGAGGTTCCCCGTGCTTTTATAAGCGAGGCAACCAAAAGCGGTCCTGCATCGGTCGGAAAACCGGGATAGACGGTTGAGCGAACCGTTTTAATTCTGTAAAGCGGCTTATCTGCCGAAAGAAAAAGTGACTTTTTATCCGTTTTAATTGTGCAGCCCATTTCATTAAAAGCACCTACAACGGCTCTTATATGATTATTATCTATATCGTAAAGCAGTACTTCTCCGCCTGTAACCGCCGCAGCCGACATATAGGTTGCCGCAACTATTCTATCAGGAATAACGCTATGCTCAACCGAATAAAGTTTATTTACACCAATAATTTCAACTCGGTCGGTACCCGCACCGTAAACTCTGCCCCCTGCTTTATTTATAAAGTTGGCAAGGTCGGAAATTTCAGGTTCTTTTGCGGCATTATGCAATACAACGCGTCCTTTTGAAATACAAGCGGCAAGTATAATATTCTCGGTTGCACCAACGCTTGGAAAATCAAGGCTTACTTCGGTATCTTTTGGGTATCTCTCCCGTTTGCAGACAATATTGCCGCCGTTTTCATTAACAGAGAAACCGAGTTCTTTTATTGCCTTTAAGTGAAGGTCTATAGGTCTTGGGCCAAGTTCGCAACCTCCAGGTGCGGTAACGGTAGCCATAGAACATCTTGAAAGAATTGCGCCAAGAAAAACAACAGACGAACGCATTTCCCGCATCAGTTCATTAGGAACCGCATTACAGGTTACCGATTCCGAATCAATATAGACATCGTTTCCAATCTGTTTGCACCGACAACCGAGAAAGTTGAGTATTTTGATTGCAGCCCTGACATCTGATAAATCAGGGCAATTATGTAAAACGGTGTTTCCGCTTATTAAAAGGGCAGCGGCAAGAATGGGCAGTGCACTGTTTTTTGCGCCTTGAATTTTTACCTCGCCCTTAAGACGATGTCCGCCCTCAACAATATATTTAGACATTCTAACACCCTTTCGTATGAAACGAAAAAGAATCACCTTTTTCTAATTCATACTATGCGGGTGTCTTATTTTTGTGAGTAAAGGTCTTTAAGTATTAAATAGATACGCTCATTTGAGTCGGGAATGCTATGTTTTAAGGCATTTTTACCCATTTTTTCCACGGTGTTTTTATCCGCAAGAAGTTTTTCAACCGTTTCTATAAGCGAAACTTCAGAAAGGTCCTTCTCTTCAAGAACCTGAGCCGCATTCTTTTTTTTAAGGGTCATCGCATTATGAAACTGATGATTTTCAGCAACATAGGGTGACGGAATAAGTATTGACGCCTTACCGCAGATGCAAAGTTCGCTTAAGGTTATAGCGCCCGCACGGCAAATTACAAGGTCTGCCGCCGCCATGCAGACATTCATATTGTCAATATATTCTCTAATGGTAATCTCATTAGCAAGTTTTCCGCATTTTTCTTCTATGCTTTTCTTGGTTGACTCATATCCGGATTTTCCTGTAGCGTGGATATGATAATATTTTCCACTGCCATTATGGTGCTTAATAAGTCCGACTACCGCCTCGTTAATTGGACGGGCACCAAGACTTCCACCGAAAGATAGAATTAGCGGACGACCGTCAAGGCCGAGCATTTCTCTTGCCTTTTCTTTTGAAATTTCGGTCAGTTCTTTCCTTACGGGATTACCTACGGCATAAGGTTTACCCGAAAGTTTCATATGTTTTTCGGCTTCGGGCATTGCAAGCATTACCCTGTCAACATTATTGGCAAGCGCTTTAGTGGTAATACCGGGAAAAGCGTTTTGCTCGTGGATTGCCGTTTTAATTCCAAGTTTGGCCGCCTCGCGAAGAACGGGACCGCTTACATATCCGCCTGTTCCTACAACGATGTCGGGTTTTATTTCTTTAAGAAGTTTTCTGGCTTTTAAAGAGGCAGTAACCGCCTTTTTTACGGCAACCCCATTATGAACAATTCCCTTAAGGGAAAGTTTTCTTTTAAAACCTACTACATCTATCGTATAAAAATCATATCCTGCGGCAGGGACAAGCCTTGCTTCAAGATTAGTGGCTGTGCCGATATAACTAATTTTTGTATCAGGCTCTTTATCCTTTATATATCCTGCAATAGCAAGAGCAGGATTGATATGACCGGCAGTACCTCCGCCCGCAAACAGAATATGCATTATATTGCTCCTTTCAATAAGCAAGGGTCGAATCTTCTAAACCTTTTCGACCGAACTTGACCTTGAGACCGATAGCACGACTCCCATTTCGCATAACAGAATTACAAGAGCGGTTCCTCCATAACTAAAGAACGGCAGACTGATTCCTGTGTTAGGGATTGTGTTTGTTACAACAAGGATATTTAAAATTGCCTGAAGACCGACCTGGAAAGTAAGTCCGATTGCAAGAAAAGTACCAAAACGGTCCTGAGCGCGAGCCGCTATTGTAAAGCCTCTCCAGATAAGAGCACAAAACAGCAAGATTATTACCATCGCACCGATAAGTCCGAGTTCTTCACATACGATTGAGAAAATAAAGTCATTATGTGGTTCGGGAACCCAGAGATATTTCTGACGGGACTGACCAATTCCTCTACCAAGAATTCCGCCCGAACCGATTGCGAGAAGCGACTGAATCGTTTGGTATCCTTTACCGCTCGGGTCTGCCCAAGGGTCAAGCCAATAGGCAATTCGGTCGGAACCGTAACTTATTGCTCCCGAGAAGATAAGGAAGAGAAGTCCCCCGACACCAAGTCCCGCACCTGCAACTATCCAACGAGCCTGAAGACCCGCAACAATCAGAAGAACTATTCCGAGAGAAAAGATGAGCACAGTTGCAGAAAGGTGGGGTTCGCTTACTACAAGAATACAAACGATGCCTAAAAGCAAAACCATCCAGGCAAGGTATTTAATTTTTTTAAGTTTTTCGGCATTAGTAGAAAGCCAGGCAGAAAAGATTACTACTATTGCAAATTTAGCAATTTCAGAGGGTTGGAATGAGAACGAGCCTATTGCTAACCAACGCTTAACATCAAGTTCGGTTGAAGCAGGCAGAATCAGCACAAGCACCAACATTCCAACCGTTACAGCATATATTAACCAAGCAAATTTCTTTAAAATATGATAATCAATTTTAGAGATTATTAGCATTAAGGCAACACCGATTACGGCAAAAATTGCCTGACGCAAAATAAAACGATAAGAATTTCCAAAGTAGGTATATGAGTATGCATAACTTGCCGAAAACAGCATAACAAGCCCTATTGACAGTAGGATTAGAACAAAAGAAAGAAATGCTATATCAATCTTACCCTTATTAAAAAAGGAAAAACTCTTCTTTTTTTCAGACAAGTTATTCACCTCACAATCAAAATTTTATAGGTTTAATTTATATATGATGCTAAAACGGCGGGTACACAGCCGAGCAGAGTAACCAAAGAGAAAACTATACAGATTTTATCTTCACTCCAACCCGACATCTCAAAATGATGATGAATAGGGCTCATTTTGAAAATTCTTTTACCCGTAAGTTTAAAGGACGCAACCTGAAGAACTACCGAAAGGGCCTCGCAGATATAAACTATTCCTATTGGTAAAAGAAGAATCGGCCGTTCGCAGCCAAAGGCAAGGGCAACAACTATTCCGCCCAAAAACATTGAACCCGTATCTCCCATAAATACCTTTGCAGGTTTTGCGTTCCAAAGAATAAATCCGACACAAGCACCTGCTGCTGCGGCAGCAAAAACTCCTATAATATGAAAGGCTTCTGCGGTACATATAAGCATAAATGAGCAACACACTATCAAGGTTGTTGTTGTTGCAAGCCCATCAATTCCGTCTGTCAGGTTAACGGCGTTTACCATAAAGTAAATAAATATAAGCGATATTGGCCAAAAAACAAGACCAAAGCCGCTTGTTATTGAAACTGTTCCTACAAAGGGTATCCAGGTTGTATCTACGCCGCAAAGAGCAAGAGTAATAAGATATGCGAGGGCGGCAAGTAACTGCATAACGGTCTTTTGTTTAGCAGTAAGTCCTAAATTACGCTTTTTTACAACCTTTATATAATCGTCCATAAGTCCGATTAGGCAACAAAGAAGAGCAAAAATTATTCCGGCAAAAAATACAACCGATTTTTTGGCGGTTATTATCTCTGCGGCAAACTCACCCGAAAACACAAAAGAACAAATAACTGCAACAATAAGTCCTATTATTACTCCTGCAACAATCATTATTCCACCCATTGTGGGGGTGCCTTCCTTTGACTTATGCCATTTGGGGCCCTCATCTAAAATAGTTTGCCCATATTTAAGTTTTTTTAAATACGGTATAAAAGGAAATCCCAAAACTGCAGTAATAACGAACGCCGTAACAGCGGCAATAATCGGAATATAGTTCTCCATACTTTTTACTCCTAACTTCTACTATGCTTTAGCAAGAGCCTCAGCAATTACTTCTCTTTCATCAAGATGAATTTTACCGGTTGAAAGAATCTGATATGTTTCGTGACCTTTTCCGGCTAATACTATTATATCATCTTTACGAGCATTCTCAATAGCATATTTTATCGCATCAACACGATTTTCAATTACAATATAAGGAGTTTTACTGCCTTTCATACCCTCTAGAATATCGTCTATTATTTTTACGGGGTCCTCAGTTCTTGGGTTGTCACTTGTAACAACAACAAAATCGGAAATTTTTGCTGCTATTGAACCCATAATTGAACGTTTTGTTGCATCTCGGTCGCCACCACAACCAAAAAGACAGACAAGCCTTCCCCTTTTAAGTTCGCTAAAGGTCGAAAGAATATTTTTTAGCCCGTCGGGCGTATGTGCATAATCAATTATAACGGTATAGTCTTTACCGGTCGGAACAACCTCTGCTCTTCCCTTAACACCCTCTAACTCTTCTAAAGCGGCGGCAATTTCGTCGGTTGTGAAACCAAGTTGTCTTGCACAAACGGCAGCACAAAGAGAATTGTAAACAGAGAATTTTCCTCCGGTTTTGAGTCTCATACGCTTGATGGTATAATCTCCTACCATCTCATACTCAATTCCGTCGGGTTTCATATTTATTCCGTTAGCCGAATAGGTTGCACTTCTGTCCAAAACTCCGTAGGTTACGCTTTCGCAGTCAAGTTGGTCTAAAATTCGAGCCGAATATTCATCATCGGTATTGATAACGGCGGTTTTACACATTCCGAAAAGTTTCATTTTTGCCTGAAGGTAGTTTTCCATTGTCTTATGATAATCAAGATGGTCTTGGGTAAGATTTGTAAAGGCAGCCACCTCGAAATTAAGGTTGAAAATGCGTTTTTGGTCAAGGGCATGTGAGGAGGCTTCCATTATTACATACTGACAACCCGCATCACGCATTTTAGCAAAAAGTTTATTAAGTCCGTATGCATCGGGAGTTGTGTTGACAGACTCAACAGACTCATCGCCAATCATATTTTGAATAGTACCAATAACGCCGGTTTTATATCCTTTTGATTCAATTATCTTTTTAAGCATATAGGTAACCGAAGTTTTTCCATTAGTACCTGTTACACCAATAAGTTTAAAACTTTCAGAAGGGTTATTAAAATAGTTAGCCGACATTACGGCAAACGCCTTGTGAGTATCGGGAACAATTACTTCGTTCTCTACGCCTGTCGGTCTTTCTGCAATTACGACACAGGCGCCCGATTTTACGGCATCGACAGCATATTTATGTCCGTCAAGGGTAAAGCCGTCGATACAAACAAAGGCATAGCCTTCTTTAACCTTTCTGGAATTACAGGTTATATCTTTTACTTCAATGCCGTTCATTTCCGAGGGAATGTTAGGCAATAAATCTTTTAACAGCATTGTATTATCCTTTCAAAATCAGTCTGTAGACGATTCATCTCTAAAATAAACGGTAACGGTAGTACCCGCCGCAACCTCATTGCCTTTTGGTATACTCTGGTCATAGGCTTTTGATATGTTGCCCGATGTTGTGTTGCCTGAATATTTAATATTCAGTCCTGCGGCATGGGCGGCGCTATTGGCCTCGCTTTGAGTCATACCAATGAAATTAGGCACTACTGCCATCTTTTTACCGTTTTCTCCTTCTTCGGTATAAACAATTACCGTTCCGCCTTTATTAAGGGTTTCGCCAAAAGCGGGTAACTGTTTAAGAACCGTTTCTCCCGAACCGACAACATTTATATTAAGCCCTGCTGAAGTCAGTGCAGATTTTGCCTGCTGAACAGTTTTACCCTTGAGTTCAGGTATCTTTACGGCATAATTTTTAAGTTCTTCTTCGGTATACTGTGGTTCATAACCGAGATAAGGTAAAATTTCTTTAAAGATTTCAGCAGCAACGGGGGCAGCAACGGTTCCGCCGAAGTGACTGGCACCCCTTGGTTCATCAATCATAACAAGTACCGCAATTTCTGCGTCCTCGATTGGTGCAAAACCTAGGAAAGAAGCGATATATGCTCTATCTCCTGTTGTCTGCATTTGTGCAACCTTTTCGGAAGTACCTGTTTTTCCGCCTATGTCATATCCCGCAACATAGGCATTATTTGCGCCTCCGTCGGTTACAACCGCTTTAACCATTTCTCTTATTTTTGCACTTGTTGTTTCACTTACCACTTGACGCTTTACGGTTTTTTGGGTTGATTTTACTACATTTCCGTTTTCGTCAACTATTTTTCCAACTATATAAGGTTTAAGTAGATATCCACCGTTTACAGCAGCACTTGCAGCCGTAATCAATTGGATTGGAGTAACGGTAAAGGTCTGACCAAAAGAGGAAGAAGCAAGTTCAGTCGGACCCATATTAGCCTCTTTATGATATACCGGAAGTGCTTCGCCGGGAAGGTCAATTCCTGTTCTTTTGGTAAAACCGAAAGCCTCAAAATATTTAGAGAAGTTTGACGGACCAAGCAATTGTCCAACCGTAATAAATACGGGATTGCAAGAGCCAACCATAGCCTGTTTGAAATTAAGGGCTCCGTGTCCGCCTCTTTTATGGCAGTGATAAACCTGACCTGCAACATAAATTGAGTATCCGCAGTTATAATTATGGTCAAGGGTTGTCACATTTTCTTCAAGTGCCATTGAGGCAGTTATGATTTTGAATACCGAACCCGGTTCATAGGTATCTGCAACCGCCTTATTTCTCCACTGCTTGTTAAGCAGTTGGTTTTTAGTAACAGTTGTTCCCTCAACATCAAGCAACGCTTGGTCAGCCTGTGAAAGAGTAAACGGCTCGTTAGGATTAAAGTCACCTTTTACCGCCATTCCAAGCACAGCACCGGTATTTACATCCATAACAATACAAGCACCACGTCCGGTTGCCTTGTTTGCTATAACCGCCTGTTCAAGATGCTTTTCTGCGGCGTGCTGGATAAAAGAATCAATGGTAAGCACCAAAGAATTTCCCTGTTTAGCCTCTTCTACAACCTGATAAGAGAAAGGCATATCCGAACCGTGAGCATTCTTTGCGGCAACAACTCGACCTGCTACACCGGTAAGGGTAGTATCGTAATAACTTTCAAGTCCTGAAAGGCCTTGATTATCGTCTCCGACAAAACCGAGTACAACCGACGCCAAGGACTCGTTAGGATAGTAACGCTTTGTAGTTTCATCTATACCGACATATTTTGCGAGTCCTAAATCGCTGTTTTCAGAAAGGAACTTACGAACACTATCGGCAACGCTTTTGTCGACTCGCTTCTTAATGATTACATAATAGGTTTGCTTTTCTGTATAAGCGTATGCTGTTTCATAGTCCATACCCAAGATTTCAGCAAAACCTGAAGCGATTGTTGTTTTAACCCTATTTCTCTTTTCTTCGGCAAGGCCTTTTATCCCATTTGGCATAAGATATATTGTATATGCCGTATCACTCTTTGCAAGAATATTCATTTTGCTGTCATAAATATTGCCTCTGGGCGCACTTACAAGAGTATCATAAAGTTGTTGTTCGGACGCGAGAGACTGCATCTTCTCGCCATCAATAACCATTATTTTTACAAGGCGTATGGAAGTAACAGAAACAAAAAGAATTACAATAGCGAGCATTATTATCAGTATTCTTTTAAGCATAAGTTTACTTGCTTTTAATGTCATTTCCATCCTCCTTACAGAAAAATTTTGCCCCATATAAAAATGCTTTAAACGAGAGCCCTTCAAAGAGCTCTCGTATTTTCTTATAACTAAAATATATTCGCAAACCGCAAAACTATTCTTTTTCTGCAGTTAGCACATTGCCTTGTGCATCGACCGCTTTGTTTTCGTCGTTTACACGTATATAAACTATCTGACTTTTATCCATTTTTTTCATGCCCATTGCCTTAGCGGCATCTTCGATATTTTTATAGGACATCATTCTACCTATTTCCATATCAATTCGAGTTTCTTCTCCGCTTAGTGCCGCAAGTTGATTTTTAGCGTCAACTATTTGAGAATTAACTTCACTTATTTCAACCCTTAAAGCAATACCTGCACAAATCATTGCAACAAGCATAGTTCCTACCATAACAATAGAAACGGTCCTCGAAACGCCCTTTCTGGCGGCTCTTTGGGAAGCCTTATTAACTTTACGCTTTGGCATTTTAACGATTTGAGCACGTTTTTCCTGCTCTGTTCTGGGCATAAAAAGCTCAAAATCATATGCAAGAGAATCATTATAATACTTCGCGTTGTTCATTTGTACTTCCCCTTCTAGAAATTTTAAAGTTTTTCGATAATCCTAAGTTTAGCACTTCTGCTTCTCTGGTTTTTTTCAAGTTCTTCCCTAGATGCTGTGATTGATTTTGTGTTCACAAGTTTTCCAACAGGCATTTTTCCACAAACACATATTGGTATATCGGGTGGACAGGTGCAGCCCGTACAGTACTCTTTAAATTTCTTTTTGACAATTCGGTCTTCAAGAGAATGAAAGGTTATTATTGCAAGGCGTCCTCCGCTTGAAAGACAACTCCAAGCCGCGTCAATTCCATCCTTTAGGGCGCCAAGTTCGTCATTTACCGCTATGCGAAGAGCCTGAAAGGTTTTTCTGCAAGGATTGCCCTTTCTTCTGACCGCAGAAGGCACTGCCGAAGCAATTATTTCGGCAAGTTGTCCTGTGGTTGTGATTGCGGCCTTTTTACGCTCTTCTGCTATTTTTAAGGCTATCTTATAGGCGAACTTCTCTTCGCCGTAATCTCTTAATATATTAGTTAGTTCGGCAACTTCAAGGCTGTTAACAATATCGGCAGCCGATGTTCCCTCTTTGCTCATTCGCATATCAAGGGCGGCACTGTCGTGAAAGGAAAAACCGCGTTCTCTATTATCAAGTTGGAAAGAGGATACGCCTATATCAAGCATTATTCCGTCGACAAACTGAACTCCAAGACTATCAAGCGCCTGGCGCATATTTCGAAAGTTTGTCTGAACTACGGTTGCGGGGTAATCTTTAAGCCTTTCGGTTGCAACCTTAATTGCATCGGGGTCTTGGTCCAAAGCAATTAGCCTTCCGTTTTTAAGGCGTTTTGCTATTTCACAGGAATGACCCGCACCGCCGGCAGTTCCGTCAACATATATTCCGTTCGATTTAATATTTAAGCCGTCAAGGGTTTCATTTAACAAAACCGGTATATGACTAAACTCCATTTTTATTCTCCAAAACTGAAACCGAGTTCATCGATAACCGGAGCAAAGTTGTCAAGCGAGAACTGTTCTTGCTCAGACTGCCAGTTTTCAGGACTCCATATTTCAATATTACTTCTCATTCCTACAATATGAGCATCGGACTCGATTCCGGCAAACGCACGAAGTTCTGCAGGAATTAAAATTCTTCCCGAAGCGTCAAGTTCAGCGAAAACCGCACTGTTCGAAAGGAAACGGTAAATGTCTTGCATTTTACCGTAAGGCAATTTGTTTAACTTATCACAAAACTTTTCAAATCCTTCTTCGGTAAAGCCCCAAAGACATTTTTTACCGAAAGCGCAGGCGCAGATTACAATACTCTCGCCAAAGTCGCCTTTAAAACGGGCCGGAATGAAAATTCGCCCCTTCTTATCTACACTATGGTCTGAACCGCCTATTAGCACGAATTTTCGCCTCCTTACGCCACTTTAATGTCATTTTTATGTTACTTTGGTGTACTTTTACGCCACTCTCGTGAATTTATTATATACTAACGCTCTGTGAATTGCAAGTATTTTTTATAAAAATTTTTATTTTTTCTTTTTGTAAAAAAACAGTTGACTTTTAAAAGTCACTATGGTATTATATTTAGGCGCGATAAAGCGTATAAGTAATGCGGATGTGCTGGAATAGGCAGACAGGCACGTTTGAGGGGCGTGTGTCGAACGACGTATGGGTTCAAGTCCCATTATCCGCACCAAAAAGAGGAATTAACCTTTCGGTTAGTTCCTCTTTTTATTCGTTTTCTTGTTTGGGACTTGAACCCGAGAGGGTTTGGCGTTTAGAAAAACAGTGTGGCACACTGTTTTTTAGACAAAGCGGCGCAGGTCGGGTACTGTTGCCATAGGCAACGGTCGACAAGCCATAAGTATGCGAAGCAGACGGTCAAATCCCATTATCCGCACCAAAAAGAAACGACAATTTTCGGTAAGAAGATTGTCGTTTCTTTTTGTTCTCTTAACTTTTCTCTTTTCGTTATTCTCTCAAATTATCGTTTCCAGATAAGAGATAAAAGAGAATAGATAACAGAAAATGTGTATGCTTGGCAGACAAATTATATATAATATGTAGAAGTTCGAACATATAGGTTAAAAAAACAAAACCCGTCTTACTAATAAGACGGGTTTTGTTCAGATGAAAAATAAACAGAATTATTTCTTTTCTAAATATTTTTTTGCTTCTTCTGCTGAAATTTCTTTCATAGTTTCTCCGCAACATTTAATGCCGCAGTTTTCACAAGTGCAGTCAACTAATACCTTAACCATTGCACCGCATTTTTCACACAATACGATTTTATCCATACTAACACCTCCCCTATTTATTAAATCTTTTAAATAAACTAATTAGTTCATCAATAGTGTCTAAATTGCCGTTTTCCAAATCTCTAGCAACACATGTGTATAAGTGATTTTCCAGAATGTGCGTTGACAAACTTTTAACAGCATTTTCAACGGCGGATAACTGAATTAATACATCATTACAGTATGCATCATTTTCAATCATTCTATTTATTCCATTTATTTGTCCGCTTATTCTGTTTAGTCTATTGGTTATTAACTTTTTCTCATCAAGGTTTCTTTTAGTTTTCTTATTACAACAATTATTATCCATATCCAACCTCCAAATATAATATATACCCTACCGGAGTATATTGTCAATAGGGGGGTATATTTCATACGAACACAAACCCAAAATGGAACCGGCCTTAAAACCTGATTTTCTTAAAAATCATATTCGTAGTAAAAATAAAACCAATTTTCTTCTATGCGTTCCAAATGGTATTCATCCCTATTATCAACTAAATACGAATATATGTTACTGCTGTTTGCGTCCTGTATAAACTTATCATCCGGTATATCATCAGGCAAAAACAGTATTCCTGCACAAATGTTAGTGCCAGTAAACCCCCAACGATATAACACAAACTCATACTGCCCGTCTGCCAATAAATTATAACCCTTGCACCAATCGGTTTCACCCGTGGCTAAATTACGAGTGACAATATCACGCATTTCCTCATTATGCTCACTAAAACATGAAAAAGCAGTCTCTCGCACCTGTTCAAGCGATAACGGTGCCTCAAAATCATCACACGCAGAGGAACAAAAAGACAGAATTATAATTACGAAAATTAAAAAAAGTTTTTTCATATCATCACCACCATAGGTGTATTATAGCATAAAAGCGGCGTAGCCGCAATACTTCTTCACTATTCACTATTACTTATTACCTTCCAAAAATCCAGTTCACAATTTTTTAGTCAAAAGTGAAGAGAGAAAAGGTAATAAGTAAAAATCCCGCCCACATACGTGAACGGGATTTTTGGGTATTTCGAACTTAATGACACGAATGAAATGTGCCTGAAAACCGAACGTTACTTATTTAAATGTATTTTTTATAGGTTTTGATAATCTCCAACTTATTAATTCTATCTTATAATTTTTCATTTCTTCTTCAGACAAGTCATGAGAAGAAGTTATATCTCCATAATCTTCGATCAAAATCAAATTGGGAACAATATCATCTATTTGATAAGTCTCATAATATTCAGGATCTCCCATATAATACTCAGGCGAACCAATATCACATATTATTTGCTTTTTATCATCAACCAACAAAACTAAATTTTCACTGTTTGAACTCTTTATATAACTTTCCCATTCTATATGCTTTCCTTGTCCTTCATCTATATCTATACCATCATATTTGCAAACATAAACATCATTTATTGTAATCCTTTTTCCATCCAAGGTATATATCAATTCAAAAGGAAATTCTGCAGAAGTTGTTTGTGGTTTTGGTGGATCAGGCGACAACCATATACCGCCATAAATCAACAACCAAGGGATCGAAAAGAATGCAAAAATAATAACAAGAATTGCAATCATAACAGATATAGTTATAATAAACAACTTTGATTTTTTCATATCGTCACCGACCTTTAGATGTATTATAGCATAAAAGCGGCAAAAAATCAATGCGGAGCATTGTATATCATCAATTCCGTAGGAATTGCATATCATCAAGCCGACAAAATGCACACTTCGTGTGATGAGATACAACAACGGCTTGCCGTTGTTGATGATATACACGCTGACGCGTGATGATATACCAAGCCTGTCGGCTTGGATAAAAAAAGAACGAAGCGATTGCTTCGTTCTTTTTTGGGTGTTTTGAACTTAATGACACGTAATAAATGTGCCTGAAAACTGTTATTTTCAATTATTAGAATCAATTAAATTATGAATCATTCGCTCTGGCTCTTCAATAAAAATCTTTGTTGTTTTATAATGCTCAGTTTCATAATATTTAACCTTTTCTATTCCCGATTCAGAAAACTGCAATATTTCTGCATTTGGAAATGCCATTAAAATCGGTGAATGGGTTGCAATTATAAATTGAGAATTGCTTTTCAACAGACTATCAATTTCTACAATTAAGGTCATTAATCGCATTGGAGAAAGTGCTGCCTCAGGTTCATCTAAAAGATATAAACCATTTCCACTAAAACGATTTTGTACTATAGATAGAAAACTTTCCCCGTGAGATTGATTATGCAAAGAAACATTCCCATAGTTGTGAGTTGCTTTGACCTCGTCAATATATGTAGCAGCATTATATAAACTTTCCGCACGTAAAAAGAAACCGTCTTTTGCATAATCTCTTCTAGTTAAAGTTAAATGCTCAGAAAGTTCCGAATGTGTATCCTTAGTAGAAAATGAAAAATTTTTCGTGCCACCTTCAGCATTAAAACCATATGCAACAGCAATAGCTTCCAGCAAGGTAGATTTACCTGTACCATTTTCGCCCACGAAAAAAGTAATATTAGAAGAAAAATTAAGTTCTTTATTAGCAGCAAGATATTTTATAATAGGTAAATCATTCAGATAGGAGTTCTCACATAAGGAATTGTTAAATAAAATACTGCTTATATATTTTGCCTTGTTCATTTCGAATTCTCCTTCAAAGTGAAATAAAAATTCGTCTTGTGCCACCACAAAGATTTATATTCGTTTTATAAGTATCTTCATCAATGGCATTTGTATTAAACAAAAGTTGCAACCAACCTTCCGTTTCACTACATTCTTTTAGTGCAATTTCAAATTTAGAAAGCATATCTGCCCTACTCTGTCCGTAGTTGGCTTCACGGATATTCGCATAAACACTACTTGAACTTTTGCGAATTTGGAAAAGTGAGTTTGACGGTGCTTTAATAGTTTGAGAGAGCAATTCTATATCAGTTGCTAATTGTTCTGAATAAACAAGCAAATAATTCTTGGGCATAATCTCACTTCCTTTACAACGATTATACTATAAGGCTCAAATAAAATCAACGGCTTGCCGTTGTATATCATCAATTCCGTAGGAATTGCATATCATCAAAACGAAGTTTTGTATATCATCAAGCTGACGATTTTTTTATGCACACCTAAAGGTGTGATGAGATACAACACGGCAACGCCGTGTTGATGATATACACGACTGCGTCGTGATGATATACCAAGCCTGTCGGCTTGGATAAAAAAACTCTCGTTCAAAAGAACGAGAGTATTTGGCTCCCCCAGTTGGACTCGAACCAACGACCCTGCGGTTAACAGCCGCATGCTCTACCGACTGAGCTATAGAGGAATATATGTGTTGGCACCGTTCTATTTTCCCGGGCAGCTGCCCGCCAAGTATCTTCGACGCTGATGAGCTTAACTTCCGTGTTCGGGATGGGAACGGGTGGACCCTCATCGCAATCGGCACCAACTGAGAAATCTACTGACTTCTCTATAAAACAGCATATGCTGATTTACACAAGAATATTCAATTAAATGGTGACCCGTACGAGATTCGAACTCGTGTTGCCGGCGTGAGAGGCCGGAGTCTTAGGCCACTTGACCAACGGGCCACGTTTGCACCTAAGTGCTATATAAAAACGGTAAATTACCGATTCTATCAGGTGGTGCACCATCAGGGACTCGAACCCGGGACACCCTGATTAAGAGTCAGGTGCTCTACCAACTGAGCTAATGGTGCATGTAATCACACCCTAAAAACTGAACAAAGGTAATGAAGCAAAATTAGAGGAACGAAAAAGGTCAAGCCCTCGGTCTATTAGTACAGCCTAGCTGAATGTGTCGCCACACTTACACATGCTGCCTATCAACCCGGTAGTCTTCCGGGGACCTTACTA
>SVPA01000005.1 GCA_015066085.1 Oscillospiraceae bacterium
TGCGACCTAAAACGGGCAGAATTTCGAGTGATTTTTGGTGCGGAAGAATCCGTCAGGCTAACGCCTACGGGTGATGACAAACCGAAAAGTGCCGAAAGAATGCCGTTTTAGGCAGGTTCGGATTATTTGTGTTTGCTTAACCGCCCAAGTGCTTAAAAAGTGCTTGGGCGGTATTATTTATATATATAATATATATAATAATTAGTTAAAAAAGGGTTACAAACACTCCCGTAAGGTTGACAAAACCGCTATTCTTTTGGTAAAATATAATGAATAAAATGGTTGGATAATGTCCTTTTGGCGCTATACAACCTAAGAGGTGTTATCATGGTAAGAAGTATGACAGGCTTCGGCAGAGGACAAGGCTTAGATGCAGGACTTGAATTTACGGTTGAACTCCGTTCGGTCAATTCCCGTTACTTTGAGTTTAATTGCCGTTTGCCAAGAGGTTATCTGTTCCTTGAAGATAAACTTAAAAACTTTACTGCCGAGCAGGTGTCACGCGGTAAGGTTGAAATGTTTGTTTCAATCGATTCGGGTGCAAACGACGAAATAACCGTAGAACTTAATAAGCCTTATGCCGACGCTTATATTAAGGCTTTAAAACAACTTTCAAAAGATTACAAAATTAAAGATAAATTATCCGCGAGTGATTTTGTCGGTAACGGCGAAATGTTCAGGGTAGTGAAAAATAAAATTGATGAAGACGCCGTGACTGCGGCTGTGCTTTCTGCCGCGAAAGAGGCGATAGACCGCTTTATTTCAATGCGTGAAACCGAGGGCCAAAAACTTGTTGAAGATGTCAAAAACCGTGTAGATATTATTCTTGAGAAGGTCGAATTTATTGAGAAAAAATCTCCCGAAACGGTTGAAGCCTACAGACAGAAACTTGAAGCAAAAATTAAAGATTTGCTTTCAAATTCTACCTTTGATGAGTCCCGTGTTATAACCGAAACGGCTATTTATGCCGACAAGGTTGCCGTTGCAGAAGAAACCGTAAGACTTAGAAGTCACATGTCGCAACTCTGCGATATGTTAAATAAAGGCGGAGCCGTTGGCAGAAAACTTGATTTTATTGTTCAGGAAATGAACAGAGAAACCAACACAATCGGCTCTAAAGCCCAGAATATTGAAATTGCTCAGGCAGTTGTAGATATTAAGTCGGAAATTGAAAAAATAAGAGAACAAATTCAGAACATTGAATAGGGGAGAAAGAGATGAAACTTATAAATATAGGCTTCGGTAATATGGTCTGTGCAAATCGTATTATTGCCATAGTAAGCCCCGAATCTGCTCCTATCAAGCGTCTTGTTCAGGAATCAAAAGAAAAGGGAACTCTTATTGACGCTACCCACGGCAGAAGAACCCGTGCGGTAATCGTTACCGACAGCGACCTTGTGGTGCTGACCTACCTCTATCCCGAAACGGTTGCAAACCGTGTTGAAGAAGAGTTAGACGAAATCGGGGAGGAAGAAGATGAGTAAGGGAAGACTTCTTATTGTGTCAGGTCCGTCAGGTTCCGGTAAAGATACAATACTTAAAAAGGCTTTTGAGCGTCTTGACGGTGTGAAGTTCTCAATATCCACTATCACAAGACCCATGCGTCCGGGCGAGGTAGAGGGAGAAAAATATAACTTCGTTTCGGTCGAGTGCTTCGAAGAAATGATTAAAAAGGGTCAACTTCTGGAATATAATAATTATATCGGCAATTACTACGGAACCCCCAAAGCCCCCGTCGAAAAGGTTATAAAAGAAGGCGGAGAAATTATTGTTGAGGTTGATGTTAACGGTCACAGGAATATTAAGAATATGATTGATTCGGCTGTGTCTATCTTTATTATGCCCCCCTCCTTTGAGGTGCTTAAACAGCGCCTGTCGGGAAGAGGAACCGACCCCGACGAAGTAATAAATAAGCGTATGGAGTCGGCTCTGGCGGAAATAGCCTGTGCTAAGGAATATGATTACATAGTTGTCAACGACAACTTGGAAGAGGCTGTTGATGATTTTATAAATATTGTAAAATCTGACAGACTTTGTATAGAAAGACAAAATTATTTAGTTGATGAGGTGCTTAAAAAATGTTAAATCCTGCAATTGGTAAACTTATAAATTCTTGCGATAACCGCTATAAACTTGTAAATCAAATCGCTAAAAAGGCTCGTGAAATTTCAAACGAGGCAGAGCAAAAGGGCGAAATCATAATCGAAAAGCCCGTTACCATCGCAATCAATCAGATGGCTGAAAAGTCTGAAAAATAATTTTAAAAGGGTTGAAAGGAGAGGAAGAGAATGCTCATAGCCGAAATAATTTTAGAGCAAACCGCCTTTTCCTACGATAAACCTTACAGTTACGCTATTCCGGATAGTTTAAAAGAATGTTTAAAACCCGGTTGCCGTGTGGTAGTTCCTTTCGGAAAGGGAAACACTCGCCGTCAGGGAATGGTGCTGGAAGTAAAAGATGTACAAACCGATATTATGTACAAAGAGGTTGAGCGTCTGCTTGACGACAGCCCCATACTGACTGAAGAAATGCTCGAACTTTGTTCCTTTATGCACGAGCGCTGTTTCTGCACCTATTTTGATGCGGTAAAGGCTGTTCTTCCAATCGGAATGAGTTTTAATGTTAGGGAAATTTTTTCTCTTGGCGAAACCCCGTTTCCCTGTCAGTACGGGTTTCTTGAAGAGTTTTTCCGCCTAAACGAAACGGCAACCCGAGCAAAACTTCTTGAAACCTTTGACACTCTTTCAGACAAAAAACTATCCTCGCTGGTTAAAAACGGCTGTCTTGTTAAAGACTCTCTGGCCGTTCGTAAAATGGGGGAGGCAACGCTCAAAACCGTAAGGCTTAAAGCCTTGCCCGAAGAAATTCAAAATTTAAAACTTACTCCCCGTCAAAAAGAAATTATAGGTCTGCTTGAAGAATTGGGAGCCGTTTCCCTAAAGGAAATCTCTTACTTTACGGGGGCTTCTTCTTCGGTTGTAAGTACCCTTGCCAAAAAGGGAATTGTCGAAATTTTCAGCAAAGAAATTTACCGTTCGCCAATTAAAGATATAACCCCTAAAGCAGATGAAATTACTCTTACCGGTGAGCAAAATGATGCTTACAGTAAACTGCTTGAACTCTATTCTTCAGATAAGGGCGAAGCCGCTCTGCTTTACGGTGTTACAGGAAGCGGAAAAACAAGCGTTTTTCTAAAAATGGTCGACCGAGTAGTTGCCGAGAATAAGGGTGCAATAATAATGGTCCCCGAAATTTCTCTGACTCCCCAAACAGTAGCCATTTTTGGCAACCGTTACGGCAAAAAGGTTGCTCTTTTTCATTCTGCTATGTCGCTCGGACAGCGAATGGATGAGTGGAGAAGGGTAAAAAACGGAGAAGCCTGTGTTGCAATCGGAACCCGTTCAGCAGTTTTTGCCCCCGTGAAAAATCTTTCTCTTATAATTATTGACGAAGAGCAGGAACATACTTATAAATCCGAAAAATCTCCTCGTTTTCACGCAAGAGATGTTGCTAAATTCCGTGTGGCTTATAATAATGCCCTTTTAGTAATGGCTTCTGCCACCCCTTCGCTTGAAAGTTATACCGCCGCTAAACTCGGTAAATATACCCTCTGCACCATACCTAACCGCTTTGGAAACGCAAAACTTCCAAAGGTTAAAACGGTTGATATGAGACAGGAACTTCGTCAGGGAAATTCGGGTCCGCTTTCAAATGACCTAAAACTTGCTATTAACGATGCTTTGCAGAAAGGCAAGCAGGCAATCGTTCTTCTTAACCGCCGAGGACATAACACCTATATTTCCTGTCCAACCTGCGGATATGTCGCAACCTGTCCTAACTGCAGTGTTTCTATGACCTTCCATTCGGCGAATAACCGACTTATGTGTCACTACTGCGGATATAGTGAGTCTGCGGTAAAAAAATGTCCCGTCTGTGTGGACTCGAATTTAAGGTTTATGGGAGTAGGAACCCAAAAACTCCACGAAGAACTTAAAGCCACTTTCCCCGACGCTTCGGTTCTGCGTATGGACGCCGACAGCACCTCGTCGAAAGATTCTTATAATGACTATTTAAACGACTTTGCGTCGGGTAAATATAACATAATGCTTGGAACTCAAATGGTTGCCAAGGGACTTAATTTCCCGAATGTAACCGTTGTCGGCGTAATCGGTGCCGACAGTGCCGCAAACAGTAGTGACTACCGCAGTTTCGAGCGTTCCTTCTCTCTTCTCACCCAAGTCTTTGGCAGAGCGGGAAGAGGGGAAGATGAAGGGGTCGCTATAATTCAGACTACCGACCCCGAAAGCAACCTTATACGCCTTGCCGCACAGCAGGATTATGATTCTTTTTACAGTCAGGAACTTGCCGTGCGTAAAATGATGACCTATCCGCCCTATTGTGATATTGCCCAGATAGTTGTTTCTTCTTCGTTTAAGGAACTTGCTGAAAACACCGCATCAGAGGTTTTCAGAGTAGTTACGGAACAACTAAAAGAGGGATATTCCGATATTAAGTTGAGAATTCTCGGGCCCTCTCCTGCAGCAACCCCAAAGGTCAACAATAAATACCGCTACCGCCTTATAATTAAAGCAAAAAACAATAAACGCTTTAGGGAGTTAATCCGAAAAGCAACCTCGGTAAAATGTGAAAAAGATACCGTAGTTTCGGTTGATATAAATCCCGAAACAATAATATAAAAGGAAAAGTGATAAAATGGCAATTCGCAATATTGTAAAAGACGGCGATGAAATTTTAAGAAAAACCTGCCGAACTCAAATGACCTTTGATGACAGACTTGCTACAGTTTTAGATGATATGATTGAAACTATGTACGCTGCCGACGGTGTAGGTCTTGCCGCCCCACAGGTTGGAATTCTTCGCAGATACTGTGTTATAGATATCGGAAACGGGGTCATTGAACTTGTGAACCCCGTAATTGAAGAAACCGAAGGGGAGCAGATTGAACAGGAAGGCTGTCTTTCTTATCCCGGAGAATACGGAGATACCCGCCGTCCCCAAAAGGTAACGGTCAGAGCCCAGGACAGAACAGGAAAAAGTTTCACCGTTACGGGCGAAGGGCTAATGGCTCGTGCCCTTTGTCACGAAATTGACCATCTTGACGGAGTAATTTTTAAAGACCGTCTTGTAAAATAATCATTCGGAGTTTTTTATGAAGATTGTTTTTATGGGAACACCCGAATTTGCCGTTCCTACCCTTGAAACCCTTGTCCGCTTGGAACATAATGTGGTTGGCGTTTATACCCAACCCGATAAAGCCGTGGGCAGAAAACAGATAATGACGCCTCCGCCCGTAAAGGTTTGCGCAGAAAAGTTTGGAATCCCGGTTTTTCAGCCCGCAAGTCTTAAAGGTCAAGAGGAAGAGCAGAATATAAGAAACCTCTCGCCCGATATTATCGTCACGGTTGCCTATGGTAAAATTCTGCCCGAGTCTATACTTTGTATTCCAAAGTACGGCTCTGTAAACGGACATGCTTCTTTGCTTCCCCGTCATAGAGGGGCTTCTCCTATCCAGTGGTCTATCGTTTCGGGTGATAAAGTTACGGGAATTACAACAATGTATATGGAAAAAGGGCTCGATACGGGAGATATGCTCCTTAAAGCCCAAACCGAAATCGGTAAAGATGAAACGGCGGGCGAACTTCATGACCGCCTTTCGGTAATGTGTGCCTCCCTTATGGGTAAAACCCTTGAAAAACTTGAAAAAGGCGAAATAGTTCCCGAAAAACAAGACGATAGTCTTTCAACCTATGCCCCAATAATTACAAGAGAAATGGGTAAACTTGATTTTAATAAACCCGCCGAAGAAATAGTTAATTTGATAAGAGGTTTTAACCCTTGGCCCGCCGCTTATTTTATGCTTAACTCAAAGCGTGTTAAGGTCTTTTCGGCTAAGGTTTCGTCAAAGACCGATAAAGCCCCCGCTACCGTAATCAAATCTGACGGAGAACTTGTTATCGCTTGTGCTGACAATACTTCGATTTCCCTCGTCGAAATTCAGCCCGAGGGCTCAAAAAGAATGTCGGCAAAGGATTATCTGGTCGGTCATAAAATTCCCGTAGGCAGTGTGCTTTTCTGTGAGTAGTTTAAATAGTCCCCGTCAAATAGCCGTAGAGGGTCTTATTAAGGTTACACAAAGCGGCGGATACTCAAATCTTGTTCTAAATGCTCTTCTTGAAGAAAGCAATCTTAAAAATGAGGACAAATCTTTCTGTACCGCAATTTTTTACGGAACTCTTGACCGAATGGTTACCGTAGATTATTACCTTAAAAAACTTATCAAAACTCCGCTTAAAAAAGTTAAACCCTATACTCTTGCGGTTTTAAGAACGGCGGTTTATCAGATAAAATATATGTCTAAGGTTCCCGTTTCTGCGGCAGTAAATGAAGCGGTAAAACTAGTTAAAAACTCAAACGAGTCTTTTAACGCTTCCTTTGTAAATGCCGTGTTGCGAAACCTTGCCAGAACCGAAATCCCTTTGCCAAACGGTAACAGTATTTATGATATTTCGGTAACCTATTCCTGTCCAAATTGGATAGTTTCGGTTTTGGTAGAGGACTATGGCGTTGAATTTACCAAGGATTTTCTAAATAATGCAATAAATCCTCCACCGCTTTTTGCAAGGGTAAATACCCTTAAAGTAACTGCCGAAGAACTCTCAAAAGTTTTAAAGGAAGAAGATGTTTCGGCGAAAATTCTTTCCGATACTGCTTTACTCCTTAACGCTTCTTCGCCTCAAAACACAAACGCCTATAAAAACGGACTTTTCTTTATTCAGGACCTCTCTTGCCAAAAGGCAATAGAAATGTTGGATATAAAAGAAGATTCTTTAGTGCTTGACCTTTGTGCAGCCCCCGGAGGCAAAAGTTTCAGCGCCGCTATGAAAGCGCCAAAGGGACGGGTCGTCGCCTGTGACCTTTATGAGCAACGCGCGTCGCTTATAAAAAAGGGCGCTAAAAGGCTTGGGGCTGAAAATATTGAGGTTTATACCGCCGATGCTACCGAATTTAAAGAGGAACTTGGTCTTTTTGACAGAATCATCTGCGATGTTCCTTGTTCGGGCCTTGGTGTAATACGAAGAAAACCTGATATTAAATATAAACAAGAAAACTCCTTTGAAGAACTTGCCAAACTTCAGCAAAAAATTCTAAACAACGCTTCTCGCTATCTTAAAAAAGGCGGAAAATTGCTCTATTCAACCTGCACTCTAAATAAAAAAGAGAACGGCAAAAATGTTGAAATTTTCCTTAAAAACAACCCTAAGTTTAGTCTTGTCAGCGAGAAAACGTTCTCTTACCAAACCGAAAATTCCGACGGTTTCTATGCCGCTGTAATTCAAAAAAATTAAGCAAACAGGAATAATCCGAACCTGCCTAAAGCGAGGTGTAAAATTGCAACTAAAAGATATACGTTCCCTCTCTAAAGAGGAACTTGTTGCCGACTTTTTAGAACTTGGCGAAAAAAAGTTTCGCGCCGAACAGGTTTATAAATGGGTTGCTTCAGGCTGCGAAGATTTTAGCGAAATGACAAACATTTCTAAAGAACTTCGCGAAAAACTTTCGGCTATATATTTTATTCCAACCGTTAAAATCGTTAAGAAACTTGTTTCTAAATTAGATGAAACAGTTAAGTATCTCTACGAACTATACGATGGTGAGCGAATCGAATCGGTTTTAATGAAATATAATCACGGCTATACCGTTTGTATTTCTACTCAGGTTGGCTGCCGAATGGGTTGCAGTTTCTGTGCCTCGGGAATTGAGGGACTGTTCAGAAATCTTTATCCGTCGGAAATGTTGGCTCAGGTAATGAAGGCCGGAACGGATAATGGTATAAGAGTTTCCAATATTGTGCTTATGGGAATGGGAGAACCGCTTGATAATTTCGATAATGTCAAGAAGTTCCTTGAACTGGTTTCCGACCCTGACGGACTCGGTATCGGCTACCGTCACATTTCGCTTTCAACTTCGGGCGTGGTTCCTGGTATATATAAACTCGGAGAATTAAATCTGCCAATAACCCTTTCAATTTCTTTACACGCCCCGTTTGATGATATCCGAAGTGATATGATGAAGGTCAACCGCCGATGGAATATCAGCGAACTTATAAATGCGTGTAAAGACTATCAAAAGATTACCGGACGCCGAATCTCTTTTGAATACGCAATGATAAAAGGGAAAAATGATACAGACGCTTGCGCTCAAAGGTTAGCCGAAATACTAAAGGGTGTAATGTGCCACGTTAACTTAATTCCCGTAAATCCTGTTAAGGAAAATGACTATGTTAAATCAGACCAAAAGGCAATCAGGCAGTTTGCCGAGAAACTAAACGGTCTTGGTATAAATACAACGGTGAGAAGAACCCTTGGAGGAGATATAGACGCCTCTTGCGGACAACTCCGCCGAAAATATGAAAACAAAGGAGGGGAAAGGTATGAAGATTTACAGTAAAACCGATATCGGAAGACGCCGTGAGATAAATCAGGACGCTTTTTATACGGGCGAGTTTGATAACGGAGCCGTTTTTGCTGTTGTTTGCGACGGCATGGGAGGTGCAAACGGCGGGGAAATGGCTAGTCAAAAGGCGGCAACCCTTATTTCAGAGTATATTGTAAAATCATATTCCCCTAAAATGAACTCGGTAGCAATAGAAAATCTTTTACGGGCAGCGGTAGATTCGGCAAATACCGAAATTTTCGATTTTTCTCATTCGGATGACAAGTATAAAGGAATGGGAACAACCACAGTAGTTGCTTTTGTTATTGATAATCTTGCTCACATAGTTCATGTAGGAGACAGCCGTGCATATTTTATAAGTGCGGGAGATATTGAACAAATAACCGTCGACCATTCAATGGTTCAGGCGATGGTGCACAACGGGGAAATAAGCGTGGAGGAAGCGAAAACTCACCCCCAGAAGAATATAATTACCCGTGCAATAGGTGCCAAAGAAACGGTTATGTGCGACTATAATATTGTGTTAAAACCGGAAAATACGGTGCTTCTCATCTGTACCGACGGATTAACCAATCTTGTAAATGAAGAAGACATATTTAAAACGGTAAAAAATTACGAGCCTAAAGACGCTGTTAATAAACTTGTTGATATGGCAAATTTAGCGGGTGGCTTGGATAACATAACAGCAGTACTAATCTACTAATTACAGTTCATACAGCCTAAAAGGCGGATAAGGATGGTTTTTATGGATAAATATGTAGGAAAGAGACTTGACGGTCGGTACGAAATACAGGAAATTGTCGGTATAGGCGGCATGGCCGTTGTATACAAGGCATACGATAATCTTGAAAATAAAACGGTTGCTATTAAAATACTTAAGGAAGAATACACCAAAAACGATGAATTCCTCCGCCGTTTTAAAAACGAATCAAAGGCTATTGCGGTACTTTCTCACCCCAATGTTGTTAAAGTCTTTGATGTAAGTTTCGGCGACCTTATTCAATATATCGTTATGGAATATATCGACGGAATTACCCTTAAAGAGCATATTGAACAAAGCGGACCTCTTTCTTGGAGCGAAGCCGTTCACTTTACTTTGCAAATTCTCCGTGGACTTCAGCACGCTCACGATAAGGGTGTAGTTCACAGGGATATTAAGCCACAGAACATTATGGTTCTGCCCGACGGAGTAATTAAGGTTGCCGATTTTGGAATTGCCCGTTTCGCAAGAAGCGAACAGGAAACAATAACCGATAAGGCAATCGGTTCGGTTCATTATATCAGTCCCGAACAGGCAAAGGGCGAAAAAACCGACGAAAAGGCCGATATATACTCGGTTGGCGTAATGCTGTATGAAATGTTAACGGGAATTCGTCCCTTCCAAGCGGAGAGTGCCGTTTCGGTTGCCATTATGCAACTTCAAAAAGAGCCTACGCTGCCCCGTGATATCAATGGTTCAATACCTTTAGGTCTTGAACAAATAACAATGCACGCAATGCAAAAGGATACAACCCGTCGCTATAAATCTGCGGCAGAAATGCTCTGTGACCTTGAGGCTTTCAAGAAAAATCCCGCAATTAGTTTTGATTATGACTGTTTTGTTGACGATTCTCCTACGAAATATATTGATACTGTAGGAGTAAAAGTTGATAAGAAAGAAAAACCGCAAAAAGAAGAAGGAAGCAAGAAAAACCGAATCATACCGATTCTTTTTGGTATTACAATAACCTTTGTGTTAGCGCTTATTATCCTTTTTGGCTGGCTTGCCGTAAGTCTTGGTATGTTCAATTTCGGTGGTAAAGATAAGAATGAAGAAATAAAACTTCCAACCTTTATAGGAATGACTCAGGACGAAGTTTTGAGCAATACCAAGTATAAAAAGGATTATGAGTTTGAGGTTGATTCAACCTATAACTCGGACTATGAAAAGGGGGTTGTTTGCAACCAGAAACCCGACCCCGGAACCTATGTAAAATCAGGTCAAAAGGTTACAATAACGGTTAGTATGGGTAAAAAACTCGTCTCCTTGCCCGATGTTTATAAAAAGGCGGAGGAACATGCCAAAACTCAACTCGAAGATGCAGGTTTTCTTCCTAAAAAGATAAAGGTTGTCTACGAAGAAAGTGCGGATGTCGAAAAGGGATATATCATAAGAACAGAACCCTATGCTGGAGCAGAGGTTGCTACCGACAGCGAGGTAACCCTTTATGTAAGTTCGGGCGCTCCCAAGAATCTTATTAAGTTCCCCAAGGTGCTCGGAGCCCATAGGGATGAAGTTGAAGGAATACTTAACTTTAATGGCCTTAAACTCGGCGAAGTAACTGAACAGTATTCAAACGACTATCCAAAGGGTTATGTCTGTGCTACCAACCCTGACGCCAAAGAAACCGAGCAGATAGGAAAGGGAAGCACGGTAGACATCGTTATCAGTAAGGGTAAAATTCCTAAAGCCGGCTTCACAATAACACTTCCTAAATATCAGAGCACTGATATGGTTGAAGTTTCCCTTATGTGTGACGGAAAAACCCTTAGCGGCTCAACAGGCACAGCAAATTTTGGTGGTGAGAGTTCGGTTACCTATCAATTTGAAAATATTTTAGTAGACTCAATTCCCCAGACTGTAGTTGTTAATTATTACAGTGCGGCTATCGGTAATGTTGAAATGATAAGGATTAAATTTACCGATATTAAACAAAGCGGTAATGAGTATATCCTTTCTTATCAAACGGTGTCTTAAAATATGACAGGACTTATTGTTAAGGCACTTTCGGGTTTTTACTATGTTGAAACCGAAAAGGGAATAATTGAGTGTAAGGCAAGAGGAAAATTTAAAAGTGCGGGTCAGACCCCTTTGGTAGGCGACAGGGTAGAAATATCTGTTTTAGGCAAACAAGGCACTGTCGACAAAATCTGTGAGCGTAAAAATATGCTCTTTCGTCCGCCACTTGCAAATATTGATAAACTATTTATCGTTTCTTCTTCTGTTACCCCTGCACCTAACACCTTGCTGATAGACAGAATGACGGCAATCTGCGAATATAAGGGTATAAAGCCCGTTATACTGTTTAACAAGAATGACCTTGAAGATGTCAGCAGTTGGTGTAATATTTATAAAAATGCAGGTTATAAAACTATTGCCTGTTCGGCTGTAAAGGGCGAGGGAATCGGTGAAATAAGGGAGGAACTCAAAGACTGCATCTCTGCCTTTACGGGAAATTCGGGAGCAGGAAAATCAAGCCTTTTGAACATAATCTTTCCAAATCTTGAACTTTCTACGGGGGAAGTCAGCAGTAAACTCGGCAGAGGCCGTCATACCACACGGCATACTGAACTTTTTTGTCATAGTTTCGGCGGTTATGTTGCCGATACGCCGGGTTTCTCCTCTTTAGAGGCGGATAAAGATGACCTTAATTTCAAAGAATCTTTAAGCGGTCTTTTCCCCGAATTTTCAGCCTTTGCTTCTGACTGTCGTTTTACCGACTGTGCTCATATTGGAGAAAAAGGCTGTGCGGTATGTCGGGCGGTTGAAAACCAAGAAATCGAAAGAACCCGCTACGCTTCCTATAAAACCGTTTATGATGAACTTAAAGATGTAAAAGCCTGGAATATCAGAAAGTAATAAAAGGGTCAGTCAAAGTTTTTTGACTGACCCTTTTTGTAACCTTTTTTAAAGTCTAAAATATAATGTATTAGGCAGTTGGTAAATAACTTTCGGGGCGGTGGTTGTATCAGAAAGAGAAGAAATAATAGGATAAACAAAGGCGGATTTTTGATAGCCGCCTTCGGAGCAGGACTTATGTTGGCGTTTTTTCTGCCACTTAGATGGTTGGTAGTCATACTTGCCGTAGCGGTTATAATACTTGGACTGTCTTGCGCAAAAATCTGCTGTTAGGAGGGTTTATATGAAGGTGGTACTGGTTAAAAGTCCGAAGATACTCAGCGGTTTTTTAAGACTTATTTTCAGAGTTAAAAAGGCAGATAACGAATAATTACATAAATTTTATCAGAAAAAAGCCGAAGAACAATCTTCGGCTTTTTTCATATTTTCATTAAATTCATAATATACTGTACTGTGCAATCAAAGAAAAAAGGAGAACCATTATGGATATTAACATTACAAAGCATAGAATAAAAACAGAAGAATCTCTTTTTTGCGAGTCGGCTGAGGTGCCTTTTGAAAGCACCATAACTACTGTGAACTCTTCTGGCATAAGGCGAATTCTTAAATGCTGTCATAAGGCTTCGGTTACCTCTAAAAATGCGTCTGACAGAACGGTCACGGTAGAGGGTACCGTAATGATATGTGTAATCTATCTCGATGAGGATAACTGTATTCATAGCGCTGAACACGCTGTGCCTTATACAAAAGTTATTGAAGCCGATAAAGATTTAAATATGGGCGAAGTTTGGGCCGAAATAACCGACGAAAAGGCGTCTTGTAAAATTTGCGACAACGGAATAAGTGTTAGCGGCACACTGTGTCTGTCTGTTTGCGTAAAAACCTTTACTGAAAACGAAGTAATATGTGATATCGACTGTAAGTCTATTGAACAGTTAAGTTCGCTCACAGGGGTTACTCTGCCTATGGGAAGGGGAGAAAAGAACCTTATTGTAGAGGAAGAAATTTCGGTTGGAAACGGTCAGCCGTCGGTTGAACACCTTATAAGACAAAACGCCTGTGCCGTTGTCGATGAAGTAAAGATAATAAGCGGAAAGGTTATGGTTAAAGGTACGGTCAAGGTTTATGTGCTTTATCTGCCCGAAGAGTCAACTCGTCCCCAGAGTTTTGAAGACAGTTTCCCGTTTAGTCAACTTGTTGATGTCGACGGTGTAACAGATGACTGCAAGTGCGACTGTAAGGCGACTGTCCTCTTTTGCGACCTGACTCCAAGGGTGTCAAATGATGACGACATAAGAGCCTTTGCGGTTGCTATTAAACTGAATGTTTCGGTAAAGGCTTACTGCGACAGCGATATTCCTGTTATTTTAGATGCCTATTCAACATCAGGCGGGTGCCGTGTTGAAAGAAACGAAATACTTTTCAAAAAAATTCAAGAAAATGTAAACGAACGATTTATCACCAAAAAGAATCTTGAATTTACCGACGGGGCAATCGGTTCGGTAATTGATATGTGGTGCGAAATCAAAAACGCTTCTTACAAGTTTGAGAATAAAACACTCAAAATCAGCGGTACAATAACAGTAAATCTTCTAGCCTTTGATTGCGACGGAGTCCCTGCTTGTTATGAGCGTCCGATTGACTTTGAATATATTTACACCCCAAAAGCCGAACTATCTTCTCCAAGTGCAGTGTTTAATATGACGGTTGCCCACTGTTCTTATACTATAACGGGCGCAAACACCCTTTCGGTTGCGGTTGAACCTCAGGTTGAAGCAACCATTTACGATAACATAAAACGACTTGTTCTTACCGACCTTGCTAAAGACGACTCGGTTGAAGATAAGGTTTCAAGAGCAAGTAGCATAGTTCTCTATTTTGCCGAAGCAGGCGAGGCTATCTGGGATATTGCCCGCCGTTATAACAGCAGCGTAAAGGAAATTAAAGAACTCAATATGGTTGCCGATGATGTGCTTAAAGAAAACCGTAAGTTCATAATTCCAACAAAATAACAAAAAATCTGTACGCATTTTTACTGCGTACAGATTTTTTATATTTCAAGTTTTGTCATTCTTGCAAAGTGGAAAATATACTGCTGTGCAATTCCTGCATACTCGGCAGCGCAAGAGGGAAGTTCGCCGTCAAAGAGTGTTACCATAGCCTTTTTTATCCATACATCTTTTGGAAAAGCCTCAATTTTGTTAAGACCGAAAAGAAGGGTACAGTCAGCAACCTTTTCGCCGACACCGTATATGGTCATAAGTTTTTGCCGTGCAACAGTTATGTCCTCACTTTTTAGTGCCTCAAGGTCAATTTCACCGTTTGCAACCTTGTTTGCGGCGTCAAGTATATATTTTGCCCGAAATCCGCTTTTAAGCACCGCAAGGTCGTCAAGGGTTAAAGAGGAAATTTTTTTAGCCGAGGGAAAGGAGTAAAAACCGTCAGTAATCTCGTCCCCAAAATTACTGCAAAGCCTATCAATAATGCCTTTAATTCGAGGTATGTTGTTGTTTTGTGAGATGATAAATGAGCAAAGGGCCTCCCAAGGCTCTTGCCTTAAGATTCTTATACCGTTTGCAAACCCTGCCGCTTTTTTAAGAACTTCGTTTTGAGAAAGTACCGAAATTATTAAAGCATAATCTCTCTCAAGGTCAAAATAGTCTTGCCAAACGCCTTCAAAGGTTGCTTTATCGGTGTCGTAAAGGGTAACTTTTGACCCGTCTATTCCTATTTTAAGATATTTTCCAAAGGCAACCCCCTGCCATATATCCGGCTCTTTTTCCTGCCAACGAAAGGCCTGACCGCAGTCAAGGGTTTCCTTAAGAGAAAACTCGGTTACTTCGGTTAAAACAATGTTATCACCGACTTGTTGTACTATCATATCCTGTCACCCATTGTAATTTTACCAAAAGAGTGATATAATTTCAATAAATACTTAAGTTTACGGAGTTAGTAAAATATGAGAGAAGATATTTGCACAATACCTATAAGCGAAGCCTTTGAGGAAAATGACGGCTGTCCTATCTGCCGTATGTACGAAACGGTTGAAGAAAGAATTATTGAGTATATAATGGGCGCCGCAATGATGGAACCCGATATTAGAATTGAAACAAACCGTCTGGGATTCTGTGAAAAACATTTAAGCAAAATGTATTCACGACGCGGAAAACTTCAACTCGCACTAATGCTTGAAACCCACACAAAGGAACTTCACCGCTCTGTTTTCAAAAAGGCAACTCTGTCCCCTAAATTTAAGAAAGCCGAAAAGGCAGAGGCTAAAAGATGCACCTGTTTTGTCTGCGAGAAAATAGATTGGGGCTTTAAGCGTATGACCGATACAATCTATAGAACCTATGAAACCGACCGAGATTTCAGGGAACTTTTTGAGAGTCAAGATATGTTCTGTTTAGAGCATTATTCAATGCTGACCTCTGGATGTGCAAAAAAGATGAAACGCTATGGCTTTGAGTTTACCTCTGTTTTGGAGGAAAAAACGGGCAACTATTTAGAAAGCCTTTCTGCCGACCTTAAGAAATACTGCTCAATGTTTGATTATAGAAATTCAGGGGCTGATGCCGATTGGGGCAACTCAAAGGACTCAATAGAGCGCACAATAGAATTTTTAACGGGTCATAGGCTATAAAACTGAATATTTTTTCAATATTTTGTCAAAAATATTAGCGTCTACAAGGAAAAAAGAGGTGCTGAAAATGCTTAAAGGCGTAAACCGACAGATTATTGAAATTAACGATACCGGTAATAGTTATTTTGAAAAAGCGCTGCTTTTTGTAACGCCCGGGAGAAGCGACACCCCCGAAGCCGAACTCAGATTACAGGCTAAACGCTACCTTGCGAGCCTTTCTCCCGATAAACCTCGGAAGACAAGCCTTCGGCACCGCCACAAAATAAAACTTCACAAAAAAATCTTTATAATTTGTGCGTCGGCAATCGGTGTTATTACCGCCGCAGCAATAACAGTTTTGAATATTTTGTAAACACATAACAAGCAGATGCAAATTTGCTTGTTTTTTTTCGCGGTTTATTATATAATTATCTAAATGACAGTGTAATTAAGGAGATTTTTTCTGTGGATTATAAATTAAGTCTTAACCTTTTGGGGAAATATTTAATTTGCCTTTTAATGTGTTTTTTCACCTTCTTTTCTTTTACTGCAATTTTTGCAATGAATACAACTCCCAATGTTATCGGTCAACAGGTCGCTGTTTTTGAAACGAAAGAGTCAGAAGAGCCGATTGAAGAATATGCACATTATTATGAGAACGGCGAAGATACAAAAAAAATCGATTATGAGAAAAAAGGTTATGTTGTGGTAACGCGTGATATTACGGGTGGTCTTATCGGAACCCCCGCTATAGTGTCAAATACAATTTCACAAATCATCTCGCTTATTTTCTTTGTAATTATAGTGCCTCGTGTCCTTTATAAAGAGGGAATTGCCGATATTAACCGAGTTTCCTGCGGCAGAGCAAAAGAGGATAAACTTAAAGGTTTTAAGGCGGGAATACCCCTCGCGGCAATTCAGTTTGTTTCTTGGATTTTATTGATTTTGGCAAAGGTTGGTATATTACAGACGGGTCATATCTTTTATAAATTTATAAATTATCATATATACGGTATACAGCAGTTAATTTTATTAAATACAAACGACCCAACAAAGATACCTGTTTGGAGTCTTTGTGTAGCCCTTCTACCCGTGATAATTACCTTGCTTGTCTGCTTTATAACCTATCTACTCGGTTACAAAGATATAAACATCTACGACAAACTCGTTTATAAAAAGAAATAAATTTAGGAGTAAAAAATGGCTTTAGGCGGATTTTTTAAATACGACAAACCCGGTCCGGGAATAAAAAAGGACGCGCCAAAGAAAAAGTTTTTCTTTGTCTTTCTTGAAATTTGGGCACGAAACATCTGGAAACTTATTCCGGTAAATCTTATCTATGTCTTAATGTCATTGCTCATCATTCCGGGCGGTCTGGCACAGGCGGGAATGACAAATGTGGCAAGAAATCTTGCAAGAGATAAGCATTCGTTTGGAATTTCAGACTTCTTTTCAACAATTCGTAAAAACTTCAAACAGGCCCTTCCGGCAGGAATTATAAATAACTTCATAACAATTCTTTTGTCCTTTGCAATCTTTTTCTACTATATGGATGTTATAAATAAAGAGGGCGGAATTACTTCAATTATTGGTTTGGGACTATGTCTTGCTTGCTTTATAGTCTTTTCTTTTATGAAGTATTATTTCTGGCTTTTGGTCATAACCTTTAAACTTTCTCTTAAAAATATCTATAAAAACTGTTTTACCTTCTCCTTTGCAAATTTAAAATACAATCTTCTTATAAGCCTTGTTAACATTTTGGTTTACGGCTCAATTGTTGCGGTTATAATCTTTATTCCAATGGAACTTGTGCTTATAGTAGCCGTTCTTGCGGCAATGATTTTGCCCGGATTTACCCACATTTTTACCCAACTGTGTATTTTCCCAAAGGTGAAACAACTTATGATAGACCCCTATTATGCAGAGCATCAAGGGGAAGATATTGAACTTCGCAGAAATCTCGGCCTCGAGATTGAGGAAGAAGATGAAAATATCTTCGATGACGAAAAAAGCATTCCCGAAGAATAAAAAAGCGACTGACCTTTTGGTCAGTCGCTTTATATATTAAAGGGAGACTGTTTTCGGTTGCTTTAAAGATAAGCCATGGCTACCGCCGAAACGGATATCAAATGCTCCCTGACTTATATTATGCTTAAAACCGAAAATTTGTTATAGCCTTTACTTAAGGGGCGTTTTTCTGAAATAAAGCACACCAAGAGTATTAGCACCGCAGTGTGAAGAAACGGTACAACCGGCTCTTGTAACGAGTATTTCTTTGAAAGGCGCGGTCTGTTCAACAAGTTGACGAACTTCTTCAACAATTTCGGGGTCACAACCTGCGTGTGTTACGAAAACACGGTCCAAATCAATGTCACTGTGGTCACCGAGTCGGTCGGCAACATATTCGCGAAGGGTTTGAATATATTTTCCTCGGTACTTTTTGCAAACCCCCATAGAACCGTCTTTAACCTGAATACAGGGTTTTAGTTTTAAAAGATTTGCACCAAGTGCTGCAAGTGCGGAACAACGACCGCCTTTGTGCAGATATTCAAGATTGTCAATAACAAACGAAGCGTCAACGCAGGGGACAAGTGCGTTTATTGTATCAAAAATTTCTTTGGCATCTTTACCGTCCTGTGCCATTTCTGCTGCCTTCATAACAAGAAGACCCTCTCCTGTTGAAAGGTTGGCGGTGTCAACAACATAAACATCTTCAAATTCCTGTGCGGCGAGAAGTGTGTTTTGATAGGTTGAAGACATTTTTGAACTTATACTGAAATGAACTATTGCATAACCTTCTTCAACAAAAGGAGTAAAGAAGTCAATCATTTCGGCAATATTAGAAGCGCTTGTTTTGGGTAAAATGCCGTGCTCTTCGTGATATTTATAGATGAAGTCGGGGTCGATATCAACGCCGTCCCGATAGGTTTTATCCCCTAAAGTAATTCCAAGGGGAATGGTTTTAATATTAAGTTTTTCAAGAATTTCAGGCGTAAGGTCGCTTGTGCTGTCTCTTGTAATTAATACTTTCTTGCTCAATGGAAATCCTCCTATATCGATAAAACTGGTCATATTATAACATTTTTTGCACGAAATTTCAATGAGCAAATTATTGGTTGATTAATAATTCGTAACACATACTATAATATTATTGTATCATATATCTTAATATGACTTGACAAGAAAGAGAAATAACAGTAAAATTATACTAACTAATTATGTCTTTTTGTGCTTGCTTATGATAACGGTTGGTTGTATAAACAGGCTTTCTTACATAACTTTTTTAAAAAATGGAGGTATACTGCAGGTGGCAAAAGAAAAAAAGCAAAACGCAAAGCAGAATGCAAAAGACGATAAGTATGTAAAAAAGAATACGCCTATAAAAGAAAAGTCAAAATCCAATAACAACAAGATTCAAAAGAAACACGCTCCAAAAAAACCGAGTGCTCAAAAAACTCCCCTTAAAATTATTCCGCTTGGCGGACTCGGTGAAATCGGAAAAAACCTAACGGTTTATGAGTATAAGGACGATATTCTTCTTGTTGACTGCGGAATGGCCTTCCCCGATGAAGAAACTCCGGGTATTGATATCGTTATTCCTGACTTTTCTTATCTTGTTAAAAACCGAGATAAAATAAGAGGTCTTGTTGTTACCCACGGTCACGAGGACCATATTGGTGCAATACCGTATCTTCTTAACAATATCAATGTGCCCATATATGCAACAAGGCTGACAATAGGTCTTATCGAGGGCAAACTTAAAGAGCATAAAAACCTTGCTACAGCAACTTTAAATACCGTATCTCCCGGTCAAACCCTTCGTTTCGGCGAATTGGAGGTTGAGTTTATCCACGTTAACCATTCAATTCCCGATGCGGTAGCCTTTGCAATAAAGACCCCGGTTGGAACTGTAGTTCATACCGGTGACTTTAAAATTGATACAACTCCTATTGATGACAGAGTAATGGACCTTGCCCGTTTTGGAGAACTCGGTAAAAAAGGTGTTCTTGCAATGCTTGCCGATTCTACAAATGCCGAGCGTCCCGGCTACACAATGAGCGAAAGGGTAGTTGGAGAGTCTTTTCAGAACCTCTTCAAAAAAGCGGGAAATAACCGTATTATTGTTGCAACCTTTTCTTCAAACATTCACCGAATTCAGCAGATAATAGACGCTGCTGTTTCTTTTGGAAGAAAGGTAGCGGTCTCGGGAAGAAGTATGCTTAATGTTGTTTCGGTTGCCGAAAAACTCGGCTATTTAAGCGTTCCCGACAATGTACTTGTTGATATTGAACTTATAAAAAAATATAAACCCGAACAACTCGTAATAATTACAACGGGAAGTCAAGGCGAGCCTCTTTCTGCTCTTCATAGAATGGCTTTTTCCGACCACCGTCATGTTGAAATAATTCCCGACGATATGATAATTATCTCGGCAACCCCAATCCCCGGAAATGAGAAACTTGTCAGCAAGGTTGTCAACGAACTTATGAAACGCGGTGCAAATGTCGTTTATGAAAAAATGTACGATGTTCACGTTTCGGGTCACGCCTGTCAGGAAGAACTTAAACTTCTGATGTCCCTTGTAAAACCGAAGTTTTATATTCCTCTCCACGGGGAGCAGAAGCACCTTTACAAACACGCTCTTCTGGCTCAGACAATGGGTGTTCCGAAAGAAAACACCCTTATTGCGAGTATCGGCGATGTGATTGCCTTGACCAAGAAAGATATTAAAGTTGCCGAAACCGTTACTGCGGGCAGGGTGCTCGTTGACGGACTCGGCGTAGGCGATGTCGGCGGAGTGGTCCTGCGTGACCGTAAAATGCTTGCCGACGGCGGAATTGTTATCGTTACCGTAACGATAGACTCTGTCACAAATGAGGTTGTTGCCGGTCCTGAAATCGTAACCAGAGGCTTTGTCTATGTCAAGGAATCTGAACAACTTATCAGTGACGCCACCCTTGCTGCCGAAGATATTTTAGAGTATTGCTATATTCACAATATCCGTGACAGAAACGCTATTAAACTTAAACTTCGTGACGGAATTTCCAAGCATATTTATGGGGTAACCCACAGAAGCCCGATGGTTCTTCCAATAATTATGGAAATATAAATCGAAAAAAGGGGGTAAAGAGATGAAAAAATTTGCCTACAGAATCCTACTTGTCGGCATAATGTTTTTAATAAGCGTATTGCTTTGCGTTTTTGTGTCGCAGTACGGCTTTTTCGCAACCTTTGCGGTGGCTCTTTTCTCCCTTGCTCTGATAGTGTGGGCGGTTGTCTTCTTTAATTTCTTTTCGGGTCGAAATATGGCAGACCACAGACTTGTGCGTTTTACTAAAAAACTTAAAAAAGAACTTAAATCGGCGTCAACCGTCTATATAATGGGTCACAAGTTTTCCGACCTTGACTCTGTCGGTTCGGCTTTCGGTCTTTACTACGCTTTACGGGATTCGTATAATGTTAAAATGGTAGTAAACAAGCAAAATACTCTTGCCCGTCCACTTGTTGATTTTCTTCGTTTCAGCGACCGTGAGTGTCAAATTTTTGATTACTCTGAAATAGCCCATACTGTCGACGAAAATTCGCTCTTAATTGTTGTGGATACCCATCGTCTCGTAATAATGGACTATGTTGAACTTTATAACAGTATTAAAAAGGTAATAATTATCGACCATCATCGCACGGCTGAAGATTTTGTTGACCGTACTGTTGCAAGATATATGAAAAGTTCCTGCTCGTCGGCTTGTGAAATTGTTACCTGTATAATTAAATTGTTGGGTTTTGAAAAAATAAGTACCGTAGCGGCAACCGCCTTGCTTTCGGGAATAATGCTCGACACTAAAAACTTTGTTATGAATACTGGCGCTATTACCTTTAAAGCAGCAGCCTATCTGCGTCAAAACCGTGCTGACCCCGTTCTTATCAAGAAGATGTTTTCCGAATCGGTGGATGTCTGTAAAAGAAAATACGAAATAATTTCAAATGTAGAACTTTTCGACAACTTTGCAATTGCAAAAACCGAAACTGAAGATAAATATACAAGAATTGCTACCGCCCAGGCGGCAGATGAACTTCTGGCAATCAACGGCGTTTTCGCTTCATTTGTAATGTGTCCGTCAGAGGATAAGGTGAATATATCTGCCCGTTCTTTCGGCGATGTCGATGTTCAGAAAATAATGGCAAAACTAGGGGGCGGAGGCCATAAAACCGTTGCGGCGTGTCAACTGCCAACCCTTGATTTTGGCCTTGCAAGAAAAAAATTAACCGCCGCAATACAAGAATATACAAGGCAGAAATAAATTTCTGCGTTTGAAAGGTGATATAAATGAAAGTAATTTTACTCGAAGATGTTAAAGGTCAGGGCAAAAAAGGCGCTCTTGTAAATGTATCCGACGGATATGCAAGAAACTTTCTTTTCCCTAAAAACCTTGCTAAAGAGGCAAACGCCGCCGCAATGAGCGAACTGAAAAGTAAGGCCGACGCTGCCGTTTTCCACTATGAAGAGGATAAGGCTGCCGCAAAGGCTCTTGCTCAAAAAATTGAGGGAACAAAGGTTAAACTTGTCGCTAAGGCAGGGGCAAACGGAAAACTTTTCGGTTCAATAACCTCAAAGGAAATTGCTGCAGAACTTAATAAAATGCTCGGAATTTCTATCGACAAGAAAAAACTTGCTGTTGCCGATATTAAAAATTTCGGAGAATATACCGCAACCGTTAAACTCTTTACCGATATTACTGCAAGTTTTACAGTTATTGTTGGAGATAAATAGAATTTATAAAAATTAAGGTGGCTTAAAATGGCTGAAAAATTAAACTATCTACCCGATTCAGGCAATATCAACGCACCCTATTCAATTGATGCTGAACAGGCAGTTCTCGGAGCAATTATAATTGACCCCGACTGTCTTAACCTTGTTGCAACTCAGATAAAGGAAGAATATTTCTACCTTAAGGAGCACCGAGAAATCTATAAAACCCTTCGTGGAATGCTTGAAATGGGAGGAAAGGCAATCGACTTTATTTCGCTTCTCGAACAACTCAAGCGTAACGGTGTCTACGACGAAGCGGGCGGAAAGGCCTATCTTACCAAACTCGCCCAGGTTGTGCCTACTTCTAAAAATATTGCTACATATGTAGACCTTGTAAAAGACCGCTATTATGCCCGCGCTCTGCTCGGTGCTGCCGAAACAATAATTACCAATGTTAACGAGAATCTGCTTGACCCGGCTCTTCTTCTTGACCACGCAGAACAAGCGATTTACGATATTCGTCAGGGAAGAGATGTTTCGGGCCTTGTGCATATCGGAAAGGTAATAGAAGAGGAAACCTATGCCCGTCTTACAAAAATTACCGACCCCGAAACCGCCGAAGACTTCAAGGGAATTCCAACCGGAATTTCTGCTCTTGACAGGGTTATTACGGGACTAAACAAATCCGACCTTATTATTCTTGGTGCCCGTCCCGGTATGGGTAAAACCTCTTTTGCTCTTAATATTGCCCGTCACGCCGCGGTTAACGCCAAAAAGACGGTTTGTTTCTTCTCTCTTGAAATGACCCGTGACCAGTTAGCCCAGAGAATGCTTTCAAACGAGGCGTCTATCGAAAGCGAAAAACTCCGTACGGGCGAACTCAGCACTGACGAGTGGACACGCCTTGCCCAAGCGGGAACAAATCTTGCTTCGGCTCAGATTTATTTTGACGAAACTTCGGGAATAACCGTTCCCGAAATGAAAGCAAAACTTCGCAGAATGCCAAAGGTCGACCTTGTTGTAGTCGACTATTTAGGTCTTATGCAGTCGGCGAAGAAAACCGAAAATCGTGTACAGGAGGTTTCGGAAATAACCCGTAACCTTAAAGGAATGGCGAAAGAACTTAACGTTCCCGTTCTTGCCTGTGCTCAGTTGTCACGTGGAACCGAGGCAAGAGGAAAATCTCACAGACCCGCCCTTGCCGACCTTCGTGAATCGGGCTCAATTGAGCAGGATGCTGATATAGTAATGTTTATCTACCGTGAAAATTACTATAAATCCGAAACCGACGAGAACACAAATCCCGAAAATATGCCCGACCCGAATAAAGCCGAGATAATCGTCGCTAAAAACCGTCACGGAAGCGTTGATACGGTTGAACTGCATTGGGACGGCAAATATACTCGTTTTGCTTCCCAGGAAGTGTTTAGATAATGTTAGATAAAGTTATCAGGGCGGTTGATAGGTATGAAATGTTTTCTTCTGCCCAAAATGTTACGGTAGCCCTTTCGGGCGGAGCCGATTCGGTCTGTCTGCTTTACGCTTTAAAAGAGATAGAAGAAAAATATTCTCTTAACCTTAGTGCTGTTCATATTAATCATTTACTTAGAGGGGAAGAGTCTTTCAGGGACGAAGAGTTTGTAAAAAATCTTTGCGCTAAACTGTGTGTTCCTCTAAAAGTTTTCAGAGTAGATGTTAATGCCGAATCTGCTAAAACGGGGGAGAGTACCGAACTTTGCGCCCGTAGACTGCGGTACGAAATTTTTGCCCGTGAGTCTAAGGGTGTTGTCGCAACGGCTCACTCTGCCGACGACAATCTTGAAACGGTTATCTTTAACCTTACAAGAGGTTCGGGAATTAAGGGGCTTTGCGGAATTCCTCCCGTAAGGGATATCTTTGTCCGCCCCCTAATTTTGTGTAGCCGTAAGGAAATCGAGGAGTTTTTAAACCTAAAAGAAATTGAATTTGTGACCGATAGCACCAACCTTACCGACAACTATACGAGAAATTATATAAGGCATAATACCGTTTCTACCCTTCGCAAAATCAACCCCTCGGTTGAACAAACCGTTTCTATAATGAGTGAAAACCTTCGTGAAGATGAAGATTTTTTAACCTCTACCGCAAATAAAATTTATCTTCTTTGCTCAAAGGCCGATTTTCTTGATGCCGAACTGCTCTCTGTTCAGCACCCCTCAATAATTAAAAGGGTAATCGCTCTTTTTATTAAAGAGAAGACGGGAATTTCCTGTGATTCGTTTCATCTTGAAAGTTGCAAACAAATACTGCTTTTCGGAGGACGAACAAGTCTGCCCGAAAACCTTTCGGCTGTCTGCCTTAAAAACCGCTTTTATATTGAAGGCGAACAAAATGAGCCAACTTTCACCTATAAAGTTGAAATAAAAGAAGATATTTTACAAAAAGATATAAAAATTAACAATTTGTTTTTAAATAATCACATAGATTGTGATAAAATAAACGGCAGTTTAAAAGTCAGAACCCGTTTTTCATCGGACGAAATTCGTCTAAGGGGAAGAAACTGTACAAAATCTCTTAAAAAACTTTTCAGTGAACTTAAAATTCCTGAAAACCTTCGCCAAATAATTCCTGTCGCCTCTGACGACAGCGGAGTTGTTTGGATATACGGTGTCGGCGTAAGTGAGCGAGTTAAGGTAGATTTTGGAACAACAAAAGCAGCCGAGTTTATTGTTACAAAAGTCGATAATGACAAAATTTCGGGGGATGTTAATTATGACAGAGAATAATGAAATTTCAAAAGTTCTTCTTTCTGAAGAAGAAATAGAGAAGATTGTCTGCCGTTTAGGTGCCGAAATCACTAAGGATTATAAAGATAAAAACCTTTTGGTAGTAAGCGTTCTTAAAGGCTCGGTAATGATAATGGCTGACCTTCTTCGCGAAATCAAACTGCCCCTTAGAATTGACTTTATGGCGGTTTCTTCCTACGGCTCGGGAACTTCAAGTTCGGGAAATGTTAAAATAATCAAAGACCTTGATATTAACCTTGCCGGTTACGATATCCTTATAGTTGAGGATATTCTCGATTCGGGAGCGACCCTCAGCAGTCTAAAAGAAATACTGTTAACCCGTAAACCAAACAGCGTGAAAATCTGCACCTTCCTTGATAAGCCTGAACGCAGGAAGGCAGATATCAAAGCAGACTATGTCGGAGCCCAAATACCCGACGAGTTTGTGGTCGGTTACGGTCTTGATTACGACGAAAAATACCGCAACCTGCCCTATGTAGGAGTTCTTTCTCCGGCAGTTTACGAATAAAATTTTACACGGCAGAAAGGACGTGCATCTTTTGAAAAACAACAAAAAGAACATTCGTAATGCTCTTCTATACCTTGGAATACCGATAATTTTTATTATTACTATCGTTATCGTTTCCTTTAGCGCCAAGCAGGTAGACAAGAAAACCTATTACGAGATGTATAATCTGATTAAAGATAACAAAATTTCGCAGTACAGTCTTAACCTGTATAACGGAAATCTTGAATATACCCTTCGTGAAAGCGGAGAGAAGTTCAAGTATACTGTTGCCGACCCGAGTATTTTCTACTCTGATATCAATGATATTGTTATGGAGCATAATGATACCGTTTTAAACGACGATGACCCCACTAACGATAATCAGATAATCAAAATGGATTATGTAAGGGGAGGAGAGGCTTCCTGGATTGTAAGTCTGCTTCCCACCGTACTCCTTCTCGGCGCATTTGTGGTCTTCTGGATATTTATTATGCGCCGAATGAACAACTCAATGGGTATGGATAAAACCATGAGTTTCGGAAAGGCAAAAATCAAGAAAGCCGACCCCAACAAAAAGACTACCTTTATTGATGTTGCGGGAGCAGATGAAGAAAAACAGGAACTCGAAGAAATTGTTGACTTCCTTAAAAGTCCCAAACGCTTTAACGACCTTGGGGCTAGAATTCCCAAAGGTGTTCTTCTTGTAGGTCCTCCCGGAACGGGTAAAACTCTTCTTGCCCGTGCGGTAGCAGGGGAGGCTGGAGTGCCCTTTTTCTCAATTTCGGGTTCCGACTTCGTTGAAATGTTTGTCGGTGTCGGAGCGTCCCGTGTCCGCGACCTTTTTGATGAGGCGAAGAAAAATGCTCCCTCTATTGTCTTTATCGACGAAATTGATGCTGTAGGCCGTCAGCGTGGTGCCGGTCTTGGCGGCGGTCACGACGAAAGAGAGCAGACCCTTAACCAATTGCTTGTTGAAATGGACGGCTTTGGCGAAAACTCGGGAGTAATTGTTATGGCTGCAACCAACCGCCCCGATATTCTCGACCGCGCTCTTCTTCGTCCCGGCCGTTTCGACCGTCAGATTACCGTAAACTATCCCGACGCTAAAGGAAGAGAAGAAATCCTTAAGGTTCATTCCCGCGGAAAACCGCTGGGCCCCGATGTAAATCTTAAGGATATTGCCCACTCTACTTCAGGCTTTACGGGTGCCGACCTTGAAAATCTCTTAAACGAAGCGGCTTTACTTGCCGCCCGTGCGGGACTTAAGGCTATTACCCAGTCACAAATCGAAGAAGCAACAATCAAGGTTGTAATGGGAACCGAAAAGAAATCCCATGTAGTTAAGGATAAGGATAAAATGATAACCTCCTACCACGAGGCAGGTCACGCTATTGTTTCTTATTTCCTTCCTACTCAGGACCCCGTTCATCAGATTTCTATAATTCCCAGAGGTATGGCGGCAGGATATACTATGTATCTTCCTACCGAAGAAAAGGGACACGTTTCAAAAGGTCAACTTACCGAGCAGATTTGTTCGCTACTCGGCGGCCGTGCTGCTGAACAACTCACCCAGAACGATATCTGTACCGGTGCTTCTAACGATATGCAGCGTGCAACCGATATTGCTCGTAAAATGGTTACCAAGTACGGTATGAGCGAAAAACTCGGCCTTGTCGTTTACGGAAATGACCAAAACGAAGTTTTCCTCGGCAGAGATTTCTCGTCAACACCTAACTACTCGGATAAAATTGCTTCAATGATTGATGAAGAAATTGAAACGATTGTTATGACCCAGTATGATAAGGCTCTTGACATCCTTAAAAATAATATGGATAAACTAAATGAAATTGCCCGCGTTTTGTTTGCCGAAGAAAAGATTTCCGGCGAAGATTTCAGGGCTATAATGGAAGGCAAAACCGAAGAAACCACTGAAGTTACAGAATAATAATTTGTATTACCCTCTAAAAGTTAAAACCTCGATAGGCGATTGCCTATCGAGGTTTTTTAGTTGAATGCTTTTATTATTTTTTGGAATTTACAATTTCGTCATATCTATCTTGAGAAAGAAGTATAACTGTACCTGTACCGTACCAGTTAATGTTATCATCATAGGATAGCAACATAGAACGAAACCAACCGGTAGATTTTTGTCCGTACTTAAAGTCCATTACTGCATTTCCGCCCATTTTACGAGCCTTTACAGCAAGTTGGTCTTTAACCACGTCCAAACCTTTCAGTTGCTGATTATAAAAACCTTCTTTTTTATATTCCACACTGCCGATTCTTTTGGCATCGGGCTCGGCTCCCTCAATAAAAATAACGCCATTATGTACGGTGGTGTATGCCATTATACTTCACGCTCCAAAATAATCAGACATTCTTCGCGAGGACCGCCAAAGCCGGGAATTTGTGCAGTAGTAGCCGTCTTAACTTCCCAACCTTGATTTGCATAACTGTTGATAGCCTGCTCTAAAACGGCAGGGTCAAACTTACCGGAAAACCATTTGTCCTTTTGTGTTAAAACTTTGTACTCTTTCATTTGTAATACCCCTCCTTTTAAATTAGTCATCGTCACAAGAACAATTGACTATTTTTAGTGTAACATATGGCTTTTTAGTTGTCAACCTTGGATACCGTGTGTATTGCCTTTTATCAAACTGATATTATTTTATTTATTTTTTGGTATTTTTTTGAAATAGGTCTTGACAACGACCCGTGAGGCTTGTATAATATGTAATTACTGATACTGGGTCAATATGGGCTTTTCTGCCCTTTCGAGCCCCTCGAAAGCGACAAAAAGTGACCTTTTTTGGCCATCAGTCTTGCGGTGCGGATGGTCCGCACAGAATTAATAAGGAGTGATTAAAGCTTATGGCATCTGAAGCAATGGTAAAGCCGGTTCAGCTTGGCAAAAACACTCGTATGAGTTTCTCCAAAATCAATGAAGTTATTGATATGCCTAACCTCATTGAAATTCAGAAAGACTCGTATAAGTGGTTTGTGGAAGAAGGTCTTAAAGAGGCTCTTTCTGATATGTCTTCCATAACCGATTATACCGGTAATCTTGTGCTTGATTTCATTGACTACCGTCTTGATGAGAAGCCGAAGTATGATGTAACGGAGTGTAAAGCGAGAGATACGACATACGCTGCACCTCTGCGTGTAAAAGCCCGTCTTTTAAATAACGAAACGGGTGAAATTAAAGAAAGCGAAGTTTTCCTTGGCGATTTCCCGATAATGACCGAGTCGGGCACCTTTGTAATAAATGGTGCCGAACGTGCAATTGTTTCCCAACTTGTTCGTTCTCCCGGCGCATATTACGGCCTTAAAATTGAGGAAAAAACCGGTAAAAAACTCTTTAATTCAACCATCATACCCAACCGTGGCGCTTGGCTTGAATATGAAACCGATTTAAGCGATGTTCTTTATGTAAGAATTGATAAAAACCGTAAGCTTCCCCTCACTACCTTTGTTCGTGCTTTAGGCGTTGCAACAAACGAAGAAATCCGTCAACTTTTAGGTGACGAAGAGCGTCTTGCTGCAACCCTCGATAAAGATACCACCAACAATGTAGACGATGCCCTTATCGAAGTTTACAAAAAACTCCGTCCGGGTGAGCCTGCAACCGTTGAGGGTGCTCAGAGTTATCTGGCTCAACTTTTCTATGACGAGAGAAGATATGACCTTTCTCGCGTAGGACGCTATAAATATAATAAGAAATTCAGCCTTGCCCCCCGTATAATCGGCAAGGTGCTTTCTCGTGCTATTGTTGACGATATGACAGGCGAACTTCTTGCTGAGCCCGAAGAGGTTATCACAAAGGATAAGGCTATCCTTCTCGAAAAGAAGGGTGTCAGTGAGGCTTATGTCAAGGTTGAAGATGTAAACGGTACTGTTAGAGAACTTAAAATCCTCACTAACGGTATGGTTGATATTGCCGATTTTGTATCCTTTGATACCAAGGCTCTCGGCGTTAACGAAAACGTTTCCTTCCGTGTGCTTAAAGAAATTCTTGAAAACAACACTACCGAGGAAGAAATCTCCGAGGCAATCAAGGTTAACCTCTCTGCCCTTATGCCTAAACACATAACCGCAGAAGATATCTTTGCTTCCGTAAACTACTTTATAAATCTTCCTTATGATATCGGTACTACCGATGATATCGACCATCTTGGAAACCGTCGTATCCGTTCTGTAGGAGAACTTCTCCAGAATCAGTTCAGAATTGGTTTCTCCCGAATGGAAAGAGTAGTCCGTGAGAAAATGGCTCTTCAGGCTCAAGATGTAGACTCCATCACTCCTCAGTCTTTAATCAATATCCGTCCTGTTGTTGCTGCAATTAAAGAGTTCTTTGGCTCTTCGCCCCTTTCTCAGTTTATGGACCAGACCAATCCGCTTTCGGAACTTACCCATAAGCGCCGTCTGTCTGCTCTCGGTCCCGGAGGACTTTCCCGTGACCGTGCTTCCTTCGAAGTTCGTGACGTTCACTATACCCATTATGGCCGTATGTGTCCTATCGAAACTCCTGAAGGACCCAACATCGGACTTATTTCCTATCTTGCAACCTTTGCAAGAATCAATGAATATGGCTTTATCGAGGCTCCCTACCGCCGTGTCGATAAAAAGACCGGTAAGGTGCTTGACGAAGTTGTATATATGACTGCTGATACCGAGGACGAGTATGTAATTGCCCAGGCAAATGAGCCTCTTGACGAAAATGGTCATTTTGTCCGTTCAAGAGTAAACGTACGCCATCGTGATGACTTCCTTGAAATCGCACCTTCCGAGGTCGACTTTATGGACGTTTCGCCTAAAATGGTTGTTTCGGTTGCTACCGCAATGATACCCTTCCTTGAAAACGACGATACCAACCGTGCACTCATGGGCTCTAACATGCAGAAGCAGGCAGTTCCGCTTCTCGTTACCGAAAGCCCCTTTGTCGGAACAGGTATTGAATATAAGGCTGCTGTTGACTCGGGTGTTGTTGTTCTCGCAAAACGTGCAGGTACCGTTGTAACTGCCGCCGCTGACAAAATTGTTATCCGTGCTAAAAACGGCGAGGTTGATGAGTATGAACTTATCAAATTCCTCCGTTCTAACCACGGAACCTGTATAAATCAGCGTCCCATTGTTGCTGTAGGACAAAAGGTTGAAGAAGGCGAAGTAATCGCCGACGGTCCTGCAACCGATAACGGAGAAATCTCCCTCGGCCGTAACGCCCTTATTGGATTTATGACCTGGGAAGGTTATAACTACGAGGACGCCGTTCTCATAAACGAAAAACTTGTCCGTGAGGATATGTATACTTCTATTCATATTGAAGAGTATGAAATTGAAGCCAGAGATACAAAACTCGGACCTGAAGAAATTACCAGAGATATCCCCAACGTCGGCGAAGATGCTCTTAAAGACCTCGATGAGAGAGGAATTATCCGCATCGGTGCTGAGGTTACCGCAGGAGATATCCTTGTCGGTAAGGTTACTCCCAAGGGCGAAACCGAACTTACCGCTGAAGAACGCCTTCTTCGTGCAATCTTCGGCGAAAAGGCTAGGGAAGTGCGTGATACTTCTCTTCGTGTACCCCACGGCGAGTATGGTACTATTGTTGATGTTAAGGTTTTCTCTCGTGAGAATTCTTCCGAACTTTCCCCCGGTGTAAACCTTGTTGTTCGTTGCTATATTGCTCAGAAGAGAAAAATCTCTGTCGGCGATAAGATGGCCGGTCGTCACGGAAATAAGGGTGTTGTATCTCGTATTCTCCCCAGTGAAGATATGCCCTTCCTTCCCGACGGAACTCCGCTTGATATCGTTCTTAACCCCCTCGGCGTTCCTTCCCGTATGAATATCGGACAGGTTCTCGAGGTTAACCTCGGCTACGCTTGTAAGGCTCTCGGTTGGCATATTGCTACCCCCGTATTCGACGGTGCTCACGAAGCCGATATCCGTGAGTGTCTGAAAATGGCAGGCTTCAGAGAAGACGGAAAAACTCAACTCTTCGACGGCCGTACCGGCGAACCTTTTGATAACCCGGTAACCGTTGGATATATGTATTATCTCAAACTGCATCATCTTGTTGATGATAAGATTCATGCCCGTTCTACCGGTCCTTACTCTCTCGTTACCCAACAGCCTCTCGGCGGTAAGGCTCAGTTCGGCGGACAGCGTTTCGGTGAAATGGAAGTTTGGGCGCTTGAAGCATATGGCGCTGCCTACACTCTCCAGGAAATCTTAACCGTTAAATCTGACGACGTTGTTGGACGTGTTAAGACCTACGAATCTATCGTTAAGGGTCAGAACGTTCCTACTCCCGGTGTTCCTGAATCTTTCAAGGTTCTTATTAAGGAACTTCAGTCTTTAGGCCTTGATGTTAAGGTTCTTGACAAAGAAAAGCAAGAAATCGACCTTAAACAAACCTTTGAAGAAGACGAAGAACTCGGACTCACCCCACCGGTGTTTACCGAGGAACTAACCGAAAATGTTATGGACGACATGACAGGATTTGGCGAGGTTGATGAAACCGGCGAATATGTTGCTTCTGCACAAGAAGAAACTTATTCTGATGATGAAGAATAATAAGGAGGAAACGAAATCATGGAAAATATCGAATTTGAATCAATAAAAATTGGTCTCGCTTCTCCTGAACAGATAAGAAGTTGGTCATACGGCGAGGTTACCAAACCCGAAACCATTAACTACAGAACCTTAAAACCTGAACAGGGCGGTCTTTTCTGCGAACGTATTTTCGGACCCCAGAAAGACTGGGAGTGCCACTGCGGAAAGTATAAGAGAATTCGCTATAAGGGCAAGGTTTGTGAGCGTTGCGGAGTAGAGGTTACTCGTGCAAAAGTACGCCGTGAGCGTATGGGTTCAATTGAACTTGCTGCTCCCGTATCTCATATTTGGTACTATAAGACAATTCCCTCAAGAATGGGTCTTGCTCTTGATATCTCCCCCAAAGCACTTGAACAGGTTCTTTATTTCTCAAAGTATATAGTTACCGACCCCGGTAACACTCCTATTGAGAAGAAATCTCTCTTAAACGAAAAACAGTACCGCGATATGCGTGAACTTTATGAAGATGATTTCAAGGCAGGAATGGGTGCTGAAGCAATCAAGGAACTTCTTTGTGAAATCGACCTTGATGCAACCTGTACTGAACTCCGTGAAGAACTTGAAACCGCTTCAGGTCAAAAAAGACTTCGTATCTTTAAGCGTCTTGAGGTTTTAGAGGCTTTCCGTGCTTCAGGAAACCGCCCCGAATGGATGATTCTCGATGTAATTCCGGTAATTCCTCCGGATTTACGTCCTATGGTTCAACTTGACGGTGGCCGTTTTGCAACCTCCGACCTTAACGACCTTTACAGACGTGTTATTAACCGTAATAACCGCCTTAAAAGACTTTTGGAACTCGGAGCCCCCGATATTATTGTTAGAAACGAAAAGAGAATGCTTCAGGAAGCCGTTGACGCCCTTATCGACAACGGCAGAAGAGGTAAAGCAGTTACCGGTCCTAATAACCGCGCTCTTAAATCTCTTTCCGATATGCTTAAAGGTAAGCAGGGTCGTTTCCGTCAGAACCTTCTCGGTAAGCGTGTTGACTATTCCGGTCGTTCGGTTATCGTTGTAGGCCCTGAACTTAAAATGTACCAGTGCGGACTTCCTAAAGAAATGGCTCTTGAACTCTTCAAACCCTTCGTAATGAAGCGTCTTGTTGAAACCAAAGAAGCAACTAACATTAAAACGGCTCGTAAAATGGTTGAACGCGCCTCTTCTGAAATCTGGGATGCGCTCGAAACCGTAATTAAAGAACATCCCGTTCTTTTAAACCGTGCTCCTACACTTCACCGTTTAGGTATTCAGGCGTTCGAGCCGGTTCTCGTAGAAGGTAAAGCAATTAAACTCCATCCTCTTGTATGTACCGCATACAACGCCGACTTCGACGGTGACCAGATGGCAGTTCACGTACCCCTTTCTGCAGAGGCTCAGGCAGAAGCCCGTTTCTTAATGCTTGCTGCCAACAACCTTCTTAAACCCTCTGATGGTAAGCCTGTTGCCGTTCCTACTCAGGATATGGTGCTCGGTTCTTACTATCTTACCCTTGTTAAAGCCGACGAACCCGGCGCAAACAAGGTGTTTAAGGATAAGGACGAAGCCATTATGGCTTATAACGACGGCGTTGTCGGTCTCCACGCTCCTATCCGCGTTCGTTTTGTTAAGGACGGCGTTTCCAAACTCGTTTGGTGTACTGTTGGCTTCCTTATCTTTAACGAATCTATCCCTCAGGATATCGGTTTTGTTGACAGAACTGACCCTGAACACATTTTGGACCTTGAAATTTGCTATAAGGTTAAAGATGCAACTAAACTCACCGTTGATTCCAACGATGATGTTATTCAGAACAAGGTTGGAAAGAAACAACTCGGTAAAATTATCGACGCTTGTATCGCTAAACACGGAACAAGTAAAGCCGCTATCGTTCTTGATAATGTTAAAGCTACCGGCTTTAAGTTCTCTACCAAGGGTGCAATTACTGTTTCGGTTGTAGACGCTGTAATTCCTCCCATCAAGGCACAACTTATTGCCGATGCAGAGGCTCAGATTGATAAAGTAAACCGTAGTTTCAACCGCGGACTTATCAATAAGGACGAAAAGAGCCGCCACGTAATCGAAATCTGGAATAAGACTTCCGAAGACGTAGGTAACGCCCTTAAAGACCACCTTGATGAATTCAACCCCATCTTTATGATGGCAGATTCGGGCGCCCGTGGTTCTATGGCTCAGATTCGTCAGCTCGCAGGTATGCGCGGACTTATTTCGAATACCGCAGGTAAGGTTATCGAAGTTCCTATTCGTGATAGTTACCGTGAAGGTCTTAACGTTCAGGAATACTTCATTTCTTCCCGTGGTGCTCGTAAAGGTCTTGCCGATACCGCTCTTCGTACCGCCGACTCGGGTTATTTGACCCGTCGTCTTGTTGACGTTGCTCAAGATGTTATTATTCGTGATGAAGATTGCGGAACCGAAAGCGGTCTCGAAATCTCCTCTATTATGGACGGAAACCACGAAATCGAAAAACTCAGCGAACGTCTTGTGGGCAGATATCTGCTTAATGACTTTGTTGATGAGAAAACGGGCGAAATCCTTGTTAGCAAGGAAACTATGATGACCCTTGCCGATGCAGAGAAAATTGTTGCAACAGGCGTAGAAAAGGTAACAATACGCTCAATTCTTACCTGCCACAGCCACCACGGCGTATGTATCAAGTGTTACGGAAGCAACCTTGCAACCGGAAGACCTGTAACCGTTGGTGAAGCAGTTGGTATCGTTGCCGCTCAGTCTATCGGTGAACCCGGTACCCAGCTTACAATGCGTACCTTCCATACCGGCGGTATCGCATCTACCGAAGATATTACTCAGGGTCTTCCCCGAGTTGAAGAACTCTTCGAAGCAAGACGTCCTAAGCGTTGCGGTCTTATTGCTAAAATTGACGGACGTGTTCGTATTGCCGAAGAAAAGCGTTCTAATGTAATCATTATTACTGATGATGAAAATGTTAGAGAAGAAAAGGTAGTAATTCCTTACGGTATTCGTCCTTTGGTTGCCGAAGGCGACAAGGTTAAAGCGGGTGACCTGCTTATCCCCGGTGCTAAATATCCTCAGGATATTCTCGAAGCCCAAGGACCTGAATCCGTTCAGAATTATATTATTGCTGAAATTCAGAACGCTTACAGAACCCAGGGTGTTGATATCAATGATAAGCACATTGAGGTTATTATCCGTCAGATGATGAGAAAATTCGTAATTACCGACCCGGGCTCAACCGAACTTCTTCAGGGCGTAAGTTACGAGTTGGCAGAAGTGCTTAAAGCAAACAGAGAAATTGCTGACCGTATTAATGCAGGGGAGGAGAACCTTGTAAAAGCCTCCTACAATCAGACCTTGCTTGGTATTACCAAAGCATCTCTTGCTACCGAATCCTTCCTTTCTGCTGCGTCCTTCCAGGAAACCACCAAGGTTCTTACTGAAGCCGCTATCAAGGGTAAGGAAGACCCGCTCTTCGGACTTAAAGAAAACGTTATAATCGGTAAACTCGTTCCTGCCGGAACCGGAATGAAAATGGCTTTAGAGGACGAAGTTACCGAAACTGTCGAGACTTTTGAAGCCGAAGAAGCAACCGCAGAATAAAGCAAAAAATTGTTGACTTTCTTGTTTTCAGGTGTTAAAATATTTTATTGTGTGGGAATGCGGCCTTAAACCGCAAAATCAAGATATAACGCATACGGAGTCTCTCCGTATGCGTGATATACATTTTATTTAAGGAGGTGCGATATGCCGACCTTTAACCAGTTAGTACGTAGCGGAAGAGAATCCGTTGAGAAAAAGGCTAAGGCTCCTGCGCTCTTAAAGGGTTACAACTCTATGAAGCGCACTTTAACCGATAATGATTCTCCTCAAAAGCGTGGTGTATGTACTGCCGTTAAGACCACAAGTCCTAAGAAGCCTAACTCTGCTCTTCGTAAAATTGCCAGAGTTCGTCTTTCTAACGGAATCGAAGTTTCTGCTTATATTCCCGGAATTGGTCATAACCTGCAGGAGCATAGCGTTGTGCTTATCCGCGGCGGTCGTGTTAAGGACTTACCTGGTGTGCGTTACCATATCATCCGTGGCTCATTAGATGCTCAGGGTGTTGCTAAACGTATGCAATCTCGTTCTAAATACGGCGCAAAGCGTCCTAAGGCAGGCGCAAAGTAAGTTTGAAATTATCCTAAATAATTCAAGCTGCATTTTATCAAGCGGCGTTTATATATAATACGCCTTGCTTGGTACAAACGGGAAAGAAATTACTCGAGTACCTATGATATCATTATTGTGAAGGAGGGAAGAGAAGTGCCAAGAAGAGGTTTTGTTGCAAAACGTGACGTTTTGCCCGATCCGGTATACAACTCTAAAATTGTTACCCGTCTTATCAACAACATCATGCTTGACGGTAAGAAGGGCGTAGCACAGAAGATTGTATATGGTGCTTTTGAAATCATTAACGAAAAGACAGGAAAAGAACCCCTTGAGGTTTTCGAAGAGGCTATGGAAAACGTAATGCCTCAACTCGAAGTTAAGGCTGTCCGTAAGGGCGGTGCTACCTATCAGGTTCCTTTTGAGGTTCGTCCTGAAAGAAAGCAGACTTTAGGTCTTCGTTGGCTCACTGCTTACAGCCGTAAGCGTAACGAGAGAACAATGAAGGAAAGACTTGCTGGCGAAATTCTTGATGCTGTTAACGGTGTTGGCGGCGCTGCTAAGAAGCGTGAAGACACTCATAAAATGGCTGAAGCAAATAAGGCTTTCGCACACTACAGATGGTAATTTATTAATACTGATTTTTCTTAAAAGGAGTATATTATGGCAAGAAAAGTATCTCTTGAAATGACAAGAAATATTGGTATTATGGCTCACATTGACGCTGGTAAAACCACTACTACCGAGCGTATTCTGTACTATACCGGTGTTAACCACAAAATCGGTGAAACACATGACGGTACAGCTACTATGGACTGGATGGCACAGGAGCAGGAGAGAGGTATCACCATCACCTCCGCTGCTACTACATGCTTCTGGAAAGACCATCGTATCAATATTATCGACACCCCCGGACACGTTGACTTCACCGTTGAAGTTCAGCGTTCCCTTCGTGTACTCGACGGCTCTGTAACTGTACTTTGTGCAAAGGGAGGCGTTGAGCCTCAGTCTGAAACCGTTTGGCGTCAGGCTGACGAATATAAGGTTCCCCGTATGATTTATGTTAACAAAATGGACATTATGGGAGCCGACTTCTTTAACGTTCTTAAAATGGTTAAAGAACGTTTCCAGTGTAATGCAGTTCCGATTCAGCTTCCTATCGGTGCTGAAGATACCTTCAAGGGAATTGTTGACCTCGTAAACAACAACGCTATCATCTATTATGATGATAAGGGTATGGATGTTCGCGTCGAGGAAATCCCTGAAGATATGAAGGAAATCGCTGCAGAATATCGTTCTCAAATGATTGAACACATTGTTGAAATGGACGACGACCTTATGATGGCATATTTCGAAGGCGAAGAGCCCTCGGTTGAAGATATGAAACGTATCATCAGAAAGTCTACCATTGAAAGCACAATGGTTCCTGTTTGTTGCGGTACTTCTTATCGTAACAAGGGCGTTCAGCCCCTCCTCGATAATATCGTTGATTATATGCCCGCTCCTACCGACGTAGAAGCAATTAAGGGTATCAATCCCGATACCGAGGAAGAAGAAGTTCGTCACTCTTCTGACGAAGAACCCTTCGCTGCACTCGCATTCAAGATTGCTACCGACCCCTTCGTTGGTAAACTTGCTTTCTTCCGTGTTTATTCCGGAACTGTTAATGCCGGTGCTTCTGTTCTTAACTCTGTTAAGGACAACAAAGAACGTATGGGACGTATTCTCCAAATGCACGCTAACCATCGTGAAGATATTGAAACCGTTTATGCAGGTGATATTGCCGCTTGCGTAGGTCTCAAAAACACCACTACCGGTGATACTCTTTGCGACGAAAAGCATCCCGTAGTTCTTGAATCTATGAACTTCCCCGAGCCCGTTATCCGCGTTGCTATTGAGCCCAAGACCAAAGCAGGTCAGGAGAAAATGGGCATCGCGCTTGCCAAACTCGCTGAAGAAGACCCCACCTTTAAGGCTTATACCGATGAAGAAACCGGACAAACCATCATCGCTGGTATGGGTGAACTTCACCTCGAAATCATCGTTGACCGTCTTCTCCGTGAATTTAAGGTAGAAGCAAATGTTGGCGCTCCTCAGGTTGCTTATAAAGAAACCGTTCGTAACCTTGTTGACCACGAAACTAAGTACAAACGTCAGTCTGGTGGTTCAGGTCAGTACGGTCATGTTAAGATTAAACTTGAACCCAACGAAACCGGAAAGGGATATGAGTTTATTAACGCCGTTACCGGTGGCTCTATTCCCAAGGAGTTCATTGGTCCTGTTGACGCAGGTATCCAGGGTGCCCTTTCTTCCGGTGTACTCGCAGGTTACCCTGTAGTTGACGTTAAGGTTACCCTTTATGATGGTTCTTACCACGAAGTTGACTCTTCTGAAATGGCGTTTAAGATTGCCGGTTCTATGGCATTCAAAGAGGCTGCAAGAAAGGCCAACCCCGTGCTTCTCGAGCCCGTAATGAAGGTTACCGTAATTGTACCTGAAGAGTATATGGGCGACGTTATCGGCGACCTTAACTCTCGTCGTGGTATGATTCAGTCTTTCGAAGACAGAACAGGTGCTAAGCAAATTAATGCTCGTGTACCTCTTAGCGATATGTTCGGTTACGCTACCGACCTCCGTTCTAAATCTCAGGGCCGTGGTCAGTATGTAATGGAGCCTGACGGATATCAGGAAGTTCCCAAGAGCATCGCTGAAAAAATTATTTCTACAAGAGCTAAGAAAGATTAATTCTTGTTAAAATAATACTTGAAATATTGAGATGTTTTTGTTAAAATAAAATGCGAAGACTCTCGTTTAGTTTTTATTTGTAAATTTAAGGAGGAAATTCCAAATGGCAAAGGCAAAATTTGAAAGAACTAAGCCCCATGTAAACATTGGTACCATCGGTCACGTTGACCATGGTAAGACCACCCTCACTGCTGCTATCACTAAGTACCTTTCTCTTAAAGGTCAGGCACAGTTTGAGGACTATGCAAACATCGATAAGGCTCCCGAAGAGAGAGAGCGTGGTATTACTATCAATACCGCACACGTTGAGTACGAGACCGACGCTCGTCACTATGCTCACGTTGACTGCCCCGGACATGCTGACTATGTTAAGAACATGATTACCGGTGCTGCTCAGATGGACGGCGCTATCCTCGTTATCGCTTCTACCGACGGACCTATGGCTCAGACCAAGGAGCACCTTCTCCTTGCTCGTCAGGTTGGCGTTCCTTACATTGTTGTATTCATGAACAAGACCGACCTCGTTGATGACGAAGAACTTCTCGAACTCGTTGAGATGGAAATCCGCGAGACTCTTGATTCTTATGAATTCCCCGGCGATGATACTCCTATCATCAAGGGTTCTGCTCATAAGGCACTTATTGCTGACAACGATCCTTCTCTCCCCGAGTATGCTTGCATTGCTGAGCTTATGGATGCTGTTGACAGCTACATTCCTACTCCCGACCGTAAGGCTGACCTTCCCTTCCTTATGCCTGTTGAGGACGTTTTCACCATCACCGGACGTGGTACTGTTGCTACCGGCCGTGTTGAGCGTGGACAACTCCGCACTTCTGAAGAAGTTGAAATCATCGGTCTTACCGAAGAGCGCGCTAAGACCGTTGTTACCGGTATCGAAATGTTCCGCAAACTCCTCGACTATGCAGAGGCAGGCGACAACATCGGTGCTCTTCTCCGTGGTATTCAGAGAAACGAGATCGAGCGTGGTCAGGTTCTTTGTAAGCCCGGCTCTGTAAACCCCCACACCAAGTTCCATGGTCAGGTTTACGTTCTTTCTAAAGATGAAGGCGGCCGTCATACCCCCTTCTTCAACAACTATCGTCCCCAGTTCTACTTCCGTACTACCGACGTTACCGGTGTTATCACCCTTCCCGCAGGCACTGAAATGTGCATGCCTGGTGACAACGTAGAAATGGACGTTGAACTCATCACTCCTATCGCTATCGAAGAGGGTCTCCGCTTCGCTATCCGTGAGGGTGGACGTACCGTTGGTTCCGGCGTTGTTACCGCTATCAACGAATAATTCATAATCTGAATTAAATTAAAGGATGTATCTTCGGATACATCCTTTTTTGTTTACTAAAAGACTAATTTGACAAAAATTTAACAAACAACCTATTGACATTTTTAAAAAACATAATATAATAGTAGTAATAGGCTTTAGTACGCTAAACTCTTTGGAGGTAAACTTATGTATAATATCAAAACTTATAACAAAATTTCTTCTGTTGCTACTAACGAATTTGACGCAACAAAATATACTATCGGTGATGAAGTAGAAAATCCCGTTGGTGCAATTGTTCGTTCGGCTGCTCTTCACGAGGTTGAGTTTGATAAATCTCTCCTCGCTATTGCCCGTGCAGGTGCCGGAACTAACAATATTCCTTGCGACCGCTGCGCTGAAGAGGGAATTGTTGTCTTCAATACTCCCGGCGCTAACGCAAACGCCGTTAAGGAACTTGTTATCTGCGGTCTTATGCTTGCTTCCCGCAAGGTTGCCGCTTCTATTGAGTGGGCAAAAACCTTAAAGGGTAACGGAGACCAGGTTGGTAAAATGGTTGAAAAGGGTAAAGGTAACTTTGTCGGCCCCGAAATTATGGGCAAAACCCTTGGTGTAGTAGGTCTTGGTGCAATAGGTGTTTTAGTTGCTAATGCTGCTGAAAAACTCGGTATGAAGGTCTATGGCTATGACCCTTATCTCTCAATTAAAAACGCTTGGAATCTTTCAAGTTCGGTTGTTTACTGTGATGATTTAGCCCAAATTTACGCTAATTGTGACTATATTTCTCTTCATATTCCTTGCACAAAGGATACCAAAGGCTTTATAAATAAAGACACCTTTGCTCAAATGAAGGAAGGCGTTAGAATTCTTAACTTTGCCCGTGGCGAACTCGTTAATTCTGAAGATATGATTGAGGCACTCGGTACCGGTAAGGTTGCTGCCTATGTTGTTGACTTCCCCTGTGACGAAGTTATCGGCGTAGATGGTGTTACCGCAATTCCTCACCTTGGTGCGTCAACCCCCGAATCTGAAGACAACTGCGCTTATATGGCTGCTCACGAACTTATCGAGTACATCGAAAACGGTAATATTACTAACTCTGTTAATATGCCTGCCGTTTCAATGGCAAGAACAAGCGATGCCCGTGTTTGCGTAATCCATAAAAATATTCCCGGTATAATTTCTGCTATCACTACCGCTCTTGCAGAACAGAATATCAACGTTCATAATATGCAAAATGCTTCTAAGGGCGACTATGCTTATTCTATTTTAGATGTTGAAACCGTTTTCGACGGCATCGAAGATAAACTTATGGCCGTAGAAGGCATTATTCGCGTTCGCGTTATTAAATAATTATTGACAAAATTTTTAATAGTGGTATAATTTATAAAAACATTGATAGGGACAGTTGTGTTTATCTGATTTTCAGAGAGTTGCCGTTTGGTGAAAGGCAATAAGAGGAAAACATAAAAATCACCCTTGAGTTGAAAGCCTAACCCCGAAAGGGCTTTAAGCAATCCGTAAACCTGCGTTAAAGGGAAACCGCATAATAAGGTGCGGAAAGTGGTCGTAAAGCGGCAATTAGAGTGGTACCACGGAGATTTAATTTCTTCGCCTCTATGTTTTTCATAGAGGCGTTATTTTTTTTGGAGGATTTATATGATTACTCTTGACAAGGTTTATCACGCGGCTCATGTTTTAAAAGATGTTGTGCGTCATACCGACCTTATAAAAGCACCCGCCATAAAAGAAGGAGTAGATATTTGGCTTAAACCCGAAAATCTTCAGGTTACGGGTTCTTTCAAGGTGCGTGGTTCAGGCTATATGATAAGTCAACTGTCTGCCGAAGAAAAAGAAAAAGGAGTTATTGCCTGTTCTGCGGGAAACCACGCCCAAGGCGTTGCGCTTGCCGCTACAAAATACGGAATAAAATCGGTTATCTGTCTGCCCGATGGTGCTCCTATTTCCAAGGTCGAGGCAACTAAAGGCTATGGTGCCGAAGTTGTAATGGTGGAGGGCGTTTATGATGACGCCTATGCCGAGGCTATCCGCCTTCGTGACGAAAAGGGCTATACCTTTATTCATCCCTTTGACGCTGATAATGTTATTGCAGGACAGGGAACTATCGGCCTTGAAATTATGAATGAAATGCCCGATGTTGACGCAATTTTTGTCCCCATCGGAGGGGGCGGACTAATTTCCGGCGTTGCCCTTGCTGCCAAAAAACTTAACCCCAATGTTAAGGTTTACGGCGTTCAGGCCGCCGGTGCTCCAAGCATGTTTAACTCAATTAAAGACGACAAGATTATGCGTCTTGAAAGCGTTTCTACAATCGCCGACGGAATAGCCGTTAAAGAGCCCGGAGAGAACACCTTTAACTATGTTAAAGAGTTTGTTGATGAAATTGTAACCGTTACCGAAGATGAAATCGCAACCGCAATTTTAACCCTTATTGAACAACACAAAATGATTGCCGAGGGTGCAGGTGCGGTTTCTGTTGCCGCCGCAATGTTTGATAAGGTAGATATTAAGGGCAAAAAGGTTGTTTGTATTGTTTCGGGTGGTAATATTGATGTTACTATTTTAAGCCGAGTAATCAAGCGCGGACTTTCCCGTTCGGGCAGAAACTGCAGCCTTCTTGTAGAACTTGTTGATAAACCGGGCCAACTTAAAGGCGTTTCAAATATTATTGCCGACAAGGGCGGTAATGTTATCTCGGTTCATCACGAAAGGGCAGGGGAAGGCTCGGATATTAACGGCTGTTACCTTAGAATTGTTCTTGAAACCCGTAATTTTGAGCATATTAAAGAAATTACCGACGCCCTAACAAACGCTGGTTATAAACTGGTATAATGTAGGGCGCGACGTCCTCGACGCGCCGTCTTAAATTCCTCTAAATTTAAAGGAGAATACTATGAGCGAAAAAATATATACTAAAAACGCCCCCGAAGCAATCGGTCCTTACTCTCAAGCCGTAAAGGTTGGGAATTTGGTCTTTACCTCGGGACAAATTGCAATCAACCCCAAAACAGGAAATGTTGAAGCCGAAACAATCGAAGACCAAACCGAACAGGTTTGCAAAAATCTGTGTGAGGTTCTAAAAGCCGCAGGAACCGATATTACAAAGGCTATTAAAACCGTTTGTTTTTTATCCGATATGGACAATTTTGCAAAATTTAACGAAGTTTACGGTAAATATTTTACCGCAAAACCTGCCCGTTCTTGTGTTGCGGTTAAAACTTTACCTAAAAACGTTTTAGTAGAAGTAGACGTTATAGCAGAATTATAAAAAATAAAAAGGTAAGCACATTGTGCTTACCTTTTTATTTTTATAGTGTATCTGCAATATCTAAAACTAACTTTTCGGTCTTTTCAAAGCCAAGGCAAGGGTCGGTAATGGATTTACCGTAAACACCATCGCCAATTTTTTGGCAACCGTCCTCAATATAACTTTCAATCATAAGTCCCTTGACCATTGTCTTAATATCAGCACAGTGGCGCATACTGTGTAACACTTCTTTAGAAATTCTAATTTGTTCAAGGTATTGTTTGTTGGAGTTGGAATGGTTGGTGTCAACAATAACGCCCATATTTTTAAGACCCTTCTCATTATAGGAGTTATAAAGCCTAATAAGGTCTTCGTAGTGATAGTTTGGAATAGCCTGTCCGTGCTTGTTTACCGAGCCTCGAAGTATAGCGTGGGCAAGGGGGTTTCCGCTTGTCGTTACCTCCCAACCGCGATATATAAAATCGTGGGAGTGCTGTGCGGCGGTTATAGAGTTTAGCATAACCGAAAAGTCGCCACTTGTCGGGTTTTTCATTCCAACCGGAACTACCATTCCGCTTGAAACAAGGCGGTGTTGCTGATTTTCAACCGAACGAGCACCAATCGCAACGTACCCTAGCAAATCGTCAAGATAACGGTAGTTTTCGGGGTAAAGCATTTCGTCCGCACAGGAAAAACCTGTTTCTTCAATAACCCTTGTGTGAAGGTTTCTAATAGCAAGTAAACCTTTAAGCATATCGGGCTTTTCGGTGGGGTCGGGCTGATGAATCATTCCCTTATAACCCTCGCCCGTTGTGCGAGGTTTGTTGGTATAAATTCTCGGAATAATAAGTATTTTGTCTTTAACCTTTTCCTCTAAAACTTTAAGGCGGTAAACATAGTCCATTACCGACTCTTCGCAGTCGGCAGAACACGGGCCTATTATAAGAACAAACTTATCACTCTGCCCCGTAAAAATCTTTCTGATTTGAGCGTCCCGTTTTTCCTTGTTTTCCGCAACTTGTGGTTTTAGCGGATATTGCTCTTTAATTTCTCTTGGAATAGGGAGTTTTTGATGAAATATCATTGACATAAATAACACCATGCTAAATATTTTTTTGCATATTATACCATACTTTTGTCTTTTTTAAAAGTATATTTTAATATACTGCCAAAAAGTAGGTAAAGGTATTTTTTTCGAGGTTATTTTTCTTGACCTTTTCTTCTCAAAATGTTACAATATACAATGTGTTAGTATTATATATTTATAATACACTTTATGTGCAATTTAGGGCTTTTGTAACTGACGGATAAGTGGATTACCACATGGGAACAAAAGCACCGTATAGTGTCGACCGTCTGGGCAGTTCAACCTTACCTAAAAGGTCGAACTGCCTTTATGCTTATTAGGAGGAATCTTTTATGAAAAAAGTTGGAATTATTATGGGTAGTGACAGCGACCTTCCGGTTGTTGAAAAAGCGATTAATGTCCTTCGTGATTTTGAAATTCCCTTTGAAGTGCATATCTACTCGGCTCACAGAACTCCCGAGCAAGCAAGAGAGTTTGCCAGAAATGCTCGTAAAAACGGCTTTGGCGTTCTAATCTGTGCCGCCGGAATGGCAGCCCATCTTGCCGGGGCTATTGCCGCAAACACAACAATTCCCGTAATCGGAATCCCCATTAAGTCTTCCCTTGACGGCCTTGATGCTCTTCTTTCTACCGTTCAAATGCCTTCGGGAATTCCCGTTGCAACCGTCGCAATAAACGGAGCAGCAAATGCCGCTTTTCTGGCTGCCGAAATAATTAGTCTGTCTGACGACGGCCTTGCCGCTAAACTTGAAGCAAGAAGAAAGGCCGATGCCGACGCCGTTTTAGAAAAAGACTCAAAAGTTTCTAATCAGTATAAATAATTCTTTTTAAACAGCTTTTTTTACAGGAGGTTTTTATGGGAGGCTTTTTTGGAGTAGTTTCAAAAAATGACGCTATAGAAGATGTATTTTTTGGAACCGACTATCATTCCCATCTGGGCACTCGCCGTGCAGGTATTGCGGCGTATGACCAAGAACTTGGTATGCAACGAAAAATTCACAGCATACAAAATTCGCCCTTTCGAACAAAGTTTGAACATATCTTTGAAGAAGCCAAAGGTAATGCGGCTATTGGCTGTATAAGTGACTATGACCCGCAACCCTTGCTTGTCCGTTCAAGAAATGGAAGTTATGCAATCTGTTTTGTCGGAGCAATAAATAATGCGGAGGAACTGATAAATCGCTATCTTTCGGATAACAGCGGTCAGTTTCTTTCGATGAACGGCGGAGGAATAAATAATACCGAACTCGTTGCCGCTCTTATAAACCAAAAGGAAAGTTTCGTTGAAGGAATCCGCTTTGCTCAAGAACAGATAGACGGCTCGGCTTCAATTCTTATTCTAACCGAAAAAGGAAAAATAATAGCCGCCAGAGATAAACTCGGAAGACTGCCTATGCTTATAGGCAAAAGGGAAGACGGATTTTGTGTTTCCTTTGAATCTTTCGCCTATCAGAAACTCGAATTTGAAGACTTTAAGGAACTCGGCCCCGCCGAAATAGTAAAAATTTCGGCTGACGACTGTAAGGTTTTAAGTGAGCCTCAAAAAGAAATGAGAATTTGTTCTTTTCTTTGGAGTTACTACGGCTACCCAACCTCTTCCTACGAAGGCGTGAATGTTGAGGTTATGCGAATGAAAAACGGTGAAATCCTTGCCGAAAACGATAAAAAGAATGGTGTAGCTCAAGAAATCGACTCGGTTGCTGGTGTTCCCGATTCGGGCGTACCTCACGCAATTGGCTACGCTAATAATTCTAAATCTCCATATGCTCGTCCCTTTATTAAATATACGCCAACCTGGTCGCGTAGCTTTACCCCTAATAAGCAAACCGAACGCGCCAAGGTTGCTAAAATGAAACAGGTTCCCGTACCTGAACTCATTAAGGACAAAAAACTTCTCTTTGTCGACGACTCTATCGTTCGCGGAACTCAACTTAAAGAAACGGTTGATTTTCTTTATAACAACGGTGCAAAAGAGGTTCATATCCGTTCGGCTTGTCCGCCAATTATGTTTAGTTGTAAATATCTGAACTTCTCTCGTACAAACAGCGACTTAGACCTGATAGCGAGAAAAACTATTTTGGAACTTGAGGGTGAAGAGGGCGCTAAACATATAAACGAATATATCGACGCTTCTACCGAAAGAGGTAAAAGGCTTCGCGATACTATCGCTAAAAAAATGAACTTTACTTCGCTTGAATTTCAGTCACTCGACGGAATAATTAAAGCAATAGGTTTAGAGCCTTGCAAACTATGCACCTACTGCTGGAACGGAAAGGAATAAACATTATGCATAACAAATCTATGTCCGAAAGTTACGCTGCTGCAGGCGTTGATATTACTGCAGGTTATAAATCTGTTGAACTTATGAAAAAACATATTGCCCGCACTAAAAACGAGGGTTGCCTTGACGATGTTGGCGGTTTCGGTGGCTGTTTCGGTCTTGACCTTACCGGTATTACCGAACCCGTTTTAGTTAGCGGAACCGACGGTGTTGGCACTAAAATCAAACTTGCAATGCTTCTTGATAAACACGATACAATTGGTATTGACTGCGTTGCAATGTGCGCTAACGATATTATTTGCTGCGGAGCAAAACCCCTTTTCTTCCTCGACTATATTGCTTGCGGCAAAAACTTCCCCGAAAAAATTGCCGAAATCGTAGGCGGTGTAGCCGAAGGCTGTGTACAAGCAGGTTGCGCTCTTATCGGTGGCGAAACTGCAGAACATCCCGGTCTTATGCCCGAAGATGACTACGACCTTGCCGGTTATTGTACCGGTGTTGTAGATAAATCTAAAATCTTAAATAATAAAGAGGTTGCCGAGGGAGATGTTATTATTGCTCTTGCTTCTACCGGCATTCACTCAAACGGTTTCTCTTTAATTCGTAAGGTTTTCGATATTGAAAATAATCCAAATCTTAATATGCCCCTTGAGGCACTTGGTGGTAAAAGCCTTGGAGAAACCCTGCTTACCCCCACTAAAATGTATGTAAAGAGTATGCTTACCTTAATGAATGAGGTTAAGGTTAAAGCCGTTTCTCATATTACGGGCGGCGGTTTCTACGAAAATATTCCCAGAAGCCTTCCCGAAGGCTATTCGGCTAAAATTAAAAAGGAAGATGTTATAATTCTTCCAATCTTTAAACTCATTATGGAAACAGGCAATATCCCCGAGCGTGATATGTTCAACACCTTTAACATGGGCGTTGGTATGAGCGTTGTAGTAGCAAAAGAAGACGCCGAAAAAGCGGTTGAAATCTTAAATGCTAACGGCGAAAACTCTTACATACTCGGCGAAATCGTTAAATCCGATGAAGGAGTAATTCTCGAATAAGGAGAACAAAAATGTCTGAGAAAGCAAAAATTGCCGTTTTGGTTTCAGGCGGCGGAACAAATCTTCAAGCCTTAATTGACGCTAAGAACAGCGGAATTATCTCTTCGGGCGAAATTAAACTTGTTATTTCAAATAACGAAGGTGCTTTTGCTTTAGAACGAGCAAAAAAAGCCAACATTACTGCCGTTGTTTGCAGTAAAAAAGTTCTCGGCAACGAGTTCGAAGATACCCTTATAGAAATACTTGAAGATAATAAAATAGATATAATTGTCCTTGCGGGCTTTATGTGTATTTTAAGCGAAAAGTTCACTTCTCGTTTTGCTAACCGCATTATAAACGTTCACCCCTCGCTAATCCCGTCTTTCTGCGGAAAGGGCTTTTACGGCCTTCGCGTTCACGAAGCGGCTTTAGAATATGGCGTTAAGGTAACGGGCGCTACCGTTCACTTTGTAAACGAAATTCCCGATGGCGGAAAAATTATAATGCAAAAGGCAGTCTACATAAAAGACGACGACACCCCCGAAATTCTTCAGAAAAGGGTAATGGAAGAAGCCGAGTGGAAAATTCTTCCGCTGTCTGTCGAAAAAGTATCAAAAGAAATTTTAGGATAAGGTGAAAAATATGGCAATGTATGATTTAAAACAACTACTTAGCGAAAACACTTACCCCGGCAGAGGTATTGTAATCGGCAAATCGGCCGACGGCAAATCTGCAATGATTGCCTACTTCATTATGGGCAGAAGCGTTAATAGCCGTAACCGCATTTTCGAGCGTTTTGACGGCGGAATGAGAACCAAGGCTTTCGATGAAAGCAAACTATCCGACCCACACCTTATCATCTATAATCCTTATCTTACCACAAAGGGTGGAAATATTGATATTATCACCAATGGTGACCAAACCAATACCATTTATGACTGCATAAACAAAAATGAACACCACTACGGCTTTGAAGAGGCATGCGGTCTTCGTGAATTTGAAGATGATGCACCAAACTTCACCCCCAGAATTTCAGGTATCCTTTACTACTGCTTCCCAAGAAACACCTTTGCTTATAAAATGTCAATCTTAAAGAGTGCCGACGGAAGAGGGGAGTCTTGCAGAAGATATTTCTTTAATTACAATGCGCCCGAAAACGGTATCGGCCACTTTATCCATACTTACAAATGCGACGGAAATCCGATTCCTTCCTTCTTCGGTGAACCCGAAGAGGTAGAACTTCCCAACACCGCAAAAGAACTTGCCGACATTTGTTGGGAAAACCTAAACGAAGACAATAAGGTATCTCTTTTTGTTCGTCAAATTCCTCTTGACGGCAGCGAGCCTACCGAAATAATCATAAATAAAAATAAGTAATTAAGGGAGAAAGTTATGAAAGAGTTTGAACTTAAATATGGTTGTAACCCCAACCAAAAACCCGCTAAAATCTTTATGGAGGGCGGGGAAGACCTTCCCATTGAAATATTAAACGGACGTCCAGGTTTTATTAACTTCCTTGATGCTTTCAATTCCTGGCAACTTGTAAAAGAACTTAAAGAGGCTCTCGGTATGCCCGCTGTAACCTCTTTTAAACACGTTAGCCCTACCTCTGCGGCAATCGGACTTCCTTTGTCCGATAAACTTAAAAAGGCTTGTTTTGTTGACGATATCGAGGGGCTCGACGAATCTCCTCTCGCCTGTGCCTATGCTCGTGCTCGCGGTACCGACCGTATGTGTTCTTTCGGTGACTGGGTAGCCCTTTCCGACGTTTGCGACGTTACAACCGCTCTTATGATTAAAAGGGAGGTTTCCGACGGTGTTATTGCTCCCGGCTATGAACCCGAAGCCCTTGAAATTCTTAAATCCAAGAGAAAAGGAACCTATAACATCGTTAAAATCGACCCTGATTATGTTCCTTACCCTCAGGAGAAAAAACAAGTTTACGGCATTACCTTTGAACAGGGTAGAAACGAGTTTAAAATAAATAAAGAACTTCTCTCAAATATCGTAACCGATAAAAAAGATATGCCCGAAAGCGCTGTGCGTGACCTTATAATTGCTCTTATTACCCTTAAATACACCCAGTCTAACTCGGTCTGCTATGCTGTAGACGGTCAGGCTATCGGTGTAGGAGCAGGTCAACAATCTCGTGTTCACTGTACTCGTCTTGCTGGTAGTAAAGCAGACACTTGGCAACTTCGTCAGCATGACAAGGTTTTAAATCTTCCCTTTAAAGAAACTCTCGGTAGACCCGACAGAGATAATGTAATCGACGGTTATATTAACCAAAATGAAGAAGATGTTTGTGCCGACGGAAATTGGCAAAAATACTTTACCGTTCGCCCCGAACCCTTCACCCTTGCCGAACAAAGAGCATACCTCGATACTATTACAGGCGTTGCCCTTGGTTCCGATGCTTTCTTCCCGTTTGATGATAATATCGAACGTGCTAAGAAAAGCGGTGTTTCCTATATTGCCGAACCCGGCGGTTCAATTCGTGACGACGTTGTAATTAACTGCTGCAATAAATACGGTATGGCTATGGCGTTTACTGGAATGCGCCTTTTCCACCACTAAAATAAACTTTATTTTAAAGGACTTTAAAAAATGAAAATAATGGTTGTAGGTGGCGGCGGTAGAGAACACGCCATCATTAAAAAACTCAATGAAAATAAAGATATAACTAAAATCTACGCTCTCCCCGGAAACGGCGGTATGAAAGATGATGCCGAGTGTGTTGCTATCGGCGCTAAAGATATTACCGCTATTGTAGATTTTGCTAAGGCAAACGGAATTGACTTTGCCGTTGTAGCGCCCGACGACCCGCTAGTACTTGGTTGTGTCGATGCGCTCGAAGAAATCGGCGTACCCTGCTTTGGTCCAAATAAAGCGGCCGCTATTATCGAAGGTAGTAAGGTTTTCTCTAAAAACCTTATGAAAAAATACGGTATTCCTACTGCGGCTTACGAAGTTTTTTCTAAAGCAGAAGATGCTCTAAAATATTTAGAAACCGCGCCTATCCCTACCGTTATTAAGGCCGACGGTTTGGCTCTTGGTAAGGGCGTTATAATAGCACAGACACGCGAAGAAGCGGTAGAAGCCGTTAAATCCATAATGGAAGATAAGGTTTTTGGCGAATCGGGTAATAACATTGTTATTGAAGAATTCCTAACAGGCCCCGAAGTTTCGGTACTCTCTTTCACCGACGGAAAAACCGTTGTTCCTATGATTTCTTCTATGGACCATAAACGAGCCCTTGATAATGATGAGGGCCTTAACACAGGCGGTATGGGTACAATAGCCCCCAACCCCTACTATACCGAAGAAATTGCAAAAGAGTGTATGGAAACCATTTTCCTACCTACCGTAAAGGCTATGAACAGCGAAGGCAGAACCTTTAAAGGTTGTCTATACTTCGGTTTAATGCTAACCGAAAACGGCCCGAAAGTTATCGAATATAACTGCCGTTTTGGCGACCCCGAAACTCAGGTTGTACTACCTCTGCTTAAAACCGACCTCTTTACCGTTATGAAAGCAGTAAGAGATGAAAAACTTTCTGAAATTGAGGTAGAATTTGCTAATAAGTCGGCTTGTTGTGTTGTAATGGCTTCTAAAGGCTATCCCGGAAAATACGAAACAGGCTTCGAAATTAAGGTTTCCGATAACTGCAAGGCCGAAGTTTATGTTGCTGGCGCAAAACTCGAAAACGATAAGGTTCTAACCGCCGGTGGCCGAGTATTAGGCGTTGTAGCGGTGGCCGATGACCTCGTTTCTGCTGTAGAAAAGGCCTATAAAGAAGTTCCTAACGTAACCTTCGAAAACGCCTACTATCGTAGCGATATTGGCCAAAAGGCAATTAAAGCCCTAAATTAAGGAGATAAAAAATGGTATATAGAGTTTATGTAGAAAAGAAAGAATCTCTTGCTAACGAAGCAAAAGCCCTTAAAAACGATATAGTTTCCTTGCTTCAAATAAAGGGCCTTTCTAACCTTCGCTTACTTAACCGTTACGATGTAGAAAATATCGAAAAAGACCTTTTCGATTACGCCGTTAAAACTGTTTTTAGCGAACCTCAACTTGATATTGTAACAACCGATGTAGAAAATACTAACGGTGCCGTTGTTTTCGCTACCGAATATCTTCCCGGCCAGTTCGACCAGCGTGCCGACTCTGCCGCCCAGTGTATTCAAATTATTAGCCAAGGTGACCGCCCCTTAGTTAAAACTGCCAGAGTATATGTGCTTTACGGCGACTTATCAGATGCAGATGTTGAAGCAATCAAAAAGTATGTTATCAACCCCGTAGAAAGCCGCGAAGCCTCTCTCGAAAAGGCCGAAACCTTAGTTTCTGTTTACGATATTCCTACCGAAGTTCAAACTCTTGATGGCTTCTTAAAACTGGACGAAGATGGTCTTGCTAACTTCGTTAAAACCTATGGCCTCGCTATGGATAACGATGATATTAAGTTCTGTCAAGACTACTTTAAAACCGAAGACCGCGACCCAACTATTACCGAAATTCGTATGATAGACACCTACTGGTCCGACCACTGTCGTCATACTACCTTCCTTACCACCATCGACTCGGCAGAGTTCGAAGATGAAACCATTCAAGCGGCTTATAATGAATATCTTGCCGTTCGAGAGAAAATCGGCAGAACCAAACCCATTAACCTTATGGATATTGGTACTCTTGCCGCTAAATATTTAAACAAAGAGGGTAAACTACCCAATCTAGATGAATCTGAAGAAATCAACGCTTGTACCGTTAAAATTAAGGTAAATGTTGAAGGCGAAGAACAAGACTGGCTCTTACTCTTTAAAAACGAAACCCACAACCACCCCACCGAAATCGAACCTTTTGGCGGTGCTGCTACTTGTATCGGCGGCGCAATTCGCGACCCGCTTTCGGGTAGAAGTTATGTTTACGCTGCTATGCGTGTAACCGGTGCGGCCGACCCGACCAAACCTGTTAGCGAAACTATGGCAGGTAAACTTCCCCAACGTAAAATCGTTACTACCGCTGCCGCAGGTTATTCTTCCTACGGCAACCAAATCGGTCTTGCTACCGGCCAGGTAGATGAAATTTATCACGACGGCTATGTTGCAAAGCGTATGGAAATCGGCGCAGTAATTGCGGCTGCACCAGCCGAAAACGTTCGTCGTGAACGCCCCGAAGATGGCGATATAGTAATTCTGCTCGGTGGCCGTACAGGCCGCGACGGTTGCGGCGGCGCTACCGGTTCTTCTAAATCTCATACTTTAGAGTCGCTGGAATCTTGCGGTGCCGAAGTTCAAAAGGGTAACGCCCCCGAAGAAAGAAAACTCCAACGCCTATTTAGAAACAAAGAAGCTTCTCTACTTATCAAGCGTTGTAACGACTTTGGCGCAGGCGGTGTTTCGGTTGCAGTCGGCGAACTTGCCGACGGTCTGGTTATCGACCTTAATGCCGTTCCCAAAAAGTACGACGGACTCGACGGAACCGAACTTGCTATTTCCGAATCGCAAGAACGTATGGCCGTTGTTGTAGAACCTAAAGACGTTAACCGTTTCATCGAACTTGCCGAAAAAGAAAACCTCGAAGCAACCGTTGTAGCAAAGGTTCAAGCCGAACCTCGCCTTGTTATGAACTGGAACGGAAAGTCTATTGTAAACATTTCTCGCGAGTTCTTAAATTCTAACGGTGCCGAAAAACACATTAGCGTTAAGGCTAATAAGCCTAAGTCTTTTAAAAAGGAAATCGGCGACAACTTTATTGATGAGTATATGAAACTCGCCGATGACCTCAATGTCTGCTCAAAGCGTGGTCTTAGTGAGCGTTTTGACTCTACTATAGGCGCCGGTACCGTTTTAATGCCCTTTGGCGGTAAATATCAACAAACCCCCATTCAAGCAATGGTAAATAAGGTTTCGGTAGAAACAAAACATACCGACACAGTTTCTCTTATGGCTTGGGGCTATAACCCCTATATTGCCGAAAAGAGCCCCTATCACAGCGCTTATTTAGCCGTTGTTGAATCGGTTTCTAAACTTGTTGCCGCTGGCGCTAAATTCGAAGATGTTTACCTAACCTTCCAAGAATATTTCGAACGTCCTCGTAAAGAAGCCGAACGTTGGGGCAAACCCTTCTCGGCCCTTCTTGGTGCCTTTAAGGCTCAACTTGACTACGGTATTGCCGCTATCGGCGGTAAAGACTCTATGAGTGGTTCTTTCGAAAATATCGACGTTCCGCCAACCCTGGTTTCCTTTGCCGTTACTACCGATAAGGTTCAAAATATCGTTTCTCCCGAATTTAAAGCCCCCGACCATAAGGTTGTAATAATTAAACCCGAACTCGACCAAAACGGCCTCCCCGTAACTGCGAGTCAACTCGAAGTTTATAAAACCGTAAACGAACTTATCGTTTCGGGTAAAGCGGTTGCCGCTTATACCCCAACCTTTGGCGGTGTTGCCGAAGCCGTTATGAAAATGACCTTTGGTAACCGCGTTGGTTTCGCTTTTGCAAACGACGTTCCTATGGAAGAAATTTTCGGCTATAACTATGGTTCCTTTATTTTGGAACTTGCCGAAGATATCGAAGTTGGCGAATATCTCGGTGTTACCATTAAAGAAAACGCTATTTTCTATAACAATATGTGCGCTCCGGCCGAAGAACTTCAGTCTGTTTACGAAAACAAACTCGAAAAAGTATTCCCCGCAAACATTAAACAGGGAACGGGCGAGCAAATTCCTGCCTTCTCTTATACCGCTACCTCTCGTGTAGCCCCCGCTATTAAGGTGGCTAAACCAAAGGTTCTAATTCCCGTATTCCCGGGTACTAACTGCGAGTTTGATACCGCTAAAGCAATGCGCGACGCTGGTGCCGAACCCGAAATATTTGTTATTAAAAACCTTACCTCTAAAGGAATTGCCGATTCTGTAGCAGAATTTGCAAATAAGGTTAAAGAGTCTCAAATTATCTTTGTTCCCGGTGGTTTCTCGGGCGGCGACGAGCCCGACGGTTCGGGTAAATTCATTACCGCTTTCTTCCGCGCCGGCGCTGTTAAAGAACAGGTTAACGAACTGCTCAAAAATCGTGACGGCTTAATGGCTGGTATTTGTAACGGTTTCCAAGCAATTATTAAACTCGGTTTAGTGCCCTTTGGCGAAATTATCGATACCGATGAAAATTGTCCAACCCTTACCTTTAATACCATCAGCCGCCACCAGTCGAGAATGGTTGCTACCCGTATCGCTTCTAATAAATCTCCCTGGCTTGCCGCTACCAATGTTGGCGACGTTTATAACGTCCCCATCTCTCACGGCGAAGGTAAGTTCCTCTGCGATATGGAACTAGTAAAGAAACTTGCCGAAAATGGTCAAATTGCTACCCAGTATGTAGACCTTTCGGGCAACCCCACTTCTGATATCCTCTTTAACCCTAACGATTCTGTTTGCGCTATCGAAGGTATTACCTCTCCCGACGGTAGAGTATTCGGTAAAATGGGCCATTCTGAACGCAAAGGCTTTGGCCTTTATAAGAATGTCCCCGGCAACTACGATATGCAAATGTTCGAATCAGCCGTTAAATACTTTAAATAATTTTAAAAGACGCTTTCTTTGAAAGCGTCTTTTTTTATACTTGTCATATTTAAAAACTTTTCTTCATACACTTTCATAGAACGAAACTGAAAAGAGGATTATATATGGCAGACAGCAGTATTTATAAGGATATTCAAACGCGTACAGGCGGAGATATCTATGTGGGTATAGTAGGACCTGTCCGTACGGGAAAATCAACCTTTATTAAAAAGTTTATGGATGTTTTGGTGCTTCCCCATATCAAAGAACAGTATATTAAAGAAAGAGCAACCGACGAATTGCCCCAATCCTCATCGGGTCGGACAATTATGACTACCGAGCCTAAATTCATTCCCGAAAATGCAGTAGGAATAACTGTTGATGACAGTGCCCATCTTAATGTCCGTCTTATCGACTGCGTTGGATATATTGTGCCGTCATCACTCGGCTATATTGAGGAAGATAATCCCCGTATGGTAATGACCCCTTGGTACAGCGAAGCCGTGCCCTTTAATATGGCGGCTGAAATCGGAACCAAAAAGGTTATTAACGAACATTCCACCATTGGACTTGTAGTTACAACCGATGGCTCTATTGGTGACATTCCGCGCCACGAATATGCCGAAGCCGAAAAACGGGTAATAGACGAACTGAAAGCAATAAATAAACCCTTTATTGTGCTTTTAAACTGTAAAAATCCAAAGTCTGAAGAAGCGGTAGAACTTGCAAACAGACTGTCGAGTGACTACTGTGTTCCCGTAATGCCAATAAACTGCCTTGAACTTGACGAGACCGATATTAAGGCGATTTTAAGAAAAATACTCTATCAATTTCCCGTTAAGGAAATCAGCATAGAACTTCCCGCTTGGATAAACGCTCTGCCTCTCGACCATTGGCTAAGGTCAAATCTTAATGAAACGGTTAAAACCGCGTTCGAGGGAATTTCAAAAATAAAAGACCTTTTTGTGCTTGAAAACGCCCTTAAAGATAACAAGAATGCCGAGTCGGTCAAAATGGAGTGTGTAAATCTCGGAAGCGGAACGGCGCAGTATTCGATTACGGTTAACCGAGAACTTTTCTATTCGATTATTACCGAAAATATCGACCTTGAAATCAAGGATGACCGTGACCTTATGGATACTCTTAAAGAACTTTCGGTAATGAAGAGGGAATATATGAGGGTCAAGAATGCTCTCGACGAAGTCGAAGCAACAGGCTATGGAATAGTCCTCCCCACAATTGATGAGTTAACCCTTGAAGAACCCGAAATTATGCGTCAGGGGGGAAGATACGGTGTTCGTCTTCGCGCCTCCGCACCCTCTATTCATATGATGAAGGCCGATATTACTACCGAAGTAAGCCCAATTGTCGGAAGCGAAAAGCAGAGTGAAGATTTAATTAAATATCTGCTTTCGGAATTTGAAGACGATAAAGCGAAAATCTGGAATTCCAACATTTTCGGAAAGTCGCTTCACGAACTTGTTAACGAAGGTCTCAACACCAAACTCTCCCGAATGCCGTCCGATGCGAGAATGAGAATTCAGGAAACGGTCGAAAGGGTAATTAACGAGGGTTGCAACGGTCTGGTCTGTATCATTATTTAAAACAAAAAAGTGGAGTCTTTGACTCCACTTTTTACTGTTTTTTAATAAGCATTGAAACGTCTAAAATTCCGTTTTGAATGCTGCTTTCAAGGTTTTCAATCTTTTCTCCTGCCGCAATATTGGTAGTGCTGTAAAAAAGAGGATAGGCAAGATGGTTAGAATAAAGTTCTCTTGAAATATCAAGGCTGTTTTGTCCTTCATATCCTAAAGAGGAGTTATATGCCGAAATTGTACCCGATGCTGAATATCTCGGTGCAATAATTATATCATAGTTTCCAAACTCAAGAGCCGAAACGGCAGCCCCCTCGGACATTTCCTCAATGTTTATAAAACAACTCAAGGTCTGTTGCCAATGCCCCGCAATAGATTTCGCAATTTCTGTGCAAGTTGGTGTGTTGGGATATTTTATTGTTATATCCTTTACCGAAAAACCTTTTTTAACAAGTTCAGAATAGGTGTCTAGTGCTTTTTGAGGGTCATATTTAATATATTCTGTTACTTTTGGTGCATTTGCCGATAAAACGGGAGGATAAAGGGTGTCGGCGGTCTTTGACGTATTATCAAGTTTATTCTTGTAGGAATCAGACCAAACCGAAGTCAGTAAAGCCTCACGCAGTTTTGGGTCAAGCCTTTTGCTTAAATACATTGTGTAACAAACATCTTCGGTTGTATTTACAGTAAAGTCCGTCGCAATTTTTGGATATTCTAAGTTTGAAATATATATAAGGTCGGTGTTATCATGTTCCAGCATCGGATAGGCTTCTTTATCACTGCAGGTAAAGTAAATACGCATTGAGTTTGCTTCAAACGGACCCGTGTATTCAAGATTTTTGGCAAGACGGATAAGATATTTGGTTTCTTTTGTCCACTTTCTGACATAGTAGGAACCGTTTGAGTTGGTGGTGTCTATTGTAAGTCCGTATTTTCCTTTACACTGATTAAAGAATTTCTCGTTACAGGGCATTGTAATCGCCGAGGTTAAAACCTTTTCAAATTCTGCGTCGTCTTTTGAAAGTTTTATAACAAGAGTATAATCGTCTTTAGCGGTTACGCCAAGAGAATTAAGCGGGGCTTCGCCTGAATGGATTTTTTCGGCATTTTCAATCGCAAAAAGCGTGTTCGCATATGGGGCGCTTGTCACAGGGTCAACCGCCCGTCTGAAAGCAAAAACAAAGTCATTTGCCGTAACGGGAGTTTCGTCTTTCCAAATGGCATCTTTGCGAAGTTTAAAGGTATAAGTTGTTCCGTTTTTTTCAAAACTTTCTGCCGCCGAGGGAACTGCATTTCCGCTGTCATCAAACCTTAAAAGAGTGTCAAAAAGGGAGCGAACAACAGTAAGTTCTTCTTTTGAGTGAGCAACCTGAGGGTCAAGTGTAGACGGTTTTGACTCAAGTTCAACATATATAAAGGCTTCCTTATAACTTTCTGAACAAGCAGAAAAAGTTAGCCCTATTACTATAATGCAAAGCATGATAGATAGTGTTTTAACAAATCGCATATTTTTCATCCTAAATAATATTTTCTAATAAATTATATTATATATTTTTTATTTTTTCAAGTCATTTATAATTGTAAAGAAAAATACTTGACAGATAAAAAGTTTTGTGTTATTATCTTGAAGGCAAGAAATTTACTTGACACTATAACTGTTGTTTCGAGGTGAGTTATTTGGCCGCCAATTTCTATGTTTCTGAACTTCTGGACCGTTATGGCGAAATACTTTCTGAAAAACAGTACAGAATACTTGACGGTTATTATAATAATGACCTTTCGCTGTCAGAAATCGCCGAAAACGAGGGGATAACCCGTCAGGGTGTAAGTGATTTTGTTAAAAGAACCGAAGCCCAACTTTTTGAATATGAGCAAAAACTTCACTTGTGTGAAAATATCTCGGCGCTTAAAGCGGCTGCCGAAAATTTAAAGGAAAACAAGGGTAATTTGCAAACCCTGCTTGATATAATCGATAGAATGTAGCGAAAAGAGGTGGTAAAATGGCTTTTGACAGTCTTTCAGACAAACTCTCAAGTGTCTTTAAGAAACTCCGCTCAAAAGGTAAACTCGGTGAACACGACGTTAAAGAGGTAATGCGTGAAATCCGTCTCGCCCTTTTAGAAGCCGATGTAAGTTATAAAGTTGCTAAAGATTTTACCAACTCGGTTTCCGAAAAATGTGTTGGCGAAAAGGTTTTTGAAAGCCTTACTCCCGCCCAGACGGTTATTAAAATTTTCCGTGACGAACTTACCGCCCTTATGGGTAACGAACAAGCCCGTCTTAAAACTTCAAATAAAATTCCAACCGTTATTATGCTTTGCGGTCTTCAAGGTTCGGGTAAAACTACCCATGCGGCAAAACTTGCCAAACACCTTAAAGCAAAGGGCCACCGTCCAATGCTTGCCGCTTGTGATATTTACCGTCCTGCCGCTATTGAGCAGTTAAAGGTACTCGGTGAGCAAATCGGCGTTCCCGTTTTTGAAAAGGGGACTCAAAAGCCTGAAATTACCGCTAAACAGGCGGTTGCCTACGCTAAAGACTACGGTCACGACTTTCTTTTGCTTGATACTGCCGGTCGTCTTCATATCGATACCGAACTGATGGATGAACTAATCCGTGTTACCAAATCGGTAGAGGTTAATAATATTCTTCTTGTAATTGACTCAATGGTTGGTCAAGACTCGGTTAATATTGCGAAAGCCTTTAACGATATACTTGAGATTGACGGCGTTATAATCACTAAACTTGACGGCGATACCCGAGGCGGTGCTGCGCTTTCGGTTCGTGCGGTAACGGGCAAACCGATAATGTTTGCCGGTGTTGGCGAAAAACTTGATGATTTAGAGGAATTCCACCCTGACCGAATGGCGTCGAGAATACTTGGAATGGGAGACGTTCTTTCTCTAATTGAAAAGGTTGAAACCGAAATCGACGAAAAGAAAGCATTAGAAACGGCAAAACGCCTTGAGGAAAACAAGTTCGACCTTAATGATTTGCTTGACCAGTTTGAGCAAATTAAAAAAATGGGTAACATTAAAAGCCTTATTTCAATGCTTCCCGGCGGTGCAAATATCAGGGAAGAGGATATTGATGAACGTGCAATGCTTCGCACCGAAGCAATTATTAAGTCCATGACCAAAAAAGAGCGTTCTAAACCCGAAGTCCTTAATGCTTCCCGCCGCAAACGAATTGCCGCTGGTGCGGGTGTTACGGTTGAAGAGGTCAATAAGTTAATGCGTCAATATGAACAGATGAAAAAAATGTTCAAACAACTTGGCGGTAAAAACGGCAAACGCCGTTTCGGTAAAAAGTTCCCCGGCGGTATGCCCGGAGGCTTTCCCGGATTTTAGTTAATCAAGAGTTTTCTCTTAATTATATAATAACATTTTGGAGGTGTACAAATATGGCAGTTAAAATCAGACTTCGCAGACTTGGTGCTAAAAAGGCTCCTTTCTATCGTGTAGTTGTTGCTGATTCCCGCTATCCCCGTGACGGTCGTTTTATTGAGGAAATCGGTACTTATGACCCCACTAAGGACCCCGCCGCTATCAACATTGACGGCGATAAGGCTAAGAAGTGGATTGCAAACGGCGCTCAGCCTACTGATACCGTAAAGGCTCTTCTTAAAAAGTCTAACATTATTTAGTTTATACGGAGGAAAATCCTATGCAAGAATTATTAGTTTCCATTGCTGCCGGATTAGTTGAGGCTCCCGATCAGGTTGCAGTTACTGTTGACGAACCTAACGAAGAGGGTGTTATTGTATATCATCTTCACGTTGCTGAAGGAGATATGGGCAGAGTTATCGGCAAACAGGGAAGAATAGCCAAGGCTATCCGTACCGTTATGCGTGCTGCCGCTAATCGTACCGGCGATAAGGTAATGGTTGAAATCGACTAATAAAAACGCAACCCCCATATTTTATGGGGGTATTAGTTTATTATTAAGCACAATGCTTTTTATATAGGTGATAATTTTGAAGAAGAATTTTCTGGAGGTCGGCAAAATTGTCGGCACGCACGGCGTTCGTGGAATGGTTAGAATTCAGCCTTGGTGCGACTCGGCAGAGTTTTTTTGCTCTCTTAAAAAGGTTTATCTTGACCAAAACGGAAAGGACAAGTTAAATATTTTAAAGTCTTCGCCCCACGGTAATGTTGTTATTGCGTCGGTTAAAGGAATTGATTCAATTGAAGAAGCCGAAAAGTATCGCAACAAGGTAATCTATATGGACCGAAAAGACGCAAAACTCGAAAAAGGTCAGTATTTTATTTGCGACCTTATCGGCATAAATGTATATGACGCCGATAGCGATAAACTTTTAGGCGTTATTTGTGATGTTTCACAGACCGGAGCAAACGATGTCTGGCATATAAAACAGGAAGATAAGGAGTATCTTATCCCCGCAATTGACGATGTTTTGGTTTCGGTAGATATCGACGGCGAAAAGGTAATAATTCGCCCGCTGAAAGGAATTTTCCCAGATGAAGATTGATATTATGACCCTTTTTCCCGAAATGTGTCAGCGTGTGCTTGACGAAAGTATTATAGGACGAGCCCGAAAATCAGGGAAGGTAGAAATTTCCTGTGTGAATATTCGCGACTTTTCGGGAAACAAGCATAATAAGGTGGATGATACACCCTACGGCGGCGGAATGGGAATGGTAATGTCGGCAACCCCGATTTATAATTGCTTTAATTCTCTCTACAATCCTGAAACCGAGCAAAAACCCCATCTTATATATTTAAGCCCAAAAGGTAAAACCTTTACTCAAAAAAAGGCTGTTGAACTTTCAAAACTTGACCGAATTGTTTTGCTCTGCGGTCATTATGAGGGGGTTGACCAGCGTGTGATTGACGAAATAGTAGATGAAGAAATTTCTGTAGGGGACTTTGTGCTGACGGGCGGAGAACTTCCGGCCTTAACCGTTGCTGATGCGGTTTGCAGAATGTTGCCCGGTGTCTTGTCAGATGAGGTGTGTTTTACCGAAGAAAGCCATTTTGAAGGACTTCTCGAATATCCTCAGTACACTAAACCTGACACCTGGATGGAAAGAAAGGTTCCCGAAGTTCTCTTGTCGGGTCATCACGCCAATATAAATAAATGGCGAAGAGAAAAAGCAATAGAGGAAACCTTTAAAAGAAGACCCGAAATGTTAAAGGACGCAAAACTCTCTAAAAAGGAGCAGGAGTTCTTAAAAACACTTTTAAAAGATGTAGGTACTGACCAATAGTTATTCAATCTGTTGGTAAAGTTGCACAAATTAAACCGTCGCATTTAGGCGTAGTTTGACTGTTTGTTAGAACTTGGTGTTAACTGATTGACTGTGGAATATATTGTGGTATAATAATGAAAAAGATAATAAAAACCACAATGGTTATATTATGTAAGGAGAATATTTATGTGCGTTAAAGAGGTAGTAATCAACAATCAGGTTGGTCTTCACGCAAGACCTGCAACTTTCTTCATCCAAAAGGCTAACGAATTCAAGTCTACCGTTTGGGTTGAAAAGGAAGAGAGAAGAGTTAATGCAAAGAGCCTTCTTGGCGTACTTTCTCTCGGTATTGTCGGCGGAACAAAAATTTCTATCATTGTTGACGGACCCGACGAAGAATCGGCTCTGAATGCTCTTGTAGAACTCGTAGAAACCGGCTTTGGTGATATGTAATAATTTGAAAACAACCGATACTAAAAATATCGGTTGTTTTTTTGAAAAAACTACTTGATTTTTATTTATCGCTGTGATATAATCACACTTGCTGATAAAAAAGCATCCGGGTGTGGCGAAGTTTGGTATCGCGCTTGAATGGGGTTCAAGAGGCCTCGAGTTCGAATCTCGACACTCGGACCAAATAAAACAAGAACCAACCAAAAGGTTGGTTCTTGTTTTATTTTTTCTAGGTCTTGAATCTAAACTCGAGGCCTCTTGAGGCCGAGAGTTCGTCGAAGCCGTCTGCAAGGCGCGATAGCCTTGCAGAGCGGTGAAGTCTCGAGCACGGCAAATTTTTTCGGGCACCGCCCGAAGCGGTCGAAAAAATGTCGGCGCAGAGTACCTCGACACCTCTTGTAGTCAGTAAAATTAAAAAAGTTATTATATAATATATCCTTGAAGTTTAATAATAAATATGGTAATATAATACGAACAGTTGTATAAAATGGTAGTGCATTTAATTTTAAGGAGGAGTTTTGTGGCTGATAATAGACCGATTGGTGTTTTCGATTCGGGTCTCGGTGGTCTTACCGTGCTAAAAGAACTCGAAAAGGTGTTACCAAACGAAAATATTGTTTATTTCGGAGATACAGGACGCGTACCTTACGGAAACAGAAGTAATGATACTATTATTCATTACGCTCGTCAGGACGAAAACTTTCTGCTTTCTAAAAATGTTAAATACATAGTGGCTGCTTGCGGAACCGTGAGTTCGGTTGCTGCCTGTACTGCTAAAGATTTACCCGTTCGGTTTTCGGGCGTGGTGGAAAATTCTGTTAAAGACGCTGTAGATTCAACAAAAAATAAAAGAATCGGCGTAATTGCAACCTCTGCTACAATAAAGAACGGGTCCCACAAACGCCTTATTAAAAACTATTTACCTGATGCACAGGTAGTAGATGTCAGTTGTCCTCTTTTTGTTCCGCTTGTTGAGGAAGGCTGGGTTTCTGCAGATGATAGCGTTGTGCTCGACACCGTAAAACGCTATCTTAAGCCTATTGTTGATGCAAAGGTTGATACTCTTATTCTCGGTTGCACCCACTATCCCGTGCTTGAAAAGGCTATAAAAACCGTTGTCGGCAACGATGTTTGCCTTATCAATATGGGTTGTTCAACTGCCAACGCTGTCAAGAAAGAACTTGAAGGTCTTGATATGTTAAGGCAGGAAAGAAGCAAACCAACCTGTGAATTTTATGTCAGCGATGTTACCGAGGGTTTTTCAAAGGTAGCGCAAATCCTTCTAGGACAGGGAATTGAAAACGATAAAGTAAATCTGGTGGATATAAGCAAATATGAAGGAAGTATTAATCACAATTAAGGGCACTCAACAGTACCCTGAACAAGAACCTGAGGTTACCTCTTTTACCACGGGCGGAACGCTTTCCTTTCAAGATAATGCCATTAAACTTGAGTATAACGAAAGCGAACTGATTGGTGCGAAAAATGTTTCAACCAAAATAACCGTTAAAGGAGATACCGTAGTTCTTGAGCGAAGCGGCGGAATGGAAAGTCAACTTATAATCGAAAAGGGAAGACGCCACTCTTGTCTGTATAACACCCCGCAGGGCGATTTTGTTATTGGAATTTTCGGCGAAAGTCTTCTGACCGATTTTTCGGGGAAAGACGGCAAAATTTTTATGAGTTATACGATAGACATCTATTCGGGACTGCTAAGTAAAAACATAATGGAAATAAGAACCAAGGAGATATAAAATGTCAAAAGTAGTGGCTGTTGCTAAAAATCAAATTGAAAATATTATTTATACGGCGGCAAAGTCAGTGGTAGCCGATGGCGTATTACCCGAGGCAGAACTGACCCCTTTTAAAATAGAAATCCCCCAAAACCGTGACCACGGCGATTATGCGGTAAATGCAGCAATGGTTTGGTCAAAGGCGTTTAGGAATGCACCCCGTAAAATTGCAGAACTCTTGACCGAGCGTTTTGATTTTTCAAACAGTTATATTAAGTCTTGCGAAATTGCAGGTCCCGGATTTATAAACTTTTTCCTTGCGGACAACTATTATGCCGATATAGTGTCTGATGTTTTAAGCAAAAAGCAGGAATACGGAAAAAGTGATTTTGGCGAGGGCAAAAAGGTGCTTGTTGAGTTCGTTTCAGCAAATCCGACCGGCCCTATGCATATCGGTAATGCTCGTGGCGGTGCTCTTGGAGACTGTCTTGCCTCTGTTCTTGATGCCGCCGGATATTACGTAGAGCGTGAGTTTTATATAAACGATGCGGGTAACCAGATAAATAAATTCGGTCTTTCCTTAGACCTTCGCTATCAGCAAATTTATAAAGAGGGCATAGAAATGCCCGAAGATTCTTATCACGGCGCAGATATAGTTGAACACGCTAAGGCTTTTTCTGAACTCTACGGTGACAGTTATATAAATGTTTCGGAAGAAGAACGCAGAAAAGCCCTGGTAGAATTTGCTTTACCTAAAAATATTCAGGGTCTTCACGACGACCTGCTTAAATACCGTATTGAGTACAACACCTGGTTTAAAGAAAGTTCGCTTCACGCATCGGGCGAAACCGCAAAAATCATTGAACTTCTTAAAGAATCGGGCCATACCTATATGCAGGAAGACGCCCTTTGGTTTAAGGGTTCAGACTTTGGCGCCGAAGACTTTGTTTTAGTTCGTTATAACGGCGTTCCAACCTATGTTGTGCCCGATATTGCTTATCACTATAACAAACTCGTTACCCGTGGTTTCGATAAGGCTATTGATGTTCTCGGTGCTGACCATCACGGATATGTGCCTCGCTTAAAGGCGGCTCTGACCGCCCTTGGTGTAGATGCCTCTAAACTTGATGCTTTGCTTATGCAGATGGTTCGTCTGGTTAAAGACGGCGAGGTAATTAAAGCGTCCAAGCGTTCGGGTAAGGCCATAACCCTTGTTACTTTACTTGACGAAGTTCCTATCGATGCTGCAAGATTCTTCTTCAACCTTCGTGAACCTAACTCCCACTTCGACTTTGACTTGGACCTTGCGGTTGAAGAAACCAATCAAAATCCTGTTTACTATGTTCAGTACGCTTGCGCAAGAATAAGCAGTATCATCAGAAATCTTGCGTCCGAGGGAATAACCTTGCGTGACTGTTCTGCCGAAGAACTCGCCCTCCTTACCGCCCCGGAAGAAAGAGAACTTATTTTCCATATTGCCGGTTTTACCGACGAAATTATAAGTTCAGCAAAAACCTACGACCCCGCAAAAATGACCCACTATGTTATAGAACTTGCAACTAAATTCCATAAGTTCTATAACGCTTGTCGAGTCAAAGGCGAAAGGGAAGAACTTCTTCAGGCACGTCTTAGTCTTTGTATGGCTACCGTAACTGTTATAAAGAATGTTCTTTTAATGCTTAAAATTTCCGCCCCCGAATCAATGTAAAAAAACCCCAATGCAAGTAAAATTGCATTGGGGTTTTTTCGAGAGAGAACCGATTATATCGGTTTATTTAATATTATTGTTTGTTGTGTCCTTTTGAATGACGTCGTGGGCACCGCCCTCAACAATACTTGTTGCAGAAACAAGGGTAAGTTTAGCCTTCTGCTGAAGTTCGGGGATTGAAAGTGCTCCGCAGTTGCACATGGTTGACTTAACCTTTGCAAGAGAAAGACCAACGTTATCCTTAAGAGTTCCTGCGTAGGGAACATAGGAGTCAACGCCCTCTTCAAAGGAAAGTTTTTTATCTCCGCCAAGGTCATATCTTTGCCAGTTTCTGGCTCTGTTAGAGCCTTCGCCCCAGTATTCTTTATAATAGTTTCCGCCAATAGAGATTTTGTTTGTCGGGCTTTCATCGAAACGGGCAAAATAACGGCCAAGCATAATAAAGTCCGAACCCATTGCAAGGGCAAGGGTCATGTGATGGTCGTGAACAATACCGCCGTCGGAACAAACAGGAATATAAATTCCGGTTTCCTTATAGTATTCATCACGAGCCTGACAAACATCAATAAGTGCAGTGGCTTGTCCTCGACCGATACCCTTGGTTTCACGGGTAATACAAATTGAGCCTCCACCGATACCAACCTTAATAAAGTCTGCTCCCGCTTTTGCAAGGAAGAGGAAACCTTCCTTATCAACAACGTTTCCGGCACCTACCTTAACCGAGTCGCCGTAGTGTGCGCGAATCCAGTCAATAGTAAGTTTCTGCCACTCTGAGAATCCTTCGGAAGAGTCAATACAAAGGACATCTGCTCCTGCCTCGACAAGTGCGGGAACACGCTCGGCATAGTCACGGGTGTTTATACCTGCGCCGACAACATAACGCTTTTCGTTGTCAAGAAGTTCAAGAGGATTGTTCTTGTGAGAAGAATAGTCCTTGCGGAAGACAAAATATTTAAGGTTACCATTATCGTCAATAATGGGTAGGGAATTAAGTTTATGCTCCCAAATAATATCGTTACACTCTTTAAGAGAGGTACCCTCTTTAGCGTATATGAGTTTTGAGAAAGGAGTCATAAATTCTTTTACAGAGGTAGTCGGGTCCATACGGGAAACACGGTAATCTCGTCCGGTTACAACACCTAAGAGTTTTCCGTTTGCAGTTCCGTCAGAGGTAACTGCCATAGTGTCATGGCCTGTCTTTTCTTTAAGAGCAACAACATCGGCCATTGTATCATCTTCACGCACATTAGAGTCGCTGACAACAAAACCTGCTTTGAAGTTCTTTGCACGTGCAACCATTGCAGCCTCATCTTCAATCGACTGAGAACCGTAAATAAAGGAGCAACCGCCCTCTTTTGCCAAAGCAACGGCAAGACGCTCTCCCGAAACCGACTGCATTATTGCAGAAACAAGGGGAATGTTAAGAGAGATAGCGGGTTCTTCGCCCTTTTTGAACTTAACAAGAGGAGTTTTAAGAGAAACGTTTGCGGGAACGCACTCTGAAGAAGAATAACCCGGAACAAGCAAATACTCGTTAAAGGTATGAGATACATCGTTAAAATAGTAAGCCATATTTTCCCTCCGACTTTAATTTTTTTGTATTATTGCAATTTTAACCCAAATTATCCTTTTAGTCAACTAAAAATTATGCACAAATATAGTACAATATAAATAATAAATATTTAGCAAAAAAATACTTGCAAAAAGGAAATTTTTGTGATATAATCATACGGCTGTCTTATGGGCAGTAATAAAAACACACATTTTGCCTTGTTGCGTGCAGGTGGCGCTCTGGCGTTTTACGCAGCGGCTCAAAGCAAAATGGAGGAAAAACCTTAGGAGGAAATAAAAATGGCAGTAATCTCTATGAAACAGCTTCTTGAAGCCGGTGTTCATTTCGGACATCAGACAAGACGCTGGAACCCCAAAATGGCTCCGTACATCTTCACCGAAAGAAACGGAATCCACATCATCGACCTTCAGAAAACCGTTAAGAAGGTAAACGATGCTTATGCTTTCGCTCGTGACATCGTTGCAGACGGTGGCGACATTCTCTTTGTCGGCACCAAGAAACAGGCTCAGTCTTCTGTTAAAGAAGAAGCAGAACGCTGCGGAATGCCTTTCGTAAACGCTCGTTGGCTCGGCGGAATGCTTACCAACTTCACCACCATTCGCAGAAGAATCGGCCGTCTTGAACAACTTCGCAAAATGGAGGCTGACGGAACCTTCGATATGCTTCCCAAAAAGGAAGTAATCGGTCTTCAGGCTGAAATCGAAAAACTCGAGAAATTCCTTGGCGGTATTAAGGATATGAAGAAAATCCCCGCCGCTATGTTTATTGTTGACCCCCGCAAAGAGCGTATCGCTGTTGCCGAGGCTAAGAAACTCAATATTCCGATTATCGCAATTGTTGATACCAACTGCGACCCCGACGAAATTGATGCTGTAATCCCCGGAAACGATGACGCTATCCGCGCTGTTAAACTTATTGCTGAAACTATCGCTAACGCTGTTATTGAAGCAAAACAGGGTGAAATGGGTTCTGCTGCTTCGGAAGCAGAAGAGGTTAACGAAGAGGTTGCCGAAGAGGCAGTTGCTCAGTAATATCAACTTAAATCTTTTTGGAGGTATAATACTATGGCTTTTACCGCTAAAGACGTTCAGGCTTTAAGAGAAAAAACCGGTTGCGGTATGATGGATTGCAAAAACGCACTCAAAGAAACCGACGGAAATATGGATGCGGCAGTAGACTATCTTCGTGAGAAGGGTCTTGCTTCCCAGGCTAAAAAGGCTTCCCGTGTAGCCGCTGAAGGACAGGTAGTTGCTCTTGTTGAGGGCGATGTTGCCGCTGTCATCGAAGTAAACAGTGAAACCGACTTCGTTGCAGGAAATGATGAGTTCAAGGCTTTCGTTAACCTTTGTGCAAAGGCTGTTATTGCTAACAACCCTGCCGATGTTGACGCTCTTCTTGCTTCGACCTATGAAGGAAAAACCGTTTCCGAACACAAGGAAGATATCTTCCTTAAGTTCCGTGAAAACATTCAGGTTCGTCGTTTTGTTCGTATTGTTGGCAAAACCGTTTCCTATGTTCATGCAGGCGGAAAAATCGGCGTTCTCGTTAACTTCGATTCTGCTCTTGATATGAACGATGCTTTCGTTGCTATGGGTAAAAACGTTGCAATGCAAATTGCGGCTATGAACCCCTCTTACCTCGACCAGGCTTCTGTTCCTGCAGAAGACCTTGAAAAGGAAAAGGCTATCCTCGTTGCTCAAATGAAGGAAGACCCCAAAATGGCAGGCAAACCCGACGCTGTTCTTGCTAAAATTGTTGACGGTAAAATCGGTAAGTTCTATAAAGAAAACTGCCTTGTTGAACAACAGTATGTTATCGACGGCGACCTTACCGTTGGCAAATATGTTGATTCTGTTGCTAAGGAACTTGGCGGCGAAATCAAGGTTGCTTCTTTCTTCCGCTTCGAAAAAGGCGAAGGTATTGAAAAGCGTGTAGACGACTTCGCTAATGAAGTTGCCAGCATGATTAAATAATCATAAACTTTTTTAACTGCAGTCCTTTTGGATTGCAGTTTTTTTATATATTTATATTAAAATATATATTTTAGAATTGACTTTAAAGGTTAATTATTGTAAAATATTAACTAGTGTAATAGAACTCTGGTTCTCTTTTAAAAATAAATTACATATCGTCTATCGGAGGGAATATAAATGAGCGAACAAAAGCCTGTTTTTAAACGCGTTCTTCTTAAACTTAGCGGTGAGGCTCTTGCCGGAGGTCAACCTTCGGGTCTTGATTTTGATACCGTTACAAGTGTCTGCCAAAAAATTAAAGAATGTGCTGATTTAGGAGTGGAAATAGCCATAGTTGTCGGCGGCGGAAACTTCTGGAGAGGTCGCTCAAGCGGCGAAATGGACCGTACCCGTGCTGACCATATGGGAATGCTTGCTACTACTATTAACGCTCTTGCCCTCGGTGACGCTTTTGAACAACTCGGTGTAGATGCCCGTGTAATGACCGCTATCGAAATGCGTCAGGTTGCCGAACCCTATACAAAGGCCCGTGCTTGTCGCCATTTAGAAAAGGGAAAAATCGTAATCTTCGGTTGCGGAACAGGAAATCCCTTCTTTTCTACCGATACTGCCGCTGCCCTTCGTGCTGCAGAAATCGGCGCAGATGTAATTTTTAAAGCCACTAATGTTGACGGAGTTTATGACAGCGACCCTAAAACAAACCCCGACGCTAAAAAGTTTGACCGCCTTTCTCATCACGATGTTCTGACTTTAGGACTCAAGGTTATGGATATGACGGCGGCCTCTCTTTGTGAAGACAATAAGGTCAAAATTCTCGTTTTCAGCATGAAGGATACCGATAATATCAAAAGAGCAATGCTTGGCGAAAATATCGGAACACTTGTAGAATAATTTGGAGGAGTATGTATGAATAACTTACTTAAAAACACCGAAGAGCGTATGGATAAAAGTGTAAATTCCGTAACCCGTGAATTTGCAACCGTACGTGCCGGAAGAGCCAATACTTCCATTCTTGACAGAATTACCGTTGATTATTACGGAGTTGCTACCCCCATTCAGCAGATTGCAACCGTTTCTGTCCCCGAAGGACGCACCCTTCAGATTCAGCCTTGGGACACCTCTACCCTAAAACTTATCGAAAAGGCAATTCTTGTTTCCGATATCGGAATTAACCCCAATAACGACGGCCGTGTTATTCGTCTTATTTTCCCGCCTCTAACCGAAGAACGCCGTAAGGAACTCGTAAAAGAGGTTAGAAAAATGGCTGAAGACGGAAAGGTTGCTGTTCGCTCTATCCGTCGTGATTCAATCGAAAAACTTAAGGCTATGAAGAAGGATAACTTAATTACCGAGGATGACCAGGAAAACGGTGAGAAAAAGGTTCAGAAACTTACCGATAAATATTGCGCAGAAATTGATAATCTTTGCTCGGCAAAGGAAAAGGAAATCCTCGAAATTTAAAAATTAAACCATCATAGCGTTGCTATGGTGGTTTTTTGAAAGGTGAACTAATGGGAATTTTTAAAAAGAACAGAACTGAGCGAAACCTGCCTAGACATATTGCAATAATTATGGACGGAAACGGCAGATGGGCAAAAAAAAGAGCCTTACCCAGAACGGCAGGTCATCTTGTCGGTTCTAAAAAATTCAAAGAAATAGCCAAATACTGCAATAAAATAGGAATTCAGTATCTTACGGTTTACGCTTTTTCAACCGAAAACTGGCGCCGTCCCAAAGAAGAGGTAGACACTATTATGGACCTCTTCCGTGATTATCTTAAAGATACATACGATATTAGAAATGAGAATATAAGGGTTAGATTTTTAGGCGACCGTAAAGGAATGCCCGATGACCTTGTAGAACTTATGAATGCCGCCGAACAGGATTCTAAAGACTGTACGGGTCTTACTGTCTTTATTGCGGTTAACTACGGAGGCAGAGATGAACTTGCCCATGCGGTAAGGGATATTGTAAACAGCGGAATTAGCGCACAGGAAATAACCGAGGATACCATTTCGGCACACCTTTACGCCCCCGACTGTCCCGACCCCGAACTGATTATTCGCCCAAGCGGAGAATATCGTCTGTCGAACTTCCTTATTTGGCAGGCGGCCTACAGTGAGTTCTGGTATTCGGATGTTCTTTGGCCTGATTTCAGTACAAAAGACCTCGAAAAAGCAATAGATGATTTTAATAGGAGAAACCGCCGTTTTGGCGGAGTATAGGAGGAATCGCACAATGAAAGTGCGTACCATTTCGGGAATAATTGCTATTTGTTTTGTTATTGCTGCAATAACATTAAACTGTTATTTCAGTTTTGTTTCGGTAGTTATACTTTGTGTTCTTGCTGCTTTTGCTACCTACGAAATTCTTCACAATACGGGTTGCATTAAGAATATATGGTTTAACCTTATTGCAATGCTTTATGCCGCTTGTGCACAACTTGCCTATAATCTTGAAGCGGATGTTATTCCTTTAACCGTTGTCTATGTAATCATAGTGGCACTTTTTGCCGTCTTTGGTCATAAGAACTTTGCCGACCGCCAGGTTGCTATGGCGCTTGGAATGCCAATTGCAATAGCCTACGCTTTCTCTGCTTTTGAAAGACTTCTTAATAACGCCGACGGCAATGGCGTTCTCTACTTTGTAATGCTTATTAACTTTTCTTCTGTGGCAGATACCTTTGCCTATTTTACCGGCAAAGCGATCGGAAAGCATAAACTTGCCCCCGTTGTAAGCCCCAAAAAGACGATAGAGGGCTCTCTTGGCGGTATGATTGGCTCTGTTATAGGTGCCGTTGCAATTATCCTTATTTTCGAGAATTTGGTTGGTGGAGTAGATATAAATCTGCCTTTCTTCCTGATTATTACACCCTTTATGGCGGTACTTGGAATGATAGGCGACCTGTTCACGTCTGCAATTAAACGCAGTTACAATATCAAGGATTACGGCAATCTTATCCCCGGTCACGGTGGAATTCTTGACCGAACCGACTCGCTTTTGCTCGTTGCCCCCGTGCTTGATATTTTAATCAAATATACACCTATAGTTTCTTAAAACGGAGAAAAATTATGTCAAAAACTCTTGTAATTCTTGGCTCGACCGGCTCAATCGGAGAACAGGCTTTAGATGTTGCCCGTAAAAACGGTTATTGCGTAAAGGCTATTGCCGCATCAAAAAGTATAGATAAACTTGAAAAACAGGCAAGAGAGTTTTCGGTTGAAGCCGTTGCGGTTTTCGACGAAACTTGTGCAAAAGAACTAGCCGAACGACTTGCCGATACCGATACAAAGGTGCTTTCGGGTGTTGACGGAGTTTGTGAAGTTGCTTCGCTTAAAGCCGATATTGTGCTTAACGCTATTGTTGGTATTGCGGGTCTAAAACCAATGTTTGCGGCTATGAACGCTAAAAATGATGTTGCACTTGCAAATAAAGAAACCCTTGTTACTGCGGGCGAACTTGTTAACGCAAAAGCAAAAGAAATGGGAATTAAGATTATCCCCGTCGATAGTGAGCATTCGGCAATTTTTCAGTCGCTTCAGGGCGCACCTAAAGGAAGCCTTAAAAAAGTAATTCTAACTGCTTCGGGCGGTCCCTTTTACGGCAAAACTTATGACGAACTTGAAAATGTTACGGTAGCCGAAGCCTTAAACCACCCAAACTGGTCAATGGGAAGTAAAATTACTATCGATTCGGCTACCCTTATGAATAAAGGTCTTGAGGTAATCGAAGCGGTTCATCTTTTCGGTATTTCGGCTAACGATATTGAGGTGCTTGTCCACCGCCAGAGTATTCTTCACTCGGCGGTAGAACTCTGCGACGGCGCCGTTATCGGTCAGATGGGAACTCCCGATATGCGTCTGCCAATCGAGTATGCAATAACCTATCCTGAAAGGGGAGATATCTGCTGTGACAGACTCTCTCTATCGGAGGTTGGAACGCTAACCTTTGCAAAACCCGATACAAAAACCTTTAAATGTCTTAAACTTTGTATCGACGCTATAAATGCGGGAGGGCTCAAACCCGCCGCCGCAAACGGTGCTAACGAGGAAGCGGTTGCGCTATTTTTAGCGGGTAAAATTAAATTCCTTGACATTCCCCGTCTTGTAGAAATGGCAATAAGCGCTCAGCCCGATGTTAAAGAATATGACCTTGAAGATGTTTTTGTCGCAGACAAGAATGCCCGAGAACTTGTAAGAAATCAAGTCGGTTGATTTTTTGGGTTTTAACTGCATACAATAAATTAAAAATAATTTTAGGGTGATTACCATAGATTTTCTTGAAATCTGGAATAATATATGGCCGTATCTAATAGCCATATTTATGTTTTTGCTGCTTATAGTGATTCACGAGTTCGGCCATTTTATAGCCGCAAAAATCTGTAAAGTTCGTGTTAACGAATTTGCGGTAGGTTTCGGCCCTTCGCTTTTTAAGAAAAAAATCGGAGAGACAACCTACGCCTTAAAACTTGTCCCTCTCGGCGGTTATTGTGCAATGGAAGGGGAGGACGAGGAAAGTGCCGATGACAGAGCCTTTTGTAAAAAGAGTCCGGTTAAAAGACTTTTTATTGTCGCAAACGGAGCAATTTTCAATCTTATTTTAGGTCTTATAATTGTCGGAATTTCTCTTTCAATCGGTTCGGGCGACCTTTTGGGCACAACTACTGTCGCAAAGTTTGAGGAAACTGCCGTCAGCAGTCAGCACGGACTTGAGGTTGGCGATAAAATAATTAAGGTCGGCTCAAGACGTGTATTTACCGATCGTGACCTTTTATATACCTTTACCAATGTTGAAAACGGAGAACTTGACCTTGTCGTTAAACGCAACGGCGAAAAGGTTGCGCTGGAAAATGTAAAGTTTGCTACCGAAGAGGTTGACGGTATAAATGTCGTTAAACTTGATTTCTGGCTACTCGGCGAAAAGAAAACCTTTTTAAATTTAGTGGAGCATACCTTTACAACTACCTTTTCCTACTGCAGAATAGTCTGGTTTTCCTTTATTGACCTTATAAGCGGCAAATACGGAATTTCTGCTATGAGCGGTCCCGTAGGAATTACCGCAACTGTCGGAGCAGCAGCAAAACAAAATCTGCTTAATATTCTGCCTATTATGGCGCTTATTACCGTAAATCTCGGAATATTCAATCTCTTCCCGCTTCCTGCTCTTGACGGAGGAAGAATAATGTTTATTCTTTTTGAAATTATTACAAGAAAGCCTGTTGCCCAAAAATATGAAGGTTTAGTCCATACGATAGGGCTTGTCTTGCTTTTAGCACTAATGATTATAATAACAGGAAAAGATATAATTGCACTTTTTGTGGGGTGAAGTAATTGTTTACAAACGATAAAACCAAACAGGTAAAAGCGGGTAATCTGCTTATCGGCGGAGGCGCTCGTGTGTCAATTCAATCAATGCTTTGTGCAAAGGCAGATGATGTTGAGGGCAATATCGCTCAGGCGGTGCGTCTTGAGAAGGCGGGTTGCGAAATAATAAGGGTGTCTGTGCCAAATTTAAACGCCGTCCGTCTAATTTCTGCCCTTAAAGAAAATGTCTCGGTTCCAATTGTTGCCGATATTCATTTTGACTATAAACTTGCCCTTGAAAGCGTTGCTGCAGGGGTAGATAAGGTTCGTATTAACCCCGGAAATATCGGCTCTGACGATAAGGTTAAGGCGGTTGCTAACGCCTGTAAAACTGAAGGGGTTCCAATAAGAATTGGCGTTAATTCGGGTTCACTCGAAAAAAATATTCTTGCAAAATACGGCTCGCCAACCCCTGAGGCAATGGTTGAAAGCGGACTTTATCATATCTCGCTTCTTGAAAAGTTTGATTTTAACGATATAGTCCTTTCGCTTAAGTCGTCTAATACACAAAGAATGTACGATTCTTATGTTCTCGCCGCAGAAAAATGCCCCTATCCTCTACATTTGGGCGTAACCGAGGCAGGTACCGAGCGAATGGGAGTAATTAAATCTGCTGCAGGTGTCGGCGGACTGCTTCTTCGCGGAATTGGTGCCACAATTCGTATTTCTTTAACCGATGACCCCGTTTTAGAGGTAAAAGCCGCTAAAGATATGCTTAAAGCAATAGGTTTTAGAAACGACGGAATTAAATTTGTTTCTTGCCCAACCTGCGGAAGAACAAGTATCGACCTTATTGGTCTTGCAAAAGCGGCAGAAGAACGCTTTGCTGATATTGATAAAAATATTACGGTTGCAATAATGGGTTGTGCCGTAAACGGACCGGGAGAGGCAAGGGAAGCCGACCTCGGTATTGCGGGGGGCGACGGTTGCGGACTGCTTTTCAGCAAAGGCGAAATACTGCGTAAAGTTCCCGAAGAAAACCTACTTGACGCCCTTTATGAAGAAATAATGAAATTCGGAGAATAGAATGTTACATACCTTTGAGAAAGTTTTTGGAGAAGAGATATTTAGTCAAATACAAGACCCGTCGCTTGGCGGAGTCTTTGTTTCTTGCTGCCAAATTGATAGCCAAAGCAGAAGTCTTTTTCTTAAACTTAAATGTAACAACTACATATCAAAAAACACTGTAAGCAAAATAAAGGATATTCTTTCAAAGGTTTATAAATTAAACAAAACTGATATAGTGACTCTTTTCGATGAAAATTGCTTTTGTCTTGAATCCTGTCGGGATATTGTTGAAGAAATACGCCGAAAATCTGCTTTGCTTAACGGCTACTTTAATAAAGCCGAATATACTCTCGAAAAAAACACTTTAACAATAGAACTTAAATTCGGCGGACTTGAAACAATCGAAAACTGCGAGTTTGAAAAACATTTTTCGAAAATCGCAAAGCGGGATTACGGAGTAGAGGCTAATGTTAAATTTACGGGCGTTACCGAAAAGGCCGAAATTTTACCGCCTCCGCTCGAAACTAAACCCGAGCCGAAAAAGAACACTCAGGCAAAACCTGTCGCTGTGGCAGAACCTGAAAAAGAATATGACTATATTCCTGAAAACGGTCTTCCCGTATATCTTGAAAGCGTAAAACTTTTCTATGGCAGAAACCTTAATACAAACACAAAGCCAATGATTGAAATAACCGAACAGGATGAAAAAATTTCCTGTTGGGGCGAGGTCTTCGGTGTTGATGTCAGAACTATAAAAACCAAACGAGGAACTTCAAATATTTTAGAGTTTTCTTTCAGCGACCATACAAACTCGCTAACTGCGAGTATGTTTGTTGACCCGTCCGAAATGGACAGGCTTTCGGCGGTTAAAAACGGTAAATATATTCTTGTAAACGGTAAATATGAGTTCGACAATTACAAAAAAGAATTTATTGTTAAGCCTACCGCAATGGGAAGCCTTAAAGAGTATGTCGAAAAGGATAACTTCAAGGGTAATAAGCGAGTAGAACTTCACTGCCACACCAATATGTCGGCAAAAGATGCCGTAAGTTCGGGCGGTGATATTGTTCGTCAGGCTTATAAATGGGGACATAAAGCCGTTGCAATTACCGACCACGGCGTTGTTCAGGCATATCCTGCCGCCGCAGAAGCCGTAAACGATATCCGTAAAAACGGCGGAGAGTTTAAGGTTATTTACGGCGTTGAAGCCTATTTTGTAAACGACGAAAAATATGGAAAAGATTTTTCTTCCCTTTACAAACAAGGCAAGGTTAACCATCAGATTATACTTGTTAAAGACCTTGTCGGACTTAAAAATCTTTATAAACTTGTATCGGGGGCTCATCTTGACAATTTCTTTAAAAGACCTATTACCTTAAAGAGCGAGTTAGACAAATACCGCGAGGGCCTTATTGTAGGAAGTGCTTGTGAGCAGGGCGAACTTTATAAAGCCGTTGTAGACGGCAAACCCGACGAAGAACTTGACGAAATTGCAAGTTATTATGACTATCTTGAAATTCAGCCTCTGGGCAATAATGAATTTATGGTAAGAGAGTCTTCAAAACCCGATAGGCGTAACGAGAAGACAGGTGAGATAACCCCGAATAAATTCCGCCACGTAAAAAGCCTTGATGTTATTAAAGACTTTAATAAAAAAATAGTTGAAATAGGCGACCGTCTTGGTAAGCCTGTTGTCGCAACGGGAGATGTTCATTTTCTTAAAAAGGAAGATGAAATAATTCGAAAAATTCTTATGGCGGGTCAAAATTATGATGATTTTGATAATCAAGCCCCGTTATATCTTAAAACGACTGAAGAAATGCTTGAAGATTTCAGTTATTTCGGCGACCGTGCCAAAGAATTTGTTATCGACAACCCCAATATGATTGCCGATATGATAAGTCCGGATGTTATTCCCGTTCCCAAAGGCAACTATCCTCCCGTTATTGAGGGTTCGGACCAACTTCTCCGTGATATTTGTTGGGAGAACACCCACAAAATCTATGGCGAAAATGTTCCTGAAATTGTTGAAAAGCGTCTTGAAAAAGAACTAAATTCAATAATCAATAACGGCTTTTCAATAATGTATGTTTCGGCACAAAAGTTAGTGGCTTTCAGCGAAGAAAACGGCTACCTCGTTGGTTCGCGAGGCTCGGTCGGTTCTTCCTTTGTTGCTACAATGGCGGGAATTTCCGAAGTAAATCCACTCGCTCCTCACTATGTTTGTCCAAAATGTTGTTATAGTGAGTTCTTTACCGACGGAAGTGTGGGTTCGGGTTTTGATTTGCCCGAAAAGAACTGTCCTAACTGCGATACCCCTCTCCATCGTGACGGCCACGATATACCCTTTGAAACCTTTTTGGGATTTAAAGGAGATAAGGTTCCTGATATCGACCTTAATTTCTCGGACGAATTCCAAACTCAAGTTCAAAAATACACCGAAACCCTTTTCGGAAGTGAAAATGTTTATAAAGCGGGTACAATTTCTACCGTTGCAGAAAAAACTGCTTATGGTTTTTCAAAGGCGTACGCTGAGAAAAAGGGTATTGTTTTAAGCAACGCCGAACTTGACCGCCTTGCAAGTAAGGTTGAGAAAGCCCAGATAAAGCAAACAACCGGTCAGCATCCTGCGGGAATGATTGTTGTTCCAAGAGATAAAACTATTTACGATTTTTGTCCCGTTCAGCATCCTGCCGATGATGTCAAGTCAAATATTATTACAACCCACTTTGACTTCCATTCGATTCACGATACAATCTTGAAACTCGATGAACTCGGTCACGTTATTCCGACTACATATAAATACCTTGAAGAGTATTCGGGAATACCGGTTAGCGAAGTTTCTATGAGCGACCCAAAGGTATATAGTCTTTTCAGTTCTACCGAGGCTCTTGGCGTAACCCCCGAAGCAATTGACTCAACAACGGGAACCTACTGTATCCCTGAGTTTGGAACCTCTTTTGTTCGAGGAATGCTTCGTGACTGTCAGCCGAAAAACTTCTCCGACCTGCTTCAAATTTCGGGACTTTCTCACGGTACTGATGTTTATTTGGGCAACGCTAAAGACCTTATAGATAAGAAGATATGTACTATCTCCGAAGTTATCGGTACCCGTGATAATATAATGGTATATCTTATTCACAAAGGTATGGAAGAGGGAAGAGCCTTCAAAATTACCGAAACCGTCCGTAAGGGACTTATCGCAAAAGGTAAGATTTCAAAAGAAGATTGGGCGGCTATGGAAGAAGATATGCGAAAACTCGGTGTCCCCGAATGGTATATTGAGTCTTGTTCAAAAATCAAGTATATGTTCCCCAAAGCCCACGCCGCCGCCTATGTTACCGCTGCAATACGAGTCGGTTGGTATAAGGTGTATAAACCTATTGAGTTTTATTGTGCGTATTTTACTGCCCGTCCTGAAGATGTAGATGTCGAAACGGTATTAAAAGGAAAACAAGCGGTAAAGAATTATATTAGAAACATTAAACTTAAGGGCAAAGAGGCAACCAAAAAAGAACTTGATGTATATGAAAATATGCTCATTTTCAATGAGATGTTTGAAAGAGGTCTTGAAGTTTTGCCAATTGACCTTAAAAAATCCCACTCAAGAAAGTATCTTGTTGAAGACGGAAAAATGCGTCTGCCTTTCGGTGCTCTTAGCGGAGTAGGAGAGAAGGCGGCAGATTCCCTTTACGAAGCGGCACAGTCCGGAGAGTTCTTATCTAAGGAAGAATTTCAGACTATGTCCGGCGTTTCCAAAACAATTATCCAGACTCTTTCAGATATGGGAGTGCTTGACGAACTGCCTGACACCAATCAAATGACTTTATTTTAGTTATATTGCATAAATTAGACTGCGTTTTGTTGTTGAATATAGCCTAAAATAGTTACAGAGGTATCTAAAAGGTTGCAATTTTGTAACTTTTAGGTATAATAGTTAATGTGCTTATTACAAACATGTAACCTTTTAGGAAGGATTGATATTTATACAAGACGCAGTCATCTCATTTATTGAGAAGGTAAAAAGCGCTCCGAAACTTAGCCGAATAATTGCTTTTGCTCTTGCCGCAGTTATTCTTATCGTAGTTTCTGTAGTTTCTTCGGGCGTAAGACTTACCTATAATGTAAAGTGCAATGGTGCAGTTCTTGCAAATGTTGAAAGCGCTTCTGTATATGAACAGGCAATAGATTTAGCGTGTAAAACCGTTGGAATAAAAGAACTTAAAGAAAACAAGACAAGTCTTGTTCCCGTACTTAGTGTAGGCGGTAAGAATGACAGCGTTCAAACAGTCTGTTCAATAATTCTTGAAAACGCTTCCGATATCTGCTTCGGATATTCTGTTTCACTTGACGGTAAGAACCTTGCCAATATTGAAAACAAAACTGCCGTTGAAACTGCAGTAAATACCCGTCTTGCTTCTTTTAATGTTGAAGGGGCAGAATGTGAAAGCAAATTTGCAAAAGATTTAAGCATAACACCTGCCTATTTTTCTGTTGATACCCTTTCTTCAGACGAGTTTGCAGTCGCTGAAATCAATAAACTTGATGTTATTACCGTTGCTAATAAAACAACAATTTTAACGGTTAGTTACGATACCAAGACAAGAAAAGATACCACAAAAAATGCGGGCTATTCAAAGGTTCTTTCCAAGGGCGTTAACGGCGAAAGCAAAAGGGTTGAAACCGTGACCTATCTTAACGGAAAGGTTTCGTCAGAACCTGAAGTTGAAGAAGTAATCTTAAAATATCCTATCGACGAAGTAATTGTTGTGGGAGCAAAGAACGTTTATGTAACCGGAACCCCTCAAAATGCGTCTGCTTCCGGCTTTAAATGGCCTTTAGCAATCCGCGGAGTCATCACTTCTTACTGGGGTGACGGCCGAGGACATAAAGGTATTGATATTGGTGTCCCTGAGGGAACTCAAGTAGTTGCCGTAAAAGGCGGAACCGTTATAGAGCAAGGTTATAGAAGTGACTACGGTTGGTTTGTTACTATCGACCACGGTAACGGAGTTATGACAAAATATGCTCATAACAAAAGAAATGTTGTATCGGTAGGCCAAACCGTTTCTGCAGGTCAACTTATCGCCCTTTCGGGAAATACCGGTCGTTCTACCGGACCTCATCTTCACTTTGAGGTAATTGTCGGCGGAAACCGTGTTGACCCCTCAATTTATATTAAACTTTAGTAATCATTTTAGCGGTGTGCTTTGCACACCGCTTTTTCTGTTTTAACTCAAGAAAACCTTTAATAATAACGGAAAAATTATACAGATAATCTTGACTAAAACACCATATATGGTGTATAATAGCATTAACTATGTACAAGGAGTAATGTTTGTGGCTAAAACTGTAAAGGAATACGGAAACGACAGTATAACTCAACTTAAAGGGCCCGACCAGGTCCGTCTGCGTCCTGCGGTTATCTTTGGTTCGGACGGTCTTGAAGGCTGTGAGCATTCTGTTTTTGAAATTATTTCTAACTCAATTGATGAAGCAAGAGAAGGCTACGGCAAAAAGATTATCGTCACAAAGTATTCTGACCATTCGGTAGAGGTTCAGGATTTTGGTCGAGGAGCCCCCGTTGATTTTAATAATAAAGAGCAACAGTATAACTATGTCCTTCTTTTTGAAAAACTCTACGCCGGCGGTAAATATAACACCAATAACGGCGGGGACTATGAGTATTCAATCGGTCTTAACGGTTTAGGACTTGCTTCAACCCAGTTTTCTTCGGAATATATGGATGTTGAAATTAAGCGTGATGGTCATAAATATAATCTTCATTTTGAAAAAGGTTTCAATATAGGCGGTCTGTCTAAAGAAGCCTACTCGGGAAAAGATACGGGAACAAGAATTAAATGGAAACCTGACCTTAAGGTTTTTACCGATATTGATATTCCTTCAGAATATTTTATTGATGTTCTTCGCCGTCAGGCGGTTGTAAATGCGGGAATTGTTTTTGTTTTCCGTGAGCAACAAGGCGCAAAATTTGCCGAAACCGAAATTAGTTATGTTAACGGTATTACCGATTATATAGGCGAGATAACGGGAGAAGATACCCTTACCCCTGTCCAAACCTGGCAGACCGAACGAAAGGGAAGAGACCGAGAGGACAAGCCCGAATATAAGGTTAAAATTAACGCCGCTGTTTGTTTTTCAAATAAGAAACAAATTAAGGAGTATTACCATAACTCAAGTTGGCTTGAACACGGCGGTGCTCCTGAAAAAGCGGTAAGAAACGCTTTTGTTTATCAGATTGACGCCTACATTAAACAGCAAAATAAATATTCCAAAAACGAAAGTAAAATCACTTTCCAAGATGTAGAAGAATGTCTTGCTCTTGTAATTTCCTCTTTTTCAACACTGACCTCCTACGAAAACCAGACCAAGAAATCAATAACCAATAAGTTTATTCAAGAAGCCATGACCGACTTCTTTAAGCACCAACTTGAAATTTATTTTATCGAAAATAAAGTAGAGGCAGATAAAATTGCCGAACAGGTGCTTATAAATAAGAGAAGCCGTGAGCGAAGCGAAAAGGAACGCATAAACATAAAGAATACCCTTCAGACTAAAGGCTCGGATATGGTTAACCGCGTTCAAAAGTTCGTTGACTGCCGAAGCAAAGACCCGTCTGAGCGTGAAGTCTTTATAGTTGAGGGTGATTCGGCTCTTGGTTCTTGTAAACTTGCTCGTGACGCAAATTTCCAAGCAATTATGCCCGTTAGAGGTAAAATTCTTAACTGCCTTAAATCCGAATACGATAAAATTTTCAAAAGCGAAATAATTACCGACCTTATAAGGGTGCTCGGTTGCGGAGTAGAGGTTAAGTCAAAGGCAAACAAGGACCTTTCAACCTTCAGTCTTGAAAATTTGCGTTGGAATAAGGTGATAATATGTACAGATGCCGATGTCGACGGTTTCCATATCAGAACCCTTATCCTGACTATGATTTACAGACTTATGCCTACCTTAATAAGCGAGGGAAAGGTCTTTATTGCCGAAACCCCTCTTTATGAAATAAATACTAAAGAAAAGCCTTACTTCGCCTACGACGAAAAAGAAAAAGCCGATATCCTTGAAATGATTGAGGGACAAAAATATACTATTCAGCGTTCTAAAGGACTCGGCGAAAACCAACCCGATATGATGAACCTAACTACAATGAATCCCGAAACCCGCCGTCTTATCAGGGTGCTTCCCGAAGACGCGGAGCAGACTTCTATGATGTTTGATATGCTCCTTGGCGATAATCTTCAGGGAAGAAAAGAATATATTTCCGAAAACGGATATCTCTATATCGATGATGTCGATGTAAGTTAACGGAGGAAAAAATGGCTCCAAGAAAGAAAAAGAATGAAATAGTTAAAACTACCGAAAAACCCGACGCTTATATTGCGGGTGCGGGTAGTGTTGTAGACCAGTCTATAACCGAAACGCTAAGGACAAATTTTATGCCCTACGCTATGAGCATAATTATATCCAGAGCAATTCCCGAAATAGACGGGTTCAAGCCCTCCCACAGAAAACTTCTCTATACAATGTATCAAATGGGTCTTTTAAATGGGGGGACAATCAAGTCGGCAAATATTGTCGGCCGTACAATGCAACTTAACCCCCACGGCGATGCCGCCATTTATGAAACAATGGTGCGTCTGTCCGAGGGTAACGAAGCCCTTTTACACCCTTATGTAAAATCAAAGGGTTCGTTCGGTAAGGCGTACTCTCGAGATATGGCTTACGCCGCCTCCCGTTATACCGAGGCTAAACTAGCACCCATAGCGGCAGAACTTTTTGCCGATATTGACAAGGAAACGGTTGAATTTGTAGATAACTATGACGCTACAATGAAAGAGCCAACCCTTTTCCCCGTAACCTTTCCGTCGGTGCTTGTAAACGCCAATATGGGTATTGCCGCAGGTATGGCAAGTAATATCTGCCCTTTTAATCTTCGTGAGGTTTGCAATACCACTGTCGCTTATATAAAAGATAATGACATAAATGTTGCCGACACTCTTTTAGCCCCCGATTTTCCCGTTGGCGGTGAACTTATTTATAACCGTGCTGCAATGGAAGAAATCTACAGTACGGGCAGAGGTAGTTTTAAGGTAAGAGGAAAATACACCTACGATAAATCGCAGAACTGTATAGATATTCACGAAATTCCTCCAACTACTACAAGTGAACAGATTATCGAAAGGGTAATCGACCTTGTTAAACTTAAAAAGGTTACCGAAATTAACGATATCCGTGATGAAACCGACCTTAAGGGTTTAAAAATTACCATCGACCTAAAACGCGGTGTCGACCCCGACAAACTAATGAAGAAACTCTTTAAGAGCACCCCTCTTGAAGATTCGTTCGGTTGTAACTTCAATATTCTTATTGCTAACACTCCAAAGGTTATGGGTGTAAAAGAAATAATTGAAGAATGGGTTGCCTTCCGTACAGAATGCGTCAGAAACAGGGTATACTATAACCTAACTAAAACAAAAGAAAAACTGCATCTTTTAAAGGGCCTTCAAAAAATTCTTCTCGATATTGACAAGGCAATAAAGATTGTCCGTGAAACCGAAGAGGAAAAAGAGGTTGTTCCAAATCTTATGATTGGGTTTGGAATCGACGAAGTTCAGGCAGAGTATGTTGCTGAAATTAAACTTCGCCATCTAAACCGCCAATATATTGTTAAAAAACTCGAAGATGTAGAAAATCTTGAAAAAGAGGTTAAAAATTTAGAGGAAACCTTCTCTTCTAAACGAAAACTTCTCGGTATTATAATTAAAGAACTCGAAACCGTTGCCGAAAAATACGGAATGGACCGCAAAACAACTATCCTTGAATTAGATGTGTCGTCCGACGAGCCCGAAGAAGAAATTGTTGACAATACACCCGTTACTTTCTTCTTTACAAAAGACGGTTACTTTAAGAAAATACCTACCGCAAATCTTCGTATGAGCGGAGAACAAAAACTTAAAGAGGGCGACGAAATAACCCAAATTGTTGATAGCGACAATTCGGTAGAACTTCTCTTCTTTTCGGATAAACAACAGGTTTATAAGAGTAAATCTGTCGATTTTGCCGACGGAAAGGCAAGTATACTTGGCGACTATATTCCGTCAAAACTCGGTTTTGATGAGGGCGAAAACGCTATCTATATGGCTGTTGTTTCAAAATATACCGGCTTTATGATTTTTGCCTTTGATAACGGCAGAGTCGCAAGAGTACCAATGTCTTCCTATGCTACGAAAACAAACCGTAAGAAACTCATAAATGCCTACTGTGGTAAATTCCCGCTTCATACGGTCCTTTACTGCGAAGAAGAATGTGACCTGCTTTTAGTTTCAACTAACGGCAGAATGCTTATGGTAAACACTTCCGCCCTTTCTGAAAAAGCGGCAAAGGATAACGGAGGAATTGCTGTTATGACTCAAAAGAGGGGACAGCGCTTATTCTCGGCAAGTAAATATGTTGAGGGCAGCCTTGATAAATCTCACCACTACCGACCCCGTAATCTCCCCGCCGCCGGTCAACTCAAAAAAGAAGAGGAAATCGAACAGATGACCTTCTAAACGAAAATAACCGCTTAGCCTTTTAAATAAGGCTAAGCGGTTGTCGACAGTTTGCAAACGCAGTATTTTTATATATTGTCGACAGTAATAATATTCTCAAAAAACCTTTATATATCATAGGAATTATTTGACAAAGCGACTGTTTTGATATATGATATATTTCAATGTAAATTTGGAGGGATAATTTTGGCTAAAGAGTTAGCAAAGGTTTATGACTCGGGCGAAGTTGAAGACAGAATATATAAATTCTGGCTTGACGGAAACTTTTTTCACGCCGAGGTAGACGCAAATAAAGAACCCTATACTATAGTAATACCGCCACCGAACATTACCGGTCAACTCCATATGGGACACGCTCTTGACGACACTCTGCAGGATATTCTTATCCGCCATAAAAGAATGCAGGGCTATTCTGCCCTTTGGCTTCCCGGTACCGACCACGCCTCTATTGCAACCGAAGCGAAAATCGTTGAAGCAATGAAAAAGGAAGGTCTTACCAAAGAAGACCTTGGTCGTGAAAAGTTCCTCGAACGCGCTTGGGAGTGGAAAGAGCAGTATGGCGGAAGAATTATAAGCCAACTTAAAAAACTCGGGGCTTCTTGCGACTGGGAGAGAGAACGCTTTACTTTAGATGAAGGTTGTTCAACTGCCGTTCGTGAAGTTTTTGTGCGTCTTTACAATAAGGACTTAATCTACCGTGGGGAAAGAATAATCAACTGGTGCCCCCACTGTCTTACCTCTATTTCTGATGCAGAGGTTGTTTACAGTGAGGCTGAGGGCAATTTCTGGCACCTGCGTTATCCCGTTAAGGATAGTAACGAATATTTAGAACTTGCAACAACACGCCCCGAAACCCTTCTGGGCGATACCGCCGTTGCCGTTCATCCCGATGACGAAAGATATAAACACCTTATCGGTAAAACCGTTGTTCTACCCCTTGTAGGAAGAGAAATTCCCGTTGTTGCCGATACCTATGTTGAAATGGACTTCGGTACGGGTGTTGTTAAAATTACCCCTGCTCATGACCCTAACGACTTCGAAGTAGGTCTTCGTCATAACTTACCTGTTATCAATGTTATGACCGATGACGCTAAAATCAATGAACTCGGCGGAAAATACGTTGGTATGGAACGCTACGAGGCAAGAAAGGCCATTGTGGCAGACCTCGAAAAAGAAGGCTATCTTGTAAAGGTTGAACCTTTAAAGCATAATGTCGGCGCTTGTTACCGTTGTAACAGTGTCGTTGAACCCCGTGTTTCAAAACAGTGGTTCGTTAGAATGGAGCCCCTTGCAAAACCTGCTATTGAAGCGGTTAAATCGGGCGATATTAAATTCATACCGTCCCGTCTTGAAAAAATTTATTTCAATTGGATGGAAAATATCAAGGACTGGTGTATCTCCCGTCAACTCTGGTGGGGTCACAGAATTCCCGCCTGGTACTGTAGTGATTGCGGCGAAATAATCGTTTCCCGTACTAATCCCGACAAATGTCCCAAGTGCCAAAGCGAAAATATTCACCAGGACGAAGACACCCTCGATACCTGGTTCTCCTCGGCTCTCTGGCCTTTCTCAACGCTCGGTTGGCCTGACGAGAATATTGAACTTAAGTATTTCTATCCCACTAACACTCTCGTTACGGGATACGATATTATCTTCTTCTGGGTTGCCCGTATGATTTTCTCGGGTCTTGAATATACCGATACCGTTCCTTTTAAAACTGTCCTTTTCCACGGAATTGTCCGTGACGCTAACGGACTTAAAATGTCAAAATCGCTCGGTAACGGAATTGACCCCCTTGTTGAAATCGAAAAATATGGCGCTGACGCCCTTCGTTTCACCCTTGCTACCGGCAATACCCCCGGAAACGATATGCGTTACAGTCCTGAAAGGGTTGAGGCAAGCCGTAATTTTGCTAATAAAATCTGGAATGCGGCTCGTTTCCTTCTTATGAATCTTAAGTCAGACGAAGAAATGCCTTTACCCGAAGACCTCGCTCTTGAAGACAAATGGGTTCTTCATAAGTATAACGAACTCGTTAAAGATGTAACCGATAACCTTGATAAATATGAACTTGGCCTTGCTGTTGCAAAACTCTATGACTATATCTGGGATATTTTCTGTGATTGGTATATTGAACTTTGCAAATCCCGTTTAAACGGTGACGATGAAACTGCCGCAAATAATGCAAGAGCAGTGCTTGTTTATGTATTTACCGGTGTTTTAAAACTGCTTCATCCCTTTATGCCGTTTATTACCGAAGAAATCTGGCAGTCCTTGCCTCATAGCGGTCGGTCAATTATGGTTTCAAAGTGGCCCGAATATAAAGAAGAGTTTAACTTCGAACAAGATGCTGAAAGTTTTGAAAAGGTAATTGCCGTAATTCGTGCCGTTCGTAACCGCAGAAGCGAAATGAATGTTCCGCCCTCTAAAAAGGCGAAAATCTGCATAGCAACTCCCTTTAAGGATATCTTTGAAAACGGCTCTGCCTTTATAAGCCGTTTGGCTTCGGGAAGCAGCGTTGAGGTTGAAAACAGTTTTGATATGCCCGACGCGGTTCTTGTTGTAACCGACAGCGCAAAGGTCTATATTCCGTTAAACGAACTTGTAGATTTTACTGCCGAACTTGAAAGACTTAGTAAAGAACTCGAATCTGCTAATAAGGATAAGGCTTTCTATGAGAATAAACTTAACAACCCCGGCTTCGTTGCCAAAGCACCCGAAGCGGTTGTTAATCAGCAAAAAGACCTTCTTGCAAAAACTCTTGACAGAATTTCTATGCTTAGCGAGAGTATTGCAAAAATCAAGGCACAAATCTAATATTTAAACCGTATGCTTCGGCATACGGTTTGCCTTTTGGTGATGTTTTATGAACTATGATGATGCGTTAAATTATATACATTCTCTGCTTGTATTCGGTTCACAGCCCGGTCTTGAAAGAATAACTGAACTGCTTTGCAAACTCGGCAACCCTCAAGATGAACTTAAATACATTCATGTAGCGGGAACTAACGGCAAAGGCTCTGCTTGTAATATGCTCTGTGAAGTTTATAAGAAAGCGGGTCTTAAGGTAGGACTTTATACTTCACCTTATATAGTTGATTTTCGCGAGAGAATTCAGATAAATGGGGAATATATTCCAAAGAAAGACCTTTGCCGACTCTGTGAACAAATTAAAGATACAGATGTTTTTGTTACCGAATTCGAGTTTATTACCGCACTTGCTTTTCTCTGGTTTAAAGAGCAAAATTGCGATATAGTAATTTTAGAGGTAGGTCTTGGCGGAAGATTTGACGCTACCAATGTAATTAAAAAACCTCTCTGCTCTGTTATAATGAAGATTGATTTTGACCATACCGCTATTCTCGGCAATACCATATCCGAAATTACTATGGAAAAGTGCGGAATTATTAAAGACGGCTCTAAGGTTATATCCTATCCCTTGCAAAACAAAGAGGCTTTTGATGAAATAAAAAATCACTCCGAAAACCTTGTTTTGCCCGACACTTCAGAACTTTCGGTTATTTCTACTTCGATAGAGGGTAATACCTTTATATATAAAGGGGAAAAGTATAAAACCCGTCTTGTCGGTATACATCAGGTCTATAATGCCGTTACTGTTATTGAAACGGTAAACAGTGCCGGTATACCTGTTTCTAAGAGCCAACTTATAGACGGTTTAGCCTCGGCTGTGGTACCGGCGCGTCTTGAACTTATGAGTATAAAGCCTTTAGTATTACTCGACGGTGCCCATAATCCTAACGGAGCCGATGCCCTGTCTTCCTTTATGGAAAACTATAATCGACAGATTGTTGCCGTTGTCGGTATGATGGCGGATAAAAACTGTGAAGCCGTTTTAAAAAAAGTGCTTAAATACTGTTCGTGCGTTATTACCGTTACCGTAAATGAGAACCCAAGAACCCTCTCTGCCGGCGACCTTGCCGACATCGCTAAAAAATACTGTGATGATGTTGTGACTGCCCGCGACTATGATAACGCAATAACCTTAGCGTCAGAAAAATCAAAAGGTGAAAATCCGATTTTTGTTTTCGGCTCTCTCTATCTGGCGTCTGCTATAAGGGAAAAACTTAAAAACTTCTATAATTCATAATTTCGACAACAAAATATAGCATAATTTTCTAAGACAAGTCTTTATAATTTTATAAAGGCTTGTCTTTATTTTTAGGAGGTTAAAATATGAGAATGAATTCAACCGGTGAGGTCTTAACCGTCTATCTTCAGGGCGAAATTGACCATCACTCGGCAAAAAACATGCGTGAAGAAATAGACAGTGCGGTAGATTTCAATATGCCGTCACTCTTGATTCTTGATTTTGGCGAGGTTACTTTTATGGACAGTTCGGGAATAGGTCTTGTAATGGGTAGGTTTAAAAACCTCCAAAAAAACGGAGCCAAACTGAATCTTTCAAATCTTTCGGGAAACATTTATAAAATTATGAAACTTGCGGGAATCGACCGCCTTGCAACTATTGATAAAGGAGCAGAATAAATGGAAAAGAATAAATTTACACTTAATATCCCCTCAAGGTCATGTAACGAAGCGTTCGCCCGTGTAACCGTAGCGGCTTTCGCAACCCAACTTGACCCTACACTCGAAGAAATATCCGATATTAAAACTTCGGTTTCCGAAGCGGTAACCAACTGCAGCGTCCACGCCTATCCTAACAGCATTGGAATGATATACATAACCTGTGAAATTCTTCCTGATAATGTTCTGAAAATTAAAATACGCGACCGAGGTTGCGGAATTGAAAATGTAGAACAAGCGATGCAACCCCTTTTCACAACCGGAGGCGAAGAAAGGGCAGGGCTCGGCTTTGCGGTAATGGAAAGTATGATGGATAACATCAAAGTGCTTTCAAGACTGGGTAAAGGTACAACCGTAACAATGAAAAAGCGAATTAGTGTAAAAGAAAATGCTAAACAGAAATGAACTTATAGAATCAAATGTGCGATTGGTACATTCTTGCTGTAAAAGGTTTGTCGGAAGAGGTATAGAATACGACGATATATTTCAGGTTGGATGTATAGGACTTGTAAAAGCGGCAGACGGTTTTGACGATTCAAGAGGGCTTTGCTTTTCGACCTATGCCGTTCCTACTATAATAGGTGAAATCAAACGCCTTTTCAGAGATAACGGTGCAATAAAAGTATCCCGTTCTTTAAAGGAACTGTCAATGAAGGTTCAAAAAGAAAAGGAACTCTTGGAAAAGTGCGGTTTTGAAGTAACCGTTTCTCTTTTATCGGAGCGACTGAATGTTCCGCCCGAAGAAATAGTTGAGGCACTAGATGCTTCCCGTCAGGTTTTATCTTTAACTTATGAAAACGACGACGGGGTAGGGGAACATCAACTGCCCAGCGAAAGTTATGAAAATGAAATCTGTTCAAGAATTCTGATAGATGATGCAATTTCTCGTTTAAATAATGAAGAACAGGAAATAATTAAACTTAGGTACTTCAGTGAGAAAACTCAAACCGAATCCGCCCAAATACTCGGAATATCTCAGGTGCAGGTTTCAAGAAAAGAAAAAAAGGCACTTGAAAAGTTAAGGGTGTATATGAAATAGGGGTATTAGGTTGGTTAAATTTGTCAAAAAACATCATAAAATTGAAACTTTTTTGCGATAGTAAACAAATGCGAAAAAAATTATAATTTTTTGAAAAAAAGTGTTGACAATAAAGAACCACTGTGGTATTATAGTCAAGCACCGCAAAAAGCGGCGCAACGAACCTTGAAAATTAAACAACGACAAACAAGAAATTGGACCCGACAATTAATTTGAGAAATCAAAGTAAATTAAGGACAATTCAGACAAAACGCCAGTTTTGAATGAAGTCTATTTA
>SVPA01000029.1 GCA_015066085.1 Oscillospiraceae bacterium
CAGCCACTGATCGACTGACGGTGGCTCACCACCACACACTAAATTAGAAAGCTCAAGATATTTTGTGAGAGTTCGAAGTCATACGCAAAACGGCCGAAAATATCTTTTTTATAGTCCTTACACAAATTAAGAGGAATCGACCGCAAGGTTGGTTCCTCTTAATTTTTGTATATGGCAGGACGAGAACCTGAGAAGGTCTGGCGTTAAGAAAAACGATATGGTATATCGTTTTTTAGACAGAGCGCGCAGTCGGGTACCGAAGGCGTAGCCTTGGGTCGACAAGCGGATAGTATGCAAGACGGAGTCGAAGCAGACGGTCGGTTCTGTCACTTCGACCAAAATTCCAAATTCGACCTTTAGGTTGGGTTTGGAGTTTTTATTTTTCGCGGTAGTTGACAAGTTATTGTTTTATGGTATAATTAGGAAAAATATTAACTGCCACCGGGTAGTGAGATGCAAAACAGCATCCGTTTGCACATCGTTAGGTCTTTGAAGATGTGTATGCGGATGCTTTTTTGGAGGTTTTATGAAAAGGCTGATAAGTTATTTTACAAAATTTGAAATTGTTCTCTGGGTTTTGTCGACCCTTTTAATTACAGTTTCTTTTTTGGTTTTTGACCGCTCAAACTATTTAACACTGTTTGCCTCGGTTGTTGGGGTAACGGCACTGATTTTTTGCGCCAAAGGAAACCCGTTTGGTCAGATACTTATGATTTTCTTTTGTATTATTTACGCTGTTATTTCCTATAGTTACTCTTATTTCGGCGAGATGATTACATATCTTGGTATGTCCCTTCCGATGGCGGTTTTCTGCCTTTTTTCGTGGCTTTTAAACCCGTTTAAAAAAAGCAAAGCGGAGGTTAAAGTAGGCGGTATCGGCAAGAGAGAACAAATCTTTATGTGGATTTTGGCGGTTATTGTAACGATTGATTTTTATTTCATTTTAAAGTATTTTAACACGGCAAATTTGCTTGTCAGCACCCTTTCAATAACAACAAGTTTTGTTGCGGTTTATTTGTGTTTTAGAAGAAGTCCGTTTTTTGCACTTGCCTACTCGGTAAATGACATTATTTTAATAATTATGTGGACACTTGCAAGTTTTTCTAACACCCGTTATATCTCGGTTGTTGTTTGCTTTATAGCCTTTCTTTTTAACGATTTATACGGATTTATAAACTGGCAGAGAATGAAGAAAAGGCAAAACGGCGACACAACCCAATAACATAAACCCCCGAATAGTTTTATTGTTTTTGCGAAAACTTATAAAAAGACTATTCGGGGGTTTTATTATGTGCACGGCGGTTTCGTTTAAGACAAAGGACCATTATTTTGGAAGAAACCTTGATTTTGAATATTCTTATAAAGAAGAAATTACCATAACACCGAGAAACTTTCCCTTAAATTTCACAAACAAGGGCAAAGTTTCTACTCATTTTGCTATGATTGGAATGGCGACAATAGACAACGGGTATCCGCTTTATTACGACGCAACCAACGAAAAGGGGCTTAGTATGGCGGGGCTGTATTTCCCCGAAAACGCCGTTTATTTCCCCGAAAAAGAGGGGGCAGACAACATTGCTTCCTTTGAGTTTATACCTTTTATTCTTTGTCAGTGCGCCGACATAAAACAGGCAAAGGCAAGACTTAAAGGAATTAACCTTACAAGCACCGCATACAGCGAGAAATATCCTGTCTCTCCGCTTCATTGGATTATTTCCGACAAAAATTCTTCTTTAACGGTTGAGCAGACATTCAAAGGTCTTACAGTTTTTGAAAATCCCGTAGGAGTTTTAACCAACAACCCGCCCTTTGAATATCATTTACACAACCTTTCAAACTTTATTAGCCTTACAAGCGAAGAACCGACCAACCGCTTTGCTCCAGAGGTTTCAATTAAGCCTTACAGCAGAGGTATGGGGGCAATTGGTCTTCCGGGTGACCTGTCTTCCGCCTCCCGTTTTATCAGAGCGTCATTTGTTAAACTAAACTCAGTTTGCAAAGATGACGAGGCTTCTTCTATAGGTCAGTTTTTTCACATTCTGTCTTCGGTTGCACAACAAGAGGGTTGCGCTAAGGTTGAAAACGGATACGAAAAAACTATCTACTCAAGTTGCTGTAACACCGACAGAGGAATTTATTATTACACAACCTATCAAAACAGTCAGATAACAGGGGTTTCTATGAACAATACCGACATAGACGGAAAAAGGCTAATATCCTTTCCCCTTAAAACCGAGCAACAGATAAAAATGGAAAACTGAAAAAATTGTTGACTTTCTGTTTTTGCTGTTATATAATGCCTTTGGCGTTCAGAAGAAGCCGAAAGAAACCGAAGTTTCTAAATTTATATAAATATATAATACTGTTTTTAACGATACTTTGAAGGTGTCATTATCTCTGTAGGGATAATGGCGCTTTTTGTTTTGAAAGGAAAATTATAAATGAAGAAAAACAACCTAATAAAAATGATACTTTCGGCATTATTTCTTGCCCTTGCCTTTGTAATGCCGTTTTTGACGGGTCAAATCCCCGAGATTGGGAAAATGCTTTGTCCGTTACATATTCCCGTCTTACTTTGCGGATTTATTTGCGGTTGGCCTTGGGGACTTGCAGTTGGGTTTATTGCCCCGCTTCTTCGCTCGTTTATTTTCGGCATGCCGTATCTTTTCCCGACCGCCGTTTGTATGGCTTTTGAACTTGCAACATACGGTTTAGTTGCAGGTTTAATGCATAAATTATTGCCCCATAAAAAGCCATATATTTACTGCTCACTTCTTACCTCTATGATAATCGGCAGACTTGTCTGGGGACTTGCGATGACTATATGTATGGGAATTAGCGGCGGCAGTTTTACCCTATCTCTTTTCTTTGCGGGGGCGGTTACAAATGCAATTCCGGGAATAATCGTTCAGATTATACTGATTCCTATTCTTGTAATGCTTATTGACAATCCGAAAATTTTAAAACTTGAAAAGTAATTTTATTTATATCTTTTTGCAAGCGAAAAAATTACACCAAGGGGAAACCAAATAATTGCTATAAGAATTGCTAAAAATGTCATATTTTTCTCTCCTTTTCTTATTATGTCTTGCTTAAATGAAAAAGTGAAGTTAGGGTAAATAGCTTACGAGACCTTCAAAAATTCAAATAAGCGGTATTTTGTGGCTTTTAAGGAGTGTGCACTACTCCTCAAAGCCGAAATTTAATATATTTCAC
>SVPA01000006.1 GCA_015066085.1 Oscillospiraceae bacterium
CGCTCATAAGGGCAAAAACAAGGGAAAATACATAACATTTGAGTTTAAAGTTGCTGAAAAGCCCAGTAATATCAAGGGTTTTTAGAGTGTAGGACAGTTAATGTCTGATAAATTCAAGTTTATCGAACTGATTATACCACACAAATATGAAAAATTCTACATATTAAAGCGAAAAGAAACCGGCAAGGCTCATTACTGACAAAAAAGTCTATAGATGGAACATACGCCTGTGCAAATTAGCAGGATTTTACTAAAAATTTGATTAGCAGGCGATTAGCAAAACGCCTATTTTCTGCTAATTTCTTGCTAATCGGGATATGGTAAAATTTTGATTCTGTTTACCCCCTAAAGATGAAAAACTCACTCAAGAAAATGAGCGAGCAAGAAAAAGTAAAAGTGCCGAGAAACCTTGATTTCTCGGCACTTTTTGGCGCGCCCGAAGGAATTCGAATCCCCGACCTTCCGCTTAGGAGGCGGACGCTCTATCCTGCTGAGCTACGGACGCATATTTATTAAACTAAAAAGCATACCTATCTTATAATAAAACAAGATAGTTGTCAACGCTTCTTAAAACAAAAAAGAAACTGAATAAGATTTGTGATATTTCCTGTCTGTAAAACGAGGTATATTATGCTCCAAACGGTAAGGCGGACCGTTTCGGTAATACCCGAAAGGGAAACGGCAAGGAAAATAAGAGCGGCAGAGAGAAGATTTATAACAAGAAAAACGCCCGAAAAGGCAAGAAGCAGAGCGCAGAAAAGTTTTCTTGGCGGATTTAAGGCACCAAGAACGGTCAGAACAATTCCGCCGATATAATAAAGGGCAATAACAAAGTAGTAAAAATTCAGACCAAGTTCTGAATAATAGAAAAACAAAGAATGGCTTTCGTTGTTTATTGAAAGCAGATTATATTGACCCGACCCGCTTATGTTTGGCAGTAAAGGGGCAACCCCTAAAAGCAGAAAAACAAAACAACTTATAAACCAGCGTATACGGTTGTTTGTAAAATATGCGGAAATTCTTTCGTTCATATACATCTTCCTAAAAGTATTTGATAAAATAATATCATTTTAAAAGCAAAAATGCAACCCCCTTAAGTCTTACAAGGGTAAAGGCAAGTAAATAGGGCAAAATTTGGTTCCAAAACCGATTTCGTCCCTAATAGCAACTCCCTAATGTTGACACGATAGTTTTGTCGTGTTAAAATCATCTTAAAAAGGTGAGTGATTATGTGAAAAGTTTTTTAGTTGTTGTTGATATGCAAACCGACTTTGTAGATGGCGCGCTCGGAACCCCCGAAGCCGTAAAGATTTTGCCCTCGGTTTGCCAAAAAATTAAAAATTTTAAGGGCGATATAATAGCAACCCTCGATACTCATAGTGAAAACTACCTTTCTACCGCCGAAGGTAAAAAACTGCCTGTTGCCCACTGTATAAAGGGCAGCGTCGGTTGGAATCTTCACCCCGAAGTTTCTGCAGTCCTAAACGAGAAAAACCATACCGTTTTAGAAAAACCAACCTTTGGCTCGGTTGACCTTCCTGACATAATTAGAGAAATGGCAGGGGATAATGATTTTGAGATTACTCTTATCGGCCTTTGTACAGATATTTGCGTTGTTTCAAACGCCCTTCTTTTAAAGGCAAACTTCCCCGAAAAGAAAATAGCGGTAGAATCGGCCCTTTGTGCCGGAGTTACCCCCGAAACCCACGCCGCCGCCCTTACCACTATGAAAATGTGTCAGATAGAGGTGCAGTAATGTATAACTTTAATGCCGAAAAAGTAAAAAAAGACTGTATAGAGTGGATTAAATCCTTTTTTGCCGAAAACGGAAAGGACTGTAACGCCGTTATAGGAATTTCGGGCGGAAAAGACAGTTCGGTTGCCGCCGCCCTTTGTGTAGAAGCGCTTGGAGCCGACCGAGTTATAGGCGTTTTAATGCCCTGCGGAGTTCAGCATGATATCGACGCCGCTTACGCCCTTGTAAACCACCTTGGCATTCGACATTTTGAAGTAAACGTTAAAGATGCGGTAGAGGGTATTAAATCGGCTCTTCCTAAAAACCTTGAAATTACCGCCCAAACGGTTACAAACATTCCCCCCCGAATTCGAATGACAACCCTTTACGCTATTTCCCAAAGTTTAAACGGCAGGGTAGTAAACACCTGTAATTTAAGCGAAGACTGGGTTGGCTATTCAACCCGCTATGGCGATGCTGCGGGAGATTTTTCGCCTCTTTGCAACCTAACCGTTGCCGAAGTTAAAGAAATTGGCTCGCTTTTAGGCCTACCCGAAAATTTAGTAGAAAAAACCCCGATAGACGGCCTTTGCGGTAAAACCGACGAAGAAAATTTAGGCTTTACCTATGCCGTGCTCGACCGATATATCAGAACGGGCGAAATAGACGACGTTAAAACCAAAGAACTTATTGATAAAAAGCATAAGGCAAACCTGTTTAAGCTACAACTTATGCCAAGTTTTAAACCCGAAATATAAAAATTAATGGTCAACAGTAGTGCTGTTGGCCTTTAATTTTTGAAACCATTTGCTTTTTTGCATATTATGTATTATAATACAAAAATCAAGACTACGGAGGAATTTCGTTTGGTTTACTTAAATGTTTTAGAGGCTATCGGCAACACACCAATTATAAAACTTTCAAAAATTGTACCCGAAAATTGTGCCGAAGTTTTAGTTAAATACGAAGGCGTAAATATCGGCGGTTCTATTAAAACCCGAACCGCATACAGTATGATATGCGAAGCCGAAAAAAAGGGAATTATAAATAAAGATACCGTTATTGTTGAACCTACAAGCGGTAACCAGGGTATCGGCCTTGCGCTTATCGGCGCGGTAAAGGGTTATAAGGTTAAAATTATTATGCCCGATTCGGTTAGCGAAGAACGCCGTAAACTTATTAAAGCCTATGGCGCCGACCTCGTTTTAATTCATGATGATGGCGATATTGGTAAATGTATAAACGAATGTTTAGAAACCGCCCTTAATATGGCTAAAAAAGATAAAAACGTTTGGGTTCCCCAACAGTTCGAAAACCCCGACAACCCCCTTGTTCATAAAAAACATACCGCCCTTGAAATTCTGGAAGCGGTAGATGGCGAAATTCACGGCTTTTGTTCGGGAATAGGAACTGGCGGTACCCTTTCGGGAATTGGCGGAAAACTTAAAGAGCATAACCCTAATATTGTAATTTGGGCGGCCGAACCCCAAAACGCGGCCATTCTTTCGGGCGGAAATATCGGAACCCACCTTCAAATGGGAATAGGCGACGGCCTTATCCCCGAAAATCTCGATATGGAAATTTTCAATGATGTAACAATTATTACCGATCAAGAAGCAATAGGAACAACTAAACGACTCATTCGCGAAGAGGGAATCCTTTGCGGAATTTCAAGCGGAACTAACGTTGCCGCCGCAATAAAACTGGCTAGGGAACTAGGCCCGGGTAAAAGGGTAGTAACCGTACTCCCCGATACCGGCGAACGCTATTTTAGCACCGAACTTTTTGATTAATAAAAAAGCAGAGCGAAAGCTCTGCTTTTATTTTTATAAATATTTGCTTTTTGCCGCCCTTCTTATTTCTAAAGGGGTGGCGTTTTTATATTTTTTTAAAATTTTTCTAAAATAAGAGGTAGAACTAAAACCCAAAGAGGAACTGATTTCTTCTACCGAACTTCCCGTAGTAGAAAGTAGCGAAACCGCCCTTTCGCATAAAAGCATAAGCCTTATATCGTTAGGGGTTTTGCCTAAATGGCGCTTAAATAAAATATATATTCCCGATTCGCTAACGCCGCAAAACCGCGCCGCATCGGAAATTTTGGCTTCGGGGTTATCGCGCAAAAACTCGGTAGCCTTTTCTATAACCGAAACGGTTAAAAACTGACTTGCCTCTATCATATCTTTGCTGCAAAGTTCAAAAAAGTAATAGAGTTTTCCTATATTTACGGCCTTTTCTTCAAGTTCCCGGGTTAGTTCTTCAAAAAGGGAAGAAGTTTCGGCGGTTAGCGGTATTTTTTGAAGAATAAAATACTTATTTATAGGGGTAAATCTAAACCCGAAAGAATATAGTTCGCAGTTTTCGCGAGGGCTGCCGAACCATTGCGACTGGTAACAAAGTCCGCGCGGAATATAAAAAACGTCGCCGGCCGTTAGGTTTAAAATATCGCCCTTTTGGGTTTTAATTTTAGCCGAGCCTTTTTTAAGGTAGCCAAAATAGTGGTACTCAATAGGGCGCTTGGAGTTGTCGGTCAGGAGGACCTTGTTATACTTAAAAAGATTAAAACTGAAACTATTAAAGAACTCTGTGTTGTTAATGGGTTAAAACCCCCTTTAAATTAGAGAATATTACCTCTTTTGTTATAGTATAGACTATTGAAAATACCTTTGTCAAGAAATATAATAAAAACGAGGTGACTTATTATGGAAAATAGACGCATTATATTCACAAAACCCCGTGTTGCAGAGTTGCAAATTCACGAAATTGACGACCCTGCTCCAAACGAAGTTCAGGTTAAGCTTTTGATTTCAACCATCAGTAGCGGAACCGAACGTTCAAACATTCTCGGCAGCACCACAGTTTCTTGGTCCAGACCCGAAGAACCCGAGCCGATTTTCCCCCGTGCTTTAGGTTATAGCTCTTCTGGCGTTGTTACCAAGGTTGGTGCAAACGTTAAGAACTTTGCCGAGGGCGACAGAGTAGGCCTTTCTTGGTCAACTCATAGCGAATATTTAAACATTGTTGCTAATAATGTTCATAAATTAGATGATAGCATTTCGCTTTCCGACGGCGCATTAGCCCATATCGCAACCTTTCCTCTTGCCGCTATTAGAAAATGCCGCTTTGAAGTTGGCGAATCGGCAATAGTAATGGGAATGGGCGTTTTAGGTATGTTTGCCGTTCAACTTTTAAAGATTAGCGGCGCTGCTCCCATTATTGCGGTAGACCCTAACCCCCAAAAACGCGAACAAGCCCTAACCCTTGGTGCCGACTATGCGTTCGACCCGTTCGCCCCCGACTTTGCAAAAACCGTTAAAGAGTTAACCTACGGCGGTGCTAATATCGGTATCGAAGTTACTGGCGTTGGCGCTGGTCTTAACGGAATTTTAGACTGTATGGCTCGTTTTGGCCGAGTTGCCCTTTTAGGTTGCACCAGAGAAAGCGACTTTACTATCGACTACTACCGTAAGGTTCATGGTCCCGGAGTTACTCTTGTTGGCGCCCATACCAATGCAAGACCCAGAGGAGAATCTTCCCACGGTTGGTGGACCGAACGCGCCGACTTTGAAGCCGTTTTAAAACTTACTAAATTTGGTCGAATTAAACTTTCTTCTTTGGTAGAAGAGGTTCACTCTCCAAACGAAGCCCCCGAAGTGTATACCCGCCTTTGCGACGAAAAAACCTTCCCCTTAGTTCAGTTCGATTGGAGTAAACTATAATGAACAAGGTTAGAATTGCTCAAATCGGAACAAGTGCTAACAGCCACGGTATCTATATTTTCGATAGCCTTAAAAAACTGCCCGACCTTTTCGAAATAGTAGGTTATGCTTTGCCCGAAAACGAACGGAATAAATTTCCCAATCGAATGCAGGTTTTCGAAGGCTATACCGAAATGTCGGTAGAAGAAATTTTAGCCGACCCTACTATTACTGCGGTAACTATCGAAACCGAAGAAATTTATCTTACAAAATATGCTATTCTTGCCGCAAAGGCAGGAAAGCATGTTCATATGGAAAAACCGGGCGGACTGTCTTTACCCGAATTCGAAGAACTAATTGCTATTATGAAACAAAGCGGTAAGGTTTTCCATACAGGCTATATGTATAGGTATAACCCCTATGTTTTAGAACTTGTAGATAGAATCAAAAACGGAGAACTGGGCGAAATTTTAAGCGTAGAAGCCCAAATGAACTGTCCCCATACCGTAACGGTTAGAAAATGGCTTTCTACCTTTGGCGGCGGAATGATGTTCTTCTTAGGTTGCCACCTTATCGACCTTGTGATGCAACTAAACGGAATACCTAATAAGGTTACTCCGTTTAACAAATGCACGGGGACCGGCGCTGCCTCTAAAGATTTTGGCTTTGCCGTTTTGGAATATGACAACGGAACTTCGTTTGTTAAGGTAAACGCTAACGAACTCGGCGGTTTTGTAAGGCGCCAACTCGTTGTTACGGGAACTCGCGGAACAGTAGAATTAAAACCGTTTGAAGTTTACGCTCCGGGCGGCCAATATACCCAAAAAACCGAATACACCTCTACCGATTGGCATGACCCCGGTCAAACCGAAAAAAGCGATATTTTCGACCGCTATGACCCAATGATGACCGCCTTCGCCCAAATGGTAAACGGCGAAAAAGAAAACCCCTATACCCTCGACTACGAACTCGAACTTTATAAAACGGTTCTAAGGTGTTGCGGCGAAAATGTCTAACACTCGTTTATATTGCCTTTGCTATGCCGATTCGGCCTTGACCGAAAATATGGTTTTTCGAGGCGGGTCTAAAGATATTTTAGTTCCTATAACCCTGTCGGTTTATCTTATTAGAACACAAGATAAAAACATTTTAATCGACGCGGGTTGTAATACCTTGCCGGGTTTTGAAACCTATAACCATTATAGCCCCGCCTTTGTTTTAAGGCAGTTAGGACTAACGGCAGCCGATATTACCGACCTCGTTATTACCCACGCCCACCACGACCATATCGAAGCGGCCCGCTATTTTAAAAACGCTACCCTTCATATTACTGCCGAAGAATATTCTCTGGGTAAAAAGTTTATCCCCGAAGACATGGCGGTAAACCTTATAGAAAACGAACTTTCTTTTGGCGAGAACATAAAGGTAATAAAATGGGGCGGCCATAGTAAAGGTTCGGCAATAGTCGAAATAAACCATAAGGATACGGTTTATGTTCTTTGCGGGGACGAATGTTACGTTAGCGACTGTATAAAGAATAAAATTCCTTCGGGAATAACCGTAAACGAGCAAAAAACTAAAGAGTTTGTTTTAAAGTATTCTGAAAAAGGCTATACGCCGCTATATTTTCACGATAAAGAAAATAAAACAAAACAAATTTTTTAAAAAAGCCTATGGAAAAAGTTTTAAAAAGTTTTAAAAGTTTAAAAGAGCCTATTCTTTGCACAATGCTTCAATGCGAAACAGAAGAATCGGTAATTGAAAAAATAGAAAAGGCTAATATGCTCGGAACCGACGCCTTCGGGCTTCAGGTTGAAAATTTAAATCTTGAGTATCATACCCCTAAAACATATAAAAAACTCTTTTCTTGTATGCAGGGTAAACCCTGTTATGCAACCTGTTATAGGTTTGGCAAAAATGTGGGAAAAAGCGACCTCGAACTCGCAAAGGAACTGCTTATTTTGGCTAAAAGCGGAGCAACCCTTGTAGATGTAATGGGAGATTTGTTTTCAAAACACCCCGAAGAGTTAACCGATAACGTTAAGGCAATAGAAAAACAAATCGAACTTATTGACAAATTGCACGCACTTGGCGCACAGGTTCTTATCTCTTCCCACCTTTATAAATTTGCTCCCCCAAAAAGGGTTTTAGAAATAGCCCTAGAGCAAAAGCGCCGAGGAGCCGATATAATAAAAATCGTAACGGCGGCAAATAACGAGGAAGAGCAAGAAATAAACCTTGAAACAACTAAACTTTTAAAAAAAGAGTTAAATCTGCCCTTTGTGTTTCTTTCTAACGGCGAATGTTTTATTCACAGAAGGCGGGGTATAGAACTTGGCGCTTCTATGTGTTTGTGCGCTTTGGAGTATGATAAACTTGCTACAAAGGCGCAACCGCTACTCAGTGAAATGATTTTAGTTAAAAATAAAATTACAAATAAAGGAGAAAACTTATGAAAGCAATACTTGTAAATGATGACAGAAGTCTTCGTTGGGACGACGTTCCAAATCCTGTTTTAGGAAACGACGACTGCCTTGTTAAAATTGAGGCTGCTGCGCTTAACCGTGCCGACCTTATGCAAAGAGAAGGCGACTATCCGCCTCCACCCGGCTGCCCCGAATGGATGGGCCTTGAAATTGCGGGAACTATCGTAGAAATTGCCGACGGTGCAAAAGAAAAATCCAACTGGAAGGTTGGCGACAAGGTTTGCGCTTTGCTTGGTGGCGGCGGATATGCCCAGTACGCTAACATTAAATACGATATGTTAATGCCCGTACCCGAAAACTGCTCTATGGTAGAGGCTGCCGCAATTCCCGAAGCCTTTGCTACCGCTTACCTTAACCTCTTTATCGAAGGTAACATTAAAGAGGGCGATACCCTTTTAATGAACGCCGGCGCATCGGGTCTTGCAAGCGTTATTATTCCTATGGCTAAGGCTTTTGGTGTTCGTGTTATTACAACCGTTTTAACCGACGAATTCGCAAACAGCATTAAACACCTTAACGCCGACCGCGTTGTTGTAACAACCAAAGAAGATATCGTAGAAGTTTTAAAAGAAGAACTCGAAAACGGCCACCCTGTTGATGTTGCTATCGACTGTCTTGGCGGCGAAATTATGGGCAAATGTATTCACTTCTTAAAACACGGCGCTCGTTGGATTATGATAGCCGCTCTCGCGGGTCAAAAAACCGAAATCGACCTTAAAAACATCTATGTTAGAAACGTTCGCATTATCGGTTCTACCCTTCGTTCCCGTACTCCCGCCGTTAAGGCTCAAATCCTCTCCGAACTCGTAGAAAAGGTTTGGCCTAAGGTAGCAACAGGCAAGGTTAAACCTACTATTTATAAGGTTCTTCCCATAACCGAAGCCGAAGCAGCCCACGACATTCTATACAAAGGTCAAAACGTTGGTAAAGTAGTTCTAACCGTAGAATAAAAAACAACCCCATAAACAAAAGCGAGGTGAAATTCACCTCGCTTTTCTTATTTTTTAAGGTCCTTTTCGTGTAAAACCACGCCAACGGCTTGTAATTTGTGTTGTAACTTTAAAATATCAATAGTCGTAAAATCGTCGGTCATTGCCGCGGCTGTTCCTGCCGCCTGGCCCGTTACGGCACAACAAGGAATAACACGCATTATGTCCCATAAGGTCTGGTTTACCGAAGTGCACCGACCGGCAACGATTAAGTTTTTCATTTTTTTGTTATAAAGAGTTCTGAAAGGAACTTCATATACAGGGCCCCGCTTTTTCCAATTTGAAACCATACCTATGGAGTCTTCAAAATAGGTATGCATACCGGTATGTGAAAGTTCATATTCGCCGACAATCTTTCGTGTCATTCGAATTTGCGGTATCGTTGCAATGGTTGAAAGGGTTGCCTCTTTGTCGCTTTCCCTTTTTTCAAGCCAATGTTTTAATGTTTTTTGGTGGGAAAGACAAACCTGCTCGGAAATCTCCTTTCCGTCAAGACCGGCAAATCGACGCTCGTCAAGCGGTTTGGGAGTACTGCCTGTCTTTTCTTCTTCGGGGATATCCGCCTCGCCCACCATTTGAAGATGATATCCGCTTGAATCGGTATAATAATACCAAGCGGCAAGAAGGTTCCCCTGTTCAAAATGGGCGGTAGGCACACCCGCAAAATGAGCAATGTCACAATCTCCCGTAGCGTCTACAACCGATACGGCAGAATAGGCCGTTTTACCTGATTTATTTTCTACATAAAGTTCGGTTATGCGGTTGTTTTGGGTGGACACACCAACAACATAACTTCCGTAAAGGATATCAACTCCGTTTTCCAAGAGCAGTTTTTCGGTTAGTATTGCAAATAGTTGCGGATTATACTGTGCCTCGAAGCGCTTGTCTGATTTGCAGCCGTTCCCGTCAAGCCAGTTTTCAGGGTATCTGCCTTCGGCACCATAAGTAATTGAAAGTTTTAACAGTTCTTCTGCAATACCAAAGGAAACCTGATGCCCTAAACCGTCACAAAGGGGCAGATATATGGCAATAAGACCCGAAGTTCCAAGACCGCCGAGCATATATTGTTTTTCAAAAAGTATAACTTTTTTTCCTTCCCTTGCCGCAGCAAGTGCAGCCGAAATTCCTGCAACTCCGCCGCCACAAACGGCAACATCATAGTTTTTCATAACTCCTGCCTCATTTAATATAATCTTTTTTTATACAGTATATCACGCCCTTGCAAAAAAGTAAATCGCAGCAGTATAAATTCCCACGAGTTACAAAGAATAACATCACGATTTGTAATTTAAGGAGAAATGTATATATGAAAGCAACAGGTATTGTAAGAAGAATAGAGGCTTGTGTTATATTAGGACCAAAGTTGTCGAAACACACAAAAACATAAGATACATAGCAAAAGCGAGGTGAATTTTCACCTCGCTTTTTTGTTTAAAAACGCAAAGAAAATAAGAAACTATTGCAATTTCGTAGTATATGTACTATAATAGTAGTGATGATTTTTAGAATAATAAACTTTTGGCGTGAAAAAGACGACAGGAGGTAATATAAGCGTGATACGAGTAGATAGAAAAGAACTTACTCGCAGTGAGATTGTTCGGGTTGCGGCTAACTGTTTTTTGAATGACGGTTATACCAAAACGACAGTAAACTCTATGTGCAAGAAATTAAATATGAGTCCCGGTAATATGACCTTTCATTTTCCGACCAAAGAGCATATGTTGGCAGAGCTGGTTGAAATGCTTTGCAAGTATCAGTGGAAGATGATGGAGGACGAAGCCAAGGACGGATACAGTTCTATTATGGCAATATGTCTGGAACTGCTGACCATTGCTTCTGCCTGTGAACAGGACGAGGTGGCAAAGGATTTCTTCCTTTCCTCCTATCGAAGCGAGATGTGTATGGGGCATATTCGTAAGAACGATACAGACCGAGCCAAAGAGGTGTTTAAGGAATACTGCCCCGACTGGTCAGATGAGTATTTCTCGGAAGCGGAAACCTTGGTGTCAGGAATTGAGTATGCCGTGTTTTTCACCACTTCCGACTCTGCGCCGTTAGACGTTCGAGTAGCAGGAGCACTCAGAACAATCCTTTCGATCTATAACGTCCCCAAGGAGATTCGAGACGAAAAAATCAAGAAGGTGCTTTCGATGAATTATAAAAAGCTTGGTCTTGATACGTTAAAGAAATTCAGAGAGTACGTAGATCAAACAACCGAACAGGCTTTGTTTGACCTGCTGAAACGGAAAAACTAAATGCAGAATGCAAAATGCAAAATGCGGAATGAGGAACGGGTAATGGATAATATTATTGAAAAGAAGAGTTTTGATTTTGTCGTAAGAATTGTAAAACTCTATAAACTTTTATGTGAAGAAAAACGTCAGTTTATATTATCGAAACAACTGCTACTAATTCTGCATCCTGCACTTACTTGGAGGTAACGATGTGAAAACGAAAAAACAATTTGCGAAAAAATTTCTCAGTATACTGATTTGCGCGACATTTGTGATATCTTATATGCGTTTTTTAAACATTACTGCCGATGCGGCATCTTTAAGTATTTTAGGCTTTGATAAGTACGGTATTACGGTTACAAGTTCATATGCCAAGTGTACTGAAAGAAATGTGCACCACACAATGTTTAGTGGAGGCCATCTTAATACCGATAGCAACGTAACATTTAAAATTGAAATAATAGATGATAAACCTATCAATGGGTTTGTTACCGCCCAATTTGTTGCTCAATATGATTGCACATATCAGAATAAGACCATATATAGAAACGGCACCTTTGAACTGGATTGTTCCTGTGATAAAAGTTACGATTATGGTTCCTCTCCAAGAGTATATTTCGATGATGGTTCTAATATTTCAATACATATGGAGCGAAGTGCAAAAGCACACAAGATGGACTGGAAATCAAATGGAAATAATACCCATACAAGTACCTGCAGCGTGTGTGATGAAACGGTTACAGAAGCTTGTGGGGGAGCCACCGATGTTACCTGTACAAAATATGGTACCTGTACAACCTGTGGAGCAAGTTATAATGCTCCTAATGTTCATGAGTGGAAATATTCTGTCACAGACAATATAATAACCAAATCCTGTGATTGTAATAAGGTTGACAATGCAACTGCTACGCTATCTGCAGATAAAAATTCGTATGCCTACACAGGATCAGAAATAACACCTTTGTATGTGGAGTATTCCTTTAACTGGACAGATGAGAAACCCGCAATTATGTATTTTAACAATACCGAGTTGGGTTATGCAAGCGGAAGCATCACCATCAATGGTTGCACCGCAACCAAGACTTTTAAAATCGAGGAGGCAAATATAAGCGATGCAACCATAACATTAAATCCTGAAAACGGCACATACAATGGCAGTGCCTATACCCCCGATGTTACGGTTACCTTTAACGGCGCAACCCTTGTAAAAGATACGGATTACGTTTTGTCTTGGGAACCGTCCGAACTTACAAACGCAGGCTCCTACACTGCTACGATTACTGGCAAGGGTAATTTTAAAGGCACAAAGAATGCGGTATTCAGCATCAATCCTGCGGATATCAAAGGTGCCGTTGTTACTTTGGATCAGAACACCTTTGTCTACGACGGCCAGTCTCACAAGCCTACGGTGAGCGTTACCTTTAACGGTGCTACACTGACGGAAGGTGTAGATTATGAGGTATATTATTTGGGTTCGGACCAAATTATGAAATGGGACAACGGCGAGCCGGTAAAATTCTTTGGAACCGGAAAGGAAAGCGGCGACAGCATAAATGCCGGTCAGTATTATGCGGTTGTGTTCGGCAAGGGAAATTTCGCTGCAAATAGTCGCTTTGCCTATGCCGCATACACTATCAAGCAGGCAAAAAACGCTTGGGTCACAGAACCGTCAATCAGTGGTTGGACTTACGGCGAAGCCGCCAATGCACCGACAGCTGAAGCTAAATTTGGTACTGTATATGTGCTTTACGACGGAACTGCAAACGACGGAACTACCTACAACAGCGATACTCCGCCCACCAAGGCAGGCAACTATGTTGCTCGGTTTTTTGTAGATGAAGCGGCGAATTACGAGCCAATCGGTAATGATGTAGAATTCATTATCGCAAAGGCTGACCAAGCGGCACCGACAGGGCTTACCAAGACGGATACTACTTATTTTGGCAAAGCAGACGGTAAAATCTCCGGTCTTACATCTGCGATGGAATTCCGCAAGGAAGGAGATTCCGCTTATACCGCCGGTTTCGACGGAACTCTCGAATATCTTGCAGCAGGAACCTATTATGTGCGCTATCAGGGTGATGCGAACCACAATCCGTCTCCCGATGCGGTTGTAACCGTTAAAAACGGCAGAAAACTGCAGATCGTTGTTCCGCAAAATCAAGTGGGTTACACAGTAACGGTCAATAAGACTGAGATGGAATACGAGGGCAACTATACGCTAAAGGTCGAAATCCACGAAGGCTATATCGCTACAGAGGATTTCAAGATTATCATCTCAAACTGGGAATGCGGTCAACAAGCAGGTGTTGAAGAAACCTATATGAATGCCATTGCCGACCAGATTATTGAGGTGCGGGGCGTTGCAGACATTACTCCGCCTGCTGCTGAAATCAAGGTAAAAGAAAACAAGTGGACTTCTTTCTGGAATAACCTTACCTTTGGTCTGTTCTTCAAGGAAACGCAGGATGTTACTATTACCACAACAGATAAAGGCAGTGGCGTAAAGAGCATTCAGTATTACCTTTCCGACAGAGAACTGGAACGTGACGAGGTAGATACAATCACTGATTGGGTTGCTTATAGCGGCACATTCAAAATCAATCCCGACAACCGTTACGTGATCTATGTAAAAGCGACCGATAATGCTGGTAATGTAGAATATATCAACTCCGAAGGTATCGTGTTGGATGCTACCGCTCCCGTGCTTTACGGCATTGAAAACGGCGGCGTATACCACGGCGATAAGGTGTTTAAGGCTACGGACGAAAACTTCCTCAAGATCGAGGTGGACGGTATTGATATTACCGATACCACCGAGGGAGATGCCGAGTTTAAGATCGCTGCCGATAATGCCGAGCATATCGTCACCGTAACCGACAGGGCGGGCAATGTGACCGAATACAAGGTGATGGTATACAAGAACTACACCGTAACCTACAAGGCTGACGGTGAGCCGATTTCTACCGAAACCGTTGGACACGGCAAGGATGCAAACCTTCCCGCTGTTCCTGCAAAGAACGGATACGTTGGCAAGTGGGACAGCGACGGCAAGAACATCACCGGTGATACAACAATTACGGTGGTTTACACGGAAATTCCTGTTGTAAAGCCCAATGAAGTGAAACCGGAGGATAAGACCGACCTTGAAGATGCCAAGGCAAAACTTGAAGAAATGCTGAAGGACTGTGGCTACGCCGAGGATGCCAAGAAGGACATTCAGGAATCTATCGACGAGATTGATGATGCCCTCGAAGTAATCGGCAATGTAGAAGCAGTCGAAGAATTGATTGATAAGCTCCCCGACACCATCAAGAAGGACGACGAAGCGGCTATCAAAACGGCGGACGATGCCTATAACGCTCTTACTGACTACGAGAAATCTCTTGTTGACGAAGATGCAAAGAAGGCACTCACCGATGCTAAAGCAACTTTGGCAGAGCTGAAAAAGTCTGCTGACACCGACAGTACTCAGACCGGCGATAACAGCAATATGTTTCTTTGGATCGCACTCCTCTTTATCGGCGTTGGCGCAGTAATTACTCTGACCGTTGTTGATAGAAAGAGAAGAACAGCAAAGAGATAAAAATCAATAACTAACAGCCAAGGGCGGTGACTCGAAAAAGTCATCGCCCTTTTCACATCTCAATTTGAAATTAAAAAAACAATTGGAAATTCTACTCATAATTTCTACAAAAAGTGTGATACTAACAAAGAAAAAAACAACAACTCGTCCCAGATAAGGACCTTGGTAGTGTCGTACTTTTTGGATGGAACAAGGCTTGATTTGAGCAAAACAAAAAAACCGAAAACCCGCATAAATACTGGGGTTTTCGCTGGTTTGCCCCATTGAACGCATTGGTGTTAAAACAGGTTTTTAGCGTTTTTTATACATAACAAAAGCGAGGTGAATTTTATCTTGGTTTTTGAGTGGGTTTGATTTCTTATCATATATATGGTATAATTTGCTCATAATTTGTTGAAAGGTGTAGAATTATGAGTGACACAAAAGATAAATTGATCGAACAAGCAGGCGGTGTTCTCGAAAAAACATATGATGATGTTGTTCATCCGTCCGCTAAATCTGTAGGTAATACACTAAGTTTGCTTCCGCGTACCATTGGCGTATTATTAGGCAAATGGGAAAAATGGGTTATAAACGGTGAGGAAAGCATTAAGTTAACAGCATTAGCTGTTCAAGGAAAAGTGTCCCAAATTTCTGAAGAAAAATTGACAGAACCCGAACCATATGTAGCAATACCCGCCATCCAACAGCTAAGTTATTGTTATGATAGTGAAGAATTGCGTGAAATGTATGCAAATCTACTTGTTTCTTCGATGAATACCGATACTAAATATCAGGTTCACCCATCTTTTGTAGATATCATTAAACAGTTAACACCAGACGAAGCAAAATTGCTTAAAAAGCTTTCTCAATATGGCGATGATGAAATACCTGTAATAGATGTAAAACTGCATTCATCAACAGAGGGATATGAACTTAAAATACATAATTTTACAAATGTTGGTGAAGGGGTATGTGATTGTCCGTCAAATATCTTTTCATATTTAGACAACTTTGAAAGGCTAAAATTGATTTACATAAAGAATGATGAATATATAGTTGATGCAAGTTGCTATGATTCATTAGAGAATCATACTTTAATTAAAAGTACAATTTCACAATCCATTCCAGAAGGGTATGAATTTGAAATTTGTCGAGGAGTGTTTAGATTAACAGCATTTGGTAAAGACTTTATAAAAATCTGTTTAAGTTGGTGAATTGCATAACAAGAGCGGAGTGAAATACCACTCCGCATTGCTACTTTTTTCGACTTATACTGTTAATCTCTATAATATTTATAGTCTTTATTAACCAATTTATAATTTGAAATTCCTAATGACGATCGGTTACCATTGTTGGTTAAAAATTTTGCAAATGTCATTATTGAATGATATTCAATTTCTTTCAAAAAAGCATGAAATTCCGGATGAATTATTTCAAACATAAACTTATTCCAATTAGGAATTTCGTGTCTACCGGGTTTGACGCGATCTCCAAGTCTTTGAGCACTGCCAATATAAATTTCTTTATTCACATCATCAACAAGATAGTAAACCACATATGGAGTGTCTTCGTATTTGTGTAGTTCCTTGATTGACATCCAATTTGAATATTTGGTTATCATTTGAGAATTGTTTTCTTTGCTAAGCCAGCCAAAAACATTTTGTTCAACCAATTCTTTAAAGATATTATCATAAGAGGTTTCAATTTTTATGAAAGTTAAAAGCTCAACATTTAAATCATCAATTGCCCTAAAAATAGCAACTTCTTGATTGCCGCCTAATAATTTTGTTTGGAATTTTTTATCTTTTTCTTTTAATAATTTTTGGCTTTCTATCGCAAAGTACGTTTGTATAAACTCTTGTTTTAATTCAACAACCAATTTCTTATCGTAAGAAATTTGCAATACGTTTCTTCCGTTTGATTGATGAACAAAGCAATACTTCCCATCATATTTTTTACCTTTAAACCTAATAGTTATATCGCGACTTTTATATTGATCGAAATCCTTGGACTCAACAAAGCAATCGACATATTGATTTGGAATGGTCACTTTACCATCAAAAAACGATTTATCAATCTTTTTGTAATATTCTTTCATACGTTCACCGCCTTTAATTTATTATATCATATTTCATTTCAAAAGTAAATCTATGCGGTATATTTCTCCGCAAGTTACAGATAATAACAACACAATTTGTAATTTAAGGAGAAATGTATATATGAAAGCAACTGGGATTGTGAGAAGAATAGATGATTTAGGCAGGGTGGTTATACCGAAAGAAATCAGAAGAACGATGCGTATCAGGGAGGGGACTCCTTTAGAGATATATACAGGGGTTGGAGGAGAGGTTATTTTTAAAAAATATTCTCCGGTAGGGGAACTGTCTAACTTTGCTCAGGATTATGCCGAGGCTCTTGCAAAGGCAAGCAGTTTTACGGCGGCAATCTGTGATGAGGATACAATTATTGCGGCGGCAGGCGCTTTGAAAAAAGAACTTGCAGAAAAAGAAATTTCCGAAAAACTGAGCAATATTATAAAAGACCGAACCAGATATGGCGGAGGAGAGGGCGTACAGGCGGTAGAAGCGAGTGATTTGCTTTGTGCCGCAGCCTATCCGATAATTTCTTGCGGCGATGTCAGCGGGGCGGTAATTTTAGTCGGCAAAACCGACGAAAAAGCGGGTGAAGCCGACTTAAAACTTGTTATGGCGGCGGCTGAATTTTTGGGAAGACAAATGGAAGATTAGAGAAAGAAGCAGAGCAAGGACAACCGAAAACTTGCTCTGCTTTTGCTATATATTAGAAACTTAAATCAGATTCGTTTTTCTTGAAATTTTGCTATATATATGATATAATTTTAAAATGTTTATAGACAGTTTACAAAAAGGCTTTTGCTTTCTGTTAAAATGACACTAAGGTTTAAATTTTTCAAAAGGAGAAATTCAAATGATAGAAGTATCCTCCCTTTCTAAACGGTACGGCAATCATCTTGCGGTTGACAATGTCAGTTTCAGCATTGAGAAGGGTGAAATTGTCGGTTTTTTAGGCCCTAACGGTGCGGGAAAAAGTACAATTATGAATATTATGACGGGCTATCTGTCTTTAACCGACGGTTCGGTAAGCATTGACGGATTTGACATTTCGGAAAACCCCGAAGAAGCCAAAAAGCGTATTGGCTATCTGCCCGAAATCCCCCCTCTTTACATTGATATGACGGTTAAGGAATACCTTTACTTTATTTATGACTTAAAAAAGGTTAGTTTCCCTAAAAAACCTCATATTGAAGAAATCGCAAGGGTTGTAAAGATTGATAATGTCTACAACCGTCTTATTAAAAATCTTTCTAAAGGTTACCGTCAGCGTGTCGGAATTGCCCAGGCACTAATCGGCAACCCCGACCTTCTTATTCTCGACGAGCCGACCGTTGGTCTTGACCCGAAACAGATTTTGGAAATCAGAAACCTTATTGCCCGTCTTGGTAAAAACCACACCATAATACTTTCCTCCCACATTCTTTCGGAAATTCAGGAGGTTTGTGAGCGAGTAATAATTATAAATCAGGGTCATATCGTTGCCGACGATACCCCCGAGAATCTTTCTAAAAATCTTTCCGACGACCATTCTCTTTCTATAAGAGTAAAGGGTACCGAGGGCGAAATTTTAAAAATTCTAAACGGAGTTCCCGGAATTAAAGAAATCCGCCACCTTTCAAGTAAAGAGGCCGGAACGGTTGACTTTATTCTTGAGCCAAAGGCGGGGCATGATATCCGTGCGGCTGTGTCCGAGCGTCTTGCAGAGCGTAAAAAGACCCTGCTTTCTCTTACCTCTAACGAAATGACCCTTGAACAAATCTTCCTTCGCATTACCGAGGGAACGGCTACGGAGAAACTTGTAAAAAAAGCCGATAAAAAGACCGATTCCCCCAAGGTTAAATTTGACCTTGAATCAGGCGAAGCCGTAATCGGCGAGGAAACAAAACAAACTAAAGAATTTAGCAAAAAGGAGGACGATAAATAATGACAGCGGTTTTCAAAAGAGAATTCAAATCATATTTTACTTCGCCTCTCGGCTATGTTTTTCTTGCAATCTTCCTCTTTTTCGAGGGAAGTTTTTTCACAACCCTTTACACTTACGGCGACCCGTCGGTTGAAATAATTTTCCCGTCGCTTTCTACCGTAATAGTTTTGATAACCCCCGTAATAACAATGCGTCTTCTCTCAGAAGACCGTCGTCAGAAGGTTGACCAGGCGCTTCTTACTGCGCCCGTAAAGGTTGAGGGAATCGTTCTCGGCAAGTTTTTTGCCGCTCTTGGCATTTACGCCCTTGCCCTTTCGCCAACCCTTCTTTTCCAGGTTATCGTTTCAATGCTTTCCCCAAGCGTTAACTGGCTCGTTTTCCTAAACGGACTTTTGGGCGCTTTGCTTATCGGTGCGGCTCTTATTTCAATCGGAATGTTTATTTCCTCCCTTACCGAAAGCACGATTATCTCCTGTATACTTACCCTTGTTACCTTCCTTCTTCTTTTGGTAATAACCAACCTTGCCTCTTTAACCAATCAGGACTGGGTAGTTGCAGTAGCCGAAAAGGTTGCCTTTGTCAGTCTTTTCTCGGCTTTTTCAAGTTCAGTTTTCAGCGTTGTTAATGTAATCTATCTCGTTTCTATTGCGGTAGGTTTTGTCTTCCTTTCAATCCGTGCCGTTGAAAGACGCAGATGGGCTTAAGCGGAGGTGTCGGTATGAAAATTTTCAAAAACTTAAAAACACGAGTTTCTGACACCGTAAAAAAAGAGAAACTTTTTAACAAAAACGCCCTTAAACACGGGGGAGTTGCTGTTGCCTTTACCGCAATAGTTCTTGCGGTTTTGGTAGGTGTAAACCTTGTTTTCGGCTTTTTAGCCCAGAGAACCAACCTTAATATAGACATTTCTCTTCAAGGGGCAAACACCCTTTCGAAAGAAAATATTGATTTTATTGAAGGCCTCGAAAAAGAGGTTACCATAACCGTTTGCAGTTCCGAAGAAGACTACACAAACGGACAACTCGGCTATATTGCACAGCAGTATTTTAACGCCGTTGACCAAACGGGCGAATATTTTGAGCAAACTATAAATCTTTTAAAACTTTACGATAAATATTCTGACAATATAACAATTCGTTTTGTCGACCCTTATGACCCCTCTTTCGCAGAGATTGAAAAGGAGTATTCAGGCTCGATTCTCGATTTAGGGGATATTATTGTAGAGTGCTATCAGAATGTCGACGGTCAGTATGTTAACCGCAGTTCAATAATTGCTTTTGATGACATTTATTATTTAAAGGATGACGGATATGTTCAGTACGGAAATCCGTACACCATATCAGGAAATAATATTGAAACTGTGCTAACTTCGGCAATATATAAGGTCACTTCGGCAGAAACCAAACAAGCCCTTATTATTGAAACCCACTGCGACCCCCATGTTGCAACCGAATACGGCGATATGCTTAAACTCAACAATTTTGATATTGCTACCTATTCTGCCGGTGCGATAAACGAAATCGGCGAAGAGTATGAACTTGTTATTATTGACGCTCCGACCGAAGATTTTCTCGCCTTTGAAATTGACGCTATCGAGGAGTGGCTTTATAACGGCGGAATAAGGGGCAAAGGACTTATGTATATGGCTTCGGCTTCTTCCCCCGCTACGCCTAACCTTGACGCTTTTCTTGAAAGTTGGGGAATAACCTACGGCGACGGCGTTCTTTACGAAACCAATACCGAATATATTGCTTTCGGCGATAACACTTCGCTCTTCTTTGAAGCGGCCGAAACAAACGGGGAAGAAAACGAGTACGATAAAATCGTAAACGCAAACCAGGGTCTTGTCTCCGGCGGAAACCGTCCTCTTTATCAGGCTTTTGAAGAAGAAGGGCTCAGAGAAACCAAGCCTATTGCCCTTACCGCTACCGACAGCGTAGTTATTGCTGAACTGTCAAATGTCGGAACCGACTGGAAACCCGACGGCTCTTTTGAACAGCAAAAGCATATAGGTATTCTTCTTTCAGAAGAAACCGAGCCGGTTGATAATATTTACCGAACAAGTTATGTAATGGCTTTTTCGGGCGAAGATTTTGCTTCGTCCTATTGGAGTTCAACCTATACACTTAACCGTGAGAGTATGATTTCGGCGGCAAAGTTTATAAGCGGAGCCGAAGATGACGGAATAACCTTTGCAATGAAGCAAATGGAAAGTAAAACCTTTGCCGACGTTGTAGACGAAAAAGCCGCAAACACAATGAAGGCTATCTTCAAGTGGGGACTTCCCGTACTGCTTATCGCTTTAGGCGTTACCGTCTTTGTAAGGAGGGCTCGTCGATGAACTCTTTCGAACAGGAAAAACAAAGCGAAAGCGTGGCAAACGAACCAGGCGAAAATTCGCGTGTTTATGAAGTGTCCGACCAAGAGTCTACCATCTTTTCCGACCCTAAAGCCCATAAAGACAAGGTAAAAAAGGGTAAAAACCTTAAAAAGATAATACCCGCATCTGTCGCCCTTGTTTTAGTTGGGGCAATAATCGCCCTTATCGTAACCTTAATTCCGCCTATTGTTGATAATGAGGATTCAAGCAGTTCTCTTGACGATATAAGAATTATGGAAGAATCCCTTTTTGACAAGGTTGACCGAGTTACCCTTATTGCCGAAAACAATACCATAAAATTTCACACTATTGAGGTTAAAACCGAAGAGAAAACGACAACCCAGTGGTCTCTTGTCGATGTTGACCCTTCTTTGACCAGCGTTTCAAACATTGAAAATACCATTTTCGGTTTTATGGAGCAGGGTTATTCGAAAAAAATAAGCGACGATAAAAATGACGGTAAAGAATACGGTTTCGATAAACCTAAATATCAGGTAGATTTTTTCAACGAAGGGTCAGACAGCGTTTCCTTCTCGCTTATTATCGGGGGTTATTCGCCTACCGATAGCGGAAGATACGCAACCACAACCCTTTCCGACGAGGTTTACTTTGTCCGTGACACAGGATTTTATCATTACCAGAAAAACGAGTTGGATTTTGTAGAGCCGGAAAGAATTCCCGCTATTGCAAAGGACCAATCTTACAGTGATGATAATTATACAGAGGGTACGCTTATTCTTTGCGATAAACTTACCCTTTCGGGTAAAACTTTTGGCGATACCTATAAAATAATTTGCAAGAAAACCGACAATATTACGGTCTTTAATAATTATCACATAGTTTCGCCGACAACCCGACCCGCAGATGATAACAATATTGCGGCTATCGTAGGTCTATTTGCCTACGGCGTTGAGTCAAACGGTTGTTATTCATACACCGCAACCGAGAAAGATATTAAAAAGTTCGGGCTTGACAGCCCCGACTTCTCGGTTAGAATTCAGGTTGGAGATATTGAAGACGGCTTTAGCGCCACTCTGCAAAAAGACGGTTTTTATGCCGTTTACTATAAGGGCAACAAGACAATTATGAAGGTCGATGCAACCGCTTTAGCCCCCGCTAAGTTTGCCCCGAAAGATTTATATAACGAACTTCTCTTTATTGAGAATATCACTTCGGCGGCTAATGTTAAGATTGAGTCGGGAGATAAATCGGTTCAGTTCGATATTTCGACCACCTATGACGAAACCTCAGGCAGAGATACCATAAGCACCGTTAAGGTTAACAAAACGGCTGTAGAAACCCGAAATTTCCAGAATTATTATTCTTATATAATAGCAATAAAGGCTCAAACTTATAATGAAGCAGATATTTCGGGCAAAAAACCGGCAACCGTTTTAACCATTAACCACAACAACGGAACCGCCCCGACGGTTATTAAATATTATGAGGCTGGTCCCTCTCGTTATCAGGTTGTTGTAAATGGCGTTAAAATGGGTCAAATCAGTTCTGCTGACCACACTCGTATAATGAAATACGCTCTGAATGTGGCAGAGGGTAAAACTTATAATTCAAGATAAAAATGTTAGAGTAGAAAAGTTGTGCGTTTAAGTGCCGTTTGGACGGGGAGTTGCCGGGCGGACGAACGAGGTTTCTCGGCGGTCGGCTTTTCGCATCCCGCTAACCAGTAAGGAAATGCAAAAAGCCTCCGTCCTCGCTGAGTTATTAGTGGGAAGGAGGTTTTCTTATGTCTAAAAAACAAAAACTCATAATTAAAATTGCGGTAACGGCGCTTCTTGTTGCCGCAACAACAATACTAAACCGAATGGGGTCAATAGTAACCGCCGACATTAAAATCGGGTTTTCCTTTGTGCCTATTATGGTCTGCGGTATGATGTTCGGTCCTTTATGGGGCGGTGTATGCGGCGGACTCGGCGATTTACTTGCCGCTATTTTAATTCCGATTGGCGTACCCCACCCAATGATAACCGTAACCGCCTTTTTGTCGGGTGTTTTATACGGGCTTTTAGGAAAAATCGCCGAGAACACCGAAAAAAAGTTTGTTTTTTCAGGATTAGCCTTATCGGTGGTTGTGTTTGAAAAAATTGTTTGCACTCTGCTTTTAAATTCCTTGTGGATTAGTCAACTCACGGGATTACCGTATTTTACGCAACTTTTAACCCGTATCCCACAAGCATTAATCTTAATCGTTCCTGAAACAGCCCTTGCGGTAGTTGTTAAAATTTTTGTTCTTCCTAAAATAAGAAAGGTAATAAAGTGAGAAAAATGGAAAATTTTGGTTTTACCGATAAAACGGTTTATAATTGCCGTAAAGAAAACTGCTCAGAAAAGGAAACCGCTTGTTATGACGCCCTTGAAAGTCTGGGTATTGAGTACGGTCGGGTGTCTCACGAGCATATCGGAACTATTGAGGGCTGTATTGAAATCGGACAGGTGCTCGGGGCAGAGATTCTAAAAAATCTGTTTTTATGTAACGCCCAGAAAACCGAGTTTTATCTTCTTGTTATGCCGGGCGAAAAACCCTTTAAAACAAAACTTTTGTCCCCGCAACTTGGATGTTCAAGGCTTTCTTTTGCCTCCCCTGAATATATGGAAAAACTAATCAACTGCACCCCCGGTTCTGCCTCGGTTTTGGGGCTTCTGTTCGATACCGAACTTAAGGTGCGTCTTGTAATAGATAAAGATGTTTTAAACAGAGAACACTTCGGTTGCCACCCGTGTGACAACTCTTCAAGTTTAAAAATTAAAACTTCGGATATAATAGATAAATTTATCCCCTCAACCCACCACACACCGAGTTTCGTAGAACTATAACCGATTACATAATAGCCGAAAGAATTAAAACCTCACGGAGTTCTTTGTAAAGGTTAAGGAGTTCATCGCTTTTTGGTTTTTCGCATAAAATTTTAAAGGCAGGTTTTTTATGAACTCTTCCGACATGGTCTATAAAGCCCTCGTATATAAGCGGTTGTTTTTCAAAGGTATATCCCGTTGAGGTTGCCATTATTTCGCCCATACGCAAACTGCGATTTGGAATATAGTCGCCATTTGCCGAAACAATCTCTCCGTTTCCCGACCCGAACACTACGGCGTGGCGAAGAGGAAGTTCGTTTATAAAGGAATCAAGAGCAACCGTCTCGGGCTCGGTAAGGCCTGAAAGGGCGGTAAAGTTGCGGTCAAGGTCAACCCCTCTGGCGTTTGTGCTGAAAGATTCAAACCCGTTTTTTGCAAAAACCGAAATCGTTTTTTCAAAGTTTCCGCAACCCGCTTTGCCTTTTGCGGCAATTTCGCACCCGTCGGGGTTAAGACAGGGGACTACCGCAAGGGCCCGCCCTTTAAGGGCTCGTCTAACCCGAAGCCCCTCAAAACTTTCCCCTAAAGAGAGGGCTTTAGACAGGTCGTATAAAAAGGCGGAAAGAAGCAGCGAGGTGTAACCCTCACTTCCCGAAACTCCGCCGACAAACAGAACATACTCCTCGGCCTTACCCAACATAAAGGCGCAAATTTCCTTTCCCATAACACTTTTTCCAATTCTTTTAGCCTTTAAAAAGGGAAAATCACAAAGAAGTTTTTCTTTTGTTTTAATAAACTCGAAATAGTCAAAATTTTGGCAACTTAAAATATCCATCTTTTTCACCCGTCCTTTAATATGTATGTAATATTAGTATGCGAAAGAAGTGAAATAAATGAATCTTGACGAGAAAAAAGTTAAATCAAATCTTTTATATGACGGAAGAATAATCAAACTATATAACGACCAAATTCTTTTGCCAAACGAAAAAACCGCATTCAGAGAGTATGTTAAACACCCGGGCGGTGTCTGTGTTGTGCCGATAACCGAGGAAAACGAAATTCTTCTTGTCCGTCAATATCGCTACCCCTACTCAAAGCAGGTGGTTGAGATTCCCGCGGGTAAAAGGGACAGCGCTTTTGAAGACACCCTTGAGGGCGGAAAAAGGGAACTTAAAGAGGAACTTGGCGTAGAGGCTAAAAATTTTGTCTTCTTGGGCGAATTTTACCCCACCCCGGGTTATACCGATGAGGTTATTTATATGTATGCCGCAACCGGTCTTTCCTTTAGTGAGAGCAGTCCCGACGAGGACGAGTTTGTAAAGGCGGAAAAATATCCGCTCGACATCCTTGTTCAGATGATAATGAGCGGACAAATTAAAGACGGTAAAACCCAAGCGGCAGTTTTAAAGGTTAAGTATCTTAAGGATAAAGGTTTATTATAAAACAGAAGGGCAGAGAGAATTTCTCTCTGCCCTTCTAATTCAAAAAGAGGAATAAATTAAATTCTGTCAGAGCTAAAATCACTCGGCGCGCAAAAATACTTGCGCAATTTGCGCTTTATAAAGGCTACCGCCTTTCTTTCTGCCTCGGCAAATTTATGCTCGAAAAAAAGGCCGTAGATAATAAAACCTGCAACTGCAACTTCAAAGATTGTCTGAATAACAAAACGAAATTCCATAACATCCTCCAAAACGAACATTTGTTCTTTTCTGTAATCATTATAGATTGTAAAGCGAAAAATGTCAAGCCTTTTTTATAAAAAAGTTTATTTTTTTTGCTTTACAACCCTATTTTACCCCTTTTATTGTCCCAAAATCAGTACTTTACCCCCTGGTTTTAAAAAATACTTGATTTTTTTTAAATAATAGGATATACTTTTAAAGTAAGATATGGATTTAAAAGGAGAGTGGGCAACGCCCGCTCTTCGTTTTTTGTAGAAAGGAAGATGAAATTGGCAGTTTCTGTTGCGCAGCAGGTTTTTTCTTTAATCAGAGAAACGGTTGAAGCCCAGAATGTAAATCTTTGGGATGTCCGCTTTGTAAAAGAGGGCGCAAGTTGGTATTTAAGGGTAATAATCGACTCTGACACGGGAATATCTATTGACGACTGTACAAATGTCCACCACGCTATTGACCCTATTCTTGACGACGCCGACCCTATTGACAAATCCTATTATTTAGAGGTTTGCTCTCCGGGTCTTGAGCGTGAACTAACCCGAGCAGAGCATTTTGAAAAAATGGCTAACCAAAAAATTAAAATAAGACTATATAAAGCAAAAGACGGGGTTAAGGAGTTTTCGGGAACTTTAATTTCGGCAACCGACGAAACCCTGACCGCTCAAATAAATTCAACAACCGCCGAGTTTTTAAGGTCCGAAATTTCTTCGGTAAAACTTGACGATGCAAATTTTTAAATTATTCATTTATATAAATGGAGGTACAAAGGAAAATGGCTAAAGCAAAAAAATCAACCAAAAATCAATCAAAGGAGTTTTTTGAAGCGCTTCGCTTTATGGAGGCCGAAAAGGGTATTCCTGCGGAATATATTGCCGAAAAAATTTCTGCGGCAATCGTAGTTGCTCTTCGTAAAGACTATGGTACAACCGAGAACATAACCTGCACAATCGACTGTGAGAACGAAATTTTCAAGGTAGTTCTCCGTAAGGATATTGTCGATGAGGTAGAAGACCCCAGAATTCAGATTCTCCGTGACGAAGCCAAAACTCAGTACAAAGCAAAGGCAGACGCCGAATTTGTTGAAATCGAAATGGATACCCGTCAATTCGGAAGAATTGTTGCAACCACCGCAAAACATGTTATCCGTCAGGGAATCCGTGATGTTGAACGCAGTCAGACCCTTTCCGAGTTCCAATCCCATAACCGTGAACTTCTGACCGCCGTTATTCAGCGTATTGACCCCAAAACAGGCAACGCTGCCGTTACTATCGGCAAAAGCGAAGCAACCCTTCCTAAACTTGAGCAGGTTCCCGGCGAAGAACTCCGTGAGGGCGACCATGTAAAAGTTTATGTGGTTGATGTTAAGGAAACCGAAAAAGGACCTAAAATTATGCTTTCCCGTACCCACCCGGGTCTTGTGAAGCGTCTTTTCGAAACCGAAGTTCCCGAAATTTTTGACGGAACAATTGAAATCAAGAGCGTTTCCCGTCAAGCAGGTTCCCGTACTAAACTTGCGGTTTGGTCGGCAAATCCTGAAATTGACCCTATCGGTGCTTGTATCGGACCTAAAGGTGCGCGTGTAAACACAATAGTTAGCGAACTTGCCGGAGAGAAAATTGACATTGTTAAGTATTCCGACGACCCTGTTGCTTTCATAAGCGAGGCCCTTTCTCCCTCCAAGGTTGTTTCGGTTGAAATATTAAGCGAAGACCCCAAGGCAGCAAAGGTAACCGTGCCCGACGCACAGTTATCCCTTGCAATCGGAAACAAGGGTCAGAATGTTCGTCTTGCCGCTAAACTTACGGGCTGGAAAATTGATATCCGCCCCGAAAGCGGTTTCTACGGCGAAGAATAATTTCTTTTAAACGGGAGGTAAACTATGCAGAATAAAAAGATTCCTATGCGTCAGTGCGGCGGCTGTAAAGAAATGAAACCCAAGAAAGAACTTGTAAGGGTTGTAAAAACGCCCGAGGGGGAAATCCTTCTTGACACGGTTGGCCGTAAAAACGGCAGAGGCTCCTATATCTGCAAAAATGTTAACTGCTTCAGTTTAGCAATAAAGTGTAAAAGTTTTGAACGCGCTTTCGGGGCAAAAATTCCCGAAGATGTCGCAGAGAATATATTAAAGGAGTTAAATAGTGAAAACTGATTCTATCTTAACCCTTTTATCCTTTGCCGCAAAGGCAGGAAAACTTTCCTTCGGCACCCACGCTACCGAGTTTGCCATAACCTCAAAAAAAGCAAAACTCGTTTTAGCCGCCGAAGATATTTCTGAAAAAAGCGTTAAAGAACTAAAATTCAAAGCCGATAAGGTTAACATTCCCGTCGCCCTACTCATAGGCGTAAATAGTGAGGCCCTTTCTCAAAGACTTGGTAAAAAGTGCGGCATCATAGCCGTGAATGATGAGGGTTTTGCACAAGCCGTAATGAAGAACTATAAGGAGGATAATCGCTATGATGGAGAAATATAAAATTAACACAGCAGCGGCTGATTTTAAACTTGCCGTTAAAGATATTGCTGCCATTATAAAGGAATATAGCGGAACCGAAAAGAAATCAGGCTCAACTCTTACCGAAGAGGAAGTCAATATTATCTTTGCCGCTTTAACCCTTAAAAACGAAGTAAAGAGTTTTGATAAATATTTTGAAACGGGAAAAGCCGCCCGTGAACAGCAAGAAAAGGCAAAGAAAGCCAAGAAAGACCAGAACCTTGCGGCCCAAATGGCAATTCTTGAGCAGTTAAAGGCGGCTCAAGAAGCCGAAATGGCGGCAAAGCGTAAGGAAAAAGAGGCTAAAGAAGCCCCCAAAAAGGCTGAACCTAAGAAAGAAGCGTCAAAAGCCGAGCCTAAAAAGGCTGAACCCAAAAAGACAGCAAAGGCAGAGGTTAAAACCGAGCACAAGCCTTCCGACCCGAAACCCTTTGAGGCTCGCAAAAAAGAAGACCGTCCCGCAGGCGCCGCTCCCAACCGAGGTCCTGCCGAGCGCAGAACGGTTGATACCCGTTTCTCTAATGTTGATATGGAGAAATACAACGAAAAATATGAAAATATCGCTCCCGCTAACTCTATGAGAGATGATGCTCAAAGAAAGCAGAAGATTAACCAAAAATCACAGAACTATCGCCGTCAGGAGAAATCCAAAAAGGAGATAGAGGCAGAAAAGATGCGCAGAATTCAACTTGAGCGCATCAAAAAGACCCCGATTACCGTAACCGTCGGTGACGAAATTACGGTAGGTCAACTTGCTGCCGCTCTAAAGAAGACCGCCGCCGAGGTTATTAAGGAACTTATGAAACTCGGAATGATGGCTTCTGTAAATCAGACTATTGACTACGATACCGCCGAAATCGTTGTAACCGAAATGGGCGCTAAAATTGAACGTGCCGTTGTTGTTACAATCGAAGAGCAGATTATGGACGAAACCGAGGACACCGCAGAGAACCTTCTCCCGAGAAGTCCCGTTGTCGTTGTTATGGGTCACGTTGACCACGGTAAAACCTCTCTTCTCGACGCTATTCGTAATACCGCCGTTACCGATACCGAAGCCGGCGGAATTACCCAGCATATCGGCGCTTACCGAGTAAATGCAAAGGGTCAGGATATTACCTTCCTTGACACCCCCGGTCACGCCGCCTTTACCTCTATGCGTCAGCGTGGAGCAATGGCAACCGATATTGCAATTCTCGTTGTTGCGGCAGATGACGGCATTATGCCCCAAACTATTGAGGCAATCAACCACGCCAAAGCCGCCGAGGTTCAGATTATTGTCGCAATCAACAAAATGGATAAACCCGAGGCTAACCCCGACCGCATTAAGCAACAACTTACCGAACACTCCCTCGTTCCCGAAGAATGGGGCGGAGATATTATCTGCGTTCCCGTTTCGGCTAAAACCCACGACGGAATTGATACTTTGCTTGAAAATGTTCTTCTGGTTGCCGAAATGCTTGAACTTAAAGCCAACCCCAACCGTAAGGCAAAGGGTGTTGTAATCGAAGCCCGTCTTGATAAGGGTCGCGGACCTATCGCAACCCTTCTTGTCCAAAACGGAACCCTTAAAACCGGCGACATTGTTATTGCCGGTACCTCTGTCGGCAGAGTCCGTGTTATGACCAACGAGCGTGGAGCAAAACTCAAAGAGGCCGGTCCCTCTGTTCCTGTTGAGGTTGCGGGTCTTACCGAAGTTCCAACCGCGGGAGATGTTTTCGACGCCGTTTCCAACGAGCGTCTTGCCCGTGAACTTGTTGAACAAAGAAAACAAAAGATTAAAGACGAGGCTCAAGCCGCCGCTTCCAAGGTTACCCTTGATAACCTCTTTGACAAACTTGGCGAGGGCGAACTCAAAGAACTTAAACTTATCGTTAAGGCCGACGTTCAAGGTTCGGTTGAAGCGGTTAAACAGTCGCTTGAAAAACTTTCTAACGACGAGGTTCGTGTTAAGGTTATTCACGGAGCCGCAGGCGGTATCAACGAAACCGACGTTATGCTTGCTCAAACTTCGGGCGCTATTATTGTCGGTTTCAATGTCCGTCCCGATGCCGTTGCAAAGGCTGCCGCAGAGCGTGACGGCGTAGATATGCGTCTATATAGAGTAATCTATGACGCTATCGAAGAAATTGAATCGGCAATGAAGGGTATGCTCGCTCCCAAATACCGTGATGTTGAAATGGGCGCAATTGAAGTTCGTAACACCTTTAAAATTTCGGGTGTCGGAACAATTGCCGGCGGTTATGTTACCGAGGGTAAAATTACCCGTGCTTGTAATATCCGCGTTGTCCGTGACGGCGTAATCGTTGCCGAAGATAAAATCGATTCCTTAAAGCGCTTTAAAGACGATGTAAAGGAAGTTGCTCAAGGTTACGAATGCGGTATAAGTCTTGAAAAATTTGCCGACATTAAAGAGGGAGATATATTCGAGGCATATATCGTAGAAGAATACAGAGATTAAAACAATGGATAAATTGCCCCACAGCATTGCCTTGCCCGTTTGGAATATCCGTATATGCCTGCACACGCGCGGCTTCCCTGTGAAACAATTTCTCTCATTGTTTAACTATCAATAAAATTTCTTGACGAATTGTCTTAACGACAAAAATCAAAAAACAGGAGGTAGAATATGGCCGGTTTTAAAATGGGTCGTGTTACATCCGACATTAAATATGCCCTTTCGGAAATTCTAACCGAAATTAAGGACCCCAGAGTCAGCAAACTTCTTTCAATCGTTAAACTCGATGTTTCGGGCGATATGTCCTATGCAAAGGTTTATGTCAGCGCCATTGAAGGCAAAGAAAAAACCGAAGAATCGGTAAAAGCCCTTAAAGGTGCGGCAGGATATATCCGCAGGGAACTCGGCCTTAAACTATCTCTTAGAAAGGTTCCCGAACTTCGTTTTGTTGCCGATAATTCAATAGAGGTTTCTGCCAACATTTCAAGAATTGTAGACAGTTTTGAAAAAAAGGAAGAAGAGGACACTAAAGATGAGTAGCAGTTGTGAAATTCTCACTCTGGCAAGTCTTTGCGAATTTTTAAAATCCCACGATAACTATGTGGTGCTTACCCACGCCAATCCCGACGGAGATACGCTGGGCAGCGCTTACGGTCTTAAACTCGGGCTTAAAAAACTGGGTAAAAAAGTTCAGGTAGTTTGCTGTGACGAAATTCCCCGAAAATACGATTATTTTATTGATGACAGCGAGTGCGATTTTATTCCCGAAACGGTCGTTGCGGTTGATGTTGCCGACATTAAACTGCTCGGCGACCTGTATGAGCGTTTTGAGGGTCGAATTGACCTGAATATTGACCACCACATTTCAAACACCCGCTATGCAAAACGGCTTTATCTTGATTCTGATGCAGCCGCTGCCACCCAGTGCATCTATGAAATTTTAGATGAACTCGGTGTTGAATTTGACCGCAGTATTGCTAATGCCCTTTATACAGGTCTTTCAACCGATACGGGTTGTTTTAAGTACAATAATGTAACCGCAAAAACCCACGAAATCGCCTCAAAACTCTATGAAATTGGGGTTGATGCGGGAGAAATTAACCGAATTATGTTTGACACAAAGTCAAAAAGTCGGGTTAAAATGGAAACTATGGTGCTAAACAGCGCCGAATTCCATTTTGACGACCGCCTTATGCTTATGTCAATTACCCTTGAAACCCAGCGTAAAACGGGTTGCACCAAAACCGATATGGAGGGCGTTCCCGCAATGTCCCGTTCGGTTGAGGGGGTTCTTGTGGGTGTAACCCTTAAAGAAACCCGTGAAAACGAATTTAAAATCTCGGTTCGAACCTATGACCCGCTTGACGCCTCTGCGATATGCTCAAAACTCGGCGGCGGCGGACATAAAGCGGCGGCGGGCTGTACCGTTTTAGGAACCTTACAAGAGGCAAAAGCCAAAATTCTTGCCGCCGTAAAAGAGGCTTTGGAGGAACTCGATGAAGGGTCTGATACTTTTAAATAAGCCAAAGGGAATAACTTCCTTTTCTGCGGTAAGAAAAATTAAATGGCTTGCTAATGAGAAAAGAGTCGGACACACAGGCACCCTTGACCCGCTTGCAACGGGAGTTTTGCCCGTCTTTTTGGGAAGAGCAACCGCCCTTGCGGGAATTGTGCTGGACGCCGATAAAAGTTATATAGCAACCGTAAAACTCGGAATTGTTACCGATACTTGCGACATTACGGGCGAAGTCCTTTGCGAAAAAAAGGTGAATGTAACAAGGGAAGAACTTCTTAGTGTTTTAGAACAGTTTAAAGGGGAAATAAGTCAAATTCCGCCGATGTATTCTGCCCTTAAAAAAGACGGAGTTCGTCTTTACGACCTTGCAAGACAGGGAAAAACGGTTGAAATTGAGCCAAGACAGGTGAATGTTTCTCGCCTTGAACTGATAGATTTTGATAAGGATACCTTTAAGATAGAGGTTGACTGTTCAAAAGGCACCTATATCCGCAGTCTTTGTCGGGATATTGGCGAAAAACTCGGCACAGGGGCAACAATGACCGACCTTGTAAGAACCAAGACCGGCGGTTTTGATATTTCAAAAACGGTTAGCCTTGACGACCTTACAAAAGAGAATATATCGGATTTTATAATGCCGGAAGAAAATGCCCTTTTAAATTTAAGGGAGGTAAAAGTTTCGCCCAAACAGGCAATCCGCTTTTCAAACGGAGGTCAACTTGCCTATGAAAGACTAAAAAATGCGAACTTTGAAAACGGCGAACTGCTTCGGGTAAAGTTCGAAGATAAATTTCTCGGCGTAGGTATTGCCGACAACGAGAACTCTCAAATTGCGATTAAGTGTGTTATAAAGGAGTGAAAAAAGTGGCCGAAAAATATGCAATAGCCCTCGGCATGTTCGACGGGGTTCATATTGGACACCGTGCCGTACTAAACAGTGCTATACAAAGCCCGTATAAAAGTATTGCCGTAACCTTTTCGGCGCTTCCTTTAAAAACGGGCGGGTCGATTATGACGGCGGAAGAAAAAGAGCGTAAACTTCGTTCTCTTGGAATAGACGAAGTTCTTTATCTTGACTTTTTTGAGGTTAAAGACCTTTTGCCGCTTGAATTTTTAAATCTTTTGAGTAAAAAGTATAATCTTGGTAAAATCTGTTGCGGATTTAATTACCGTTTCGGCAAAAAAGCGCTAGGCGATACTCTGCTTTTGGAAAAATGGTGCAAAGAAAACGGTATAGAATTTTACGAGTGCCCCGCAGTAGTTAAAGAGGGAATAACCGTTTCTTCAACCTACATAAAAAGTCTTATTAAAGAGGGAAAAATCGAAAAGGCAAATGAACTGCTCGGCGAAGATTTTTTCTTTACTCAAAAGGTTGCCCACGGCGACCATAGGGGAAGAACGCTCGGCTTTCCGACAATCAACCAACTTTACCCCGAGAATCTTGTAACGGCAAAATGCGGTGTCTACCAAACGGTAGTAACAATAGACGGTAAAGATTATGACGGGGTTACAAATATCGGCTTTCGTCCAACCTATATAACCGATTATGTCAGTGCCGAAACCTATGTTTTAGGTTATTCGGGCGACTGCTACGGACAAGAGGTTAAAACAAGGCTTGTCGGCTTTTTAAGGGAGGAGAAAAAATTCTCCTCTGCCGAAGAACTAAAACAAGCAATAAAAGAAAATGCAGAATATGTAAAAAACCACAGTAGAGTTTAATCTACTGTGGTTTTTTTAAAGAGAGGTGTTTATCCAATAATCTTTTGGGGGTCGACGGGAGTTTTATTTTTGAAAAATTCAAGATGAAGATGGGTTTCGTCCTCACATTCAAAGGGAACAGAAGCGACATAGCCCAGCGCAACCCCTGCCGAAACGACCTCATCCTTTTCTACCAAAACGCTCTCGTTTAGTCCGCAGTATCTTGCAATAACTCCGTTGCCGTGGTCTATTTCAACATAGGTGCCAAGCAGTTTGTCGTGATTTATCGCTGTAACAATTCCGTTGCCGCACGCCCCGACCGTCTGACCGACCTCTGCCGCAAGGTCGAGCCCCGTATGAAGACGAAGGTCGCCAAAGGTTGCCGAATAGGTAAGTTCGCTGTCGCTGAACTTCTTAACCACATTACTGCTGAAAGGGTAGACAAAGTTGGTTGCAACGACATTCTCTAAAAACTCTTCTTCGCTCTCGGTTTCTTCTGAAGAATAAGGTTCAGACTCGGTTTCGGTCTGAACTTCCTCGGTAGAGGGTGTGTCTTTGCTTTCCGCAACATATCCCGAATTGTTGTTTGGAGTTTTTTGCATTTGTTCTGAAAGACCGGCATAGGCGGTCCAGGCAGCAATACCCGTAGCCACAAGACAACCGGCAAGAACAAAATAAAAACCCTTGCCCGATAAGAATTTTGTTATTTTAGTTTTTGTTTCTTTATAATCCATTTTTAAAAACCGCCTTTCAAAAATAGTTTTGTCTGTCTTGCGGTTTTTTATTCGAATTATTCATTAAAAGTTAAAATATCGTTCACGAAAAAGAAAAGATATTCTGTTAATATAGATTTGCAGTAAGAAATGCCGCAAATTTTACTGCAGACTGGAAAACAGTCTTCTCCTCAAACCCCTCTAACGAAAAAACACCGCATTTGCGGTGTTTTTTCGCAATTATATTTATCTTTCTTTTCCCATAAAGAAGATTGCAAGAGTACCCGGACCCGAATGTGAACCGATAACCTGGTCAATAAAGTTGATAGTAACGCTTTTTACATTATAAAGAGCCTCGATTTTCTCTTTAGCATAAAGAGCGTCTTCGTAGCAGTCGCCGTGGGAGATGAAAATATCCTGATTTTCTAAATTTTCCCCGATTTCTCCCATTCTTAAAATAAGTTGGTCGATAGAGGTTTTTCTTCCCCTTGTCTTGCCCGTAGAAACAAGTTTGCCCTCGTTGTTAACGTGAAGAAGCGGTTTAATGTTAAGAATTGTTCCGACAATAGCAACCGTTCCCGAAAGGCGACCGCCTCTTTTAAGGAAGAAAAGGTCATCAACCGTGAAAAGATGAACAAACTTAAGTTTGTTTTCCTCAAGCCACTGAGCCGTTTGCTCAAGATTAAGCCCCTCGCTTCTCTTCTCTACGGCGTATTTTACAAAAAGCCCTTGACCCATACTTGCACAAAGCGAGTCAACAAGAATAATTTTGCGGTCGGGGTAGTTATCTTTAATGTCATCAATGCAGTTTCTGACAACCTGGCAAGAGCCCGAAAGAGCCGACGAAAAGGAAATATAAAGAATATCCTGACCCGCCTCAAGAGTCGATTTGAGGGCCTCTTCAACTCGGTCATAACTGACCAGCGAAGTTTTAACCTGCTCTTTTGTGCGAAGTAAATCGTAAAAGGCTTTATAGTCGGTTTCCTGACCCTCTGAATAGCCTAAATATTCCGTGCCCGCTACCGTATAAGTAAGGGGAACAATTTTAACCGAAAAATCAGAAATCTGTTTTGCGGTAAGATTAACACAAGAATCTGTAATAATGGTAAAAGACATTTTCTAAACCTCACTATCTAGTTTTGAAAACTATTATACATAGTTTAAGTCACAAAGTCAAGTCTTTTTTAAAACTTAACATTTTGTTAATAAAACCTTGAAACCCAAAGAAAAATATGATATTATATAAAAAAGGCGGTGATTTTGTGGAAATGAGTAAATTTGGTATAGAGGGAATAGAGGGCTTTGCCTTACCCAGAGCAAACCAACTTCCCGACCTTGATTTTTATATGGACCAGGTCGTTTCTATAATGGAAAAATATCTTCATATCCTCTCTGTCGATGACGAGAGCAGATTTATTACCCCCGCAATGATAAATAACTATGTTAAACTCGGAATAATTCCTCCCCCCGAGAAAAAGCGTTACACAAAGGAGCATCTTTGCTATCTTTTTATAATTTGTACGCTTAAATCCGTGCTTCCTATTCCGTCGGTTTCTCTTATTATAAACACCGAACTTAAAAACCGAACAATTTTTGAACTTTATGATATCTTCTGTGAAACCTATGAAAAGATGCTTTCGCAGTCGGTCGCCACCGCAAAAAAACTTTCTGAAGAGGAATCTGACGCTAAAACTGCCCTTGGAAAACTTTCTCTTCTTATGGCGGTTGGTGCCTCGGCTTCTGAGCTTGTTGCCGAAAACGCCCTTAAATCTTTTGCCCCGGAGAGCGAACCTATAGAAAAAGAAAAGAAGAAAGAAAAGGATAAAAAAGAAAAATCTTCTAAAAAATAGTATGTAACAAAAATTAAAAAAATAAACCGCAACTGCAGTTGCGGTTTATTTTTTATTGTTTTTTGATTATTTAAGGTCGAGGTTGAACTTTTCCCCGCAACCGTAGTTTTCATAAACATAATCAATGTCTTTATCGCCTCTGCCCGAAAGACAAGCGAGAATAGAACCTGACTTATGTTCTTTCGCGTACTTAATAGCGTATGCTACAGCGTGAGCGCTTTCAATAGCGGGAATAATTCCCTCATAGCGTGAAAGAAGGAAGAAGGCCTCCATAGCCTCTTCGTCGGTTACCGCCTCGTAGTGAACACGGCCTAAATCACGAAGATAAGCGTGTTCGGGACCAACGCCGGGGTAGTCAAGTCCGCTTGCAATAGAGTAAACGGGAAGAGGTTCGCCCTTTTCGTCCTGAAGAACATAACTGTCAAAACCGTGAAGTCTGCCCTTTGTGCCGAATTTCATAGTTGCGGCGTGGTCGCCAACATTTTCGCCCTTGCCAAGAGGCTCAATTCCGTAAATTTCAACCGGGTCGGCAAGGAAAGGAGTGAACATACCAAGCGAGTTGGAACCTCCGCCGACACAAGCACAAACTGCGTCGGGCATAATACCTGTCATATCTAAAAACTGTTCTCTTGCCTCAATTCCGATAATAGACTGGAAATCTCTTACCATTTTCGGAAAAGGATGAGGTCCAAGACAGGAACCGATACAGTAAATTGCCGTATCATATTCTTTCATATAAGCGTCAAAAGCGGCGTCGACGGCTTCCTTTAAAGTTTTAAGTCCGTGGGTAACGGGGATAACATTTGCGCCGAGCATCTTCATTCGAATTACATTGGGGTGCTGTTTTGCAATATCAACCTCGCCCATATAAACGTCGCACTCAAGACCGAAGTATGCCGCAGCGGTAGCAATAGCAACGCCGTGCTGACCGGCACCCGTTTCGGCAATAAGTTTCTTCTTGCCCATAAACTTCGCAAGAAGTCCCTCGCCCATACAGTGATTAAGTTTATGTGCTCCCGTGTGATTTAAGTCTTCTCTTTTAAGATAAATCTGACAGTTGCCGAAAAGTTTGGAAAGGCGTTCGCAGTGATAAACGGGGGTAGGTCTTCCTTGAAACTCTTTTCTTATTCTGCGAAGTTCGCTTATAAACTGTGCCGAGTGGCAAATTGCCTCATAAGCGTCGTCGGCTTCCTTAAAAGCGGGAATAAGTTCGTCGGGCAAATAGGCTCCGCCGTACTCCCCGAAATAGCCGTCGGCCGTTGGAAATTCTTTGAGATAATTATCGAAACTTTGATATTTATTCATAATATATACTCCTTGATTTGTACCATACAAAACATTTTATCACAAAAATTTTTAAATGTCTACAAATCATAAAAATTTTTTAAAAGAAAAAAGACCGCGTTTAAGCGGTCTTTTTGTAAATTTAGAAACAAATTATGCTTCAACAGCGGGAGCAGCGTCTTCGTCCTTAAGGAAGAACATAAGAATTCCGGAGACAGGGTTACAACCTAAAAGGATTGTAAGGATACCCCAAAGGATACGCTTGTTCTGGGTGTCGAGTTTGTTAAGCTTTACAAGACCGATAATGTTGAAAACGAGGGGAAGAATTCCGACGATGGTCCAGAATAAAAGAGCCCAACCAATAATGTTAAGAATTAAAAATACTTTTGCACAAGTTTTCATTAAAAAACCCTCCAAAAAATTAATTGTGTTTCCACATATAATATATTATCACAACAAACGTTCAATGTCAACGAATAATGTCGAAAAAATTTTCCTGCACCTTTTCAAACCCCTTAATCTATGATATAATGCTTTAAAAGAGGTGAGAAAATGAAAAACGGCAAAAAAATATCAGCGCTTCGTAAAAGTTACTGGTTTAGGTTTGTTTTCCGTCTTTGTGTGTTGGCGGTTGGAATATATCTTTACATATTTAAGCCCGAAAGGTTCGGTGTTCTTGACGGCTTTAACTTCTTTACGGGTTTTTCTGAGTTTCATCTTCTCTGGCTAATCTGGGTTTTAGATATGCTCCCGCAACTTTTCCCCTATAAAAACAAAGCCCCACTCGGTCTTAAAAAACAGTTTAAAAGAAATTTTTCTCCCGTAAAAAACAGTGCTAACAAAGAAACGCTTAAAAAATATATTACCGCCTCAAACCGCAGAGCAGCGGGCGTCTTTGCCCTTTGGTGTCTTTGTCTGGCGGTAGGCGGAGCCCTCTATTTTTGCGGACTGCTCGGCAAAAAAGAAGTCTTTATGGTAACCCTGCTTTTTTATGTCGGCGACCTTGTCTGCGTTCTTATCTGGTGTCCGTTCAGAGTGCTTATGAAAAGCCGTTGCTGTACCTCTTGCCGAATTTTTAACTGGGACCACTTTTTTATGTTTTCTCCCATAATGTTTCTCGGCGGTTTTTATTCACTTTCGCTCTTTGGATTGTCCCTTGCCGTTTTAGCCGTCTGGGAAATAAGTCTTGCTCTTCACCCCGAAAGGTTTTTTGAGGGAACAAATAAAGCGATTCAGTGCAAAGAGTGTACCGATAAACTCTGCACCCGGTTCTGCCCCAAGACCCCGAAATATAAAACCAATAAAGAAACAGTAAAAAAATAAAGAGTATGAGAACATACTCTTTAGGGTATTATATATAGTTATTTTTGTTCCTCTTTTGCTCTTTTAATTGCTTCTTTTACAACAATACGGATAAGAGCAACAAGAAGACGGAAAACCCGAACCGAAATTTCAAAATCAAAGGAAAATTCCCCTTTTTGCGAGGTGTAGTCGCAAAGGATATCTATTTTCCTTACCCTTTCGGGAATTTTCATAAACGAGCCGATATATCCGGTAATAGGATATACAACCGAGCAACAGCGCCCGTAGGCTATCGCCGTATCGGCGGCGTCCTCCTCAGCGCAGACAATTCTTATAAAAAATCGCTTTGCCTTGCAGTGTTTGACGACCGAAACAACCTCTTTTAAAAGGTCGGCAACAATTCGGACAATCTGCGCTGCCGTGTCGCTAAAACCCGAGGTTTTAAGGTTTTCCTTAAGGCTTTTTTTGTCAAGGCGGTCAAGCCCCGAGGCTTTTTTAAGGGTGTCGGCAACCGAGTTTTTAGCCTTTGGCTTGTCCTTTTTATCTTCGCTTTCGCTAAAGGTCCAAAAAAGAACCTTAAAGCGAAAAATAATGTCCTGGCCGTCGTCTTTTTTAATAATAACCGAAACGGGAATAAGTAAAACTGAGGAAATTAAAGCGAGAACGGCGGCAACAATGCCCAAAAATATCCACATTTTACATCAACTCCCAACATCAGTTTAACATTATTATATATTATATACCCACATATTTCAATAAAAATTCAAAGGAGGGGATAATATGAAGTGGCGTATAGGTAATATTGATTCTTTTGATGACTATCAGTATGAAACCGCCTATAAAAACCTTTCAAACTCCGAAAAAGACCATATAGACAGTCTGCTTCGTCAAAAGGATAAAAAGCGTTCCCTCCTTGCAAGAATTCTGCTTAAAAATCTTCTTGCAGAAGAAAATATCCCCTATGTCAGTATAGAATTAGCCGAAAACAAAAAACCCTTTCTTTCGGGTTCAAACTATTTTATAAGCCTTTCCCATAGCGGAAACTTTGCGGTCTGTGCCGTAAGCGAAAGGGCGGTAGGAATAGATATAGAGCAAATAAAACCCGTTAAAACCGCTTTGGTAAAAAGGGTCTGCACAAAAGAGGAAGAAGATTATATTTTCGAAAAGGTACACCCAAAAGAAGATATTATAACCGACCCTGATACCCTTGAACGCTTTTTCAGAGTCTGGACCGCAAAAGAAGCCTTCTTTAAAAAGCAAAACGAGAAAACTTTTTCTCCTAAGAAAATAAACACCCTCAACGCATATAAACATAGCGAAAGAATAGACGACTATATGGTAACGGTAGTGTAAGTCGACATAACTTGACATATAGATGATATGTGTTATAATGCTTGTGAAAAGTAAAGGAGAATGAAATGTTCAAGGTTGATAATGCGGTTATTATGGCGGCAGGCACCTCAAGCCGTTTTGCACCGCTTTCTTATGAATTGCCCAAAGCGCTTATAGAGGTAAAGGGCGAAGTTCTTATTGAACGCCAAATCAAACAACTCAAAAGTGCGGGAATTGACGAAATTTATATTGTAACCGGATATAAAAGCGAAATGTTTGATTATCTTGAGGGAAAATACGGCGTTATTTTAGTTCACAACCCCTACTATCTTGTTCGAAATAATAATTCAAGTATTTATGCCGTTAAAGATATTCTTAAAAACACCTATATTTGCTCGGCGGATAATTATTTTAGCGAAAACCCCTTTGAAAGCGAAGTGGAGGACAGTTATTATTCTGCTGTCTATGCAAACGGACCTACAAAAGAGTGGTGTATGCAGTACGATAACAGCGGTAGAATTACTAATGTTACAATAGGCGGAGAAAATGCTTGGTATATGCTGGGTCACACCTTTTGGAGCGAGGTTTTCAGCAAAGAGTTTGTAAGAATACTTGAGGAAATTTATCTGCTTGAAGAAACGGCAGATAAACTTTGGGAAAGTATTTATATGGAGCATATTGACCGCCTTGATATGAAGATAAGAAAGTATTCAAGCGAGGTCATTTTCGAGTTTGACACCCTTGATGAACTCAGGGAATTTGACTCAACTTATATTTGCTCCACCCGTTCGGAAATCTTAAAAGGCGTTGCAAAAAAACTCGGTTGCGAACAAAAAGATATAACTTTGGTTCAGGCTTATAAAGACAGCACCAACGAAGCCGCAGGTTTCAGGTTTTTGTGCGGGACAAAAAGATATGAATATTCCTATAAGGAAAAGACTTTAAAGGAGATTTAAAATGGCACGGGAAATTTTACCTAACGATATTCCTGAAATTAAGAAACTTTTAAATTTGGCTTTACAAACCGAAGATTATGCGGATATTTCAAGAATGGGAGGCCTTACCAACCATACCTATAAGGTTACCCTTAAAAACGGCGAAGAATATGTTGTAAGAATTCCCGGCGAGGGAACAGAAGAATTGATTTGCCGAAAAGACGAAATTGTAAGCACAAAACTTGCTTGTGACCTTGGCGTTGACGCCCCGGTTTTATACTTTGGAGAAGACGGAGCAAAGGTTACCCGCTATATAAAGAACGCTAAAACCATGTCGGCAAAGGAAATTTGCAAACCCCTCCACATAAAACAGGTTGCCGATATTTTTAAAACAATGCACTCTTGCAAAGTAGATACAAAGGTTCCTTTTGAAGTTTTCGATATTGCGGAAGGCTATGAGAAAATTGTTGATGAAAAGAAAGTTCCTATGTTTTCCGACTATTCTCAAATCAAGAGTGAGGTTATGAGAATAAAAAAGGAAATTGATTTGGCGGTAAAGGCCGAAAAAGTCCCTTGCCATAACGACCCTCTTTGCGAAAACTGGGTTGAGGGCGACGGCAGAATGTATCTCATCGACTGGGAATATGCCGGAATGAACGACGGAATGTGGGACTTGGCAGACGTTTCAATCGAAGCCTCATTCAGTAAAGAAAGCGACCGTATCTTGCTTGAAAATTATCTCGGAAGAACTCCCGATACTAACGATATGAAGCATTTTCTTGCAAGTAAAATTTATGTCGATTTTCTCTGGACCTTGTGGGCTAAAGCAAGAGTTCCTTATGACGGACAGCCAATGGAGGACTGGGCTGCCGAAAGATACGCAAGACTTAAGAATTTTATAGAAGAGTATAATAAAATATAAAGGAGTAATGTCAAATGTTTTCAGGAATTATTGCCGGCATGACCTGGGCTATTGAAACGGTTGTTTTAGGAATAGCCCTGGCTATGAGCCCCTTTTGTTCAACCGAACAGGCTATTTTCCTAGCCCCCTTTGTAAGCACTTTTTTGCACGACGCTTGTTCGGCAATTTTTGCTACAATCTATAACGGGGTCAGAGGAAACCTTAAGAATGTTTGGAAAGCATTTAAAACAAAAAGCGGAAAATGGGTTGTTTTAGCGGCGGTTATCGGCGGACCTATCGGAATGACGGGTTATGTTCTTGCCGTTAATTATATGGGAGCCTCTATCGGTGCGGTTGCAAGTGCAATTTTCCCCGCAATAGGAAGTGTTCTTGCCTTCATTTTCTTAAAAGAAAAAATGAAGTGGCACCAGTGGGTTTTCCTTGTTATAACACTACTCGGTGTTTACGGACTCAGTTACTCGCCCGACCTTAAAATTGAAAACTTCTTCCTTGGAGTTCTCGGTGCTTTAATGTGTGCTTTCGGTTGGGGAATTGAGGCGGTTATTCTGGCGAAATGTCTTACCGACCCCGAGGTTACCGATGAATACGCCCTTCAAATCCGTCAGACCACTTCGGCTTTAGTTTACGGAATTATAATTCTTCCCGTGCTTGGCGGTTGGAAATTCACGGCAGAACTTTTTACCGGCGGCACAGGTTGGCTTCTCCCGACAATCGCTTTAGCCGGTGCTTTTGCTACAATATCCTACCTGTTTTACTATAAAGCAATTTCTAAAATCGGCGCTTCAAAGGCTATGGCTCTTAACGTTACCTACACGGCTTGGGCAATCGTCTTTACGGTTGTAATTTTAAGAGATTTGTCGGTACTTACCCCCGCAACAATTATTTGTGCAATAATTGTTTTGGTATGCGGAATCTTCGCCGCTGCAGATATCAAAGAAATTTTCAAGAAAAACAAGGCTTAAAAACAAGGGCTGAAGATTTTTTCTTCGGCCCTTTTTGTTTTGGTGCGCCTTGATTTTACGACAGACATATGGTATCATAAAAAAAGATTTAAAACTTTCGTTTTTATAAAACCAAAAGGAGACTTTTTAAATGCTTTTGTACATCGACCCGGGAACGGGTAGTATGCTTTTTACAATACTTATAAGTGTAATAGGCGTTGCGGCTTATTCTCTTAAAATGCTTTTTATAAAGTTTAAATTTAAACTTGGCGGAGGAAAGAAGGGCGTAGCCGACGAGAAAATTCCTTTCGTTATTTTTGCCGACGATAAAAGGTATTTTAAGGTGTTTGAGCCTGTCTGCCGTGAAATGAATAATCGGGGCAAGGATATTTTATATCTCACAATGTCTGAAGACGACCCTGCTTTTAATCTTGAACTTCCTCACTTTAAGGCGGAATATCTTGGAAGTGAAAACAAGGCGTTTACCCGCTTAAATTTCTTAAATGCTTCAGTTCTTCTCTCAACTACTCCGGGGCTTGATGTTTATCAGTGGAAACGCTCAAAAGGGGTAGACTGTTATGTTCATATTCCCCATGCGGCTAGTGAAATAACCCTTTACAGAATGTTCGGCATTGATTATTATGATACAATTCTTCTTTCGGGACAGTATCAGGCAGACGATATCAGAAACCTTGAAAAACTCCGCGAACTTCCCCAAAAAGAACTTGTCAAAATCGGTATTCCGTATATGGACGAAATGGCTGCCCGTTTTGAAAAAGAGGGGAATGCTCCCGCTCACGAAAAGACCGTTTTACTTGCGCCCTCTTGGGGTCAGAGCGCTATTTTCAGCGTTTATGGCTCTAAAATACTCGATGTGCTTTTAAAAACGGGCTATCATGTTATTGTCCGTCCTCATCCCCAGTCCTTTACTTCGGAAAAGGATATTCTTGAAAAACTTATGAAACAGTATCCCGAGTCCGACCAACTTGAGTGGAACCGTGATACCGATAATTTTGATGTTCTTCGCCGAAGCGATATACTTATTTCGGACTTTTCGGGAGTTATTTTTGAATTCTGTCTTATCTACGATAAGCCTGTAATCTATACCGACCCTAAGTTTGATTTAAGTCTTTATGACGCTTGGTGGCTTGACACACCGCTTTGGACAACCTCTGCCCTTGAGCGACTTGGATGCCAACTGACCGAAGACAATATGGGCAATCTAAAAGAACTTATAGACTCTTGCCTTAATGACCCGCAGTATGCGGAAGGTCGCCGCCAGGTTAAAAACGAAACCTGGGAAAATTGCGGCAATGGTGCCGTTTTGGCTGCCGACTATCTGATTCAAAAATATGAACAATTAACTGCAAGGGAGGAGGAATAAAGCATGACTTTTTTATCTGTTTTAGAGGCGGTTTTTATTGGGCCTCTCAAACTGATTTTTGAAATCATTTTTGAGTTTGCCAACCGTTTTACAGACCATCCGGGGCTTTCTATTATCTTCTTAAGCCTTGTTATGAATATTTTGGTTCTTCCTCTTTATAAGCGTGCCGACGCAATGCAGGAAGCCACAAGGGATATTGAAGCAAAGTTAAATAGGGGCGTCGCTCATATTAAGAAGACCTTTAAGGGCGACGAGCGTATGATGATTCTGCAGACCTACTACCGTCAGAACAACTACAAGCCGACAAATGCGCTAAACGGCTCGGTTTCGTTGCTTCTTGAAATCCCCTTCTTTATGGCAGCCTATCAGTTTCTTGCCCACCTTGAAATCTTAAACGGAGTATCTCTAGGTCCGATTAAGGACCTGGGCTCTCCTGACGGACTGATTGTTATCGGCTCGGTCGCAATAAATCTTTTGCCCTTTGTTATGACCCTAATCAATGTCATTTCAAGTGCGCTTTACCTAAAGGGATTCCCGCTGAAAACCAAAATACAACTTTACTTAATGGCGTTGTTTTTCCTGGTTTTCCTTTATAGTTCTCCTGCGGGTCTTGTTTTTTACTGGACGCTTAACAACCTATTCTCTCTTGTCAAAACAATCTTCTATAAAATCAAAAATCCGCAAAAGGTTCTTAGAATTCTCACCTGTGTCGTTGGTGTGGCTTTCCTTATTTTCGGTTTCGTTTACGATACCGACTCGCTAAAGAAAAGACTTCTCCTTTTTGCAATAGGCCTTGCTTTGCAAATGCCTATTCTACTGCCTTTATTTAAAGGAAAAGTTAACATACTTAAAAATAACGACGCAAAGCCAAATTCCAAAGTTTTCCTTTTAGGCTCAATTCTCTTAACTGTTTTAGTAGGCCTTTTAATTCCTTCGGCGTTTATTGCCGCCTCGCCCCAGGAATATGTCGATATAAGTTATTTCCATCATCCGCTGTTATATTTAGTTAATTCTTTAGCCTTGGCTGCGGGAACCTTCCTTGTCTGGCTTCGAGTTTTTTATTGGATTTCAAGCGAAAAGGGAAAGGTGCTTTTTGATAGGCTCGTTTGGGTTTTGTGTGGAGTAATGCTTGTTAACTATATGTTCTTCGGAACAAAACTCGGCGTAATTTCCCCAAAACTTCAGTACGAAAACGGAATGAATTTCTCTTCTGCCGAACAACTAATAAATATCGCTGTAATCGCTTTTCTGGCCGTGGCTCTCTATTTTGTTATACTAAAATGGAAACGGGCCGTTTCGCTGATACTTGCGGTTGCTATTATTGCCGTAAGCGGAATGGCTGCGGTTAATACCTTTACGGTTAAAAAGTCGGTTGATGAAATAAAAACTGCCGACACTAACAGTGCCGACATTCCAAGTTTCAGTCTAAGCAAAACGGGTAAAAATGTTATAGTTCTTATGCTTGACAGAGCCGTGGGCTCGTATGTTCCTTTTATATTCAACGAAAAACCCGAACTTAAAGAGCAGTTTGATGGCTTCTGTTTCTACGATAACACTATTTCTTTCGGAGGAAAAACCAACTTCGGAACACCGGCTCTTTTCGGCGGATATGAATATACACCCGTTGAAATGAACAAAAGAAAAGACGAACTTCTCGTTACTAAACATAACGAGGCTTTAAAGGTAATGCCCACAATCTTTGCAGACAATGGATACGATGTTACGGTATGTGACCCCGTATACGCCAATTACAGTTGGATTCCGGATTTATCTTTGTTTAATGATATGCCTAAAGTAAAGGCGTATATTTCAAAGGGAAAATTCTCAAAACCGGAGGAAAAACAGGCAGTAATAAAAAACAATTACCGAAACTTCTTCTGTTTTAGTATTATGAAAACAATGCCTGTGGTACTGCAACCCACTGTATATAACGAGGGTAAATACAACCAGATTGTAGATATCTCAAAGCAAGAAGTGGCTACTTCTCAAAAAATAGAAAACATTTCGGTTTCTAAGGGTATGGACGCTTCTTTTATGGATTGCTACAATACGCTGGGAAGTCTGTCTAAAATTACAAATATCACAGACAACGGTAAGAACACATTTTTGTTTATGGCTAATGATATAACCCACGAGCCAACCCTCTTAAAAGAACCGGAGTATGTGCCTTCCCCCAATATTGATAACACAAAATTTGACGCTGAAAACGCTGATAGATTTGTTTTGGGAGACAAAAGGTTAAATATAAAAAACGAACGCCAAATGGTACACTATCAAACCAATATGGCCGCCTTTATTCAACTTGGCAAATGGTTTGACCATATGCGTAAAAATGGTGTTTGGGATAACACAAGAATAATTCTTGTTTCTGACCACGGCGAACCGCTTGGGCAAAGAAATGAGTTGCTTGTCGATATCGGCAAGGAAGAACTGCTTGATGCCTCGGGGTATTTTCCGCTTTTAATGGTTAAGGATTTTGATAGCAAAGGATTTACCGTTTCAAGCGAGTTTATGACCAATGCCGACGTTCCAACCCTTGCAACAAACGGAATTATCGAGAATCCTATAAATCCGTTTACGAATAAGGAAATAAACAGTAACGAAAAAACTGCCCACGAACAGTTTGTAATTCTTTCAAGTTTCTGGAGAGTTAATCAAAATAACGGAAACACCTTCCGCGAGTCAAGATGGGTAAGTGTTAAAGATAACATTTGGGACCGGGAAAATTGGACCTATCACGATGAAAAGGTTGTATTAGATAAACATTCAGCGCCATAAGCCAAAGCCTGAAATAATCAGGGCGTTTCGCATTTTTCAATATAAACGCTGTTTACAAAACCGCTTTCTGAATATCCGACTTCAAGAAAATATTCGGCGTTCTTGTCAAGAACATTCTTAAAGGCGAGAATTTCGGTCGGGTCGGCGGTTTGTTCCTGTTCAAAATATAACATAATCGGCTCCTTTGGGTTGTTGGCATTATGGTCGGCAACCCGAAGGAGCATTGTTTCGGTTTTAAGAGAATATTGATTGCCGTCTACCGCTTCGAACTGATTATTAAAGGCTTTAATTTCAAAATCGGAAACCGAAGAGGCGTCGTTTATTAAGTCCTCTTGACCCGAAAGAATTTCTATTGTTATAAAGACGGTAAAAACCGTAAAACAGACAAAAAGAAGAAGGGCTAAAGCAATAAGCCAGGTGGATTTTTTGTTTTCACTCATATTTTTCGCCTCCAAATCTTTTGGTTTATTTTATCATATCGCTTATATTTTGTAAAGGTAACAAGTTAAGGTAAACACTTGTCCGTGCATTTACATATAATGTAGCGGAGGTGAAAATTATGAATAATAACAGTTGCTCTTGCCGTTTTGGCTGCACCTTCTGGGCAGTAGTTGCAAGCGTAATAGTCGGTGTTGTTACCGCCTTTTTGCAGATAACCGGAACAATAACCGTAGCCCCCGTGTTTTCGTGGGTTTTCTTTGGAATAGCCGTGCTTTTCCTTGTTGTTTTAACCGGTTTTGTTCTTGTCGGAAACGGGGACGGAACCTGCTGTCAGCCTTGCACCGCTCTTGCCGCTTTGCTGATAGGCGCCCTCGGAACAGTTATAGCGTCCCTTGTTATCCTTGCCTTTGCCTTTGTTGCAACAAGTATAGTCGGCGCTGTGGTTTTGGGTATTGAACTTCTTTTCTTTACTTTAACTCTAACTTCTTCTGCTTGTGTGATAAACTGTCTTTTTGGTTGCCAAAACTGACATTAAAAAAGGTCGAAGTGTGTTTCACTTCGACCTTTTTTGTTTTTTCTTGCACTAAAAGCACAGATATGATATATTTATATTAAAGGAGGGGTATATATGAATATGATTAACCCAATGAATGAATTTTTAGAAATTTTCGGAATTTATGACTCGCCCTATGCTTACTCGGAAGATTCGATAGTAATGCTGATTTTAGCAATTTATGTAGGCATTTTAGGCCTTGTCGGTATCGGTTTTCTTGTAAACTACATATTGCAGGCGATTGCCATTTACCGCCTTGCTAAAAACCGTAACATTAAAGGTGCTTGGCTTGCCTGGATACCTGTTTTAAACTCTTATCCGGTGGGTGCTATTTCCGACTATCACGATAAAGCCCGCGGACTTAACCGTGCTTGGAGAAAGACCCTTTTGGTAACAAGAATTTTAGGTCCCGGAATGTTTTTGGCAACCTATTTCGGCTTTTTAGCAGTAGTGCTGTTTATTGGTCTTGGCGAAAGAATGCTCAGACCGAGTTTTTTATACGGTACGGAAAGTATAGGCGTTTTAGGAGTTATAGTAGTTGCAATCCTTTTTTATCTGCTTATTATTGTCGCTGCTCTTATTATGTCGGTTTATCAGTACGGAACCTTTGTTTGCCTTTACAAAATATATGACATAGTTGTTCCAACCAAAGCGGTAAAATACTTTATAATCAGTTTAATTGTTCCCTTTGGCGCTTCGATTTGCTTGATGTGTGCAAGAAAAAGCAGACTTGGAATTGCTCAAACAGAAATAAATCAAATAGAAGAATAAATTGAAACGCCTTCTCGCAAGAGAAGGCGTTTTTTTATTTTTTACCTCTGAAAGCCGAGGGGGTCTGCCCCGTTAACTGTTTAAAACATCTTCCGAAATAAAGCGGGTCTTTAAAGCCGATAACCCCCGAAATTTCCTTAATGGTAAGGTTGGTGGTTGAAAGCAGATTTTTTGCAATATTCATTCGCTGAATCTGCTTATATTCCAAAGGCGAGAAGCCGGTAACGCTTGTAAAAAGATGGGTAAAATATGAGGTTGAAAGGTTACACATCTGAGCGTATTCATCAACCGAGATATTGCTTGTACAGTCGGAGTTTATAGAGTCAAGAGCAGGAGCAATTTTCTCCTGACCTTTCGACTTGCTTTGCGGAACAAGGTGTATCGCAGTGCGGGATAAAAGGCCTAAAAGGGCAATAAGTAAAGAAGAAGTAATTAGTTCTGAATTTGGCTCAAATTTACTGTGTTCGGTAATAATTCGCTCAAATAACGAATTGATTTCAGCGTCGTGGCCGATAAAACACTTGTCTTTGGCGGTAAGTTTAAGAAAGGAAAGAAGTTCGGTTGACATTCTGCCCCGGAAAGAAAACCAGCAAATTTCAGACAATTTATCTAAAACGGTTAAAGATTTATGCTCATAGGGTCGGCAGATAATAAATTCTCCCGTTTCAAGAAAAACCGCACTTGAGGAAACGCAAAGATTGGCGCTTCCGTTTTTGATGTAAACAAGCAGAAAGTCAGACATTGAGAACTTAGTTTCGTCAGATAATCCTTTGATTATACCGCAGTCGGTAAGTTCAAAGAACAACGCAACATCCGAACCGTTGCTCGTTATAGTGTAGTCAGAAGCAGAAATAACCGTCACCCCCCACTTGTTTTGTTCATTGTATCATAAAGCACAAAAAAGAACAAGACAAAATTATGGAGGGATAAAAACATTGACTTAAAAAGGTAAATAATATATAATAACTAAATATAATGATTGTAATTAGTCGAAACGCTCGCAAAGCGTTTCGCCTAACTTTCTCTATTATAATGGAAAATTATGTTCATATAAACTTTTTAGAGGTGTAAATAATGCATTGGTCAGAAGAAATAGCAAAGAAAATTATTGACCGCAATCCGAATAAGGCCGAATATGTCTGTGCCGCAGGAATCTCTCCTTCGGGCTCAATTCATATCGGAAACTTCCGTGATATTGCAACAAGTTATTTTGTAGTTAAGGCTCTTCGCAAAATGGGTAAAAAGGCAAAACTTCTCTTCTCTTGGGATGAATTTGACCGTCTTCGCAAGGTGCCTGTTAATGTTGCCGCCGTTACCGAGGGTTTTGATAAATATATCGGCCGTCCCTATGTTGACGCTCCCGACCCGTACGGTTGTTGCGAGTCCTATGCCAAACATTTCCAAAACGAGTTTGAGGCTTCTATTAAGAAGTTCGGAATTGAAATGGACTATCGTTATCAGGCTGGTCAGTACAGAAGCGGAAGATATGCCCAGTATGTTATCCATTCTTTAAAACACCGCGAGGAAATTTTCGATATACTTGACTCTTTCAGAACCCAGGAGGCAACCGAAGAGGAAAGACGCAACTACTACCCCGTCGGAATTTACTGCTCAAAGTGCGGTAAAGATACTACCAAAATTACTAAACTGTCAGACGACTGTATCCACGCCGAGTATGAGTGTGAGTGCGGTCATAAGGGTCAGTTTGATTTTGAGAATGACTTCAACTGTAAACTTGCCTGGAAAATCGACTGGCCTATGCGCTGGATGGTTGAAGGGGTCGACTTTGAACCGGGCGGAAAGGACCACGCTTCTCCCACAGGTTCTTATCAGACAAGCCGTATAATTGCCGAAAAGATTTTCGGGTTCGAGGCTCCTATCTTCCAAGGATACGAGTTTATTGGAATTAAGGGAACAACCGGAAAAATGTCGGGCTCCTCGGGACTCAACCTTACTCCCGATACTCTTCTTAAACTTTATGACCCCGAAATTATTCTCTGGCTCTACTCTAAAACCGAACCCACCAAGGCGTTTAACTTCTGTTTCGACGACGAAATTCTCCGTCAGTATTTTGAGTTTGACCGAATGATGAATGCCTTCGCCGAGGGCAGAGCAGACGAGCATATTGCCTCTGTTATGGAGGGGGCGTTGATTGAGGGAAGAAAGGTTGAAAGCGTTCCTATGCAACTTCTCGTTTCCCTCGGTTCAATCGTTGACTTTAATGTTCCAATGCTTGAAACGGTTTTTGAAAAAATCGGAACTCCCTATAAGTTTGAGGAATTCAAAGAAAGACTTGAACGTGCTAAATTCTGGCTTGAACAATGCTCTCCCGAAAGCGTTAACCGCCTTCGTGAAAGTCGTAATTTCGAGGTTTACGAACAACTCGACGAGCAGGAGAAACAGGCTGTTAAAATGCTCTTTGAGTATTTAAGCACCGACGGATATTCTCTTGACGACCTTAATACCGAACTTTACGCAATACCTAAGCGTATTTACGGCGAAGATTTAGACCAGAAAACCTTAAAGGCTATCCAGGGCAAGTTCTTTAAGAATGTTTACAGACTTCTTATTGACAAAGAGCAAGGCCCCCGCCTTTACCTCTTCCTTTTTGCCGTTGATAAAGAACGCTATGTAAAACTGCTTGATTTTTCATATCCTCAGACCGATAAGGAAAAGGAAATCGACCAAAAGGCAAAGGGAGACGCCGAGGCTAAAGCCAAAGCGGACGAGCCTAAAGCCGACCCCGTCAAAGAGCAGATTACTATTGACGAGTTTGACAAGGTAGATATGCGTGTTTGCAAAATTATAAATGCAGAGGAAATCAAGAAATCTCATTCCTGCTTAAAACTTACCCTTGATGACGGTCTTGACGGAAGAGTAATCGTTTCTTCAATTAAGAACGAATACACTATAGAACAACTTATCGGCAAAAAGATAATTGTTATTGCAAACCTTAAACCCGCTAAATTTTCGGGGGTACAATCAAACGGAATGTTACTTGCCGCATCGGCTGAAGAATGTGGCTGTAAAGTAATTTTCGTAGACGACTCGGTTCCCACAGGAACTGCTATTCATTAAAAGAGGTGTTTTATATGACAGAGCAAATGTGGCATATTATAGCCTTTGTGTGTTATTTCCTTATTGTCCTCGGTGTCGGCATTACTTTTTTCTTTAAGTCAAAAGGCGGCGGAGAAAAGGAATACTTTTTAGGCGGACGCAATATGGGCCCCTGGGTAACCGCTTTGTCGGCTCAGGCGTCGGATATGTCGGCGTGGCTGCTGATGGGTCTGCCCGGTTCAATTCTTGCCTTCGGTTTTGGCGAAGTCTGGATTGGCGTCGGTCTTGCCCTTGGTACTGCGGCTAACTGGATTTTTACGGCTAAAAGACTTCGCCGTTTTTCTAAAGCGGCAGGGGACTCTATAACCCTTCCGCAGTATCTTTCTAACCGCTTCGGCGGCGGTAAAACCGTGCTTCAAACCGTTTGTGCCCTTATTTTCCTTGTCTGCTTTACCGTTTATGTTGCTTCTGCCTTTGTTGCGGGTACCGACGTTTTCACAACCGTTTTCCCCGCCCTTGAAAAGAATGTTGCAATGCTGATTTTCGGTGCAATCATTTTGGCTTACACCTTTATGGGAGGCTTTAAGGCGGTTTGCTGGACCGACTTTTTCCAGGGCTTTTTAATGCTCGCTGCCGTTCTTGCCGTTCCCATTTTGGCGGCCGTTTCGGGAGAGGCTAACCCCGAATTTTTAAAAGAAACCTATACATATTTAGACGGTGCGAAAGAGGTTTCCTGTGTATTTGTAGGAACACCTTTTGAAGCAACCTGGCAGGATATTGCTTCGGGACTTGCCTGGGGTCTTGGCTACTTCGGTATGCCCCACATTCTTGTCCGTTTTATGTCTATCAGAAAGTCAAAAGAAATAAAAACTGCCGCAACCGTTGCTATTATCTGGGTTGTAATCGCCCTTGCCGCAGTTAGCGTTATGGCAATTCTCGGCAGAATGATTATAGGACCCGAAATTTTAGCCGCCGGTTCACAGAAGATGGTCTTTATTGAACTTGCTAAAAGATACTTCCATCCGCTTCTCGCAGGTCTTTTAATGTCGGCAATTATTGCGGCTTCTATGTCTACCGCCGACAGCCAACTTCTTGTTGCTTCTTCTTCCTTTACTTCGGATATCTATAAACCCCTTATCCGCAAAGGAGCAAAGGATAAAGAGGTTATGTGGATTGGAAGAGCCGTTGTTGTAGTTGTTGCGATTGTTGCCTTCTTTATTGCAAGTAGCAAGGGAAGCGGAGCACAGGCAATTATGGACCTCGTTGAAAACGCTTGGGCAGGTTTCGGCTCGGCTTTCGGCCCGGTTGTAATTCTTTCGCTCTTCTGGAAACGCTTTAACTACCAGGGCGCACTCGCCGGTGTAATTGCCGGTGCGGTTGTCGATGTGGTATGGCTCTTTGCCGGTCTTTCGGCCTCAACCGGAATTTACGAACTTATCCCCGGATTTATCGCAGGTTTAGTCTTTGCGGTAGTAGTTACCCTTCTTACCAAAAAGCCTGACGGAACTGTTGAGGCAATCTTTGAAACCGCAACCAACCCCGAACTTGACGACTAATTAAACACTTTAATCCCACAACACTCACATTAGAGTTGTGGGATTTTTTTATGTCCGATTTACCCCGATTTATGTCGTGGTAAGTCGGTTTTTTTGTTGCTAAAATAAAGCAAACACAAAAAGGGAGGGTAAAGGGTGGCGAAAAGTTTTCAAACCGAACTAAAAAATATTTTAGCCCAAAAAGCCACCGACCAGGAGAAAACGGGGCTTTTAGAAAAAGGGATTCATATTAAAAACCCTACTAAACAGACCGTTCTTGCCGCCGCCCTTTACGAAAAGGCGGCAAAGGGCGACCTTTCCTCCCTTAAAGAAATTTTTTGTCGAATAGGGCTTCAAACAGGAGAGGGCGGAGGTGTTGTTCTTATTGATGATATCGCAAATAAGAATAAGTGATACCGTAGGGGGCGGATATGACAAGTTTTGGGAGAGCAAAAAGCGTTACCGGGTTGTAAAGGGCGGAAAAGGAAGCAAAAAGAGTTCGACTACCGCACTAAATCTAATCTACCGACTGCTTAAATACCACGAGAGTAATGTTCTTGTTGTAAGGGCGGTAATGAATACCCATAGGGATTCAACCTTTGCCCAACTTAAATGGGCCCAGGAGAAACTCGGGGTTGCCCACCTTTTTAAAAACACCGTGTCTCCCCTTGAAATGATTTATCTGCCGACGGGACAGAAAATAATCTTTCGAGGTTTTGACGATGTTTTAAAACTCGCCTCAACAACGGTTGAAAAGGGGTATTTAAACTTTGTCTGGGTTGAGGAGGCCTTTGAGATTGAAAATCTCGAAGACTTCGAAAAATTGGACCTTTCGGTCCCCAGAGGTAAAATTCCCGACGGCCTTTTTAAACAGACAACGGTTACCTTTAACCCCTGGAGCGAAAAGCATTGGCTTAAAAAACGCTTTTTCGACACCCCCTCGCCCGATACCGATACCTTTACCACCAACTACCTTTGCAACGAGTTTTTGGACAATACCGACCGAGCCGTTTTTGAGAAACTCAAAGCCGAGCATCCAAGAAGATATGCCGTTGCCGGTCTTGGCGAGTGGGGAATTGCCGAGGGGCTTGTCTATGAAAATTGGCAAGAGGGTGTGCTCGAATGTAAAGAGGAGGACTGGGAAGCCTTTTTCGGCCTTGACTACGGCTACACCTCTGACCCGACCGCCTTTATCGCAATTCAGGTTAACCGAAAAGAAAAACAGATATATGTCTTCGACGAAATTTATAAACGGAAAATGTTTAACTGCGATATTGCAAAGGCGATAATCGAAAAGGGTTACGCTAAAGAGAGAATCCGTGCCGACAGTGCCGAGCCAAAAACCAACGACGACCTCAGAAGATTGGGTATAAGCCGAATTTTGCCCTCGGTAAAGGGCAAGGACAGTGTTATAAACGGGATTATGAATATAAGCGAATACCGAATAACCGTAAACCCCCGTTGCAAAAACACTTTAGCCGAACTTTCAAGTTACTGCTGGGACAAAAACGAGCAGAATGTTCCCCTTGATAAGAATAATCACTTAATGGACGCAATGAGATACGCCTTTTATGATGTTAAGAAAAGAGGCAACGAGGAGATAAAAGGTTATATGAAGACCTTGAAAGGAGAGTGGGATATTTGACGGCAACCGTTATTTTAGCCTTGCTGTCGGTTTTTGTTTTTGGCTTTTTTCTTGGAACAAAAAGAGGAAAGCCAAAGGCGGAAAACAAGGTTATTACACCAAAAAAACAAGCCGAAACAAGCAAGAGCGAAATCTCAAATTTTTTAAACTACGACGGCACAAAACAGGAGTGAACCGAGTAAAAACTCGATTTATATAAAAAGAAAGGATTGAATCAAATGGAAGAAAAAGTAAATCAAACTTTAGGCGGTCAACCAGAACCCCAAGGGGAAAATTTACCGCCCGAAAAGGCTGATACCATACAGCATCAGGGCAAAACCGAATCAACCTTTGTTGAGGTGAAGTTTAATAAGGAAACCAAAAAACTCACGCTCGATGAGGCAGCAACCTTAGCGCAAAAGGGAATGAAGTTCGACATGATTTCCGATGACTTTTTAAGGCTTAAATCTATAGCCGAGGCCGACGGGCTTTCGGTCAGAGAGTATATTAACCGCCTTGACAGTAAGATTAACGAAGAAAAGGTGTCCGAACTTGCCGAAAAATGCGGCGGGGATAAAGAACTTGCTCAAAGAGTTCTTAACGCCGAAAGGGGCAACCGCACAGATAAGGAGGCTCAGTTTTTTGCTGAATTCCCCGACCTTGACCCGAAAAGTTTACCCGAAGAAGTCAAAACGGCCGCAGAAATTAAAGGAACAGGACTGTTATTTGAGTATCTTCTGTATGACCACAGAAAAAGGGTTGCCGCCGCCGAGGAAAATCTCCGACAAGAAAAAGCGGAGATGTCAAGTCTCGGTTCACTGTCCTGCGGGACAAATACAAACGCCATAGACGCCGAATTTTTAAAGGGCGTCTGGGGCAGATAAGGAGAAAAATATGTCTATCAATTCTATCGCTTCGGCCGAAATCTATTCTGCCGAACTCGACCGTGTGTTCGAGGCAAAAAGTGCAACTGCCTTCTTTGCAGATAACGCACTTCGCACACGCTTTGTAGGAGCAAAAACCGTAATTATCCCCGATGTAGAATTCGAGGGTCTTACCAACTATGACCGTGCAGGCGGTTTTTCAAACGGCGCAGTTACCGTTTCAAACACCTCTTACACAATGTCTATGGACCGCGCCCGTTCTCTTCAGATTGACCGTGAAGATATGGACGAAACAGGCATTGCCTCTCTTGCGGGAAAAATTCTCGGCGAATATGTTCGCACCAAGGTTATCCCCGAGTGCGACGCTTATGTAATGTCCAAACTCGGCGGTATTGCTAAAGCAAAGGGCAATCTTGTAAAGGGCAACCTTGACAAACCTTTTGAAACCTTTACAAATCTTGTAAATCAGGTTCAGTCGGTTGCCGGTTATGACAGCGAACTCGTTTGCTTTGTAGACTCTGCTGCATACGCCGCTCTTATGTCTTCTGATGAACTCACCAGAATGATTACCGTTTCCGACTTTAAACAGGGCGAAGTAAACCTTAAGGTTAAGTCGATTAACGGCGTTGCAATTATTCCGGTTGTAAGCGAACGCATGAAGACCGCATACAACTTCACAAACGGCGGATTCAAACCTGCCGACAACGCAAGTGAAATTTTTATGCTCGTTCTTCCCAAAACCGCCGCACATCTTGTTAAGAAGACCGAGAAAATGAGAATTTTCACTCCCGAACAGAACGCTAACGCCGACGCTTACAAGTTTGACTACCGCATCTACTACGATGTATTCGTAAAGGCTTCTGCTTCTGACAGCGTATGGGCTTGGATTTCCTCCCCCGTGACCATCGTTTCCCAGCCTGAAGACCTTGTTGTCGAAGAGGGAATTATAACCGAAAAACTTTCGGTAGTCGCAACAACCGACGATGACTCGTCTATCACATACCAGTGGTATAAGTGCGACACTAAGACAGGAAAGGGCGCCGCTAAAATAGAAAACGCTCAAAACAGCGAGTACGCCTTGTCAAACAGTCTTGAGGAAGGTGAGTTCTACTTCTTCTGTAAGGTAACGGTTGACGGAACCCACACCGTTTCCACCGACATCGCTACAGTTATTGTAGAATAATTTTAAAGGGTTTGCCCAAAAGGGCAAACCCGATTTTAAAAAAGGAGGATTCTGATGATAAACAGTCCTGAAAAAATATTTTCGCAGTATCAAACGGCGGCGGCGTTTAAAGAAACGCTCGGGAAACACGGACTTTCTGAACAGAACCGAATAAATGAAAGATTTTATGTGGGAGACCAGTGGCACGGAGCCGCCTGTGGCAGTGACCGCCCCCTTGTCCGTCATAATGTCATTAGAAGAATAGGGGACTTTAAGATTGCCGAACTTTCGTCCGCCCCCGTTGATGTCCGCTTTTTTGCCGAAGGGTTTGCGCAGAACAGTGCGGTGAGCGAACTGATTTTAAGCGAAAGAAAGGCTTTGTCAAAAGAGGGCAAAACTATTTTTGCGCCTTTAAAGTCGGAAAACGAGATTGCGCTTATGGTTTCCGCCCTTAATTCCTACCGCAAAACAACCGAAAAAAGAATCGGACTTGCAAGGATTATTGACCTTGCTTTAAGAGATGCCTATATTACGGGAACGGGCGCTGTTTATACCTACTATGACCCCGATATAGAAACGGGACTTTTTGCCGACCGGATAGGCTCAACTCAAATTCTCGGCGACATTGTCTGCGAGAGAATAAGGGTTGAAAATATTTATTTTGGCGACCCCGCCGTAACCGAACTTCAAAAACAGCCTTTTATAATCTTGACCGAACAGAAAAGCGGTTTCGACCTGTCTTTCGAGGCTAAACGCTTCGGCGCCCCCGAGCCTCATATTGACCGACTTGCCTCAAAAGGAGAAGAAAAACTGACTGTTTTTACTAAACTTTATAAGGTAAAGAAAGGCAATAAGACAGAGGTTTTTGCGGTAAAGACTACAAAGGACAGTATCGTCCGACCCGATTTTTCAATGGGTATAGAGGTCTATCCGCTTTCAATCTTCTGCTTTGAAAAACGGGAGGGCTGCATCTACGGTCAAAGCGAGATTTCCTATATAATTCCAAACCAGATTGCAATAAACCGAATGCTAACGGCCGGAGTATGGTCGGCAATGTCTGCGGGAATGCCTCTTATGGTCGTAAACGGGGATTTGGTAGGCGGAGAAATTACAAACGAGCCGGGCCAGGTCATCAAGGTTTTCGGAACTCCCGAAGAAACTCGCAGCGCAATAAACTACATTAACCCGCCCGACCACTCTGAGGGCTACAATCAGGCGGTTGACAGCCTGATTTATAACACACTAACCCAGTGTGGTGCAAACGAAGCGGCGCTTGGCGATATGGAGGCGACCAATACCTCGGCTATCATCGAACTCAGAGAAGCGTCGGCAAAGTACCTTGTTCCCCTTAAAAACCGCTATTATCGGTTTTTGGAGGACATAGCGCTTGTGTGGAAGAACTTCTTCTTTGCTATGTACGGCAAACGCTGTCTTAAAATATCCGACGAAAACGGGATATGGTATTTCCCCTTTGATGCGGCGAAATATTCTTCCCTTGTCCTTTCGGTAAATGCCGTTGCCACCGAGGGAATGACAAGGTCGAAACAATACACCTTAAATACTCTCGGCACACTTCTTGAAAAGGGAGCGATTACCCCCTTGCAGTATTTAAAGAGAATACCCGAGGGAATAATTCCCGACCTTAAAAATCTTATAGGCGAAATGGAAAAGGAGGCAGAAAATGAACGGATATAAAGTTCTTGAAGAAGGGGCAAAACTAATCGGAATTTCAAGTCTTGACGACAATCTTAAAATAATCGGTCTGCCTCTTTTAAACTCGGTGGTTGAAGATATGGGATTTGTTAGCCTTCCCTCGCTGTCGCATTTGATAGGTCTACCCTCCGACAGCCACCGCAGAACCCTTGTTTTCGGGGTAGCGATGCTTTTAGCCAACGCCCTTGGCGACACCGAGGCAAGAGAGTCTATGTCGGACATATATTCAAAGCGGCTCGGTCTTATAAAGGGGAGCGTTTCGTCGGTTAGAGATGTGATGCCTAAGGGGGAGATTTAATGAAATTCCAAAACGCTCAAAAAAAGGCAAAACGCATATATCTTCCGCTTAAAGCCGATAAAAACGAGCAAAATACGGCAGAATTTTTAAACTGCAGTTATAAAGACCGTCAGGTAGTTTGCCGAGAAGGTTTTGACTGCGACCTATATAACCCGATTTACCGAAGCGATTTCAGCCCCTACACCGAAAACGAACTTGTCTTAACCGAATGTTATCTCTATATTAGGGGCAAATACGGCAGAGTTGCCGTTTCTAAAGCCGATAACCTTATGGGCTCGGTTATATTCTTTATGAAAATCGTTTTTATTGACGGCGAGGTTTTGGATATCGGCAGTATCGAGTTTAATCGGGTAACATTCGATGCCTTTGGCTATCCTGACAGTTTCACCGTGTTTAGCGGTAAGGCAACCAAAGGCTGTGGAATTTATTTTATCAGCCGTCAGATTTACGGTGGCGACTATGAAGACTTTGTTCGGGTTATGGAACTCGATAAGGATATGGAGAATTGGACTTTGCTTGACGATTCTGAAATCTACGCCCCCGTTTTGCTTGTGAACGGCCGAGGGGAGTCTTACTTTTTTTCCTCTACCTACGGTGTATATCTGGATTTACCCGACCCCATTTCTCTTCAGAGCAGAAACCTTTTAAACGGCCGTTTCATATCATATTATACGTCGGACCACGCTTCTACCGCTTTCACCCTCCCCCTTTCAGAACTTGACAACAGTTTGGTTAAATGTAGTTTTGAGCAGTCGGGAGAAATTACCGAGTGGAAAATTTTCGCCGACGCCGAAAACTCCGACCCCGTCCTTTTTGAAGGGCAGCAGATTGTCATGCTTTGTGACCGCCAAAAAGGAAGAGTTTATTTTAAAACAGCCGACGGTGTAGATTTTGCTTTCGCTTATACGGGTCAACCTAACAACATTAAGATAGAGGCATATAAGACAACCCCTGCCGATAAAATTAAGGTTGCTTCAATGAATGTCTGTCACCCCCTTCCGTCTGACAGCGGTAAAACCGAAAATAAAGTATCGGCTTTCTATGGCGGGTATCTTCATCCCTCGACTGTTTTGTTTAACAGCCCGAAAAACCCCCTCTATTTTCCGCAGTCAAGCCAGTATTCCCTCGGCGAAAACGAAAAAGGAATTACAAAAATTCTTTTTAAAGACCAAAATATTCTTGCTTTTAAGGAAGACGGACTATTTACCGCTATGGTTAAAACCTCCGCCGACACACAGGAACTTAACCTTAACGCCGAGATTAAAAAAACGGCCGACGGTTATAATTTGAGCTTTAAAAAGGTTATAGACTTCCCCTGTGAGCCCGTTCCAAAAAGCATTGGAAAACTCGGCTCGGATATTGTTTTTGTAAACACAAATCGGGAAATACTCAAACTCACTAAAACTTGGGAAATTGAAACAATCGGCAAAACAAAGACCGACGCCGACGGATTTGGAATATCCTGCGGTAACAGGTATATTTATTTTTACGGCGAGGGCGCTGCGGTAGTCGAGGGCGAATCGGTTTCAAGTTGGGCGCTGCCCTCAAACATTGTGGGCGGATTTGCCTATCTTGATAAACTTATTCTTTTTTCAAGCCTGTATGAAAACGGGGTCTACATTCTCTATCCCGTTTGGGTTTCGGGAAACCTTGACCGAAAGGTGATTATATCTGACACTGTGGCTAAAAAAATCGAGAGTGAAATAACGGCAGAGTGCAGTTTTTATCCCTTTAAAAAAGAAGACGGCTGTGTAAAAATTTCAAAAATCCGTATAGACGGTCAGACCGACAATATAACCGTAACCCTTTCTGACAAAGAGGGTAGACGCCAAAAAAGCCGTGTGAGTCTTTATAGAGGCAAGACGGTCTTTACAAACGGATTTACAGGCTACAACCCAAAACTCACACTTAACTTTTCCTCGGGGAAAATTGAGGGAGTTGCGGTCGAGTATCATACTTTAAATATTTTTTAAGGAAGTGAAAAAGTGGAAAGAATTTTAAATTACACCCTGACCCCGGGCGGAGTTTTGCCAAACACGCCTCTTTTAGCGGGGTATCAGGGGGAACACCGCGCAACCGCCCTCGTTATCGACCCCGACAAAGAGTTGTCCGATATGATAGAAAGGGCAAAGGACGGTTATGAGGTTTCTTGCAAAATAGATGCCGTAAACCTGTCGGGAGAATTTATCGTTGGCGAGAAACGAGCCATTGACCAAATAGGCGAACCTTTTTACCTTACTTCTCAAATGACGGCTTTGGGGCTTGATACGGTCATTCTTGTGCGTATTATCCTTAAAAACGAAACCGAAACCAAAGAGATATACAAGGCGCAGATAAAACTTTACTTTGAGCCGTCGGCAATACCGCCGGTCATCATTCCCGACAAGCAATGTAGGGCAGAAGACTTAGAACAAAAAGCAGAGGAAATTTGCGGTCTTATAGATGAACGTGCTCAAAGGGTACAAGAGATAATGGACCTTAAACTTGAAGCGGTTAGCGAAAAGGCTCAAACTTCTGCCAATCATCTAAAAATGACTAAAAATGCTTTAGAACAAGCCGAAGAGTATGCCTTGCTTGCAAAGGAAAGCCAAGAAAACGCAAAACAAAGCGCAGTTTTATCTCTAGAGAGTAAAAATGAGGCGAATTCGCTTATACTTGCTGCCGAAAATTATAAAAGCAGCGCTCTGCTGTCTGCCCAGAAGGCAAGTGAAAGTGCTTTGAAAACCGAAGATTTTTCTAAAAGTGCAGAAAACTGTTTACAACTTACAAACGAGGCTTTAATTGAAGTTAAACTTTCTGCTCAAAATGCCGCCGAGTTTGCTCAGAGCGCCAAAGAATCCGAAAATAACGCAAAGGAAAGCGAAAGGATTGCGCTTAAAACCAAGTCGGAAATAACCGAGTTTGCAAAAGACTTTAAAGAGGAATTTACCGGTCTGATTGAAGACAGGGTTAACCCCCTTAAGGGCAAAGCAGACGGAAGCGGTGTTTTACTAACAGACGTAAGCCCCGTTGAGCATACCGTTTCGGTAAGACTTAACTCAGATACCGTAACCGATTTTTCTTCAAAGAAGGTAACGGTACAGGGCAAAAACTTGTTTTCGGGAAAAGATTTTATCGCCTATACAAATTCGGGCATTAGTTCTTACGGAAAAGAAAATGATACGTACCTCGGCGAAGAGTGTTTCTCTTTTTCGCAGTACAAGGAAACCGGAGAACCGCATTTTACCAAAATAAAGTTTAAGGCAAATACTCGATATACCTTTAGTTTTGAGTATGCTATTTATTTTCCCGGAAACCAAAGTTACTCGGTTCCCTGTATGCGTGTCTATTATACCGATAACACTTATTCTGACATTTCGACTTTGGCTTACAACTCGAAATACACCAAACTTGTTTTCACAACACCGGCAGGGAAATCGGTTCGAGATATTACACTTGCAAAGTTTGGCAAAGGGATTATGGTTTATCTGAAAAAGAACGCCCAGATAGAACAGGGCGTTGTCTCCAGCGAATTTGAAGAATATATTGAGCCAAAGGAATATTATGCCAACCAAAACGGCGTAGTTGAAGGGGTTAGAAGCCTTTCGCCCAATATGAGCCTTTTGGCTGATGACCAAACAAACCTTTCTGTTACTTATAATCGTGATATAAACAAAGTTGTAGAAAATCTTACGTCGGCAATAATTTCACTTGGAGGTAATGTTTAATGTTTAGTTTAAAAGATTTTGTTAAAAAGGGACTGATTTCTGCCGTTGGAAAAATGGCTAATTATCAGATTATCCTTAACGCTGCTTCTTGGCATGAAAAGGGTGTGCTGAGTGAGGACGACCTTTCTGATATCGATGAGGCAATAGGAGCAAAAGAAAATGTTTAAAATTGCTCTGACTGCAGGTCACTATAAATATACTTCGGGCAAGAGGTGTCTTAAAACTCTTGATAAAAACGAAACGAGAGAGTGGGTGCTAAACGACCGTATTGCCGACAAGGTTCAGAAAATGCTTTCAGATTTCGAGGGCTACGACCTTATCCGCACTGATGATACTACGGGAGAAAAGGCAATCGAGTTAAATGAGCGAATCAAAAAGGCGAACAACTTTAAAGCCGATGTTTATATTTCGGTTCATCATAACGCCGGTATCGGCGGAGGAAAAGGCGGCGGAATCGTTGCCTATACCTACACAAAGGTGGAAAAGGAAACCGAAGCCTTACAAAAAGAACTTTACGACGCTCTTATAAAGTATACGGGTCTTAAAGGCAACCGTGCCCAGCCTCTTGCAAAAGCAAATCTTGCCGAATGTCGAGATACGGCTATGCCTGCGGTTTTGCTCGAACTCGGTTTTATGGACAGTTCCACCGATGTCCCCGTAATTTTAAGCGAGGACTATGCCGACAAATGTGCTAAAGCGATTGTTGAGGTGCTTGTAAAAAAAGGAAACCTTGTAAAAAAGGAAAAACCCGGAAAAACCCTTTACAGAGTTCAGGTCGGCGCCTTCTCCAAAAAGGAAAACGCCGAAAATTTGGCCGCTGAACTTAAGAAAAAAGGTTATGACGCCATTATTAAAAAGGACGGTGACTAGATGAGCGAAGCGATAGCGGTTGCCGTTATCGGTCTTTGCGGTTCGGGCTTGGGCTCCCTTGTGGGAGCCCTTGTGTCCAACAAGGTCTGGCAATACCGTATAGAGCAACTCGAAAGAAAGGTTGAAAAACACAACGAAATTATTGAACGCACCTTCAAACTTGAAGAGGAGCATAACCTCTTTGAAGAAAAATTTAAGGTTGTAAACCACCGAATAAACGACCTTGAAAGGAGAGAGGAAAAATGGAATTCTTAAACGAATTTACTGCCCCCGTTGTAATCGGAATATGTCTTTGTGTCGGCTACATAATTAAAAACATCGTTCCGACCCAAAAGGCCAACAAATTCATTCCGCTTATTTTAGGACTGCTCGGAATGGCGGTAAATCTCTGGATAGAAATGAGTTTTACCCCCGAGGGACTGCTTGTGGGACTGGTTTCCGGCCTTGCTTCAACCGGCCTTTACGAAGCCTTTCACCAGTTTCTAAAAAAGCAGAATTGACAAGTTTTTGCAAAAAGAGTATAATATTGTCAAAACATTAAAAGGAGAAAAATCATGAAAAAGTTTTTCGAAGAATTTAAAGTGTTTATTACCCGTGGCAATGTTATCGACATGGCTGTCGGTGTTACCGTCGGCAGTGCCTTTACCGCAATAGTAACGGCCGTTTCTACCAATATTATTAAGCCTTTTATCAACTGGATAATCTCTATCATAATCGGAGCAGATACTTTAAGCCAGTGCTTCACTTTCCTAGGCCCCAAACCCGCCGACCTTACCGACCCTAATCTTGACCTTACCCTTTATAACTATATTGACTGGGGTGCTTTCGTTAACGCAATTATTAACTTCCTTGTTATTGCCTTCGTTCTTTTCTGCGTTGTAAAGGCTATCAACACCTTTAACGAAAAACAAAAGGAAATGTTTGACAAAATCAAGGGCAATTCGGTCAGTTTTGAAGACCGCAAGGCAATGAAATCTCAGGGCATAAAAATGAAAGACAAAGAGGCTGTAAAGGCTTACTTTGAAGCAAAGGCTAAAGCCGAAGAAGAGGCAAAAGCCGCCGAGGAAGAGGCTGCAAGGCTCGAACGAGAGGCAAACCCCACAGTAGAAGATTTACTCAAAGACATTCGCGAACTTCTCAAAAAATAATAAAAAACCGCAAGATTTTCTGTCTTGCGGTTTTTTTATTTAAAGAATAATTGACTTTATGACATATTATGTATATAATATGAGATAGGTGATTCTGCTATTTAGTGGAATTTGGCTTTAATTTAATATTGGGCATACTAATTGTGCTAATAGTTTTTAGTTAAAAAATTTATAAATCGGGAAGTGCAATAGTGGATAAATTTGTTGTAAACGGAGGAAAACGGCTTCGTGGACGGATAACCGTCAGCGGCGCAAAAAATGCTGCGGTAGCAATTCTGCCGGCGGTCTTGTTAGCCGAATCTCCGTGTATAATTGAAAATGTTCCCGATATTTCTGATGTTCACGGTATTCTTAAAGCCCTTTCGGCTTTGGGCGCAAAGGTTACCCCTCTTTCAAGAACTACTTTTGAAATCGACCCTACCGAAGTTAAGTCCTTTGTTGTAAACAAAGAAATGGCCCAGGGAATGAGAGCGTCAAGTTACTTTTTAGGCGCTCTGCTTGGAAGAATGAGAAGAGCAAAGGTTGCGCCTCCCGGCGGTTGCGCAATCGGTCTTCGCCCTATTGACCAACATATAAAAGGCTTCGAGGCGCTCGGCGCAAAGGTTTCTATTGAATCGGGAATGGTTGTAGCAAAAGCCGAAAAACTAGGCGGAGGAACGGTCTATCTTGATATGGTGTCTGTCGGTGCTACGGTTAATATTATGATTGCCGCCGCCCGTGCCAGAGGAATGACCGTAATTGAAAATGCCGCCCGTGAACCCCATATTGTTGACCTTGCTAACTTTTTAAACTCTATGGGTGCCGATATAATGGGTGCGGGTACCAATGTTATTAAAATCCGTGGTGTTGAGCATTTAAAGGGAACCACTTACAGCATTATCCCCGACCAAATTGAAGCGGGAACCTATATGGTAGCCGCCGCCGCAACCAGGGGAGATGTTATTATCAGTAATGTTATTCCCAAACACCTTGAATCCATAACCGCTAAACTTAAAGAGGCAGGAGCAAGGATTGAAGAGGGGGACGAGTTCGTCCGCGTTACTATGGACAAACGCCCCGTAAAATGCAATGTTAAAACAATGCCCCATCCGGGCTTCCCAACCGATATGCAACCCCAGTTTGCAACCCTTCTTGCTTTGGCAGACGGGACAAGCATTGTTACCGAAAGCGTTTGGGAAAGCCGTTTTCGTTATGTTGAACAGTTAACCTTTATGGGTGCTGATATTAAGGTTGACGGAAAGTCGGCAATAATAACCGGAGTTAAAAATCTTAAAGCCGCGCCCGTTAAGGCGGACGACCTTCGAGCCGGTGCGGCAATGATAATTGCAGGTCTTGTCGCAGAGGGCGAAACCGAAATTTCCGATATTGAGTATATCGACCGAGGTTATGAACAGGTAGTCGAAAAACTTACCGCCGTCGGAGCCGATATAAAGCGTGTTTCAGACGAAGATTTCGGCTATTCTTTAAAAGCAAACTAAATTATTGGGGAGGGTTATACTCTCCCCGTTGTTATTATATGAAAAGGGGGGAACTCGGTGGCTAAATTTTTTCCTATGTTTTCTTCGAGCAGCGGTAACGCTACATATATCGGCGGTGCAAACGGCGGAGTCCTAGTTGATGTCGGCGTTTCTTTTAAAAGAATTAAAGACTGCCTTTCTGCTTCCGGAATTCCTCTTGAAAGTATAAAGGCGGTGCTTGTTACCCACGAGCATAACGACCATATAAAAGGACTTAAGGTTTTGCTTAAAAACCTAAGCGTTCCCGTTGTTGCTTCAAGCGATACTGTCTATGCGCTTGAATTTTTAAAGGTAATCGACGAAAACACAAAAAGGGTGTACATAGATAAAGAAGAAACCTTTCGGGCTGAAGACCTTGTTGTTACCCGTTTTGCTACAAGCCATGACTGTAAAGGCTCAAGCGGTTTTGTTGTTGAGGTGGGCGATATAAAAACCGCCGTCTGTACCGACCTTGGAATCATGACCGATGAGGTTAAAAACGCCCTTAAAGGCTCAAACCTTGTTATGCTTGAATCTAATCACGACCCCGTAATGCTTCGGCTCGGACCCTATCCTGCCGAACTTAAAATCAGAATTGCCTCCGATAAAGGCCATCTTCCAAACGCTGTCTGCGCCCAAACGGTTGCTGAACTCTACGCTACCGGAACGACCCGTTTCGTGCTGGGCCATTTGTCCGAGTCTAACAACACCCCCGAAAAAGCCTCGTCGGCGGCAAGAGCCGCCCTTATGGATAAAGGTGCAATAGAAAACAGCGACTATATATTATATGTAGCCGCTAAAGAGGGGAACAGGATTATACCGCTATGATAAAAATTAAAATTATCGCACTGGGAAAACTGAAAGAAAAATATCTCTGTCAGGCTCAAGAAGAATACTTAAAACGCATATCTGCCTACGCCAAAACCGAAGTAATAGAAATTGAACCCGTGCGTCTTAGTGAAAACCCCTCTAAAGCCGAAATAGAAAAGGCGCTAATGAGCGAAGCGGAACTTATAAAAAAGAAAATCCCCGAAAACAGCGCAAAAATTGCTATGTGTATTGAGGGTAAAAGGTTTTCAAGCGAGGAGTTTTCCTCAAAGGTTGCCGATATAGTAAGCGGCGGCAAAGGAACTCTTGTATATATAATAGGAAGTTCTTATGGTCTTCACGATAGCATTAAACAAATTGCCGACCTTAAACTTTCCTTTTCGGATATGACCTTTCCGCACCAACTTTTCAGGGTTATGCTTTTAGAACAAATTTACCGTGCCTTTAAAATAAACGAGGGTTCAAAATATCATAAGTAAAAAATTTTAAAAAATACTTGACCGCAGAGGTGGATTGTGATATAATCTATCTACCTCTGTAGGTTCTTTTTTTTTGTGAAGAACTTTTTTCAAAGCGAAAAGGCGGTTTTAGTGTGCAAAAACCCCGCTTCGTTGAGGGAGGCTAATAGGGCTTCGGACAGGAACGAAACCCGAAAATATTCCGTAAAACGGGAGGTGCCGTCATGAGAGTAAAAATTACACTCGCTTGTACTGAGTGCAAGCAACGCAACTACAACACTATGAAAAACAAGAAGAATGACCCCGACAGACTTGAAATGAACAAGTACTGCAGATTCTGCAAGAAGCACACAGTTCACAAGGAAACCAAATAAGGAGGACTAATATGAAAGCAGTAAACAGAATCAGTCAGATTTTGGCTATCGTTTTCTCCGTAGCAGCGGTTGTACTGTTTTTCTTCCCCCTCGTAAATGTTACCTCAGACCTCTTTACCGGTACTTTAATCGGTGGAGAACTTGCTTTTGGTAAGAATATCGAAGGCGTTGGAGAACTTTACAAGTCCACTAAAATCCTCTTTTGCTTCGTTTTGTCAGTCGCTGCCGTTGTCTTCTCTGCTTTGACTTTCAAGTTTAAGCCGACAAGATTCGTAGCCCCTGCAACCGGTCTCTTTGGAGCAATCTTTACGTTGGTAATCGCCTGCAGCAGAATAGGTCTGTTTGTAGACAGCCGTCCTTTAGGCGGTCCCGAAACAGGACTTCCCAATTCTGCTCTTGACTATACTATAGTCGTTTGGCTTATCCCCGTAGCGCTATTCGTAGCGGTTGCTTTCGGTGTGTGCCATCTAATTGTAGATGACCGTATAATGTTCCTTGAAGGCAAGGTTAAAATGACCCTGCTTCAGCGCATTATTCACACTCTTCGCGACTATAAGAGCGAGGTCAAGAAAATTGTTTGGCCCGGCCTTCGCGACGTAGTAAAGAACGGAATTATCGTTCTTATAATGTGCGGCATTGTCGGTATCTTTATCTGGCTTGTAGATTTCGGTTTAGGTTCCCTTATGGACCTTATTACCAAGCTTTAACGGAGGGCAAAAATGTCTGACAACAATAAGGCGAAATGGTATGTAGTCCACACCTATTCGGGCTATGAAAACAAAGTAGCGTCTGACCTTGAAATCATGGTAGAAAACCGCAAAATGCAGGATCTTATCATGGATATCAAGATTCCTACCGAAACCGTTACAGAAATCAAAGAAGACAAAGTAAAAGAGTATGAGCGTAAAATTTTCCCCGGTTATGTGCTCATCAAGATGATTGTTACCGACGATTCCTGGTATGTCGTGCGCAACATTCGCGGAGTAACCGGATTTGTAGGTCCCGGTTCTAAACCGGTGCCCCTCACCGATGCAGAGGTAGAAGCCCTCGGCGTCGAGAAACACAGTGTTGAAGTCGGCTACAAGGTGGGCGACCTTGTCAACATTATCGACGGTCCTCTTAAAGATTTTCAGGGAACCGTTACCGCTGTCGATTTGGAAAACAAAAGCGTCAGCGTCAACATTTCGATGTTCGGCAGAGAAACTCCCGCCGAATTCGAACTCGACCAGATTTCTCTGGCAGACTAATTTTTTAAATACGCAGTTTTCTGCTTAAAGACGTCAATAAAAGGCGCTTTAATCCCGTAAGGGAGTATAAAGTGCGGCAGTTTGCCGCCGACATCTTAAGGATGTCACGGTGGGAGGAATGGGTATATGACCGTTCCGCCAAGTGAAAAATCACTAGTTACCACGAATAATGGAGGTGCAAACAATGGCTCAGAAAATTATAGGTTACATTAAACTGCAGATTCCCGCTGGAAAAGCCACTCCGGCTCCCCCGGTAGGTCCTGCGCTGGGACAGCACGGCGTCAACATCATGGCGTTCACTAAGGAATTCAATGAACGCACTAAAAATGATGCTGGTCTCATCATTCCGGTAGTTATTACCGTTTATGCAGACCATTCGTTCAGCTTTATCACCAAGACCCCCCCTGCAGCAGTCCTCATTAAGAAGGCTTGCGGCATTGAGAGCGGTTCAGGTGTGCCGAACAAGACTAAAGTTGCAAAGATTACCAGCGAGCAGGTTAAGAAGATTGCAGAGCAGAAAATGCCCGACCTTAATGCAGCAAGCATTGAGACCGCTATGTCTATGATAGCAGGTACCGCTCGCAGCATGGGCATCGAAGTAGTCGATTAATCTCTCTCGTGGGAGGAAATTATCCGATTTAACCACTTATTGGGAGGTAAAACAATGAAACACGGTAAAAAGTATAATGAAAGCGCAAAACTTATCGAAACCGGTAAGTTTTACGAAGTCGGCGAAGCTTGCGAGCTTGCCTGCAAGGCTGCTACCGCAAAATTCGACGAAACTGTAGAAATTCACGTTCGCTTGGGTGTAGACTCCCGTCACGCTGACCAACAGGTTCGCGGCGCTGTAGTTCTCCCCAACGGAACAGGTAAAAAGGTAAGAACTCTCGTTCTTGCTAAAGGCGACAAGGTTAAAGAAGCCCTTGACGCAGGTTCTGATTTCGCAGGAGCAGAAGAACTCGTTGCTAAAATCCAGAACGAAGGTTGGCTTGATTTCGACGTAGTAATCGCAACCCCCGACATGATGGGTATGGTTGGTCGTCTTGGTAAGGTTCTTGGCCCCCGTGGTCTTATGCCTACCCCCAAGGCAGGTACCGTTACCCCTGATGTTGCTAAGGCTGTAACCGAAGCAAAAGCAGGTAAAATTGAGTACCGTCTTGACAAAACCAACATTATCCACTGCCCCGTAGGTAAGGCCTCTTTCGGCAGAGAGAAACTCGAAGAGAATATCGATACTCTTATGACCGCAATTGCAAAGGCTAAACCCGCTGCAGCAAAAGGTCAGTACATCAAGTCCTGCACCGTTGCTACAACTATGGGACCTGGAATTAAGGTTGCTACCAACAAATACGCAAACTAATTTTTGACAATTTTGCGTAATACTTCGTCGCTGGTGTTTGCGTGTACTTTTGTACAACGCGGCACACCGCTTCTTGTCTTACACAAAATTTTCTAAAAATCAAACTTTCTTTAAGTTTATCTTGACAATACAGATTTTCTGTGTTATCATCTTTAAGCATCCAAAGACAGTAGGTCGCTTTTGCGATAAGGTTTACCGCCTACCGAGGTAATGCGAATAACTTTTTTATAAAGTATTATTCTGCCTGTCCTCACCGTCTTTGGAGGACAGGTTTTTTAATTCACTATTTTCGGAGGTGAAAACTTTAATGCCTAACGCAAAAGTTCTCGAAGCAAAACAGGCAGCCGTTGCTGCTCTTTCTGCAAAAATTTCCGATTCAGTTGCCGGTGTCCTTGTTGACTACTCCGGTATCACCGTAGCAGATGACACCGTTCTTCGTAGAGAACTCCGTCAAGCAGGTGTTGAATATAGCGTTATTAAAAACTCTATAATCAGCCGTGCTGTTGCAGGAGGCGACCTTGAGAGCCTTAATGAAGTTCTCGAAGGAACTACTGCAATCGCAATCTCTAAAGAAGACCACACCGCAGCAGCAAGAATTTTAGGAAAATATGCTGACTCGCACGAAAACTTCAAACTTAAGGGTGGTTACCTTGAGGGTAAAGCAATTTCTGTTGAAACTGTTAACGAACTCGCAAAACTCCCCACAAGAGAAGTTCTTCTTGCAACCGTACTTGGTGCTTTCCAAGCACCTATGGCCTCTTTCGCTCGTGCCGTTCAAGCAATTGTTGATAAAAACGGTGACGGTGCTGAAGCAGCCGCAGAATAATTAAAAAAAACACTATAAATTATATTGGAGGAAAATAAAATGGCATCTGAAAAAGTAACCGCTATTATTGAAGAACTTAAAGTTCTTACCGTTCTTGAGCTTTCTGAGCTCGTTAAAGCAGTAGAAGAAGAATTCGGCGTATCTGCAGCCGCAGCAGTAGCAGTAGCCGCTCCCGCAGCAGGCGCAGCAGCAGCTGAAGAAAAGACTGAATTCGACGTAGTCCTTGCTAACGCAGGCGCTGAAAAGATTAAGGTTATTAAAGCAGTTCGCGAAATCACCGGTCTCGGTCTTGCTGAGGCTAAGGCTCTCGTTGACGGCGCTCCCAAAACCCTTAAGGAAGCTGCTTCTAAAGATGAAGCTGAATCTATCAAGGCTAAACTTGCTGAAGTTGGCGCTACTGTTGAACTTAAATAATTTAAGTTTTAAAATTAAAACACCGTTGTCTTTGACAACGGTGTTTTTTTTATTTACTGAAACATCTGGGCAAGGGCTACAACAAAAGGCATCGTAAGTGAGGAAAGAATAGTTGTAAGGGCGACTAAATTTACCGAGGTTTTAATGTCGTTTTCAAACTTAACCGCAAAGACGGTTGTAACCGCTGCAACAGGGGCGCTTGCCGCAACAATAAGAGAAATCAGAATATCGCCTCTGACGCCAATCAGCACCAAAACTAATAGAGAAACAAGCGGAACAGCCAACAATCTCAGGAATGAAACAAGATAGGTTACGGGCTGTTTTAAAGGCTCTAAAAGATTGTTTGAGGCAAGATTAAATCCTATTACCATCATAGCAAGTGGTGTGTTCAGCCCCGCCATAAAACCGAGCGTTTTATCAATAGGCTCGGGCAGGTTTGCGGTGAAAAAGAAAACTAAAAGGCCAAGAGTAACGCCAATAATACCCGGGTTAAAAATCAATTTTTTAACCGACATCGAGCGAAGGCTTCCGCTTGAGCAAATTATTCCGTAGGTCCAAAGGACAATATTAAATATTCCAACACAGACCGACCCGTAAAAGACCCCCGTTTCGCCGAGAATTGCCTCTTGAAGCGGAATTCCCATATATCCGACATTAGAGAAAACAACCGCGAACCTAAGGACTCGTTTTTTCTCCTCGTTCTTGCCCCTGAAAATGAGATGGACAACAAGAATCGAAAAAACCATTATTCCAAGAAAAGCGGCGGCACAAATAAGGAGTCCCTCAAGTGCGCTTTTCTCAAAAGGAATATTAAACGAGTTGATTATAAGACAGGGGGTTACAAAGTACATTACGATGTCGCTAAGAACCTTTGAGCCGTTTGTATTTATGAGTTTAGTTTTATTGCCTACAAAACCAAAGCCTATAAGCAAGAACAGAATAATAATCTGAATAAAAACGGTGTAAAAATTATTTAAAAACTGTGTCATATTATTTTACACTGTTTATAAAACGAATAAAGGCTTTTTGACCCTCTTCGTTTCTTTTATAAACGCCGGCATGCTCTAAAACGGTTGCAAACACTTTTCCAACCTCAGCCTTTAGAATGTCGTCAACATTATCGGCGGTAATGGTGTAGTTGCCTTTGAAACCTTCAACCCAATCTGCGTGAGAGGCGGTAAGGGGGTTTGCTTTAAGGTCTTCGCCGTTTATTATTGCCTTGCTTAAAGCGGAAAGTTCGGCTTTAAGTCGGGCGGGAAGAACGGCAAGACCCATAACCTCAATAAGCCCTATGTTCTCTTTCTTTATGTGGTGGAGTTCTGCGTGGGGATGATAAACTCCCATAGGATGCTCACCCGTTGTAATGTTATTGCGAAGAACAAGGTCGAGTTCAAAATTTTCTGAATTCTTTCTTGCAATCGGGGTAATTGTGTTATGAGGTTCGCCATCGGTTTCGGCAAAAACAAAGGCCTCTTGGTCGGTGTAACCTCTCCAAGCCTCAAGTATTTTGTCGGCAAGGGCGCAAATTCTGTCGGTGTCTTTTGAACTAAGGCGAATAACCGACATTGGCCACTTAACAATACCCGCCTTAATATCTTCGAATCCGCTAAAGGTGAATTCGGTTTCGATAGGCGCTTTTGCCATAGCAAAGGTGTAGTGACCGCCTTGGAAATGGTCGTGGGTAAGAATAGAACCGCCAACTATCGGTAAATCGGCATTCGAGCCGACAAAATAGTGGGGAAAAGATTTAACAAAACTAAGAAGTTTTCTAAAGGTGTCGGGGTTTATTGCCATAGGAGTGTGTTCACTGTTAAAAACAATACAGTGCTCGTTATAGTAAACATAAGGGGAAAACTGCATCATCCAGTCTTTGCCGTTAACCTTAACGGGAAGAACCCTGTGGTTTTGACGGGCGGGGTGGTTAACTCTGCCGCTGTAACCCTCGTTTTCCTTGCAAAGCATACACTTCGGGTAGCCCGACTGAACCATATTTTTTGCCGCCGCAATTGCTTTCGGGTCTTTCTCGGGTTTAGAAAGATTTATGGTAATGTCAAGGTCGCCGTACTCGGTAGCGGTAATCCATTTCATATCCTTTTTAATCCTGTAACGGCGTATGTAGTCGCTGTCGCAAGAAAGTTTATAGTACCAGTCGGTTGCTTTTACGGGGTCTTCTTCATATAACTTTTTAAAGGTACTTCTGACATAAGACGGACGGGGGGTAAGAATCCCCATAATCTTCGTGTCGAAAAGGTCACGGTAGGTGGTGCTGTCCTCGATAATGCCTTTTTCTGCCGCAAAATCAAGAATAACCTTTAAAATATCCTCAAGGTCTGCCTCCGGTGCGTTTTCAACCTCACAGTATTCGTCAAGTCCTAACTCGGCTATAATACTGTTGGCGGCAAAAATGCGGTCATCCTCGGTTATAAGGCCCGTTTTTATACCGTAATTTACAAGTTGTGTAATTGCTGTGTTAATCATCAAAAAACCCCTTAAAAACATATCAACTTAATTATATAACTAAATATTTATATAGTCAATTTTTAATTGAAAAATTTTCAAAGATAATTGTATAAAAGGTAAACTTGTGTTATAATGTATCAAACACGAGGTGATATTTATGCAGAAAATTGCCGTCATAGGTCTTGGAATAATGGGCGGTTCAATAGCCAAGGCGCTTAAAAAGTCGGGCAAATATTATGTTATCGTATATAATCGAACAAAAGAGGTTGCTCAAAAAGCCCTTGCCGAAAGTGTTGCCGACGAAATCTGGGACGGCGTTTCGCCTATTGATTCTGATATAACGGTACTTGCCGTAAACCTGAATGTTACCTTTAAACTTTTTGAAACTCTGCCGCAACTGCTTAAAAAGGGAAGCATCTTGACCGATATTTGCGGAATAAAAGAGGCGGTTGTAAAAAAGGGAGAAGAGGTGGGAGAAAAAGCGGAAATTCGTTTTGTCGGCGGTCACCCTATGGCAGGCCGTGAGCGAAGCGGTTACGAGTTTTCAACCGAAGACCTTTTCTTTAACAGAAGTTACATTTTTACAAAAACCGCAAATACCGATATAAAGGCGCTTGAAACCCTTTCACAAATGGCTCTTGATATCGGATGTTTAGATGTAACCGTGACCTCTCCCTCTCATCACGATAAAATGATAGCCTATACTTCACAAATTCCGCACATTTTAGCGGGAGCCTATATGAATTCGCCTACAAGCGCAACCCATAAGGGCTATTCGGCGGGAAGTTATCACGATGTTTCCCGTGTTGCCTCGGTTGACGAAAATCTCTGGACTGAACTTTTTTTAGCAAACAGAGAAAATCTGCTTTATGAAATAGATATTTTAATTCGCAACCTTGAATCCTATAAGGACGCCGTTTTAAGCGAGGATGAAACTCGGCTTTCGGATATAATAAAAACGGGCAGAATTCTAAAAGAAAGAGATATAATAGTAAACGGTGATGAAAAACCGCATAAATTTGGTTAAAGAAGGTATAAAAATGAGAAAACATAATCTGTCAATGCTTTTGGACCTTTATGAAATGACAATGGCGAACGGAATCTTCACAAGTGATATGAAAGATACCGTAACATATTTCGATATGTTCTTCCGCCGTGTGCCGGATAACGGAGGCTACGCTATAATGGCGGGTCTTGAGCAGTTAATGGAGTATTTTGAGAATCTCCGCTTTACTAAGGAAGATATCGAATATTTAAGGTCGCTAAACCTTTTTTGCGAAGAGTTTTTAGTCTATCTTGAAAACTTTAAGTTTGAATGTGACGTTTGGGCAGTGCCCGAGGGAACGCCAATTTTCCCAATGGAGCCGATTGTCACGGTAAAAGGACCCGCAATTCAAGCCTTTTTGGTTGAAACAATGGTTCTGCTTACCATAAACCATCAGTCGCTTATTGCCACGAAAGCCAACCGAATCTGCTCTGTTGCGGGGGATAGACCCGTAATGGAATTCGGCGCCCGTCGTGCCCACGGATATGACGCCGCCTACTATGGCGCAAGAGCGGCAATTATCGGCGGCTGCAAGGGAACCTCTAATGTTAAAACGGGTCAGGACTTTAATACTGCCGTTTCGGGAACAATGGCGCATAGTTGGGTTCAACTTTTTCCCGACGAATATACCGCCTTTAAAACCTATGCCGAAAAATATCCCGACAGTTGTACTCTGCTTATTGATACCTTTAATGTGCTTAAATCGGGACTTCCAAATGCAATAAAATGTTTTGACGAGGTCTTAAAACCGAACGGATACAGACCCAAAGGCGTCCGTATCGACAGCGGAGATATTGCCTACCTTTCAAAGAAAATCAGAAAAGCCCTTGATGATGCGGGTTATAACGACTGCGCAATAGTTGTTTCAAACTCGCTCGACGAGCATCTTATTAAGGAACTTGACAGCCAGGGCGCTAAAATTTCAAGTTTCGGTGTCGGAGAAAGGCTTATTACCGCTTCAAGCGAAGCCGTTTTTGGCGGAGTTTATAAACTCGCCGCAGTAGAGTTTCCAAACGGCGAGATTGTGCCCAAAATCAAGGTCAGCGAAAACATCGCTAAAATTACTCTGCCGGGCGTTAAAATTCCCTGGCGTCTTTATGACAACGAAACGGGCAAGGCAATAGCCGATGTTATTTGCTTAAGTGATGAGAAAATCGACGACACAAAACCTTATGAAATATTTGACCCCGTTCACACCTGGAAAAGAAAAACGGTAACCAATTTCACCGCTAAAAAGTTACAAATTAAGATTATCGAAAAGGGCAAAAAGGTTTACAGTTCTCCAAGTGTTAACGAAATTTGTGCCTTCAGAAAGCAGTGTGTGGACAACCTCTGGGACGAGGTTAAGAGATTTGAAAATCCCCATAGTTACTATGTCGACCTTTCAGAGAAACTCTGGAATTTACGCCAGGAACTGTTAAGCAAAAATTCGAAGGGAGAAAACTAATGAAAAGACTTCTGGCTTTACTTTTAAGTTTACTAATGGTTTGTTTTGTGGGCTGTTCGCAGAATAATAATGATAGCAGTGCAGACACAGATATTGTCAGCACGGCTAAAACGGGAAAACTAGACTCGGTAGAGTTCGGGCTGGGTGCTGATGTAGAGCAGGTCAAGGAACACTACTCAAAACTCGCAGAAGAATATGAAAAAGAACATTCATCAGAAGATAGTCACAACCATAATGGTGAAGTTTCCGCCTACTATAACCTTATAAAAAAAGACGGATACTCTGTTATAGATATTGCCTCTGCCCGTTTTTATTACCTTAATGACCAAAAAGAAAAGGGAATTGCGGCAGTTTCTACCGATGGTGAAGTTTTTGGCTTTACCCCCGGTGTTACAATGAAATACGAGGTTGAAGAAGCAATAAACGCCAAGGGAGATATTAAAAGCGGTACCGAAGATGAGATGAAATTCCTTGCGGTAAGAACCGAGCCGATAGTTGTTCTGCGGTACGACTTTGAAAACATCAGACTTGACTTCTATTTTTATGATAATGTTTTGATTTCAACCGTTATTCTTGATACTAATGTTTGGAAAATATAAAAAAGATGGGCGTTGCCCATCTTTTTTTGTTTAAGGTCGGTTTTTGTCTATTATTCTAAGGTGATAAAGGCAAAGAACAAAAAGTCCAAAGAACACATAGGCGGAAATAAGTGTGTGTGAGATACCGCCGATAAAGTTTAGTTCCCAAAAATAGATTAGCGTCCCTTTAAAAAGACCACCGAAAATATAAAAACCGATATATGTCAGTACGCTTTTGAAAATCTTCCCCTTAGGAAAGGAAAGAGGGAACAAAAGTTTTATAAATTTAAGCACTACTTATCTCCCCCAAAGGCTTCGGCTGCCTTTATCATAATTGCACATTCAATACGCTTCTTGTGAAGTTCGCAACCGAGTTTATAAACTCCCGTAACGCTTCCCGTCGAGTTATAAGCGTTTGCGGCACAACCGCCCGAGCAGTACATTCTTGCAAAACACTCGTCACATTCGCTGTGGGAATAAATGTTGCAGTTTTTAAACTCGTTTATGACTTCGGTGTTTTTTAAACCCTCAAAAACATTACCGAGTTTAAATCTCTCGTTGCCGACAAACTGATGACAAGGGTAAAGGTCGCCCTCGGGTGTTACCGCCATATATTCGGTGCCGACACCGCAACCCGAAACCCTTTTTACAACGCAAGGACCACCGTCTAAATCTATCATATAGTGGTAGAAGGTAAAGCCCTCGCCCTTTTTGTTCCTTTTTACCATTTCGTTTGCCAGAATTTCGTATTGCTCTAAAAGTTCGGGTAAATCGCTTTCTTTAAGGGCGTAAGGAGCCGACGGCTCGGCAACAACCGGTTCAATTGAAATCTCTTTAAAACCTAAATCTGCCATATGAAGAATATCGGCAGAAAAATCCTTGTTAAAAGCGGTGTATGTACCTCGAAGATAGTAGTCCTTACCGCCTCTTTTTTCGACAAACTCTTTAAATTTCGGAACAATTCTGTCGTAGGAACCGCCCCCCGCTTTGTTAACTCGCATACGGTCGTTAACCTCTTTTCTGCCGTCAAGAGAAAGAACAACATTACTCATCTCTTTGTTGCAGAAATCCATAATCTCGTCGTTTAAAATTATTCCGTTAGTGGTGTAGGTAAAGCGGAAGTTTTTGCCTTTTTCTTTTTCGATACTGCGTCCGTACTCTACGAGCCTTTTTACAACCTCAAAGTTAAGAGAGGGTTCTCCGCCGAAAAAGTCTACTTCAAGGTTTTTTCTGGTACCCGAATTTTCAACAAGAAAATCAAGAGCCCGTTTTCCTACCTCATAGGACATAAGACCTCTCGGCCCGTGGTATTCTCCCTCGCAGGCGAAGCAGTATTTACAGGCAAGGTTGCAGTCGTGGGCAACGTGAAGACAGATTGCCTTGATAACCGACTGACGCTTTTTAAACTGACCTGCAAGGGCGCGAAACTTGTCCTCGGTAAAGAGTTTTCCCTCTTTTTTAAGGGCTTCAATATCCCCGAAAACCTCTTCAACATCACAGGGAGTAACATCAGAATACTTCTTTAAAATTTCAGACTTAATAACAGACTTTTCCTTTTTGTCATAGTCCGAGATAATATCAAAAGCAACCTCGTCAACAACGTGCACACAGCCCGAATTTACGTCAATAATAATGTTATATCCGCTAAGTTTATATGCGTGAATCATAAATACCTCTTACAGAAAAAGTGCCGCAGAAAAATCTGCGGCAAAGTTTTTACCTAAATTACTTGCTTTCTTTGCACTTTTCGCACTGCTGATTAGCAACAGAGCAGGAAGTTTTACTTGCAGACTGGCAAGAAGTCTGGCATTCGCCGCAGCCGCCGGTTTTAGCCGAAGCCTCAAGGTCACGGGAAGATAAGGTCTTAATTCTCTCCATTTATAAATCCTCCTTGGGATAATTTTATTTTTAATAATGTTATCATAAAAAGAGGTGTTTGTCAAGACGGGGCACCGACCTTTGTTGACTTTTTTATGAATTTAATATATAATTTTTTTATAATTTAGGGATAAGCAAACAGGAATAATCCGAACCGGCCTAAAAGGGCATAATTTCGGCTATTTTCGGTTTGTTATCGTTCATAGGCGTTAGCCTTATGAACTCTTCCGCACCAAAAATCTCACAAAATTCTGCTCCTTTTAGGTCGTAGAATTTTATAGGAGAGAATTTTTGGCTGTGCGAAGAATAAAACACAGCAAATACTTTGTGTATTTGCGAGTATTTAAGCAAAGCAAAGGCGAAAATTCTCCCTCTAAAATCAGGTTCGGATTATTCGTGTTTGCTTAGGGGGAAGCCGTGTGTCAATTTCCGCAAAAACCGTAAAAACACAACTTATGGCGTTAAAACCGATGTTTGCTACCCGCACCCTTAAAGCCTCAAGAAAGGCTCAACACCGAATAGGCGAGTTAATGGAAAGCCGTTTTAAGAATCAGGTGTTCCAAAAGGAACGCCTTTTTGACAATTTTGATAGCGTTTGGCTTCTTCCTAAAGATGAACGCCGTGGCGGAGTAATCCTTTATCTTCACGGGGGAGGTTACGCCTTTGGCGACCTTGAATATGCAAAGGGCTTCGGCTCTCTTTTGGCTGTTCAAACGGGAACAAGGGTCTTTTGCCCCGCCTACCGCCTTGCGCCCGAAAACCCCTTTCCTGCCGCTCTTGACGACGCTGTCAGTGCTTATAAATATTTAATCAGCAAGGGCTATAGCGCTAAAAAAATTACCCTTTGCGGCGAAAGTGCAGGGGGTGGGCTCTGCTTTGCCCTTTGTCTTCGTCTTAAAAGCGAGGGACTGCCTCTTCCAAGCGGAATAATTGCAATTTCGCCCTGGACCGATATGACGGCTTCAGGTGTTTCTTACGAAGAAAACAAAGACTCTGACCCGACAATGACCAAAGAAATGTTGGGCTTTTACGCCGACTGTTATACAAATGACCGCAAAAACCCCTTGGTGTCGCCCCTTTTTGGAGACCTTTCGGATATGCCCCCGTCAATAATTTTTGCGGCTGAAAACGAAATTATGAGAAGCGATTCCGAGAGTATTCATAACGCTCTTATAAAAGCGGGAGCAAAGTCTAAACTGTTTTTAAAGCCTGAAAGATGGCACGCTTATCTACTTTACGGTCTTAAGGAAGACCAAAAAGATTTTGAAGCGGTTAATAAATTTCTTAACGCCGTTTTAGAACAGGAAAACAGACTTCGTTGGCTAAAACTTGATAATGCGGCAAAAATGTATCCCGCAACAAGAAATGACCAGTGGAGCAACCTTTTCAGAGTTTCGGCAACACTCACAGAAGAAATAGATAAAACGGTTATGCAATCGGCTCTTGATGTTACGGCAAGAAGATTCCCCTCAATAGCCGTAAGGCTTCGAAAGGGTCTTTTCTGGTACTATCTCCAGCAATTGTCCGAGTCGCCTAAAATTCTTGACGAAAAAAGTTACCCTCTAACCCGAATGTCAAAAAGGGAAACCAGAAAATGCGCCTTTCGTGTAATTGTTTATAAAAAGAGGGTTGCTATAGAGGTTTTCCATTCGATTACCGACGGAAACGGTGCCTTAACCTTTCTCAAAAGCCTTATTGCCGAGTATCTCTGGCAAAAACACCCGGTAAAAGTACCGGCTGAAAATGGGGTTTTAAGCCGACTTGACTACCCAAAAGAATCCGAACTTGAAGACAGTTTCCAAAAATACGCAGGAAGCATTACCGCAAAGCGTAAAGAACGCCCCGCCTGGCGAATAAGCGGAACGCCCGAAACGGCAGGTTTCTTGAATCTAACCTGTTTTGAACTTCCCCTGAAAGACGCTCTTGACAAAGCGCATGAATACAATGTCAGTTTAACTGAATTTTTGTGTGCGGTTATAATGAGCGCCCTTCAAAATCTGCAAAAAGAGAAATATCCCAGAACCCAAAAAAGAAAGCCGATAAAAATTCGGGTTCCTGCAAATCTTCGAAGAATTTTCCCGTCAACCACTCTTCGCAATTTTGTAATGTTCACTATTCCCGAAATTTTGCCCGAACTTGGCGTTTACGATTTTGAAGAAATTTGCAAAGCGGTTCATCATAAGATGGGAATGGATATAACCCCTAAACAAATGAGCATGAAAATCGCCGCCAATATTAAAAGCGAACGGCTTATGGCTGCCCGTATAATGCCCCTTTTTGTCAAGAATTTCATTATTAAGACAACCTTTAATTCGGTGGGGGAACGACAGGCGTGCTTTACGGTTTCAAACCTCGGGGCAATAGCCGTACCCGACCAAATGAAAGACTATATAGAGCGTTTTGATTTTATTTTAGGGGCTCAACTTAAAGCACCCCACAACTGCGGAATTTTGTCCTTTGGCGATACGCTTTATATAAACTTTATCCGTGATATCTGTGAAAGCGACCTCGAAATGCACATTTATCGGGTTCTTCGTGAACTTGGACTTTCCGTAAAGGTGCAAAGCAATCAAGGATAAGCAAACACGAACAATCCGAACCTGCCTAAAAGTGCATCCTTTCGGCTATTTTCGGTTTGTCATCGTTCATAGGCGTTAGCCTTATGAACTCTTCCGCACCAAAAATCTCACAAAATTCTGCTACTTTTAGGTCGTAGAATTTTATAGGAGAGGATTTTTGGCTGTGCGAAGAATAAAACACAGCAAATACTTTGTGTATTTGCGAGTATTTAAGCAAAGCAAAGGCG
>SVPA01000007.1 GCA_015066085.1 Oscillospiraceae bacterium
TAACATCGTTTAGATAGATGTCGGCAGTGAGTTTATAGTATTTATTGCCACCGCCATTAAATATCGCACCTGCGAGTTGTTCGCCGGTTGAGATTTGGAACGCTGTTTCCGGAGTTAAGCCGTCACCACCGTCATAGGTGGTGGAAACAGTTTTACCGTCCCAAATGTCGAGTTCGTCATTTTCTGCAAAGGTTATCATTCCGGGAACCAGCAAAGACGAAAGCAAAATTGCGGCAGACAACACGAAGAGGATGATTTTTTTCATATTCAGCATCTCGTATCTATTCCTTTCTATTTTAGTTTAACAAAAAGATTTTGTTTGTAGTTTTACCGAGCAAAAAGCCCGGTAAAACTTATTTACTAAAAATTATTCGCCAAAATTCTCTTTAATCCATTTGCGTTCGTTCTCAATGTCTGCATTTGCTTTGGTAACCATTGAATTAAGAACGTTCTTCTTTCCGTCAAGATAGCTGGTCATTTGAGCGGGGCTGTATTTTGACCAATCTTCATAAATTCTGTGGTCGTTGTCATATATACGGCCCATAGCAGCGGTATAATAGAAAATCTTGTTTGATGAGTCGCCGGTTGCTTGGAAGAAGAAGTTTGCTACGTCTGCATTGTGGAATGCTTTGGAAACATCGTAGTTTGTAACATCAAGATATTCACGAAGGAAGATTCCTGCTGCTACAGGGTTCTTAGCACCGTCGATAAGTCCCCAACCACGGAAGAGAGAGGTGTATGTATGCTCGTCGCCTTCTTTCCAAACGGGAAGATAGGTTGCTGCGAGGTTAACCGAGTTGTAGTTGGTATAGAAGCCATTCTTTTTAAGAGCGTAGCAGTTGGTGATAGCCATTCCGTGAAGGCCGTCGCCAAATCTTTCATAACCAAGACCGATAAGTCCGTCGGTCTTCATTTGAGAAAGAAGGGTCATAGCGTCATAGAAGCGCTTGTCTGCATTAACAACCATTTTGTTGTCTTTGAAATCGAAGAGGGTTGCACCTGCTGCTGCAAGAGCGGACTGGCCGATAACGCCGGCGCCCATATACTGCTTACCAAGTGCTTTAACTTGCTGACAAACATAACGGAAATTTTCGAAGGTCCATTTGCCCTGAGCGTAATACTCAGCGGGAGAAGTGATACCGTTATTTTCGAAAATTGCCTTGTTGTAAACAAGAATGTCACGCTCTGCCCAAATGTTAGATACGGTATCTACAAGGTAGGGGTGACCGTCAATAGTAGAGGCTTTAATCATAGCCTGGTCCCAAATAGGATCGGTAAGGTCTAATTTAGCCGCATCAAGAGGCTGCATAACGGTGAGAGAACCGGGGAAGGTTTCTGTTTCAAAGAAAATATCTCCCTGAGTTCCTGCTGCGATGCTCGAAGAAATAAGGCTTACATATTTTTTCTGGTCAATTAACTGAACATTAACCTTAATGCCGTATTCCTTTTCGAACTTTTCAACAACAGGACCGTCTTCATAAAGAGCGGGGTCCTTCCAAGTTACATAGGTGATTTCTGAACCTCTGTACTCTTCAGCGTTAACATTAGAGTTTGTTGAACCCGGAGTTGAAGAGTCGCCGCTATTTCCGCCGCAACCAACTGCAAGGGTTGCAACCATAGCGATTGCTAAAAGAAGTGTAATTAAACGAACTGCTTTCTTTGCCATGTTGATTTCTCCTTTTCTTAATTTAATATAAACGAGCGTTTGCTCAAATTTTACATTTTTGTTCCCCGAAACTTCGGGAATAATAAACTATCCGGTAATACCTACACGGTCGATACTCTCTATAAATCTACGCTGAAGTATCATATAGAAGATTAGCATAGGAATTATAAACAGTACGCAACCCGCCATCATTATTGCCATTGTGTCACGGTTATGGTAGGTGTAACCGCGGGCAGTAAGATAGGTTTGTATTCTTTCAAGTTGAACTGCCAAAGGATAATTGTCCTTCATATACATTGAAGCAAGCAAACTGTCGTTCCAGTGCCAGATTACCGAGAAAACGGTAACGGTTGTGAAAACAACGCTTGAAGAAGGAAGCGCAATTGAAACGAAGGTGCGGATAGGTCCTGCTCCGTCAACCCAAGACGCTTCTTCAAGTTCATAGGGCAGTCCTTTAAAGAACTGAATGTAAATGTAGATAAGAATTCCTGAACGAAGGCCCATTGCGAAAAGCGAAGGCAGCCAGAAGGCCAAGAAGTTTACCTCGTTCGCAACAAGGCTTGGGGTGATATCGAAGGAGTTGCCGAACAACTTTTCTATTCCACCCAAAATTCCAAAGAAGTCAACGTTTGAATAGGTTACCATTCTTGGAATAATAATCATTGTTTCAGGAATTAGAATTGTTAAAAACAATCCTGCCATTAGCACGGGTTTAAGTTTAAACTTGAAACGCGCAAATCCGTAAGCCACTATCGAGCAGGTTACTATTTCTATCACGGCGGCAATTATTTCACGAGTAAGGGTAGATTTTAAGGCGTTAAAGAAGTTTGTTGCCTCAATTGCCATAGTGTAGTTAAACACGGGGTCAATCGAAGAAGGAATCCATACTCTTGCCGAGGCATAGAAGGATTGTTTGTCACGCAGAGAGGTTACTATCATATAAAACAGAGGATAAATTACGATATAACCTATTGCAAGGAGAATTAAAATTTTAAACACATAAGATGCAATTCCCCACGCTGTGTTTAGCATTCTTTTTCGGCGGCGAATGTTTAAAGCGGGGTTTTCTAAAAGTTTCTTAATGAAATCCATTTTACCCCTCCTTAAGACCAGCGCTTCAAAAGGAAGCGGTTATATAGGAATAAGACAAGTCCCATTATTATACTTACAACTACGAAATAAATCCAGAGCATTGCCGAAGTTGAGTCGAAGTTTCCGGTATAAATAAGGTTGTATGCCTTATCTATGATTTGGTTGCGGTTATTGGTAAACAAATCTACCATTGTAAAGATTCCAACGAGAAGGATTACGTTACCAAGGCTTGGGAAGGTAATAAACCAAAACTCTTCCCACTTGGTTGCGCCTTCAACCTTGGAGGCTTCGTAAAGGGTGCGGGGAATTGACTGAAGTCCTGCAATAAAGAGGACGGTCTGAATTCCGCAGTTCCACAATAGGTCGAAGATGTTATTGATTATGGTTTTAACATACATTGCAATTTGGTCGGGTAGGTCGAGCCATTTAGTAACATCTTCTATTGAAAACATTGAGTCGGTTAGTGCTGCCGAAACGCCCGCTCCGGCAAGGTCTTCGCTGGTGGTTTGGAACATAAGTTTCAAAACCACACCGGTTGCTATAATTACGGGCACAAAGTAGAGTGCTCTAAAGAAAAGTCTTCCGGGGAACTTTTGGTTAAGAAGTAAAGCCAAAACAAGCGAAACCAAAAGTATTATGGGCAGCGAATAAAGCATTGAGGTTACATCGGTAGTAAGCCAATTTAAATAGTTCGGGTCTTCATAAAGCCAATATTTATATGCTGTTATACCAATAAATTCGGTAGAAACGCCCTCGCTCGACAAGCTAACGTCGGAAAGGGAATATAAAATTGACAGAATAATCGGATATGCGAAGAAGATAACAAATCCGATAATCCAGATAGCCACGAACATATATCCATAACGGCTTTTAAGCTGTTCGATACTCCTGTATTTTTTCTTTTTCATTAGTTCTTCTCCCATACATATCCGCCCGAATAAGCAGTTGCGCCTGTTGGGGTTTCAATGCTTTTGTCTGTGTAGTTTACGTATGCTTTAACACCGTTTGAGAAAACTGTCTCACGAAGTCCGGTGTCAAGAATGGTATGAGAAACAATCTCTTGACCGGCTATTGCTGAGTAGTAGTCTTTAAGGCCGTTATAGGTTTCCTTAATTCCTTCAGCAAGGTCGCTATAACAACTTCCATAGAAATAATAGCCTTCATAGTCTATAAATTCGTTATAGTAGTTGTTAATAAGCGTATAGTTAAGTCCGGCACCCGATTCAACCGTTTTGAGAAGTTGTGTGTTGGGGTTTACCGCAAGATTCATACTTTCGCTCGAATAAGGAATATATCCTTTGATTACCATTTGATAGAAAGGTACATCGCAGGTAAATATTCTCTCGTGAGAAGACTCTGTCGGTGCATCAAACACAAAATCGGAAACAACAGCAGCATAAATATTTGCTTCGTTTGAAGAAATCTTTTTACCGTCTGAAAGAAGGGCTGCGATTTTTGTTACATCTTCTGCCATTTTACCTTTTACAAAGTAATCGGTTGTTTCGGTAGAACTGTCGGAGTAGGCGGTGTTTGAAAGGTCGCCCAAATTTACTCCGGGTAAATTCCATTTTGCCGTTTTCTTAACAAACTTCTCGGCACCTTCTATAAGAAGGGGTCTGGAAAGTAGGTTGTAACTTGTGTTGGTAAGTCCACTTCCGGTTGCCGCATGATACTTATATACCGTTGCGGACTTTAGCAAGGCGTTATAAGCGGTATCAAAGAAGGTTGAAAATCCGGCACTGGATTTTTTAAGTTTAATAAGTTCAACCTCATAGTAAAGGTCGACATTGTTATCTTTGCTGAAATTAGCAAGGGCGTCAAGGTCTTTAAGTTTGCCAAGATTTTTGTTGATTTTAAATCCGCCGGCATAACTGTTGTAATTTAGTCCTGTTGCGCCAAAACCAACGAGTTTTGCACTAATTTTAGCGTTAGTACCTTTCGAAAGGTCGCTGAGTATGTTTTGAGCGTCGCTAAGAGTAGTTGCGGCAACAAGGTCAGAATAAGGAATTCCGAGGAAAGATTTATCAATCATCACGCCGCCAATTAAGGAAACATTGAGGTTTGACTCTTCCTTAACCGGTTCGGTCAGTTGGCCTTGCTTTTTAAGGTAGTTTTTATAGGTTTTTGCCATACCGCTGTAATTAGCATCTTCTTTAGTAAGAGGATAGAAGCCAACGGTCATGGGTTTGTCGCAAAGACTTTCTGCATAAATCTGCATAAGAGTTTTTCCGTTGTTGAGCGTCTGAGCATAGTTTGCGGAAAATCCGCGAACCTGATAACTTGCGAATGCTCCGCTATAACCTAAAGAGGTTGCGCCAACCTTTGCGCCGATATAAGCAGATTCAGCATTCTGCTCAATAATTGCGCAGGTAGCCGTGTCACGATTCTTTGCTCCGAAAACCGGCATACGAATTTCTTTTTCTACCGTTTCTCTGTTATCTCGGGTCATAACGGGGTCCCAGCCGTAGACAGGGCTTAACAGTTTTGTACCCGCCTGGGAAACAGATTCGTTTGAAACAAGGGCTCCCGAACCTGAAGGATAGAACAAATAGGAATCGTTATCGTCGTTAGAGTTAAAGCACCAGAAAGATGCTATTCTTACCGACGTAACTCTGAAGGAGTCTCCTTCGAGAATTTCGGTTGGTTTTACGGTTGCAGCGACGCTGTCTTCACGAAGAACAAATTCAATTGGAATCATAATTTGAGCATCGTCAAAGTAATACTCAATTTTAATTCCGTTCTCAATTTCTTCGGTAATAACAAATCCGTTCTTAACGGCAGAAACAGAAGAGAAATATTCTTCTATTTGATAGGTTGAATAGTTTAGCGCCTCAATAATAATGGTTGAAGAAACCTCGGGTTTTGCCGTAATGGGCATTCCCGTTACTTCGTCTATTGTAGGTGCACCTTCTTCACGAGCAGTTACACCCCAACGAGTTCCGGTTTCTTTTTCAATTAGGTCAACCGTACAGTCGGTTGCAATCCACACAAGTTGATACTTGTCGTTTTCGGCAACCACATAGTCTTTTTTAGGATATTTGCTGGTTATGGGGGAAATCGGGAAACCGCCGGTTTCCTCTGCCTGAGGATAGGGCTTGGGGGACCAAACATCGCCGGAAGTCCAACCAACCATTGTGATTAACATCACTACGCCAAGAACGGCGCAAAGAATTTTCTTTAAGTTTTTCTTCATTTAGTCCCCTCCTTTACATTATAAGTTCAACAATAACTGTTGTTATGAATCCGCCAAGTTGCTGCATAAGCAGACCTACGAGAATCATTAGGAATACAATTGCTGCCATACCAAAGATGGTAAGAAGGGTTGTTCCGATAAATCTCATTACGGTAAACTCGTGAATTCTCATCATACCGATAACCAAAATGAGTCCTGCATAAAGCATTGCTACGGTAGTAAGAATTCCAAGGAAACTTCCTTCTGTGTCAAGAAGAATGTTAGTAAGGATAATGTAAATAACCCTCTGAACAATTAGCGGCATTAGACTATAACAAGAAACAACAAAGATTTCTTTAATTTTTCCTTTACCGCCGAAAAGGGTTGTTACAAGCCAGTTAGAAATTACCCACAGGGCAACAAGACCGGCCGATTGAACAAACACCCAAAGAGAGTTAAAGGAGCCCGGGTCGAAGTTGGTAAACAGGAAGCCGCCCCACAGGGTTTGCAGTACAGCGGTTACATAGAAGAGAAGAAGAATTACAAGGGCAACCCTTACAGAGCCTCTCTTCTTTTCCTTAATTTCTTCAAATACAAGTCCCGGATGTAGCAGAGCGGTAAGGGCTAACTTGGTTTCGCTCTTTTCCTTAACAATTTCTTCGTCCTTCTTTTTCTTGCGAAGCAAGGTATAAGCAATTATACCGCCGACCACAAGTAAGATTCCGATAAAGATAAATATGAAGTATTTAGAAACAAGGGTCTGGCGATGGTATTCATACGCAAGGGCGTAGGTTTTTCGGTCATAGCCCTCAAGAGCCATCTCCATTGCTTCTTCATATCTTTCTTCAGCCAAATAAGCACGGGCAATTCCCGTATAGGCTATTTGTAAGTTCTTGTCAAGTGTAAGAACTTTTTCCCAACCTTCTCTTGACTCAATGTAATCACCGTCAATCGTAAGGCGGGTAAGTTTTGTTACAAGATTACCGTAATCGTTACGATTAAATACGGTAAGTGTGTTATTGTGTTTATCGGCAACAAGTATTTCGTTGCTGATTACTTCTTTTGTTTCGGCATCGCGTTGCTCTTTAAGGGCAATAGCAGCAGCGCTTTCGAAGGTTCCCTTTTGGGTTCCGCTTCCCATTCCGCCACCAAACGCCGTAAGCATTCTGCATTCGCTGTCGTAAACGAAGATACGGCCGTATGCCGAATCAAGTGCGTACATAAACTCGTCGTCGTCGACTTCAAGACCGGTTATCATTTGTGTATACGCGGTATTAACCTGGAAAGAACGGTTGATATCGTCGTCTGCAAAGTTTACATCGTTAGAATCGATAATGTTGTTTCCGGCGCCGGGGTTAAGTTTTTTAATCTGACCCTTTTGGGCGTCGGTTGCAGTATAGATAAAGTCTTGACTGTCAATAACTATATCACTAAAGGTATACGGAAGAGCACGGGTTGAGTTACTTGCTTTTACATTGTTGGGGAACATTCTCTTTAAAAGGCTTGACATTGCGCCAAGAATATTATTGGTAACGGTGTTTGCACCATAGAATCCAATAAACTCTTTTGCCGTTCCCGAAGTTGCGGGGGCGTAAAGCAGTGCTCCGTAATATGAACCTTCACTTAAAATATAAACATATCCTTCCGAGTCGGCTACAACCTTAATCGGTCTGTAATCGAAATCTTCCGGAATAAGCGGAGATTCGGGTAGAACGAACTCGTCAATATAGTTGCCGTCCATATCGAGGTTTATTACTCTGGCGTTCTCTGTATCGCAAAGATAAAGAGTTCCGTCTGTGTGAGCATAAACGTTGTGAGCACCGGTAAAGGTAAGTTTCTCTTCCCCTTTGGTTACTGCCGATATTTCTTTTATGAGGTTGTACTCGGAGTCAAGAATAATTATTCTTGCAGCCGTTTCGTTTGAACCGCAGTCGAGAAGGTAGACATTACCTTTTCGGTCGGTACAGACATCAATTAGTTCGGTAATTTCCGCTATTTTGAAGTCTTTTGCGTTAAATACGTCCTTGACCTCATACATCGGACGGTTGTAAACAAGTTTACGGCCCAGTCCGCTTATATCATCCCAATAAGTATAACTCTCATACGGCACGTACTGTGATGATTCTGCATATGCGGTAAGCATTGTTCCTGCGACGATGACCAGTGCCAAAACAAAGACAGCGATACGTCGAAGCAATTTCTTTGTCATACATACATCTCCTTGCCGTAAAGTTATTCTTTAATACCTGCACTTGTCATAGCCTGCATGACGTTGCTTTGCGAAATCATATAGACCATAATCGGAGGTATCATCATTATTACCGTCATTGCCATAGCACTTCCGGCTCGGGCGGTACCGCCGGCGGAAATTTGAGGCGTAATCATTGGTAAGGTTTTAAGTTGTTCTGTAAAGATAGTATTGTTTGGAGAAATGTTCCAAATGTCACGGAAACCAAACAGCATAAGGGTTAGCCACATTGGCTTAACCGTAGGCATTACTATGCTCCAGAAAACTCGCCAATATCCTGCGCCGTCAATTTTAGCGGCTTCAAGCAGTGCGTCGGGCACTGCGCCTTCCATATATTGCTTCATAAGGAATACACCCATGGTAGAAGCCAGGTGAGGCAGTATGTAAATCCAATAGGTGTCAATCATGTGGAGTTTTGCATAAATAAGATATGCGGGAATGGAAAGGGTATATGAGTTAAACATAAGAGCCATTTGAATAGCCCAGAAAAATGTTTTTCTTCCCTTAAACTTTCCTTTAGCCAACACGAAGGCTGCCATAGAAGATGTTATTATATATAGGAAGGTAGTAAGAGTTGCAATTAGCAAACTGTTTGCGATATATCTGCTAAGGGGTACCTGCAGGTTAGAAAGCAGGTCAGGCAGAGCAAGATAGTTTGCTATTGTTGGTCTTTGAACAAAGAATCTCGGTGGGAAAATAAGCAACTCATCAATAGGTTTGAAAGAGGTTACTACCGAGTAAATCAGAGGTAGGGTTGAAAACAAGCCGCCTCCAACTAAAAATGCACAATAGAAGAAGTTTCCAATCTTTGAACGGGTAAAGCGTCTGGCGAAGGAGCTTTTCTTTTTGAACATATTAAACTGTGGTAATTTCAGTTTCATACTTCTGCTCCCCCTACTTTCCTATGAGTGACAGAACTTTGCCTATGAGCATTCGTGTTCCTGCCATCATTATAAATAAAACTACTGCTATTGCTGAAGCATAGCCGTATTCGAAACGAACTGCAGCCATGTCGGTCATGTGGGATACGATGGTGTCGACCGCATACTGTGTTGACGGGAAGCCCGCAAGTTCAATAGCAATTCCGCTGACCGAGAAACTCGACTGAATCTGCATAACCGCAGAGAAAAGAAGCATGTTCTTCATCTGGGGCAGAGTTATGAAACGGAGTTCTTGCCAACGGCTTCTGATTCCGTCGATAGCGCCGGCTTCATAAAGGTCATCGGCAATGTTTTGAAGTCCCGAAATGTTGGAAAGGAAGGACACGCCCATACTTTGCCAAAGTTGTACCATTATGATAATCGGCATCAAATATGCAGGAGTTTTAAGCCAAACTATAGGCTCTGTAATTACTCCTATTGAGAGAAGCATACTGTTAAGATAACCGTAAGCCTCGCCCGAAAACAGAACTTTCCAAATCAGAAGCGCACCACCAACAAGCGAAGGTGTGTAAAACATGAAGGAAAGAACCGTTCTTACTGCGGGTGAAAACTCGTTTACGAACCACGCAAGAACAAAGGCTAAAAGGAAGCCGCAAGGTCCTGCGATAATTGCGAACACGAGAGTGTTTTTAACGACGATTCCAAAAACCTCATCGGCAACAAACATTCTCTCATAGTTGTCGATACCGATGAGTTTAGGGGTTGAAAGAAGGTCGTATGAAGTGAAACTCAATCCAATTGAAGATAAAATAGGAATGAGCGTGAAAAGACAGAAAAACAAGAAGAAGGGTAATAACATTATTACGAGAGGAAATTGCTCTAAAAACGAATCTTTTCTTCTAAGTTTTTGTGATGCTGTTTTCTTTGCCAAAATTTTCCCCTCCTTTAAGCATTAGGATATTCTTCGATTTTTCGTTTGATTTCGTTGTCAGCAATAATTGACCATTTGTTTATTGCGTCTTTAGCGTTAGAGCCGTCGTTGATTACAGACCAGAACGCTTGGTCAATGGCACGAGCCATATAGTAGGAACCGGGAACTTCGGGAACCTCTTTAACCTCTTTCCACTGTTCAGTTATAGTTTCAAGAGCAGCGGGGTCCCAAGCCATCTTTTTAAAGGCCTCAACATTCGCAGTTGTAACACGTCCGAGAGGTCCGATAACCGATTCAACGTTGTTTGAATAACGGGTTTGGGTTTCTGCGGAAGTCCACCATTTAAGGAATTCCCAAGCCTCTTTCCAATGAGAACTTGCTTTAACAATTGCACAACCCGAACCTGCACCTGCTATTGTGCGGTTGATTTCGCCGGTTTCCTCGTTAAGAGTTCCGGGAACCTTTGCAACAGCCCAACGACCATCGATTTCGGGCGCTGCACTGTAGATTGTAAGATAAACCGAATATCCGGCTATACCAAGAGGCATAGAACCGTTACGGAAGCGGTTATAGAAATCGGCTTCCTTAAGATAACCGTAGTCGGTATAGATTTCGGTCCATTCTTCGAAAATTTGAATTCCCTTAACCGAGTTTATAGCCGAAGCGTTAAGTTCATCGTTATAAATTTTTAGTCCCGCTTGCTGCATTAACGAAGGATAAATATGTAGCGAACCTACGCCGGCGTCAACGGTTGTAGCCGCCGCAATTTGTGTATAAGGTACATACACATTCATATTATAACGCTGAATAATTGTTGCACAGTATAGGAATTCTTCCCAAGTGTTTGGAACGGTAAGACCTAAATCCTCAAACACGTCGGTACGGTAGAACATGCTATAGAAAACCTGTGTATCAGGTAATGCATAGAGTTTTCCGTTGTATTCATAAGGTGTGAAGGCGGTAATTCCGTCGGCATCTTCACCTTTTTCGTTTTTAGGTCCGTTTTGGAAACGGTTTATTATGTTATCAAATTCGGGGTCTTTATATTTTGGGTCGTCTCTAAAAGTATAGAGGTCTAAAAGCGCACCACGAATTCCGTAGTTAACAGGATATGTTCTTGAAAGATGGAGTTGGACATCGGGGAAGTTGTCGGCAAGAAGTCCGTTAATAAGAGAAGCCGAAACGATTTGAAGGTTAACATTTATTCCCGTTTGGGCGGTAAAGGAGTCTTGAATTAAGGAGTTAAGAGCCATTGTCTGGTCACGGCCCCAGTTTACCCACATTTTAAGGGTAACTGCGTCGGAGTCAGCGTCTTCATTATATAAAGAGTAGTCGTTTACGAAGGAGGACACCAAACGCTCTACCTCAAACCAAAGTTTTTCAAAAACATTCTTCTCGTTAGACCAGGTGAAATCCTGACCGGCATAAACAAACTGCATTTCGTCGATAGTTACGGGCAGTTTCTTCATTTCAGAAAGCCAAGAAGAAAGGGCTGTGTAGTTTGAGTAATAGTCCTTTACGTAGATATGAGCAATATAGGGAGCGTCAAGCATTTGATTGATGACACGGTCCATATTGTTCATTGCCGCAATATACTGCGAACCGCGCTTTCCGGTTTGCTTCTTTATGTCCTCAACAAGAGCGCGAAGTTCAGCGGAAGCGTCCTCTAAAGTTTCGGTAAAGGTCGGAATCTGGCGGAAAAGTTCGTAGTCACGATTAACGTCCGGATTTTCGGAAGTAATCATAACTATCTGCAAATACATATCACCGATTGACTTAACGACATCATAAAGGCGGTCATACGAATCAGCAGATTTACCTAAGGTCGCCTTCATAGACAGGGTGTGAGGACCCTTGTCAAGCCAAATGTAATAGGCTTCGCCATCTTCTTTAAAGATATAATCTCTCCAGCCGGTATCGTAAGAGAAGCAAAGTTCTTTTGCTTCGGCAAAAGGAGTTTTTCCGTCGATTTTAATCCAACGCCAACTTTCGCCGTTAACAACTTCGCTCTGCTTATAACGGGCACCAAATTTATAGTAACCCGCTTCTTTAACCTCGAACTCCCAGGTAATTTCCTGGCCGGGAGTTTGCCAACTTGTGCCGCCGATATTGTTTATCTTTGTAAGGAAACTATCGATAGGCTGCATTTCTGCATTTCCGTTGGTGGCTTTAGGAATTAAGGAATTGTCGTTTTTAAGAACTGCATCTTCGCCCTGAATAATAATAGGTTCAATTTCTAGGTTTTCTTTGAGTTTGCTGCTGTCGAAATACTCATTATAATATATAGGAGTTTCGGGGGCAACAAAACCAACCCTTGAAATCAAAGCATTATGACCCTGTCCAACAAGCGTTATTTTATGCTGGCCTGCGGTAAGATAGAAAAGATAGGGGTCAATAACAACGCCGGTATTATCTTCTGCTAAACGCTCAACTACTTCTCCGGTAAGTTGTTGCTCCGGAGCAATTTCGTTACCCTTTGCATCCTCACGCCATTTCTGGCTGGGGTCATCGGGATTGGCTTGAACATTTATCCAGTCGCGCGAGAAGGAGAGTTTTTGTGCTCCGTCAAAGAGATACTCGTTCGAGCCATCAAGAAGGAGTCCCAACTCAACGTTAACGCCGGTGGTTGAAGGGAGGTATTCAAAATAGAAATTGTAAAAGGCGTCTTTGGGAACGTTAACGGTCCAGGTAACAGTTCCTTTTCCGCCAACCCAATCAAGAACGTTTCTTTCAACGTCCTTGCCGTCAGCCTTTGTTTTATAATTGTTGGTTGCAGTTGCAGAGCCCTTTGCGTCTTCACTTGCAAAAACGCCGCTTGCACCGTCAACAACAACATTGTCTTCTTCGGTTGCATAGGGCTTTTCGCCTATCGACGAAAGATAGTCTTTGTAACTTGTAATTTCGGAGTTATCCGAAGTTATAAGCGACCCGGCTCCTTCGGAAGCGCCGCTTCCGTTCTCGGCCGTTACGCCGAGCGGAAGGGCGGCAACCATTAAAGCAATGGCAATTGCCACGCCCGTCAGTTGTAAAAATCTCTTACGCATTAGTTTACTCCAATAATATCAAATTGCACGAACCTTAATTTCTTTCGAAATCAATATATGTGTCGTCGAGCCAAATTTTTCCGTTGCTCTTTTGATATAGACGGAAATAGTCTATGAAGTACTCTCCGGGAAGGTCGTCAAGACTGTCTTCAATCTGTCCTGCCGAAGTTCCGGTAGAGTCGTTTGCGGTTAAGTGGTTGTTGAAGTTTATATAAGCGGGGTCAGAGAAACCGGTCATATCTTTACAGAAGTCGTAAGATTTAGAAGTGTCGAAAGTAATGAAAACTTTTCCGTCAAAGTACATTCTAACAACATTCTTATCCCATTCCCAACCGTAAGTATGATACTGCAGATTTCTGGTTTCAAGGTCGGTAAGTTGGAATTCTGTTCCTTCGTACTTCCAGCCCGAAACGTGTCTTTTATATTCAGCGGCATTACACTTAGAGCAGGGGGTTCCGCCTTCATACCATCTGTGGATGTTGGCGCCGCCCGTACCGTTTTCTCTTCCGGGAACCTCAAGAACGTCGAACTCTACATAATAATGGGAGGTTCTGGTAACTCCGTATTTCTTGGCAACGTCGTCACCCGTTTTAGACCAGAAGGAAGGCCACATTCCTCTGAAGAAGGGCATTCTGGCGCGGATTTCTGCATATCCGTAGGTAAAGTTCATATGATATCTGGTGGTAGTACCGTAAGGCATTTTATACTGTGTGCCTTCACGCTCGGGATCGAAGTAACGGATTCCACGGAGTTTAAGTCTTCCGTCTGCAGTGTCGATTACATCGCGGTCATAGGAAGTCTCTCCCTTTGTGGTTCCGGTCATGGTTTCTTCGAAGCCCCATTTGGTCATATCAACTTCCTCAGCCTCGAACTCGTCGCCCCAAACATATTTATAGCCACTAAGGAAGGTAGTGGTCGAGAAGTCGGTTTTAACCTCAAAGGTGTTAGCCTTGTTCTTTGCGGGAGCGGTGCGGATAAATTTATGTACCGCAGAGTCAACGGTTACATTGTGACCGCCGTCAAATACAAGTTTTTTGCCCGAAACCGAAACCTTGATTTCGCCTTCGCCGAGATTCTTGTTGCTCTGGCTTCTCTTGGTTTTTCCGATAAGGATTTCCTTAGCAGTTTCAGAGGTAGCGTCGGTAACAATTGAAAGGGTTACATTAGCAGATTTCTTGTAATAGTCTTGGAGGGCGGTTGCTGTTTTTCTTGCAGCAGCATTTCCGGCCGGTACAACTATAACATAGCCTGCAGGACCATCCCAGTTTACAGTTTTGTACTCAAAAACACCATCTGTGTCAACGGGCTTTTCGTTTCCTGCTTCTTCTTTGTATGCAGGACGATGCTCTCCGTCGTTTTCATCTTTATCAGGCTCGTCGGAAGCAGTGCCGAAAAGTTTATCGAAGAAACTTCCAACATTTCCTTTGCCCTCGCTTGATGTGTTATTGCTTGTTGCACCCTGACTTGAAGCATCGGTCTGACTTCCCTGGCCACAAGCAGCAAGAGAAAGCACCAATACTGCGACCAAAATCAGACTAATGCCTTTTTTCAACAACTTCATAAAAAAACCTCCAGTTATTTTGTTTTTTCAAAATATAATAACAGACAATAATACATTCTGTGTTCCCATTATACACCATAAGTAATATTAAATAAATACACTTTTCTGCTTTTAATACGGACAAATCTGCTAAATAATTTTTGTTGTAAAACACGCTTTCGGGCGCCAAAATATGCAAAATGTTAAAACAAACCGCCTGTTTTGTGGACAATATGTTGTGTTTCTGTTAAATTTTACTCACTACAAATTGATTTTTGTGGCCGAAAGCAAAAGCCGATACTCCGTGTTTTTTCGTGCGGATTAACAGAATTATGATGTATTAAAACGCCCTTTGTGTTCGATTTTATTTCTTTTGTGCGATTTGTACAAAAAACCCCTTAAACTCTTTGGTTGCGGGGCGGTTTTTTGTCGTTTTTGATGGTTTTTCTGTCTTAAAAGTCGACTCTTTTTTTGCAAATTTCTCTTCTGTTTCTTTTTTTGCGCTCGTCAAATTTTCTGTGTTGAAAGGATGCTTTTTTAGCGTTTTTTCTTAAAACATACACCTTTCGGTGTGTTTCTTTTTTTGCCGCCGAACCCCTTTCTAAAATGAAAACTTCAGTTTATTTTTCATATATATTATATATATCGAAACCTCTCTCTTGAATATTTTTGATTTTTGGGGTATAATTAGTAAAATCGTATATTCGAGGTGTGCGGATGAAAATTATAATTTGCGGTGTCGGAAAGGTCGGCACCAACCTCATAAAACTGTTAAGCGAGGAAAATCACGACATTACGGTTATTGATGCCGACCGAAAAGCCGTTGAGGCCGCCGTTAACGACTTTGATGTTATCGGTTTCTGCGGAAACGGCGCTTCTTTCCCGATTCAAGAGGAAGCCGGGGTTTCAAACTGTGATGTTTTTATTGCCGTGTCCGGCAGTGACGAACTTAATATCATGAGTTGTATGGTAGCTTCAAAAATCGGAAGCGGCAAAACGGTTGCCCGTGTTCGCAATACCGATTATTCGGGACAACTTCTGTTTATGCAAAACAAACTCGGTATCGACCTGCTGATAAATCCCGAATTCGAAACGGCGCAGGATATTGCGAGAATTGTTGAGTTCCCCGCCGCAACCAAAATTGAAACTTTTGCAAAAGGACGAATTGACCTTGCCGAAATAACCGTTCCTAAAGACAGCGTTCTCAGCGGACTTGTTCTTTCTGATTTAAGAAAGGTTATTGACGCCTCTTTTCTTGTTTGTGCCGCTTGCAGAGATGACGAGGTCTTTGTTCCGTCGGGAAATTTTGTTGTTGAGGGGGGCGACAAACTCTATTTTACCGCGCCCCGTCGTGCTCTTCCCAAAATTTTTAAAGCAATCGGCCTTGAGAAAAAGAAGATTCGCTCGGTAATGATAATCGGCGGAAGCCGAACCGCTTTCTATCTTGCAAAGCACCTTATTAAAGCAGGTATTACGGTTAAAATTATCGAGGTTGACTTCGACCGCGCCTCTATGCTTGAATCGAAACTCGAGGGCTGTTCGGTTGTCTGCGGTGACGGAACCGACCCCGAACTTCTGGCAGAAGAGGGTATCAGCAACTTCGACGCCGTTATCGGTCTTACCCAGATAGACGAAGAAAACATCATTCTTTGTATGCACGCCGAAAAACAAGGGGTTAAAAAGACCGCTTGTAAAGTAAACCGCGACCCTCTGGCAAAAATGGTTGAGGGGATTCTTCCCGATTGCAGTGTGGTTTGTCCCAAACAAGGGGTTGCGGATATTATTCTTCGCTATGTCCGAGCCATTGATAACGCCGACGGCAATATTTTAACCCTTTATAAAATCCTTTCCGACCGCGCGGAAGCAACCGAATTTCTTGCAACCGAAAACTCTGCCGTTGTCGGAAAGTCGATTAAAGAATTACGCCTTAAGAAAAATCTTATTATCGCCTGTGTCAGCAGAGGAAGAAGCGTTATTATTCCTAACGGCGACACCGAAATTTTAGCCGGCGACAGCGTAATTGTTATTACGGCAGACAGGAAAATTTCCTCTCTTGCCGATATTCTGGAGTAAAACCTTATGAATAACAGAATGGTTTTTTATATTCTGGGCAGAATTGTTTTCTCAATAGGGGCGGTAATGCTCCTGCCGCTGACCTGTGCGATTATATACGGCGAAAGTCTTCTCCCTTTTCTGATTCCTTTGGGCCTTTGTTTGCTTTTAGGCTTTTTTCTCTCCTTTAAAAAGCCCCAAAACACAAAACTTTCGGCACGGGACGGCTTTGTCAGCGTAGGAATTGCCTGGATTGTTATTTCTCTTTTCGGTTGTCTTCCTTATATTATAAGCGGGGCAATTCCGAACTTTATAGACGCCTTTTTTGAGGCGGTTTCGGGCTTTAGCACAACGGGTGCAACGGTCTTAGCCGACATTGAAGCGCAGGACAAGAGTATTCTTCTCTGGCGTTGCTTTACCCAGTGGCTTGGCGGAATGGGTGTTCTGGTCTTTCTTCTTGCCATACTTCCAAAATCAGACAACACGTCCTCAAGATATATGCACCTTATGAAAGCCGAAGTCCCCGGCCCTACGGTTGACAAACTTGTTGCGAGAATTTCCGACACCGCAAGGGTTCTTTACGGAATTTATATTCTTCTTACCGCCATTGAGTTTGTTTTGCTCCTCTTTGGCGAAATGAACGCCTTTGAGGCTCTCTCCCACGCCATCTCGACGGCGGGAACGGGCGGTTTTGGGGTTAAAAACGACTCCTTTGCCTCCTACTCGGCATACAGTCAGTATGTCGTTTCGGTCTTTATGCTTCTTTTCGGCGTAAATTTAAGCCTTTTCTTCCTTTTTGTAACCGGCCATATTCTCAGGGTGTTAAAAAGCGAAGAACTCTGGGTTTATATTGGAATTGTCGGGCTTTCGACCGTCGCTATCGCTATAACCATTTTTTCTTCGACAAGCGGCATAGAGGAGACTTTCCGCACCTCTCTGTTTCAGGTTGCGGCGATTATTTCAACAACCGGCTTTGTTTCGGCAGACTTTGAGCAGTGGTCGGGTTTTGCATGGCTTATTTTTCTGCTTTTAATGTTCTGCGGCGGCTGTGCGGGTTCTACGGCGGGCGGAATGAAGGTTTCAAGGCTTCTTTTGCTCTTTAAAAACGGAAAACGCCAGGTAAAATATATTCAGCACCCACGCAGCGTGCTTTCGGTTAAACTTGACGGCAAAACGGTTGACCACGAAACTATCCGCGGCACAACCTCTTATGTTATTATGTTGGTTGCCATCTTTATTGTTTCCGCCCTTGTTGTTATTGCAATTGAAGGCTGTGACCTTGTTACAGGAATATCCTCGGTTGCAACCTGTCTTAACAATGTAGGTCCCGGTCTTGGCGAGGTCGGACCAACCGACAACTTCCTTTTCTTAAACCCAATCACAAAACTTATTCTTTGTTTCGATATGCTTGCGGGCCGTCTTGAACTTTTCCCGATGCTTATCCTCTTCTCCCCGTCAACCTGGAAAAAGTTTGCATAAATATACCGCTGTTACAGTAGATTGTAACAGCGGTTTTATTTTTGCGGAGGTGGTTTTTTTGGAGGAAAAATTCGGTTCTAAAACCGCCTTTATAATGGCTTCGGTCGGCTCGGCAGTGGGGCTTGGAAATGTTTTCAGATTTCCCTCTCTTGCGGTTAAATACGGGCTTGTTTTTCTCCCCGTTTATACCCTTTTGCTTGTTTTTCTCGGTCTTCCCCTTGTTTTAAGCGAACTCGCTTTGGGTCGTGCTTTCGGTTCAAATCCGCAAAAGGCCTTTAATCAAGCCCAAAAAACAGGCAAAACGGTCGGCAGACTTTCGCTTCTTAACTGCTTTATTGTTATGAGTTACTATACCCTGCTTTTCTCCTTTGTTTTAGCGCAGTCGGTTTCTTCGGCGTTAGAGGTTTTTTCCTTTAATCTTCCCCCTAAAACCGACTTTTTTGAGTCTGGCCTTTTCTTTGTTTTTATTAGTTGGTGCCTTGTTTTGCTGTGTTTCGGAAGCGCAAATCGGCTTGGTAAAATTTCAACCGTCGGTATGGTAGCGTCCTGCCTTATTCTTGTTTCTCTTGCCCTTTTTTGCGCCCTTAAAAGCCCCGAAAAACTCTCCCTTTTTTGCCACTTTACCCCCTCTTTTCTGTTTTTGCCGTCCTTTTGGCTTGACGCCGTGGGGCAGGTCTTTTTCAGTCTGTCGGTAACGGTCGGAGTTATGGTCGCTTACGGCGCTTTTTTAGACAAAAAAGAAAGCCTTGCGGTTTGCTCGGCGATTATTGCCTTTTTTGATATGGGTGTTTCGCTTGTTGCAACCGTAATTTACGCCTGTGTTTCCCCGAGTTCTTTAGGAACAACCCAAAGTCTTTCGGTCTATTCTTCCGCTTTTTCTTCTTTCGGGCTTTTAGGAACGGTTTTTTCTTTTCTTTTCTATTTAAGCCTTGCTTTTTTGTGTCTTGACTCGGTTGAAGCCTATTTAAAATCGGTAGTTTTAGGTTTGTCGGGCAAAGTTTTAGGAAAAGAGCGACACCGCGCCTTTGCCGTCGCCTTTTTTTCGGCTTTTTTTGGTGTAATAATTCTCTTTTTCGGGTTAACCGACTTTTTTGACGGCAAAGTTGCCCCCTTTTTAGCCCTCTTGGTCGGTTTTGGCGAAGCGGTAGTTTTTGCTAAACTTTCAAAAGAAAAAACGCTTTACAGCGAAATCTTTATAAAAAACCGCCCTTTTCTTTGGTCTTTTTACCGCTTTTGCGTCACCCTTGTTATTCCTCCTCTTCTCGCCCTTCTTTTTTTGTCGGAATTCTTTTTTAGCCCTTGAAATTTACCGGATATTATCGTAAAATTATAATAACTTAATTCTTTTCGAGGTTTTTTATGGAAAAAAGATTTGTTATTACCATTGCCAGAGGTTTTGGAAGCGGAGGAAAGGAAATTGCCCGGTTAGTTGCTTCAAAACTCGGCATAAACTGTCACGAGCATAGTATTTTAACCCTGGCTTCCGGGCTTAGCGGTCTTGACCGTTCGCATTTTGCAAGTGCCGACGAGAAACTTTTAAAGCCAAGCCTTCTGTCTTCTATTAAAGAAACTTTTTCAATCGATTCAGAGGGTCGCTTTGTTTCAAACGACGAACTTTTCGGTTATGAAGCGCAAATTATGAAAGGTCTTGCCGCTTCGGAGAGTTGCGTTATTGTTGGCAAGGCGGCCGACTATGTGCTTCGTGATGTAGATAATGTCTTCAGTTTCTATATTGAGGCGCCCCGTGCCTACTGCCTTGCAAATGTTATGCGAAAAATGGATGTTACCGAGCAAGAGGCAAACGAACTCATTACCAAAACCGACAAATACCGTGCCGATTTTTATAAGTATGTAACCAAAGGCAACTATTGGACAAACCCCGTAAACTATGACCTTACCCTTAACAGCGAAAGGGTCGGAAAAGAAAATTGCGTTCAGGTTATAGTGGATTATGTGAATATGATGCTTAAAAAAGGTGAATAACAGTGAAAGAAACCTTGCTTTTTATCGGCAGTTGGCTTGGAGTAATGGCTCTTATAGGCTGTGCTTTGCTGATTACCAAAAAACTTGCCGATTTTATTAGTAAAAAAAGAGCAAAAACCGATAAAAGCGACTCTCCGGGCGGAGAGTTTAGAAACCCTTATTATATTTCTCCCGAAGAAGCAAACGCTATAAAAGAGCAAACCGAAAAGTTTAATTAAAATTTTTCTTTACTTTTCAAAACTCTTGTGCTATACTACTATGGCTACCGCTTTCTATGCTTTAGGCGACTGCCTTGTTTTTAAGGAATCACCTGACCTATTGCTTGGATTGCGGCGGACAAAATATTAAATGAGGTGAAACAAATGACAGCAGAACAAAAGCAGGCTATTATCGCCGAGTACGCTACCCACGAGGGCGACACCGGTTCTCCCGAAGTTCAGATTGCGCTTCTTACTACCCGCATCAACGAACTTACCGAGCACCTTAAGGTTCACAAAAAGGACCATCACTCCCGTAGAGGTCTTCTTAAAATGGTTGGTCACAGACGTAACCTTCTCGCTTACCTTACCAAGGTAGATATCGAGCGTTACCGTGCAATCATTAAGCGTCTTGGAATCCGTAAGTAATTAGCGGATTGAGCCTTGGCAAGAGAAAATAGGTTTTGGACGACAAAATTTTTACAACACTTGCCCCAAAAGCCTTAAAACACCTATGTGTTTTTGCATTTTTGTGGCGGCGTCTTGTTTCAATTTTGTTCGTACAAAACTGCGACGCACCTAAAAACTAACAAATTTTTTGTTAGAAGGTGCACGAAGAACGCAAACTATACGCGGTATGTTGCGTTCTGAGGGCGTTTTATAACGGAATAATTTGTAGTTTTTAGGCTGTTTCATCTTGCCAAGGCTCAATCCGAAGGCAGACCGCGAGGAAACTCGTGGTCTGCTTGATTATTTTTTAAACAATGGGTTGCTAGGCGTAAAGCGGTAAATCGAGGGTCAAAAGTTTTTGGCTTTGGATTTATTGCTTAACCTTAGCACCCCGAAAATTAAATTTTTGGAGGTAAAAATATGTTTGAAAATTTCAGAGTTTTTGAAACCGAATTTGCCGGCCGTCCTTTAAAGGTTGAAACCGGTAAAATGGGCCAACTTGCAAACGGCTCTTGCCTTATTCGCTACGGCGAAACAAGCGTTTTCTGCGCCGCAACCGCTTCGGCAAAGCCCCGTGACGGAATTGATTTTCTTCCCCTTTCTGTAGATTTTGAGGAAAAACTCTATTCCGTAGGCCGTATTCCCGGCTCTTTCACTCGCCGTGAGGGTAAACCTTCCGATAAGGCTATTCTCGCTTCCCGTGTAATCGACCGACCCGTTCGTCCTCTCTTCCCCAAGGATATGAGAAACGACGTGTCCCTTGTTTGTACCGTTATGTCGGTTGACCCCGACTGCTCCCCCGAAATTACCGCTATGATTGGCGCTTCAATTGCCCTTTCTATTTCGGATATTCCTTGGGAGGGCCCCATTTCGGGTATTTCGGTTGGTCTTGTTGAGGGCAAAATCGTTCTTAACCCCACCGCTGAAGAGCAGGCTAAGAACGACCTTCAGTTAACCGTTTCCTCTACCTCTGACCTCGTTGCTATGATTGAGGCAGGCGCTAATCAGGTTCCCGATGATGTTATGTTCGACGCTATTATGACCGGACACAAAGAAAACCAGAAAATCGTTGAGTTTATCAACTCAATAGTTGCCGAAATCGGTAAAGAAAAATTCACTTTCGAATCTTCTAACCCCGACACCGAAATGTTCGAGGCTATTAAAGAGTTCGCTATCGACGATGTAAAATATGCTCTTGATACCGACGATAAAACCGTTCGTGACGAGAGAATGCTCCCCATTTACGACAAAGTTCACGCAAAGTTCGACGAAATTTATCCCGAACAGGAAATGAAAATCGACGACTGTATGTACAAACTTCAAAAGTTTGTTGTACGCCGTTGGCTTTTAGACGAAGGCAAGCGTGTTGACGGCCGTGGTATCGACGATATCCGTCCTCTCCATAGCGAAGTAGGTCTTCTTCCCCGTGTTCACGGCTCGGGTCTTTTCTCCCGTGGACAAACCCAGGTTTTAACCATTGCAACCTTAGGTTCTATCCGTGACAGCCAACTTTTAGACGGAATCGACAACGAGACCGAAAAGAGATATATTCACCACTACAATATGCCTTCCTACTCGGTAGGCGAAACCAAACCCTCAAGAGGCCCCGGTCGTCGTGAGGTTGGTCACGGCGCTCTTGCAGAACGCGCACTTGTTCCCGTAATCCCCTCTGCCGAAGAGTTCCCCTATACTATCCGCCTTGTTTCCGAAGTATTATCTTCTAACGGTTCTACCTCCCAGGGCTCTATCTGCGGTTCTACCCTTGCCCTTATGGATGCAGGTGTTCCGATTAAAGCCCCCGTTGCAGGTATTTCCTGCGGTCTTATTACCGAGGGCGACCGTTGGATGACTATGGTTGACATTCAGGGTCTTGAAGACTTCCACGGCGATATGGACTTCAAGGTTGCAGGAACCAAAGACGGTATTACCGCTATTCAGATGGATTTAAAGGTTCACGGCCTTACCCCCGAAATCATTAAAGAGGCTCTCGCAAAGACCCACAAAGCAAGACTTCATATTCTTGACGAAGTAATGCTCAAGGCTATTGCCGAGCCCAGAGCCGAAGTCAGCAAATACGCTCCTAAGATGATTTCTACCACCATTCATCCCGACAAAATCCGCGAGGTTATCGGTTCGGGCGGAAAGGTTATTCAGAAAATTCAAGCCGACTGTGAATGTAAGATTGATATCGACGACGACGGAAAGGTATTTATTACCGCTATTGATGCCGAAAAGGCTCAGCGCGCTCTTATGATTGTTGAGACAATCGCTAACGACCCCGAAATCGGCGCTATCTACCGTGGTAAAGTTACCCGCCTTATGACCTTTGGCGCTTTTGTTGAAATCGCTCCCGGTAAAGAAGGTCTTGTTCACATCAGCAAACTCGATGTTAAGAGAACCGAAAAGGTTGAAGATGTTGTAGCCGTTGGCGACGAAATTATCGTTAAGGTTGTAGAAATCGACGACCAGGGCAGAATCAACCTCTCCCGCAGAGATGCTCTTGTTGAAATCGAGGGCGCAGTTGTTGAAGACGACGGCGAAGAGGAAAGAAAACCCAGAAAACCCCGTCAAGGCTTCCGTAACAAACGATAACTTAAAAAAAGAGTAGCGTAAGCGGCGCAATTCTAGAAATAAAAAAAGAGCCTTTCGGCTCTTTTTATTTTTCCATAAGTTTAATGTTTTCCGCTTTTTCTGCTCTTTCTTCCTCTTCAGAAGAAAGAATATAAAGTTCTTCACACGCCCGCTGTGCAGAAATAAGTTCATTTATTGCCTTTTCAGTAGCATCAAGCAAGGTTAAATACATTTGTTTATAATCTGCCATAAATTTCACCCCTTGTAAATTATAGGTCAATTTCACCCTAATGTCAATAGGTCAAACGGCCATAATATTAGTGGGTGATATTATGAGTAGATTAAAAGATTTAAGGTTAGAACGCGGATATACTCAAATTAAAATGCAAATGCTTACAGGCATTGACCAAAGCGATTATTCTAAAATCGAAAACGGGAAAAGATATTTAAGTTTTGAACAATGTATCAAAGTTGCCGATGCACTAGAAACCAGTATGGACTATTTGGCAGGAAGAACCGACAAAAAAGAACCCTACCCGAAAGCAATAATGAAATAAAAATAGAACTTGTAGGGCGCGTTCGTCCTCGACGCGCCGTTACAAAATTAAGTTGCATATAGAACAGACGGCTACACAGGGTTTGCCTCATAGCCGTTTTGTTTTTTGTTGTTTTAAAATTCGCTCGGCGCGTCGAGACGTCGCGCCCTACATCAGTTGTTGCTTTTTCTTTTACTCGCTCGGCGCGTCGAGGACGTCGCGCCCTACGATACGGCGCAATTCTAAAAAAAGAGCCTTTCGGCTCTTTTTATTTTTCCACAAGTTTAATATTTTCCGCTTTTTCTGCTCTTTCTTCCTCTTCAGAAGAAAGAATATAAAGTTCTTCACACGCCCGCTGTGCCGAAATAAGTTCATTTATTGCCTTTTCAGTAGCATCAAGCAAGGTTAAATACATTTGTTTATAATCTGCCATAAAAAACACCCCTTTTTCCTTATATTATGTTTATATTATATAATGTAAAAGTCTATATGTAAAGCGTTTTTTGGAGATACTATCTAATAAAAAGATAAGTTATGAGGTAGTATGTTATGATAAGATTAAGGGTGTTAGAAATTTTAAAGGAAAAGGGCAAAACAAAATATTGGCTTTATAAACAACTTGGTATGAGTTATCAAAATTTCAGTAAAATGATTAACAATCAAACTAAATCTATAAGATACGAAAATATAGAAACTATGTGTCTTTTGTTTGATTGCACACCAAACGATTTATTTGAGATAACCGAAGAATAAAAAAGGGTAAAAACAAAAAAGAGCCTTTCGGCTCTTTTTATTTTTCCAAATACTCGCAGAGTTCGGCGAGGGTTCCTTTTTTCGTTTCTGGCGATTCGCCTTCTTCTATAAGACAGTCGGTTACAAGATAGGTGTCCATTCCTATTTGCTGCGCCGCCCAAATATCTTCCTTTGTGTTGTTTCCAACCATAAGACATTTTTGGGGGTCAAGCCCTAACTTTTCGCAAATTTCCGTATAATACTTTGGGTTTGGTTTGCAGTAGCGGGAATTATCATAGTCGGTAACAAGGTCGAACTGCTCGGGCGAAAGGTTGCCCCAAGAGAGCCGAGCCTCGATAGCAACGCCGGGGAAAAACGGGTTTGTTGCAACAACAACCTTTTCGGCCCTTTCCCTTGCAAGTTCAACCGCCCGTTTTGAAAGAGGGGTCGGCTGTGTAAAGGCTTTCGCCTTATGAAAATCCCCTTTATAAAAGGCGTCAAAGGTAGGAATTTGGTCATAAACAACTTGACCGAAAATATCGGAAAAAACCGCCCAGAAACGCTCGGAATTAGGTTTTGTGCCGTCGTTTCTGACCATTGCCTCAACCCCTTTCCACATAGCAGGAATGAGATTATCTTTGGTGTATCCGAAATGGGCGGTTGCCTTTATCAAAAGACCGAAATAGCCTCTTGTAAACTCGTCATTATCCATTGGAACTAAAGTTCCGTCCATATCGAAAAGAATCGCCTGATATTTCATAAAATCACCTTAATTTTTTTACAAAGAAGTAAACCGTGCGATTTATAATTGCAGAAGCAAAAAGGGTTACCGAGAACTCTACCAAAAAGTTTAAAGTAAGCGCAGCGGTTATAATCGACATAACAAGGTCGCTTCCAAGGGCAGTTCCCGAATAAAAGGTCATATAAAAACCTAAAAAGCCAAAGGTGTTTATTATAGGAACGACCGTTGCCGCAAGGGCGAACTTGAAAATTGACATTTTTCTGCCTTTTTCGAAAAGGAAGATAACAAGTCCCGAAAGCAGTCCCGCCAAAATTCTCGGTACAAAGCAAGTTACCGTGTAATAAAAGGGGTTCTCGTTAAAGAGGGTTGCTGCCATCGGGTCAATCATAAAACCGATTCCAAACGCCTGGAGAAAACTTGTTAGCCCAAAAACCGTGCCGAGCACAGCACCGCCCCACATTCCGCCACAGGCGGCACCAAGGGCTACGGGAATGGTCATAAGGGTAATTGAAAAGGCTCCGGTTGTGATATACCCGAGCGGAGTAAAGTTCATTACCGCCATTACCGCAATAAACAGACTTACAAGGGTTAATCTGAAGATGTTTTGTTTTTTGTTTTTCATAAAATTACCTCCGATACTGCCCACAAAGGGTGCAGTTCATATAAATAAGGAGGAGACCTCCTTATATGAAAAATGATGTTCGGCTTTGCCGTTTAATTGTTTTTCTCATAAATCAGACGAAGACCGTCGAGTAATAGGTTTTCGTTATAGATTATATCGTTTTTACAGTAGGATATAACCTCTCTCGAAAGGCCTCCCGTTGCAACAACCGTTGCCCTTTCGCCGAGTTCCTCTTCTATTCGGTCAATAAGGCCGTCGAGCATTGCGGCGGTTCCGAGAACTATTCCCGACTGCATACAGTCGACCGTATTCTTTCCGATAACCGATTTGGGAGCCGTTATGCTGACCGAGGGCAGCGCCGCTGTCCCTTCGGCAAGGGCATTAAAGGTCATTCGCATTCCCGCACCGATTGTTCCGCCTAAAAAGGCTCCGTTTCTATCAAGCACAGAAAGTGTCGTTGCCGTTCCCATATCAATTATTATACAGGGAAGTGTATATTCATTCAGCGCCGCAACCGCACCTGTTACAAGGTCTGCACCGAGTTGAGCGGGGTTGTCAATCTTAATATTAAGCCCTGTTTTAACCCCGGGTCCGACCATAAGAGGCACAGTGTCGCAAAGAAACGCAACCGCCGAAGACACCGAAGCGCTAACCGAGGGAACAACCGAAGAAATTATGCAGTCCTCGATTTTCGAAACATCTTCCCCGTGAAGCGAGAGAACATTCATCAAATCAACCGCATATTCGTCGGCAGTTTTCTCCTTGCTTGTCGCAAGACGGGCAGTTGTGCGAAGAACCTCTTGGTCAAAAACGCCAAGAGAAATGTTTGTGTTTCCAACATCAATAGCAAGTAACATATAATCACCTCAAAAGTTTATTTAGTAGGTGTAGCATATATATTATACACTTTTTTTAATAATAGTAAAGAAATTTATCTTTTGCTTGACTTTTGCTCGGCGGTCTGCTATAATACTTTGGCTAATGTAAAATAGACTCATTAGTTCCTTGCTTCATAAAATTATGAGGCCATTTTAGTCCATAAGGAGGTGCAACGAAATGACTAACAAATACGAGGCATGTATGATTTTTTCTGTAGCCGGCGGCGAAGAATCCGTTAACGGTCTTAAAGAAAAATTCGCTACTCTTATTGCCGAGAACGGTGCAGTCGAGAACGTTGACGAATGGGGTAAGCGTAAACTTGCCTATTTAATCAACGACGAGGCTGAAGGTTTCTATGTTTTCACTACCTTCACCGCTGCTCCCGAATTCCCTGCAGAACTCGAACGTGTTGCCGGAATCACCGAAGGTGTTCTTCGCATCATGATTACTAAAAAATAATCGGAGGAAATGAAGAATGTTTAACCTTGTTGTTTTAACAGGAAGACTCACCGCAGACCCCGAACTTCGCTATACCGCGAACAATACTCCGGTAACTTCATTTTCTATTGCAGTTTCCCGCCGCTATAAAGCAGGGGAAGAGGCTCAAGCAGATTTTATCAATATCGTTGCTTGGCGCCAGACTGCAGAATTTGTTACCAAGTATTTCCAAAAAGGAAGCATGATTGGCATCGAGGGTTCTATCCAGACCCGTCGCTATGTCGATAAAGAAACCGGCAAAAACCGTACCGCTTTCGAGGTTATCGCAAACAACGTTCAGTTTGTTGAATCCAAGCGTGACGGAAGCGCTGCTGCAAACGAAGCCCCCGCTTCTTTCTCTAACGCAGGTGCTAACGAGTTTACCGACCTCTCGGGCGAGGCCGATGACGATATGCCGTTCTAATTTAAATTTAACTTTTTGCCTATAAATATCATAATAAGGAGGCGCCAAAATGGAAGGAAGACCTATGCGCAGAAAGCCTCACAGAAAAGTTTGCCACTTCTGTGTAGACAAAGTTGAGGTTATCGATTATAAAGATGTTGCTCGTCTTCGCAAGTTTGTTTCTGAACGTGCAAAGATTTTACCCCGCCGTGCAACCGGCACCTGTGCTGCTCACCAGCGTGAACTCACTTCTGCTATTAAACGTGCACGTCAGGTAGCACTTTTACCCTATGTAAACGACTAATAGTTAAACTAAAACCCTTGCCAACGGCAAGGGTTTTTTTATAATTTCGGTAGCCTTAAGGGCGCGTTCGTCCCCGACGCGCCGAGCAAACTTTAAAATATAAAAAGTAAAACGGCTATGCAATAAACTATGCGTAGCCGTTTGTTTAATACAAATTCAAAACTTGTAACGGCGCGTCGGGGACGAACGCGCCCTACTTTTAATTATTCGATAGTAACGGTTCCGTCTACTATGCAAACATAGGATTTGCCCTGATTTACGGTAAGAGTTTGTCCGTCGGCGGTAGTAAACTTAAAGTTGTCTTTTGCCTGTCCTTTGCTCCATTTAATTTCGGTAGCACCGCCTGCCGAAATATAGTAGCCGGTTCCTGAGGAAAGGTCAACCTTTTGATGATAGTTGTCGGGGTAGTTAGAAATATTGGTTCTAAGAACAAAAACATTTGTAAAGAGTTCTTCTTCGCCTGTACCGTAATCTATAAAGGGAGTATCTTTTTTTGCACGGGCATAATTCTTGTGATATGTATCATAGAAAAACTGGGTTGTACTTGTTGTACTAAACTTAACGGTAACCTTATTTGCAAGGGTTGTTCCTGCCGAAACTTTATCTTCACTCTCGCTGAAAGAGAGCCACGCTTTGTCTGTTCCCTCGGTTTTAAGTTTTTTGTCTTTAATAAGTTGGTCAACACGGTCGCCAGAGGTGTAAAGGCGGTGTTCATAAGAAAGACCGTTCTTTTCACGGTTGCAGTATTTTGAACTTGCTATTTCGGTATATGTAACTCCAACGCTTCTTACAACAGGTCGGCAATAAACCTCGTCCATTCCGTGATAGAAAAGAAGAGCGTCCATTCCGCAAGCGATTTCTGCAAAGGGAACTCGAAGACTTCGGAGCGTACCTATTTTACCAACCTTTGATACATCGGAGAAAACGGCTAAGAGTCTTGTAATTCCACCCTCAACCTCGGTTTCAAAAACAACATCTGCCTTTGAAATTCCCGACTGAACCTTTTGTGCAACACTAATGTTGTTTATCATAATTGCAACGGGGCGTTTTGCCGGCGATTCAAGATTTACCTCTCCTGTCAGCGTATTAAGATATCTAACAGGCTCTACTTCTTCTTGTGTGTCTGACGAAGTTATAGGCTCGTCTACGGTAGGGTTATCACTTGCACATCCAACAAGCGAAAAAACTAAAACACCTGCCAAAAGTAATGCAATAAGTTTTTTAGCGTTCATAAAAGGTCTCCTCAATAAACAAAATTTGACAAAATAAGTATATAACATTTTTTAAATATATTCAACTGGAAATATTTTTTTAATAAAATAAAAAATAATACTTGAAATTTTTTAAACTGTGTGTTATTATACTATGGCACTATTCGTGTACGCGCTGATAGCTCAGCTGGATAGAGCGTCTGGCTACGGACCAGAAGGTCGGGTGTTCGAATCATCTTCAGCGCGCCAATTTTTGAGGTACTCCGCAATAGCGGGGTGCTTCTTTTTTTATTGTTTGATTAAACAGATGAGAACACCCGAAGGGTGTGCGTCGAAACCGCGAGAAAACCGCGATAGGTTTTTTCGGCGGTGGAGTCTCGAGCACCGCTCAGATGCCGTTACCGTTCGGAACGGTCGGCAGATGGGTGGGCGCAGAGTATCATCTTCAGCGCGCCAATTTTTGAGGTACTCACTGTTCTCATATAATAAGAAACCTTCGGTTTTTCAGAGAAACTTGTCCCCCCCTCTTGCAGAAAAATCTCGAAAGACACAAAGTCTTTCGAGATTTTTATTCTTCGAGTTCGAAACAACTTTCTTCCTACAAAACTTCTCGGTTCCTCATTATATGAGAACTGATAGCGGGGTGCTTCTTTTTTATGTAAAGAAAACGCGGTTTGTGGGTGTCACTGTGAAACGCCCACAAACCGCGAGTTTTATATTTCTTTTTTGTAAAGCCAAATAACCCGATCGGAAAAAACAATTTTTTCAACTTTAAATCCGCTCTCAGAAAAGTCTTGCTGGAGAGAGTTGTTTATCTCGCTCAAAAACCGCTGTGCATTGGCGTAAATGCTTTCTCCAAATTCTTTGGTTACACCAATCTCTACAACGCTTTCAGGCCTTAAAACAAGGTAAGCCGGCAAATCGGCCACATTTTCCTCTGTAAGAGCAAAGCCGGTACGGATAAAATAATTGTTTCTGGTTCCCGTGCAAACAGGTCTGTTTATATTAAAAGGAACCTGTACTTCAACAAGTTCTTCTTCCCGAAGTAAAGTATAGTCTTTGCTAAAGATGCGTTCTGTTCCTAACTGACTGTCGGTAAGGTTGAAAAACTCGTGAGAAATTTCTACAGAACTTGTGTCATTCCAGGTAGAATCAAGATGATACCACTCTCCGTCAAGTAAAACCGCATTCCACATATGTCCCTCTCCCTTAACCGTTCCGGTTAAAGAAACCGCCGTTATGCCAAAACGGGACAAAAGCAGTTGCATTGCCTTGCTATATCCCTCGCAGAGCGCTTTGGAATTTACAATAGCCCCATAAGCCGAATAAATCATGGGGTCGTTTTTGTCGTCGCTATACTCTGCCTTTTTGCAAAGCATATCGTGCAACTCCAGTTCTATTTCATAAGGGTCTTTTGATGTAACGGCCGAAGTGATTTTTTTAATTTCGCTCTCAAGTTCGCGAACCATCCGCTCTTTTTCGCCTCTGGTCATAAGATAACTCGGAGAGCCGTTTTTTTCGGCGGTGAAATACATCATTGCGGTCTTGCTGCCGTCCTCTGCGTTTCCGAGCGCTACCGCATAGTAAGAGGGAAGCCAGAAAATTTCAGGATGGTCATTTGCCATAGCCGTTCTTACAACAGCAATATCAATACGGTAGGTTTCTTCGGCAGTCCCCAGAACTATCCAAGAGGTTTCCATTTTATTAACTGCCTCATAAAGTTTGTCGTAATACCCTTTTTGTAAATCGTTTAACTTTTCATAGCAGTAATGGATACTGTGTATTGAGTCGGGGGGTGGGGTTTCCTCGTCAGGTTTTTCGGGCTTGGGGTCTTGGGTTTCTGACGAAGAATCGTTTTTAGAGGATTCTTCTTTTGAAGAAGACCCTGTCGACGAGGATTGTCCCACCGAAACCGACGGGCTCGGGTCAGAAGAGGGGGGCGACGAGACTTCCTGCTTTGTGCAACCTATAAGACAGCAAAGCAAAACAAAAGCCAGAAATAAACTGACCGTTCTTTTCACGCAAACTCCCCCCTTTTAGACATTTTTAAATTTAAGCATTTTTGCTAATGAAAAATACAGTTGCTGAACATTTCGGAAATACGGTCTATCCAACCGTAACAAACCGAATAGGGCAAAGATGTATCTGCCTCTTCAATTATAAACATAAAATCCTCTGAGGACAAGCCCGTATTTGCAATTTTTTCAAAAAAACTTCGGGAAATTTTTAACATTTTATCTGTAGAGGGCTCTTTTTCGATATATTCGGTCAACGAAGCCGAAAAATACCTTGCCGTTTCGCCCTCTTCTTCAATATCAATACCGCCTATTCTGTCGCAAAGGTTAGGGGCAAAATCAGCAGATATTTTGAGAGTATAGTTTACATTATAAGGTAGATTTACCGCCTCTTTTTCGGCTTCCTTGCTAAAAAGATAAATGTGGGTAACGATATTTTCAAAATCGAGATAAACAAGAGCCCCTTTTCCGCTTTGGTCGGTTATGAGAAGAGCCTGATTTTCGGGGGCAGAGCCATACTCGATTCCCGAAACATCTTCTCCCGCTCTGCTTTCTTCGGTTCCGATAACGGCGGGAACAAGAAAAATTGCGGTTAAAAGCATCATGCCGGTACATACGGCAAGGGTAGTAAGAACTGTAACTACTGCGGTCTTTTTCATAAGCCCTCCAAGAAAAAGTTTTTTAAAAATATTATGGTAAAATTAACTTGAAGGTATACATAAAAAATGATATAATGCATCTGTAATTATTATGACATTTCCGCTCGTGGCGCAGTTGGATGAGCAAACACAAATAAGCCGAACCTGATATATTAAAAATTCTTTCTTTAAAAGTTTCACTTCCTAATACGAGTAGAATTTTGAGGGATTTTTGGTGCGGCGGAGTTTGTAAGGCTAACGCCTACAAGCGACAACAAGCCAAAAAGCACCAAAATTATGCCGTTTTAGGCAGGTTTGGATTGTTTGTGTTTGCTCTGTGCAGCAGATTCCGAGTCACGAGAACGGGGATTCGAATCCCTTCGAGCAGCGAGAAGGGTTCTTTCTTCCGCAAAACAATTAAATATTTCCGCTCGTGGCGCAGTTGGATAACGCAGCAGATTCCGATTCTGAAGAACGGGGGTTCGAATCCCTTCGAGCGGGCCAAAAAAGAAGTAACTTTTGTCTACCAAAAGTTACTTCTTTTTTTATCCAAGCCGCAGGCTTGGCATATCATCGCCGCACAAAGTGTGGTGCATATCATCAGCCCCTTTGGGGCTGTATCTCATCACGGCAAAGCCGTGTATAAATCCTCCTGCGGCTTGATGAGATGCAACACTGCGTGTTGATGATATGCAATTCCTTCGAAATTGATGATATACAAGGCTTCGCCTTGATTTGTTTACGGAAAAGCAATATAATTCTCTTGAAAGGAGTGGTTGTATGCCGAAAAATTATTTGCTGATATATTCCGAGCAGCTTGCAACAGAAATTGAATTGCTTTGTCAAAATATTAAAGCACCATCTAACACTCTTTTCCAGATCCGTAAAAGTTCCAGCAGCGTTTATGCAAATATCCGCGAAGCAAATTATGGACAGAGTAAAGCGGATATGCTTTCAAAATTAGAAATTGCTCTCAAGGAATGTAGTGAAACCGAAGGATGGTTGCGCTTGTTGTTCAATATGAATGCGATTGATGAAGAAATCTATAAAAAGCACAGAAATCTCTGCGGTCGAATCAGACGAATGTTGATTGCAAGTTGTAAAACATTAAAGGAGAACACAAAATGAAAAGATTATTGTGTATGCTAATGGTCTGCTTTTTTATCTTTTCTTTGTCTGCTTGTAGCGGGATGTCGGTATCCAATAAAATGTATAATGAGATTTTCGATTACGTAACAGGAAATATGGATTCGTTTTCTCCGGTAGAAGAAAACGAATTCTATGATTACAAAGCAACGGGGTTAAGTATTGGTGGAGTATATTACGGGTATTATTACTCTTCCGAAAACGAATGGTTACTGCCTGATTTTTATATCGGAAACGATTTGGAAAAGATTCAAAATGATTTACACAATGATGACGGGGGCGTATATTTCGGAAAGCCAAACAACGGCACGGATTGGTGCTTTATTAAAAAGATTTCTGATAACTGGTACTATTATGAGATGCACTGGGCGTAAAACGAGGGATTCGCATACTTTTGGTCGTTCTTACCTACAGTTACACACCTTTTAGTCGCTCTTTCGCAAATTAAAAACCCACTATCGTAAGGTATGTGGGTTTTTTAATTTGGTCTTTTTAATATAGGGGATTCAGCCCGAGAGGGTTTTTCTCCATATTGAAAAATCTGCCGATTTGTAGTATAGTTATTAAAACCGTTTTTCTTTTGGGGGAATTTTTTTGGATATTAAGTCCGAATCACTAAAAAAACACGCCGAGTGGCAGGGGAAAATTGAGGTTATATCCCGAGTTCCCGTAAAAAACAGCGAGCAACTCTCTTTGGCGTATACGCCGGGGGTAGCAGAGCCTTGCCTTGAAATAGAGAAAGATGTTACTAAATCGTTTGAACTGACCAGACGGCACAATCTTGTAGCCGTTATTACCGACGGTTCGGCGGTTTTGGGGCTTGGAAATATCGGAGCAGAGGCTTCTATGCCTGTTATGGAGGGAAAATGCGCCCTTTTTAAAGAATTTGCCGATGTAGACGCCTTTCCTCTTTGTATAAAAACCCAGGACACCGACGAACTTGTCAGAACCATATCTTTGCTTGAGGGAAGTTTCGGCGGAATAAACCTTGAAGATATTTCGGCGCCTCGCTGTTTTGAGGTTGAAGCCCGTCTTAAAGAACTCCTTGACATTCCCGTTTTCCACGACGACCAACACGGCACCGCTATTGTTGTTGCCGCCGCCTTAATTAACGCCTTAAAGGTTGTTAAAAAGGAACTTAACCGAGTGAAAATTGTTATAAACGGAGCGGGAAGCGCGGGAACTGCTATTTGTTTGCACCTTAAAAAACTCGGCGCAGAAAATATTACGATGGTTGACCGTTTCGGCATTATCTGCAAAGGTGACGAAAATCTGTCCGACGCCCACAAAGAACTTGCCGTTATTACTAACGCAGAGGGTAAAACGGGAACTCTTGCCGACGCTTTAAAGGGAGCCGACATTTTTATTGGCGTTTCGGCACCAAATATTGTGACCCCCGAAATGATAAAAAGTATGGCGGCCGACCCGATTGTTTTCCCGATGGCGAATCCCGTTCCCGAAATTATGCCCGACCTTGCCAAACAAAGCGGTGCGGCGGTTGTCGGAACGGGCAGGTCGGACTTTAAAAACCAAATCAATAACGTTCTTGCCTTTCCCGGTATTTTCAGGGGCGCTTTAGATGTTCGGGCAACCGATATTAACGACCAGATGAAAATGGCTGCTTCTTTAGCAATTGCCGACCTTGTCAGCGAAAAGGAACTTTCTGCCGACTTTATTCTGCCTTTGGCTTTTGATAAAAGGGTTGGCAAAGCGGTCGCAAAAGCGGTTGCAAAAGCGGCAAAAGACTCGGGCGTTGCAAGAGTTTGATTCACAACAAAAAAAGACAATCTTTCTAAAAAGAAAGATTGTCTTTTTTGTTCTGTCAATATATTTCCAACAAATTATAGTGCGATGCTCTCTACATTAAACGCTCCTATATTAATAATATATTTTTTCTTCCTAACCGCTTCTTCTATATTACAATACGCATTAGAAAAAGGAGTGTTTAAATAAGAAACTATATAATCTGCTTTCCCAATCATATATGAATTTCTCTTTCTTATAGCATATCTCATAGGTGTTTTTGTTAATTCATCCGGAAAAATAGTTTTATCTGCATCATAATACGGATTATCAGTTTTTTTATTTAAATATGCTAGAACAACATTTATTTTAATTTCATACTTTTTTTCAAGCGAACTCAATACTTCGTATGAGAGTTTATCAAAATTTCCCTGTGTTCCAACATAAAAACAATTAACATCTTTCTTTGTAATAAGCTCTTCTATCTCAAATAACAGCCTTTCACTTATCTCTCTTGTGCAATTTTTGTGTCCTATAAAACAACAACTTTTTATAAAAAACACCTCTCTTTAACGACTATTTTAAGGGAAATTCCCTTAAAAGTCAATAAGACATATTCCCTTAAGGCATAATCTACTATAAGAGGTGATTATGTTGTTTCATCAACTCAGAGATATGCGAGAAGATAAGGACTTGACCCAGGCACAAATGGCGAAGTTCCTTCAAATTCATCAAACAACCTATTCGGATTATGAAATCGGGAAACTCAATGTTCCTATTGATGTTTTTATAAAACTTGCCGAGTTTTACAACACAAGTATTGATTTTCTTGCGGGAGTTACAGATAATTCTACTCGATATAAGTAAATAGTATTTAATGTGATATGATATAAATCCCTCACACTCCTCCTTTTTGTTGCAGACAAATAATATATGTGTTATAATGTCTTTATAAAAAGCAAAGGAGGCAAAGTGGTGAAAAAAATATATCTGATGCTAACCAGAACCGAATCGTTTGTTTCAAAAACGGTTCATATGGTCACTAAAGACTCATATACCCACGCATCCCTTGCTTTTGACGAAAACCTTACCGAATTTTACAGTTCAACAAGAAAAAACGGAAAAACTATCTTCCCCGCGGGGCCGAGCAGAGAATATCTTGGCCGAGGCTTTTTTGCCCGTTACGGAAGAACCCCTTGCGCCCTTTATGAACTTGAGGTTGAGGACAGCGTTTATGACAAGGCTTTTGAGATTGCCCGTTCCTTTGCCGACAACCAAAAACTTTATAAATTCAACGCCTGGGGGCTTATTACCTGTCGTTTCGGAGTTCCTCTTTACCGAAAAAACAAGTTTTTCTGTTCCCAGTTTGTTGCCGAGGTTCTAAACCGGGCAAACGCCGTAAAACTTCCTAAAGAAAGCGGTCTTATCAGGCCGAGCGACTATATGAAGGTTGCGGAATTTAAGTGTGTTTTTACGGGCGACATTAAGGATGTTAAAAACTTTAAAGAACTTACTACTACAAAATAAAAGAACGGAAACTTTCGTTTCCGTTCTTTTTATTTTAAGGCTTCAATAACCTCTTTTGCATATTTATAGTTTTGCTTTCCTTTTTCGGTTTCAACCGTTGTTCCGCCAACTGTTCTAAGGCAAAGGTAACGGGGTTTTCCTTCAAGCAGTGTGTGTCTGTCTTCGGGCAAGGCGTCATAAAAACTTTCGGGCAGTTCTACAATGTTCTGTTTTGTAAAAAGAACCATATCGCTCGAAACTCCGTTTAAAAACTCCAGACTCTTCTCGTCAAGAATAAAGAGCATAGCCTGATTGTCGCTGCTTAAAATAGACTGAATTTTAAGCATCATATTGTCAACATAAGACTTTTGGTCGGTTTCAAGACTGAAAGAACAGTCGGTCGCTAAAATTTCAACCTTTCCGTTTGAGTTTACATCGGGATAATATTCTTTAATCCATTCCTCAATTCCCTTAAGTTCTTCGGGAGAAACATATTCATAACAGTAAACGGTAACCTTTGCGTCATATTTCGGGACCGAAAGGGTTGAATAAAGGATAAAGGCAAGGACCAAAACGCCGACAACGCCCACTATAACCTTATATTTATGGTAATTCATAAAGTGACCAAACTTTTCGCCAAAGGTTTTAAGTTCGGTCTTTTCGGTTTTTTTAAGAGAGGAGGTGTCGAGTTGACCTTGTTGCATTTTTTTAAGGTTTATAAGTTCCTTTTGAGCCGATTCTCTTTGCCTTAAGGTTTCACTTTTCTTTTGCATTCTTTTCTCCTTGTTTTAAGCCTTGCTAAAACAAAAGCAACGCCCCGTTATAAGTAAAGGCGGACAGGGGTATCCTGTCCGCGCCGAATTATTTAGAAATTCCGACAATTTTAAACTTAAGTTCTCCTGCGGGGGCTTCGGCGGTAACTTCATCGCCCACCTTGGAGCCTAAAAGAGCCTTTCCTACGGGAGAGTCGTCCGAAATAAGTCCGTTCATAGGGTCTGCTTCGGCAGAACCGACAACTCGGTAGGTTAGTTCTTCGCCAAACTCTACGTCAAAAACGGTAACGGTAACGCCGACCGTAACCGAATCGGTAGCAACATCTTCCTCTATAAGAACAACATTTTCAAGCATTTTTTCAAGTTCAATGATTCTGGCTTCAATTTTTGCCTGTTCATTCTTAGCCTCATCATATTCACTGTTTTCCGAAAGGTCGCCGTATCCTCTGGCAACACGGATTTTCTCGGCAATATCCGTTCTTCCGGTAGTTTTTAGTCTTTCTAACTCATCTCTAAGTCTTTTAAGACCCTCTTTAGTGAGTTGTATGCTTTTAGCCATTTTGTTTTTTCTCCATTCAATAAATATTACTGCGAGGGACAAGCCGTGCTAATGCAACGAGTCTATTATATGTTTTTAATCTGTCGTTGTCAAGTAAATAAAATATTAACACTTTTTTAAGTTGCTTGTTCCTTGACAAAGGGTAAAAAGTGTACTAATATAAATATGCAGATATTTTGTTTGTATTCAAAAATTTTTAAGGGGATTTTTCTATGGGTTTCCACGCAACTTTAGTAATTATGGCGGCAGGAATGGGAAGCCGTTTCGGCGGACTTAAACAGGCCGAGCCGGTTGGAAAAAACGGGGAGGCAATAGTTGACTATGCCGTTTACGACGCCGTTAAAGCAGGGTTTGATAAGGTTGTTTTTGTTATAAAACACGAAATTGAAGAAGACTTTAAAACTTTAGTTGGAAACCGAATTGAAAAAATGGTTAAGGTTGAGTACGCCTTTCAGGAAAAAACCGACCTGCCGGGCGGTTTTGTCTGCCCCGAAACCCGAGTTAAGCCGTGGGGGACGGGTCAAGCCATTCTTTCTTGTAAAAACCTTGTAAACGAGCCTTTCGCCGTAATAAACGCCGACGATTACTACGGAAAATCCGCCTTTGTTTCTTTATATAACGAACTTAAAAAACAGGCACAGGGCGAATACTGTATGGTCGGTTTTAAACTTGTCAACACCCTTACCGAAAACGGCACCGTTTCAAGAGGCGTTTGTCTTCAGGAAGACGGTTACCTTAAAGATGTAGACGAGGTTACAAAAATTAAAGACTGTAAGGCCTTTGACGACGAGGGAAATGTTACCGACGAGTTTTCTCCCGACACCTTGGTTTCAATGAATATGTGGGGTCTTACTCCCGATATATTCGGATATCTTGAGGAGGATTTTAAACTCTTCCTTAAAGAAAATATAAATGAACCAAAAGCCGAATTCTTTATTCCAAAGGAAATTGACGCTCTTATTAAACGGGGAGAGAAAAAGGTTCGTGTTCTCTCAAGCGACGACCGTTGGTACGGCGTTACCTACCGAGAGGATAAACAAAGCGTTGTTGACGCAATTGCCGAAATGACCGCAAAAGGAATGTATGATTAAAAAAAGCACCTTCGGGTGCTTTTTTTAGCAAAACGGAGTGGCTTTAATTTCTATGTCCTAAATATTTCTCCCTTGTAGCAAGTCCACCGCGAATATGTCTTTCCCGTTTGTTTTTTTCAAGCACCTTTTTAACCTGACGGTAGAGTCTTGGATTCTCTCTTTTAAGGCGCTCGGTAACATCTTTATGTACGGTAGATTTTGAAACCTTAAAAACCTTTGCCGCCGCCCTTACGGTCGCCCCGGTATCAAGAATATATTCCCCGAGAATTACGGCTCTGTCCTGTGCTGTGTCTCTCATACAATCAACTCCTAATGGAGTATATGAGAAAAAATTAAGGAATATGAAAAAAAGAGCAAGACCCTTTGGTCTTGCTCTTTTAAATTTTTTCTTATTTTACAAAGGTTTTGCCGTAATAGTTAAGGGTGAAACTGCCGTTTGTAATTTCAAGGGTATCGCTTTGTCCGTCGGAGTATTCAACGATTGCTCCCTTTTCGGTGGGGGACCAAAGTCCTGCCTCGGCGCCGGCTAATAAAAGTTTGCCGTTTTCGGTAAACTGAACGCTCATGCTGTTGTCGTTTGCAGTCCACTCGTTAGAAACTAAATGATACTGATTTGCAACAGTCTTTACTACTTTATCGTTTTTAGCCGAGTCCTTAACAAAAACTCTTCCAAGTTCATCGTCGTAAAGAATTTTTCCTCCGCCGATAATCTTATACTCTACATCATAGAGAAGGTCTACAGTAGGCTTAAGAGTAACCGACATATTTGAGTAGGTGTAGGGGCCGTAGTCGCTTTTAGAACCGGAAAGGGTATATTTTCCGTCTGATTTGATTTCAAGGGCGGTATCGGCGGGAAGGTCGCCCGTAATATAAGAATATTTTCCAATAACTTCAGGATGTTTTGAAACAACCGGCTCTGTTGTTATTGTAAGGGTTGTCGGGTCTTCAAGGGTTACTTCTCCCAAAGTTCCCATTTTAAGAACAAGACCGTTTTCGGTTGCAACAACGGGGAAGGTTGAAATTACATATCCGTTTGCGTCCCAAGCGGTTACCGTGTTGTTTTCAGCATTGATTTTTATTGTTTTTGCCTTGTCGTTATCTAATTTCCAACAACCAACAAAATCCGAAACGCTAACTGTGGTAGCAGAATTGTCGGAAGAAGGAGTGCTGCTGTTGTCGGTCGAAGGGGTTTCAGAACCGCAGGCAACCAAAGCACAGCAAAGGCAGACAGCCAAAATTAAAGCAATTAACTTTTTCATTAAAAACACCTCATTTAAATTTTCAGACCTTTCGTCTTAAGCGGATTATAACATATTTTTTGTGTAAAATCTACCCTTATTTTTGTCTTTTTTTGACTCTCCAATATAAATATATTATTATATATATAATTATTAAATTTATCATTGAAAAATGTGAATAACTGTGATATACTTTTATGTGTATATTATGTCGTGGTAATTTTAATTTTTTTATTTTAAAATAGAATATGACAAAAAAGAAAGGGAGAAAAAAATGCAGATTGAATCTTTGACCGATATTTGGGACGCCGTCTGTGAAGAACTTAAAAAGAGAATGACCGAAATTTCTTTTAATGTTTGGTTTAAAGACCTTCATCTTATTGAAATCAGAAACGGTGAAATTGTTCTCGGAATTTATTCCGATTATAAAAAGCAAATTATTGAATCGAACTATATGCATATAATCAAGCCCTGTATTATGGAAATTATGGGAATTGATATGGAAGTTAAAATTGTTGTTGAGGACGAAAACGGAAAAATTCTTCAAAACACCGTTACTCCCGCAAATTCTTCCTTTGAAGACAGTTTTACCTTTGATAACTTCATAATGGGCTCTTGTAACCGCTTTGCCCACGCCGCTTCAATGGCAGTTGCCGACAACCCGAGAATTATTTACAACCCTCTTGTAATTTACGGTCCGTCGGGCGTTGGCAAGACCCACCTTATGCTTGCTATCCGTAACAGAATTAAGGAAAAGTTCCCCGAAAAGAAAATTGAATATGTCCGCTGCGAAGAATTTACAAGCAACCTTATTGAAGCAATTCATACCGGAACGGCAGACCTTTTCAGAAGCCGTTTTAGAAACCTTGACGTTATGCTTATTGACGATATTCAGTTTATCGCCGGTAAAGAGCAGACCCAGGAAGAATTCTTTAACACCTTTAACGCTCTTCATCAGGGCGGAAAACAGTTAGTCTTTACAATGGACAGGCCTCCGAAAGATGTTAAAACCCTTGACGACAGAATCCGCAACCGTCTTGAAATGGGCCTTTTTGCCGATATTACCCCGCCCGACTATGAAACCCGTGTAGGTATTATCAAGAAAAAGGCAGAATCTCTCGGAATTTCGATTGAAGAAAACCTTGTTCACTATATTGCCGAACATATTAAAATGAACACCCGTCAACTTGAGGGTGTTGTCAAAAAACTTCAGGCTTTAATCAGTATCCAAAACCACACCCCGACAATTGCAGTTGTTCAGAACATAATCCGCGAGGTAGTAAACGATACCAAACCCGAGCCTATAAAAATTGAAAAAATAATTGCCGAGGTTGCCCGTACCTATGATGTTTCGGAAAACGAAATAATTTCAAAGCGTAAAACGGCCGAACTTGCAAAAGCCCGTCAAATTGCAATGTATATTGCAAAGGAAACCACCGAACTCGGTTACAAGCCAATCGGAGAGGCTTTCGGTAAAGACCATACTACCGTTTTATATGCGGTTAAGAAAATTGAAAGTTGGTCAAAAGAGAACCCCAGAGAAAAAGAACTCATTGACGATATTATTAAAAACCTCAAAACCGAAGGCTAAATTAAGGGCAGAGGGAAATCTTAAGTTTACTTAAAACCCCTTACCCAAAATCTTTATAACCTCCTGTTAAAAATAAGGTTATTCTACTTATTCAACTTAATTAACACGAAGTTATTCACGAGGCTGTTAAAAACTAAAAAGTTATTAACATATCCAATTTTTATCAAATTTTTATTAAAAAACGAAAAGTGCTTTGTTTTACTGACATAAAACCACTTTTTCAACTTTTTAACACCCCCTAATAATACTACTATTTTTTAGATTATTAATTACTAAAGGAGTTTTCTGTATGCGTTTTACAACCGCTAGAAGCGAACTTTTAGAGGCAGTACAAAATCTTTCAAGAATTGTTACCAAAACAAGTCAGCCCGTTTTAGAGGGAATTCTTATTTCGGCTGAACAAGGTAAAATTACCCTTGTAAGTTATAACCTTGAAATGAGTATGAAAAAGGTAATATATGCCTCTTGCGAAGAAGAGGGAGATATTGTAATAAGTGCAAAACTTCTTACCGAAATTCTCCGCCGAAGCGACGGGGCTCAGGTTACCGTTGAAGCCGACGAACGCCTTATGTGCCATATTCGTTCGGGTAACGCCGTTTTTGACATTATGGGAATGAGTGCTCTCGATTTCCCCGAAACCCCCTCTGTCCCCGAAACCGAAAAAATTACAATAAACGGCGGTCTTCTTAAAGATATGGTAAGAGGAACCCTTTTTGCCGTTGCTACTACCGAAGGCTCCCGTCCTATTCTTACCGGTCTTAATATTACGGTTGAACAGGGCGTTGCCCGTTTTATCGGTATTGACGGAAGAAGAATGGGAATAAGAAAAGAAAATATTTCGTCGGGTGTTGACTGTAATTTTGTAATTTCGGGCAAGGCAATCGGCGAAGCGGTTAAAATTATTGCCGATGACAGCGAAAATATTGATATTTATATTACAAAAACCCTTGTTTCTTTCAAAATTGACGGTTATACTCTTGTTTCCCGTCTTCTTGAAGGAGTATTCGTAAATTACGAAAAGGCTATTCCTAAAGAGTTTTTACAAACCTTAACGGTTAAAACCAGAGATATTATTGATATTGTTGAAAGAATTTCGCTTGTTGTTAACGACCGCCTTACAACCCCCGTTCGTTGCTCAATGGGAAATCCTGTTTCAACCTTTAAATGTATTTCGGCGGTCGGCTGTGCTACCGATACATACGAAACCGAACTTAACGGACCGGAATTTGAAATTGGAATAAACGCTCAATATCTTCTTGATGCACTTCGTGCTACCGAAACCGATGAGGTTAAAATCAGTTTCAAGGGCTCAAGCGAGGGCTTCCTTATTGAGCCTATAAACGGCGACAGTTTCCTTTATATGATAATGCCGATGCGAATTAAATAATTTAGGATTTATAAAATGAAAAAAATTTTTATTAAAGAAGAGTTTATCAGACTTGACAGCGCTTTAAAACTTGCAGGTTTTGTTTCTACCGGCGGTCACGCAAAAATGGTAATTCAAGGCGGAGAAGTTCTTGTAAACGGCGAAACTTGTTTGATGCGCGGAAAAAAACTCAAAAAAGGGGACACCGCCGAGTTTGAAGGTCAGGGTCTTGAAGTAGATTATGAAGGCTAAAAAACTTTCAGGCAACTCTTTTCGCAATCTTTTGCCCTTTGAGGTTGAATTTTGCGACAAGGTTAATATAATTTACGGCGATAATGCCCAGGGAAAGACAAATCTTATTGAGGGTTTGTGGCTTTTTACGGGCGCAAAAAGTTTTAGAACCTCAAAAGACACGGAACTTGTTGCTTTCGGTCAACAAAAGGCAGAACTTTCTCTCGATTTTATAAGCGGAGGAATTGAACGAGAGGCTAAAATTACCGTTACAAACCGCCGAAATGCCGAACTTGACACCAAAAAACTTAAAACGGCTTCGGCTCTTGCGGGAAATTTTTGTGCCGTTGTCTTTTCCCCGGTTGATTTGCAGACGGTAAAAGACGGACCCGCTCTTCGCAGAAAGTTTGTTGACCTTGCAATTTATCAGTTATATCCGAGTTATGCTCCCGTTTTAAAAGATTATACAAAGGCGGTAATTCAAAGAAACGCCCTTTTAAAAAGCATGGACAAAAAACTTGTTTCAAACGATTTGCTTGACGCTTTTGAAGAAGAAATAAGCCTTCTCGGTAAAAAAATAATAGACTATCGAATTAAATACTGTTCCCATCTTACGCAGAATGCGTCGGATATTTATAGGGAACTTTCCTCGCTCAGAGAAGAACTTGAGGTTGAGTATTTACCCTCTTGTCCCGTTGAAGATTTGGCAGAAAGGCTTTATATGAGCCGAAAAACCGATGTTTTTTTGGGAATTACTTCGGTTGGTCCTCATAGGGACGACCTTGATTTTAAAATTAACGGAATTTCGGCAAGAAATTTCGGAAGTCAGGGTCAGCAAAGAAGCGTTGCTTTGTCCCTTAAACTTGCCGAGGCTAAAACCTTAAAGGATATTACGGGGGAACAACCCGTTGCTATTCTTGACGATGTTATGAGCGAACTTGACCCATCACGCCAAGCCTTTATTCTTAATCATATTAAAGACTGGCAAGTTTTTATAACCTGTTGCGATAAAGCCAATATTAACCCATTAAAAGAAGGAAAAGTCTTTACGGTTTTAGGCGGAAAGGTTAAAGAATAATTCTTACGAGATGATTTTATGTACTTACATTTAGGCGAAGATACCATAGTTAAAACAAGCGATATAATCGGTATTTTTGATATGGATACCACAACCGTTATGAAATCGTCAAGAAACTTTTTAAACAAAGCCGAAAAGGAAAAAAGGGCGGTTACGGTATCTTTTGAACTTCCAAAGTCTTTTGTTGTTCTTAAAAAGAGGGAAGACAAAAAACCAACCGTTTATATAACCCAACTTTCAAGCACAACGCTTGAAAACAGGTCTAAAACATTTTTAGGTTATAAATAATTTTAAAAACAAATTTTTTTCAAGGAGAAAAAGATGGATAACAATACAAATATCCCCGTAGTATCAGGCAATTATGACGAAAATTCCATACAGGTACTTGAAGGACTTGAGGCGGTTAGAAAACGCCCCGGTATGTATATCGGTTCAACCGGAGAAAGAGGTCTTCACCACCTTGTTTATGAAATCGTCGACAACTCTATTGACGAGGCTCTTGCGGGCTTTTGCGACAAAATAGTTGTTGAACTTCTTGACGGGGGTCTTGTCCGTGTAATAGATAACGGACGAGGAATTCCAACGGGAATAAATCCCCAAAAGGGAATACCTACCGTAACGGTTGTCTTTACAATACTTCACGCAGGCGGTAAGTTCGGCGGAAACGGATATAAGGTTTCGGGCGGACTTCACGGCGTTGGCGCCTCGGTTGTTAACGCACTGTCGAGTTGGCTTGAAGTTGAGGTTAAGGACGGCAAGAATATTCATAAACAACGCTATGAAAAGGGAAATATTGTAACCGATTTAGAGGTTATTGGTACAACGAGCGAAACAGGTACTACCGTTACCTTTAAGCCCGACCCCACTATATTTACCGATACTACCGTTTACGACTATGAAACCCTTAAAAAACGCCTTCGTGAACAGGCTTTCCTAAATGCCGGAATAAGAATTGAACTTAAAGACAGCCGTACCGATGTTTTTGAGCCCCAAACCGAAGAATTTTTCTACGAGGGCGGTATTCGTTCTTATGTTGAATTTTTGCTTGAGGGAATAAAGAAAGACCGTCTTCACGACGATGTTATCTATCTTAGCACCGCAACCGAAGACCAGACGGCAGAAATAGCGCTTCTTTGGTCCACCGCTTATGATAATAAGATAATGTCCTTTGCAAACACCCTTTATACCGTTGACGGCGGTACCCACGAGCAAGGTTTTAAACAGGCCCTTGCAAACACCGTTAACAAATACGCTTTCGACTTTAAACACCTCAAGGAAGGCAATCCCCGTCTTAAAGGCGAGGATATTATGGAGGGTCTTGTTGCCGTTGTTTCGGTTAAACTTAGTGACGCCCAGTTTGAAAGCCAGACAAAAGCAAAACTCGGTAATACCTCAATCGGAAAACTTGTCCGTGACCTTGTAAACGACAAACTTTACCGCTTCTTAGAGGAACACCCGGCTGACGCTAAAATAATAATTGAAAAATCTATTGCTTCTTCTAACGCCCGTGAAGCCGCTCAAAAGGCAAGAGAGGCTTCCCGTAACAAGTCGGGAATCGGCGGAAAAACCCGTATGCCCGAAAAGTTAAAGGACTGTATTTCCGACGACCCGACAAAAACCGAAATCTATATCGTCGAGGGTGACTCGGCAGGAGGCAGTGCAGTAGAGGGAAGAAACTCCACCTATCAGGCAATTTTGCCTCTTTGGGGTAAAATGCTTAACGTAGAAAAGGCAAGAGATGACAAAGTTTACGGAAACGATAAACTAACCCCCGTTATTGTCGCACTCGGCACAGGAATTGGAGAGAATTTCGATATTGAAAAACTCCGCTATGATAAAATTGTAATTATGGCCGATGCCGACGTCGACGGAAGTCACATCAGAACACTTCTTCTGACCTTCTTCTTCCGCTATATGCCAGAACTTATTGAAACAGGACACATTTATTTGGCACAACCGCCTTTGTTCCGTGTTTCAAAAGGAAAACAGCACTTTGACGCCTTTACCGACGAAGAAAAGGCCGAATATATTGAGCGTCTTGGCGGTACTGCCGATGTTCAGCGTTATAAGGGTCTTGGTGAAATGGACCCCGACCAACTTTGGGAAACAACCTTAAACCCCGAAACGAGAACCTTTTTACAAGTTACTATGAGTGACGCCGAAGAGGCCGACGCAACCTTTACAATGCTAATGGGCGAAGAGGTTGAACCCAGAAAACAGTTTATTGAAGAAAATGCGGTCTTTGCGACCGACCTTGATATTTAAGGAAAGGAGAGAGCAATATGGCAAAGCAACAAAAAATTTATTGGCCCGAATCGTCCGAAACCAAAATTCTTCCGGTTGAAATTGTCGACGAAGTTAAGGGCAGCATGCTTCAGTACGGAATGTCGGTCCTTGTAGGACGCGCTCTCCCCGATGTCCGTGACGGACTTAAACCCGTTCACAGAAGAATTCTTTATACTATGTATGAAAACGGCCTTACTCCCGATAAGGCTTACAGAAAGTGCGCCGATACCGTAGGTTCGGTGCTTGGACGCTACCACCCCCACGGTGACTCCTCTGTTTACGAGGCAATGGTAAGAATGGCGCAGGACTTCTCTCTTCGCTATCCCCTTATCGACGGCCACGGTAACTTCGGTAATATCGACGGCTATCCTGCCGCTGCCTACCGTTATACCGAGTCTAAAATGAACCGCCTTTCCTACTCTATGCTTGACGACATAGAGAAAGAAACGGTCGACTTTATGGCAAACTATGACGACCGCCTTAAAGAGCCTACCGTTCTTCCCGTCCGTTTCCCGCAACTTCTTGTAAACGGTTCTTCGGGTATTGCTTTCGGTATGGCTACCGAAATTCCGCCCCATAATCTTGGCGAGGCAATCGACGGAATGTGTTATCTTATCGATAACCCCGAAGCCGAACTTAGTGACCTTTGCGAATATATTAAGGGCCCCGACTTCCCAACCGGCGGTATTATTATGGGCAGAGCGGGTATCCGTGCCGCTTACGCTACCGGTAAGGGTAAAATTATTGTCAGAGGTAAGGCCGAAATTGAGGAAACTTCGGGCGGAAAATTCCGCATTGTAATTACCGAAATTCCTTATAAGGTCAGAAAAGAAGCCCTTGTTAAGAAAATTTATGATTTAGCAAGTGAAAAGCGAATTGAGGGCATTGACGATGTTGTCGACTACTCCTCAAAGCGTGACGGCGGTATCAGAATTGTTGTTGACCTTAAAAGAGATGCTAACCCACAGGTTGTTCTTAACAAAATTTACTCTTATACCGAACTTCAGACCACTTTTGGCGCAAACCTTATTGCTATTGTAAACGGCAAACCCCAGATTTTAACCCTTAAGGAAATGCTCCAAAACAGCATTGATTTCCAGTGCGACATTATCCGCAGAAGAACCGCTTTTGATATGAAAAAGGCGCAGGAAAGAGCCCACATTTTAGAGGGTTTAAAAATTGCGCTTGACTTTATTGACGAAGTTATCGAAATTATCAGAAAATCTAAAACCATTCCCGAATCCAAAGAGAAACTCTGTGAGCGTTTCGGTCTTGACGATATTCAGGCTACCGCTATTGTTCAGATGCAACTTGGAAAACTTGCAGGAATGGAAAAACAGAAGATTGAAGACGAACTAAACGAAAAGTTAGCCTTTATTAAGGAATGTCAGGAGATTCTCGCAAGTGAGGCAAGAGTTCTTGATATAGTAAAGACCGAAGCATTAAATCTTCGTGATAAATACGCCGACGACAGAAGAACCGAAATTTCTGCCGTTTCGGGCGAGGTTGATATTGAAGACCTTATTCCCGAAGAAATGTCGGTTATTACCCGTACAAAAGGCGGTTATATCAAGCGTCTTCCCGCCGACACCTACTCTGTTCAGCACAGAGGCGGCAGGGGAATTATGGGAATGCAGACAAGAGAGGACGATATCGTTGAGGATATGTTTGTCTGCAACTCGCATGACTTCGTAATGATGTTTACAAACAAGGGAAGAATGTATAAACTCAAGGCTTACGAAATTCCCGAGGGTAGCCGTCAGGGCAAGGGCATGAATTTGGTTAACATAATACCGCTTCAGCCCGAAGAAACCGTTTCTATGATACTTCCTTGCAGAGATATTGACGAGGCAAAATATGTTGTTATGGGCACCAAGAACGGCGTAATTAAGAGAACCGCCCTTGAAGCCTTTAAGAATGTTCGCAAAACGGGTATTATCGCCCTTGAACTCGACGAAGTCGACGAACTCCGCTTTGTTGCCCTTACCGACGGCGAAAAATCCCTTCTTGTTGCAACAAGAAAAGGTAAAGCAATCCGCTTTGCCGAGGCAGACGTTCGTCCTATGGGAAGAACCGCCCGAGGCGTTCGTTCTATCCGTCTTCGTGATGACGACGAGGTTGTGGCTATGGCTGCCTGCGGTGACGATGCGGTAATTCTTACCATTAGCCAGACCGGTTACGGACGAAGAAGCGATGTTACCGACTACCGACTGCAGTCGAGAGGCGGTAAGGGTATTACCAACTATAAGGTTGAAAAATACGGCGATGTTGCCGCAGTACTCTGCGTAACCGAAGACGAAGATATTATTATGATTTCTTCCGACGGAATTATAATTCGTATTGCCGTTGAGGGAATAAGCAAGTTTGCCCGTCCCTCAAAGGGAGTTAGGGTTATGAAGTTCGGAAAGAATAACGAAACCGCTTTCGTGCTTTCGGCTTCCGCAACCCCCCATGATGAAGACGAGGTAACCGATGTTGCCGACGCTCCCGACGCCGACTCTGCTGCCGATGCAGACGAGCCGGACGAGCCGGAAACCGAAGAAGCAGAAGATTCTGCCGAAGAATAAACAAAAAGGGGCAATTTTTGCCCCTTTTTAAGTTTTTTTGAAACGGTCTATTCCCCTTTTTAAACTATGTTATCAACCGAATGACAAATGAGTTATTCCTTAAAAGTTAGAGAAAAACAAAGAAAACAAGAGAAAACACACGGTAAATTAAAATATGAGCGTTAAAACGCTCTTTTTAGCGTTTTTTTGGAGGTTAACTTTGGAAAACAATTTTAACGCCGAAACAGAGGTTTTTGACTTCGGCTACAGCAAAAAGCAACTTGAAAAGAAATCGATTAAGAGGGTTTCGGCTGCGATAGGCGCCGCTTTTATCTTTATGATACTTCTGCCCCAAATTTTCAGCATAATCGTAGTCGACCTTGCTGCCCTAACCGGAACGACGGTCATTCTAAACGACCTTCTCGCCGACGCCCTTTTCAACCGAGTTTTAAATATAGTATTGGCGATTTTGAGTTTTATTGTTCCTTTCCTCTTTGTGCCAAGAGGTCTTGGGAGTTCGGCTTCAAAAACCATACGGTTTAGTAAAGCCGAAAAAGGAACCCTGCTTCCCGTCATCTTTTTAGGGCTTGGTTTTTGTGCCTTTGGAAATATTGCAACCACGACCGCCTCTCAAATCTTTGCGTCCTTTGGAATTGAGTTCTATTCATATCCAATGGCGGAGGCAAAAGGGGCTATAGGAATAGTCCTTGCCTTACTCGCAACGGCGGTTACCCCCGCTTTAGTTGAGGAGTTTGCTATGAGAGGGGTAACTCTTGGGGCGCTTAAACCTTTCGGAGAGGGATTTGCTATTTTAATCTCTGCCCTAATTTTCGGCTTAATGCACCGAAACTTTGTCCAAATTCCTTTTGCTTTTATAGTAGGTCTTGCTCTCGGTTTTGCCGTAGTTAAGACTAAATCTATCTGGTCGGCAATTATTATCCATTTTATAAATAACGCCGTTTCGGTCCTGCTTGACTCCCTTTTTAACCAAATACAGTCGCAAACCGCCGAAACAATAATTCTTTCGGTCTATTTTATAGTATGTTTTATACTTTTCTTTGTCGGAATACTTCTGACAAGAAACAAGGAAGATTTCTGGAAACTTGAAAAAACACAGACCGAACTGACCTACAAAGAGAAAGTAAAACACTTTTTCTTATCGCCCTTTATGATAATTGCACTTTTTTTAACCATTATCGAAAGCCTTTCAAATGTCGGACTGTCCTTCTTAAAATAAAGTTTCACGTGAAACATACAGCGAACTTCGGTTCGCTGTAATTAAATCCGTTTTCTGCGAAAACGAATGAAATCCCTTACGGAATGAAATCACTGCATAATGAAATCCGCTGTGGCGAATGAAAAGGATTTGATTTCATTTTATGCGGAGCATAAGAATTCATTATAAATTTATTTATGATTTCATTGCACCAACGGTGCGATTTCATTAAAAATAAACTAATCGAGGAAAAAATGAACAAAGAATATATGAAAGAGGCTTTAAGCCTTGCAAAAACCGCCTTTGATAACGACGATGTGCCGGTTGGAGCGGTTGTTGTGCAAAACGGAGAGATAATAGGAAAAGGTTTTAACCGCAGAGAGATAAACGGCGACCCCACCGCCCACGCCGAAATTGAGGCAATAAGACAAGCCTCGAAAAAGGTTGGCGGTTGGAATCTTGAGGGTTGCGAACTCTATGTAACCCTTGAGCCCTGCCCAATGTGTGCGGGGGCAATAATAAATTCCCGAATTAAAAAGGTTGTTTTTGGGGCGTATGAAGCAAAATCGGGTTGTTGCTCGGAAGAATCGGTTACAAACCTGTTTGCTCTGCCTTTTAATCACCGCCCCGAAGTCTACGGGGGAATATGCGAAGAGGAATGCGGAGAAATACTGAAAGAATTTTTTAAGAACAAAAGATTATAGCGTGGGCGAAAACCCACGCTTTTTGTTTCACGTGAAACTAAGCAAACACGAATAATCCAAACCTGATTTTAGAGGGAGGTTTTTCGCCTTTGCTTTGCTTAAATACTCGCAAATACACAAAGTATTTGCTTACCTGATATCCTCGGTAGAGATACAGTTTAATTTAAAGACCGCAAATAAATAACAAAGGGCGGTCGGAATGGACACACCAAGGATAAACCATATCCCCGAAAGACCAAAGTTCAAAGCCAAAAGACAGACAATCGTTCCGAAGGTGGTTGCCGTGACCCCGGGAAGAACCCCCCAAGAAAACCATTTTATATTCGCCCCCGATATCTTTTTAAGTCTGAAAAGGTTCATAAGGCAGGTAAAGAGATTGCTGATATACATTATGCCGATAAACCCTATAAAGCCGAACTTTGGCAGAAAAACAAGAATTAAGGCGAGTCTGCCGAGCGAGTCGAGCATTGAGTTTCTAAAAACCGTAAACTGTTGGTCAAGCCCTTTAAGCAGTCCGTCGCAGACCGAATCTAAATACATAAGAGGAACAAGGGGGGACAAAAGCCGTATTATTCGGCCCGAATGAGCATCTCCGAAAACCAGCTCTCCAAGGTCTGCTCCCGTAAAGAAGAAAATTACCGCAATCGGCAAAGAGGAAATAAGGGTTATATGTATGCACTTTTCGGCGGTGTATTTAACCTTATACGCCTTGTTTGATGCCGCCGCCTCGCTCATTTCGGGGATAAGCAGGGTAGACAGAGCGTTTAAGAAAGAGGCAGGAAAGAAGATCAGAGGCAGCGCCATTCCCTTAATAGTCCCGAAAACCGAAAGAGCGTCGCTCGAGGCCATTCCGAACCTTTCTAACTGTTTTGGAACAAGGACATTTTCCGCCGTTCGAAGAATCGAGTTGAGGTAACGCCCCGCCGTAATCGGCAAAGCGATGTGTCGAAGACGGGAAAACACAGAATATTGTGGTCTATGACCCCCTAAAGACACTATATATCGTGATTTGTCTATTGCATAGGATATATACATATATATAAAGGAACAAGCCTCTGCTATTGCGTCCCCAAAAAGCACCGCACGGCATGAACGGGTAATATCCCCGTTTTCAACCTCGCCTAAAATGAGCATAATAATGCCTATGCGGACAAACTGCTCAAAAATTTGCGAAGAGGAGGCGGGAGCCGTCTTTTTTCTCGCAATAAAGTAACCTTTTAAACAGGAGGAAACCCCCATAAAAGGAAGAGAAAGGGTCAAGGTTTTAAGGGCGTCGGCGGCTCTTATGTCGCCGATTATTTTTTCTGAAATAAAATCTGCCCCAAAAAAGACAAGGCAAGACGACCCAAGGGCAATCAAAAGGGCAACCAAAACGCACCGTCCAAGAACCCGCCGAGCCCCCTTGCCGTTACCCAGAGCCAACTCCTCTGACACCATTCGGGTTACCGCAGTGTTGATTCCTGCCGAGGCAAAGGCAGAGGCGAGCATATAAAAGGAGAAAACCTGGCTGTAAAGCCCTATACCTTCCGAACCGATTGCCCCCGCCAGCCAAATTCTGAAAAGCATACCGATAAAGCGTATAATAAGACCCGTTACGGTCAGAATTAAAGCGTTTTTTATAAAAATGACCTTATTTATTCGCACATTACCACCTGTATATTATATTAGGTGGTAAACAGTTTATATTCATATTTAGGGAAAAGGGATTAGGAAAGAGGGGGGTTCAGTAAAGATTGAATAAAGCTTAAGAGGTTGTCCGGTCGCCCGGTTTAAAGATAAGAGAACAGATAAAGCCCATTGTAACGGCCGTGCCTATTCCTGCCGCCGCTGCTGACAGGCCGCCGGTCAGAATACCAATAAAACCGAACTCATCGACCGCTTCTTTTACCCCTTTGGCAAGAAGATGGCCAAAACCGGTAAGCGGAACGGTTGCTCCCGCTCCCGCAAAGTCAACAAGGGGCTGATACACCCCGATTGCCGAAAGAAAAACCCCCGCAACAATAAAGGAGACGAGAATTCTTGCCGGAGTGAGTTTTGTGTAGTCAATCAGAACCTGACCCACAAGGCAGATTGCTCCGCCAACCAAAAAAGCCTTTAAACAGTTTATAAGAATTTCCATAAAATTCACCTCACAGTTATTCTTTACCAAACGGTTGCCAATATTCTTTTGGCATAAAAGTCAGGGAAAGTCAAAGAAATTTTCAAAAAATTAACATTTGTCTATTGACAAACAGGGAAGAAAGTGGTAAATTATTATTGCAGTTAGCACTCGAGCGTATAGAGTGCTAACTTATAGCACAGAATAATAAAAAGGAGGAGAAATATGGAACTAACCCCCCGTAAAAAAGCGATACTTGCCGAAATAGTAAAGGCTCATATTGAAAACGGAGAGCCAATCGGTTCCAAAATTCTTGCCACAAGGCTTGAAAATCCTCCCTCTACCGCAACCCTGCGAAGCGAGATGAGCGAACTTGACGAAATGGGGTATCTTGAACAGCCTCATACCTCGGCAGGAAGAGTCCCTACAAGCAAAGCCTATCGGCTATATGTTACCGAACTTATGGAGAGAAACACCGTTTCACAGGAAGATAAGCAGGTTATTGATTCTTTGCTTGAGAACGTTCGTCCCGACCCCGAAACCCTTGGTTCTTCGGCGGCAGAAATTCTTTCGGAACTAATCGGACTTCCCGTAATCTCGGCTTCGGGCGCAAATCTCGGCGTCAGAATATGTCGGGCAACCCTTATGCCAATGGGCAGGGGCTCGGCGGTGGTTTTCGTAATTACAACCGACGGAAGAACAAGAAGCCGTTTGGTAAAATGCGACTTTCCGCTAAATTCTTCTCTTATAGAGAGGTTTGAACAGATTGTTGAGGACGCTGTTTGCACAAAAGATGTTTCAAGGCTCGATATGGTCTATCTTCAAAGCGTGGTTGTGTCGGCAGGTTTAGACGCTCTTGCCCTTGCTCCGCTTCTTTCCTGTGTTTTTGAAATGGCGGAGGAACTTAAGACGGTTCAGGTTAAAATGGGAGGCGCGGCAAACCTTTACTCGGTCTGCCCGAGTGACCTTGAGGCCAGAAAAATTATGGGTCTTTTAAAGGCAACCGAAACGGTAAGCGATATTCTCTCGGTTGTTACCGAGCCGGTCGGAGTTGTTTTGGGCGACGACACCCACTATTCAGAACTTTCGAGCGCGGGAATGATAGTTGCTTCCTTCGGCGAAGAGAGTGAACTTGGAAGACTTGCCGTAATAGGACCGACCCGAATGGACTATGCTTCGCTTTTACCGAGCGTTCAGTATCTTGCCCAGCGGGTAGGAAGTATAATGACCGAAGTTCTTAAAGGATTGGAGGAATGATAATATGTCAGAGGATATAAAAAAGGAAACCGCAGAAAACGAAGAGGTTTCAAAGCCCGAAGAAAAGGCTGAAGCCCCTAAAAAAGAAAAGAAAACGCGAAAAAACGGCGAGGTTGAAAAACTAAAGGCCGAACTTGAGCAGAAAAACGACCTTCTTCTTCGTACCGCTGCTGAGTTTGACAATTTTAGAAAGAGAACCGAAAGAGAGAAAGCGGCAACCGCCGAATATGCAAAGGCAAGTGTAATGAAAACCTTGCTTCCAATTCTCGATAACGCCGACCGAGCCACCGAGTTCGAGCAGGGCACCGAGCAGTATAATAAAGGAATAGAACTTATTGTAAAGCAACTTGCCGACCTTTCTTCAAAACTCGGACTTGAACAAATCGGTAGTGTTGGCGAAACCTTTGACCCCACTATACACGAGGCAATAATGCACATAGAGGACGAAAACCTCGGCGAAAACACCGTAGCCCAGGTTCTTCAAAAGGGTTATAAACTCGGAGACACTGTGGTAAGACCCGCAATGGTGCAGGTAGCAAATTAATAATAAAAGTAGGGCGCTTTCGTCTCGACGCGCCGCACTTATAAAAATAATTCATTTATATAAAAGGAGAAAATTATTATGGGAAAAATTATTGGAATCGACCTTGGTACAACTAACTCTTGCGTTGCCGTTATGGAAGGCGGCGAGGCAGTAGTTATCGCTAACGCAGAGGGTGCAAGAACTACCCCTTCGGTTGTTGCTTTTTCTAAAACAGGCGAAAGAATGGTAGGTCAGGTTGCAAAGCGCCAGGCTATCACTAACCCCGACCGCACAATTTCTTCAATCAAGCGTGATATGGGTACAACCAACACCGTTTCTATCGACGGCAAGGCTTATACCCCTCAAGAAATTTCGGCAATCATTCTTCAGAAGTTAAAGGCTGACGCAGAGGCTTACCTCGGTCAGACCGTTACCGAAGCGGTTATTACCGTTCCTGCCTACTTTACCGACGCTCAGCGTCAGGCAACAAAGGACGCAGGTAAAATTGCCGGTCTTGATGTAAAGAGAATTATCAACGAACCTACCGCAGCCGCCCTTGCTTATTCTATTGATAAGGAAGAAGACCAAAAGGTTATGGTTTATGACCTTGGCGGCGGAACTTTCGACGTTTCTATTATCGAAATGGGCGACGGCGTTCAGGAAGTTCTCGCTACCGCAGGTAACAACCGTCTTGGCGGCGACGACTTCGACAAGCGTGTTATGGACTGGATTGTTGCAGGCTTCAAGGCCGAAAACGGAATTGATTTGTCGGGCGATAAGATGGCAATGCAGAGAATTAAGGAAGCCGCAGAAAAGGCTAAAATTGACCTTTCGGGCATGACCACTACCGACATCAATCTTCCCTTTATTACTGCAGACGCAACAGGCCCCAAACACTACGAAGCAACCTTAACCAGAGCAAAGTTCAACGAACTTACCGACGACCTTGTTGAAGCAACAATGGGCCCCGTTCGTCAGGCACTTAACGACTCGGGCCTTGATAAGAGCGAAATTCATAAGGTTCTTATGGTGGGCGGTTCTTCCCGTATTCCTGCCGTTCAGGAAGCCGTTAAGAACTTTATCGGCAAAGAGCCTTCTAAGGGCTTAAACCCCGACGAATGTGTTGCCCTTGGCGCCGCAATTCAGGGCGGTGTTCTTGGCGGAGATGTAAAAGGACTTCTTCTTCTCGACGTAACTCCTCTTTCTCTCGGCATCGAAACCATGGGCGGAGTTTCAACCAAGGTTATCGACCGCAACACCACCATTCCCGCAAAGAAGAGCCAAATCTTCTCTACCGCAGCCGACGGTCAGACCTCGGTTCAGGTTCATGTTCTTCAGGGTGAGCGTGAGTTTGCTAAAGACAATAAAACTCTTGGCGTATTTGACCTTTCGGGAATTGCTCCCGCACCCCGCGGAATCCCCCAGATTGAAGTTACCTTTGATATTGACGCTAACGGTATCGTTCATGTTTCGGCAAAAGACCTCGGCACCGGTAAAGAACAGTCTATTACCATCACCTCTAACACCAATATGTCCAAGGACGACATTGATAAGGCTGTAAAAGAGGCAGAGGCTTATGCCGCAGAAGACAAAAAACGCAGAGAAGCAGTAGATGTAAGAAACGCTGCTGACCAGATGGTTTACACAACCGAAAAGACCGTTTCCGAGTTCGGCGATAAAATTACCGAAGAAGAGAAAAAGAATATCGAAGACGCTAAAGAGGCTTTAAAAGAGGCTCTTAAGGGCGAAGATATTGAGGCTATCAAGGCTAAACAGGAAGAACTTCAGAAACAGGTTTACGCCGTAAGCGAAAAGATTTATAAAGCAGCCGCCGAGGCTCAACAAGCCGCTCAGGGCGGACAGACCGCAGAAAATGCAGGTCCCGATGTTTACGACGCAGACTATACTGATGTAGACGACAGCAAGCAAGGCTAAACCTTGCTTGCAATTAAATCCGTTTCCTTCGGGAAACGGATGAAATCCCTTACGGGATGAAATCACTGACGTAATGAAATCCGCTGCGGCGGATTAAACGGATTTGATTTCATTTTCTGCGAAGCAGAAGATTTCATTATAAAACAAAGTTTTGTGATTTCATTGTGCCGAAGGCACGATTTCATTAGTTCCGTGAGGAGTAAATACAGTGGCAGATAAACGCGATTATTATGAGGTCCTCGGCGTTCAGAAGGGCGTAAGTGAAGACGAACTGAAAAAAGCATATAGAAAAAAGGCGAAACTTTATCACCCAGACCTTCACCCCGGTGACGCCGAAGCCGAAAAGAACTTTAAAGAGGTTAATGAGGCGTATGAGGTGCTTTCGGACAGCGATAAAAGGGCACGCTATGACCAGTTCGGTCATGCCGGCGTAGACCCTAATTTCGGTGCGGGCTCAAACCCTTATGGCTCAAACCCCTTTGGCGGAGGTTTCGGCGGCGACTTCGAGTTCGATTTAGGCGATATTTTCGGTTCGATGTTCGGCGGAGGTTCAAGACGCAACTCTAACGCCCCAAGAAGAGGAAGCGACGTCGAAAGCCGTGTTGTAATTTCCTTTGAAGAGGCGGCAAAGGGTTGTAAGAAGACCATTAAAATAACAAGAATTACAAACTGTAACGAATGCTCGGGTACGGGGGCAGAAAAAGGAACCTCTCCAATTACCTGTTCGGCCTGTCGAGGAAGCGGACGGGTAACCGTTCAGCAAAGGACCCCCTTTGGAGTGGTGCAAACCCAGAGAACCTGCGACCGCTGCGGCGGACGCGGAAAAACCATTGAGCACCCCTGTAAAACCTGTCAGGGAAAGGGTAAAATCCGCAAAACGACCGACAAAGAAATTGAAATTCCCGCAGGAATTGATAACGGTCAGGCCTTTTCAATTACGGGCGGAGGAAATGTCGGTATAAACGGCGGTCCGTCGGGCGACCTTGTTATTGAGGTTGCTATCCGACCCCACGAGTTTTTCACCCGAAAGGGATTTGATGTTTACTGCGAAATCCCCGTAACATACGCCCAGGCGACCTTGGGCGGAGAGATTGTTGTTCCAACCCTTGACGGAAAGGTTCGTTTTAACATACACGAAGGAACCCAGCCGGGCGAAAAATTCAAACTTCGTGACAAGGGAATTAAAAGGCTCAACTATTCGGGCAAGGGCGACCAATATGTGATTATTTCGGTTGAAGTTCCGAAAAATCTAAACAAAAAGCAAAAGGAACTGCTTAAAGCCTTTGAAGAGGCGACCGACGACAAAAACTATAATAAAAAGAAATCCTTTTTCGATAAGGTTAAGGATATGTTTGATTAACAAAAGACCCCGTTGCAAATTTTTGCAACGGGGTCGACTTTTGTCCAAAATATAAATTGACAGAATTTGATATATAGACTATAATTTTAATGTAACAAAGGTTACGATATTGCCCTTAGGAGTGATAAAATGAAAACAGCAATGAAGATTTTAAGCATTTTATTAGCGGCGGTTTTGCTTTTGAGCCTTACTGCTTGCGGTAATACCCAGAACACAGGCGGTTCTTCAAGCGACACTTCAAACTCAAGTGTTGAACAACCTTCTTCCGAAGAATCCTCAAGCGTGGAAGAGCCTTCAAGTGAAGCAGAGAGTTCAAGCGAAGATACTAGTTCTAAAACTCCTACCGGAACTGCTATCGGTAAAGATGAAGTTAAAAGCACAATCTGGACCGGCAAGGTTGCTTCAAAGGTTGCAAAGGGCGCCGGAACAAAAGAGTACCCTTATTACATATATACTGCCGACGAATTTGCCTATGCTCTTACTACCGGCGGAAAACAGGGACATTATTATCAACTGATGGCGGATATTTACCTTAACGATGTCAGCAACAAAGACTGGATGCTTAACAAAAACAATAACGCTTGGTTTACAGATATCAGTTTTAGTTCCCATTTAGACGGAAACGGCCATTGTGTTTATGGCGTTTGGATAAATCCTGCTGAAGTGCCTAAAGCAGGCGGACTAATAACCTATTTCTCGGGCGGTTCTATTACCAACCTTGGTGTTAGGTCTTCCTTTATTATTGCAACCGATTTTGCGGGCGGAATTGTAGGCAAAGCAAACACAGGCACCGTGAAAGAATTTAAAAACTGCTTTGTAGATGAAACGGTATATGTTTGGTTAGATGAATCTACCGGCAGCGATGTAGGCGCCGGCGGTATTTTGGGTCACGCGCTCGAATGTGGCTCAAGCGAGGCTCAAATCACCTTTGAAAACTGCTATTCAAAAGTTCAACTGAGGTCAGATACTGCGGAAAGTTACCGCTTAAACGGAATAATCGGCATAATTTACAAAAGCGCATATACTATGAAAAACTGCTATTCTGTAGGTTATGACCCCTATTATTCAAATGGCGAAAACTGGACTTCTTTACTTCTTAAAAACGGTTATAAATCGTCCGATGTTTTTGTAAATGTTTACGGAACAAAAAACACTGCCAGCTCACTCAGAAAACAGTATTGGACCAAGGTTTCCGAGTCTTCTATTAAAGGAAGCGGCGCAAAATCCGCAATGTCGGGACTTGACTTTAATAAAGTTTGGGAAACGGTAGACGGCGCGACTCCTAAACTTCGCGTGTTTAAAGGAATCGACGGAAAAACAAGTTCTGCAACCCCAATTTCCGAAATTTCTTTAGCAGGTTTCGAAACTCCGGTTGTTGTTGGAAAACCTGAAAAACAGTAAAATAATAAAAGGTGTGTAGTTTTCTACACACCTTTTCTTTTTAATTATCTCTGAACTCGGCCCGAACCGTCGCCACCGGCAAGTTTTTCAACTTCACTTACGGTAACTCGGTTAAAGTCGCCCTCAATAGAATGTTTAAGAGCAGATGCAGCAACTGCGAATTCAACAGCAGACTGGGTGTCTTTTCCCGAAAGCAAAGCGTAGATAAGACCTGCGCCGAAACTGTCTCCGCCGCCTACACGGTCGGTAATGTGGAGATGATACTCTTTAGAGAAACAGTAGTTCTCTCCGTCGTAAAGCATGGCAGCCCAGTCGTTATCACTTGCCGAAATAGAGGAACGAAGGGTAATTGCAACCTTTTCAAAACCAAATTTGTCGGCAAGTTGTTTAGCAACGCTCTTATAACCCTCGTGGTTAAGTTTACCGCCGTAAATATCGGTATCTTCGGCTTCAATTCCGAAAACGTCCTTTGCGTCTTCTTCGTTTGAAATACAAACATCAACATACTTGCAAAGTTCGGTCATAGCGGCATTAGCCTCGGCTCTTGTCCAAAGTTTTCCGCGGTAGTTTAGGTCGCAGGAAATCTTAACGCCCTTTGCTTTAGCGGCAACACAAGCGGCCTTACAAATTTCAACAAGGTTTGGGCCTAAAGCGGGGGTAATTCCGGTAAAGTGGAACCAGTCGGCACCGGTGAAAATATCGTCCCAATCAAAGTCTTCGGGAGAAGCGGTCTGAATAGAGGAATGAGCACGGTCGTAAATACAAACCGAACCTCTCTGTGAAGCACCCTTTTCAAGATAGTAGATTCCGACACGCTCGCCTCCACGGGCAATATCGTCGGTATCAACGCCAAAATAACGAAGCGAGTTTACGGCAGCCTGACCAATAGCGTGGGTAGGAAGTTTGGTAACAAAGGCAGCGTCCATACCAAAATTGGCAAGAGAAACCGCAACATTTGCCTCTCCGCCGCCGAAGGTTGCTTGCATCTGGTCGTTCTGGAAGAAACGGTAATAACCGTTAGGAGCAAGGCGAAGCATAATTTCGCCGAAAGTAACTATTCTTTTCATAAAAACACACCTTTCTGTTTTTTCTTATTATACAATAAAGAAAACAAAAAATCTATAGCAAAATAATCATTTATCGGTACAATATATAGCAAAAACAATCATTTTATTGACTAATTTTAAAAAAACAGTTAAAATAGAGGTGCAAAACAATGAATAGGAGAATGCACTATGGCTGAAAATAAAGATATGGAACTTGATTATACCCCCGATATTATCAACCTTACCGATGATGAGGGAAACGAGTACACCTTTGAGGTGCTTGACGCTATTGAATCGGACGACGGACGCTACCTTGCAATGCTTCCGATTTATGATGATGCTCAAAAACAACTTGAAGACAGCGGAGAACTCGTTATCGTAAAGGTTGGAGAAGAAGACGGAGAAGAATATCTTTTCCCAATTGAAGACGACGACGAGTATGATTTCGTTGCCGACGCCTTTATCGAAAGACTTCAGGACCTCTACGAGATTGATGAGCAGTAATTATTAAGTGATATTGTGAGACAAGTCTCACAGTGATATTTTGCCTTTCGGCAAAGTGATATGCTTTTGACAAAGCGTGATATTATATTCACCTTTTAGTTGTCTGAAAGACAATATAACGAGGCGGAAGCATCATATAACTGCGAAGCAATATAACTCGCCGTAAGGCGAATATAACTGCGATTTTGTCGCACTTCCTACCCTGTTCGCGGACTGTGGCACTTATAACCCTACAACCTTTATTTTGGGAGTTTATTCTCGCTCGGCAGGTGAGCAGGCCTCCCGCAAATCTTTGCGGACGTTGGAAGCCCGAACCGAGCGGAGAACACCCACCTGCTTTTTCGCAGGTTATTTTAGTGCCCGATACGGCAGGGTGGGGACAATACATATTAAAAAAAGACGACCGAGGGGCCGTCTTTTTGTTTTTATCAAATTTGCTTGGGTGTTTATCGATGTAGTAGGCAAAATTTGTAGGGCGGGGGTTTACTCACGCCGCGCTCTACGGTTGCCGTATGGCTTTGCGGCGCGTCGAGACGTCGCGCCCTACGGTTGCCGTATGACTTTGCGGCGCGTCGAGACGTCGCGCCCTACGCCAAAAAAATATTTTAAAAAATTTTTTAAAAAAGGGCTTGACTTTAACGCTTTAAAGTGCTATACTGTCAAACACAGAGAAAAAACAAGGCTGAAACGCCTTTAACTAAAAGGAGAAAAAACTATGAAAAAGATTATCGCATTACTTGTTTGTATTATTCTTGCGGTTACCTGTTTTGCAGGTTGCTCGGGCAGTGCCGACGACGGAAAATACACTATCGGTATTTGCCAGATTGTTAAGCACGACGCTCTCGACGCCGCAACAAAGGGCTTTAAAGATGCAGTTATTGAGGCTCTCGGCGAAGAAAATGTTACCTTTATTGAGCAAGACGCTGCTAACAACCCCGACACCTGCGTTACAATTGTCAACGACTTCGTAACCAAAAAGGTTGACCTTATTCTAGCAAACGCTACCCCCGCTCTCCAGGCCGCCTATAACGCAACCGAAACAATTCCGATTCTTGGAACTTCGGTTACCGAATACGGCGTTGCCCTTGGAATTGACAACTTCAGCGGTACCGTTGGAGCCAACGTTTCGGGAACTAGTGACCTTGCTCCCCTTACCGAACAGGCTCAAATGATTTTAGACCTCGTTCCTACCGCTAAAACCGTTGGTATTCTCTACTGCTCTGCCGAACCCAACTCGGCTTATCAGGCAAAAGAAGTTAAAGCCTACCTCGAAGGCAAGTCAATTACCGTTAAAGAATTCAAGTTCGCAGGTTCAGAAGACGTAGCAATGGTTTCAGAAACCGCCGCTTCCGAATGTGACGCACTTTATATTCCTACCGACAACACCGCCGCTTCCTGTGCCGAAACTATCAACGGCGTAGTTGCTCCCAAAAAGGTTCCGATAATCGCAGGTGAAGCCGGAATCTGTAAAGGCTGCGGAATTGCAACCCTTTCTATCAGTTACGAACAACTTGGCCGAGTAACCGGTGAAATGGCTGTTAAAATCTTAAAGGGCGAAGCAGATATTTCCGAAATGGCTATTCAGTATGACGACAAGCCTGTCAAGAAATACAACGCTGACATCTGTAAAGAACTCGGAATTGCCGCCCCCGAGGGTTACGAGCCTCTTTCTTAACAAACACAAGAGATGTTTTTGCCGTGATACCAATGTATCACGGCAAATTGTGCTATATAAAAGGAGAATAAAATGGACTTTCTAAATTGGTTAGGCTCAATGCCGGGCGCCGCCGCCCAGGGACTTATCTGGGGAATAATGGCAATCGGCGTCTACATAACTTTTAAAATTCTCGACCTTGCCGACCTTACGGTTGACGGCTCTATGGTTACAGGAATGGCAACCTGTGCAATGCTTATGACGGCGGGCTGGAATGTTTGGGCGGCAATGGGCGTTGCCTTGGTTGCGGGAATGTTTGCCGGTCTTATAACCGGTTTTTTCCACACCTTCTTTAAAATTCCTGCAATTCTTGCGGGAATTCTGACCCAACTAATACTCTGGTCGGCAAACCTCAAAATAATGGGAAAAGCCAATCAGGCTCTTCCCGCAAGAAGTTTTGATGTTCTTATAACCCAACTTCGCAAATATGAATCTCTCGTTTATCTTTTTGTAATTTGTGTTGTTTTAGTTGCCGTTCTTTATTGGTTTTTCGGAACCCGCTATGGAATGTCAATTCGTGCAACCGGCTGTAACGAGAAGATGTCCCGTGCCCAAGGAATAAACACAAGTTTCAACAAGGTTGTCGGCCTTGCTATTTCAAACGGAATTGTTGCCTTTTCGGGTGCACTTCTTGCTCAATATTCGGGCAAAGCCGATATCTCGGACGGACGAGGTGCAATAGTTATCGGCCTTGCCGCCGTTATAATCGGCGAAGCGGTCGTTTCAAAAATGGGTCAAAACTTCGTTATTCGCCTTACGGGCGTTATCGTGGGCGGAATAATCTACTATGTTGTTTATCAAACGGTCATCTTCTTCGGCCTTGATACCGACCTGCTCAAAATGCTTTCGGCAATCGTTGTGGCAATCTTCCTTGCCTTCCCCGAAATGAAAAGACGGTTTTTCTCTAAAAAAACCGTAATAAAAAACAAGGAGGCGGCATAAATGTTAGAAATCAAGAACATAACTAAAGTTTTTAATGCCGCAACGGTCAACGAGAAGGTTGCCCTTGATAACCTTTCTTTAACCCTTGAAGACGGGGACTTTGTAACGGTTATCGGCGGAAACGGAGCAGGAAAATCAACCCTTTTAAACGCTATTGCGGGAACCTTTGCCGTGGACGAGGGAACTATTACGGTCGACGGAGTCAACATTACAAAACTCCCCGAACACAAACGCGCCAAGTTTATCGGCCGAGTTTTCCAAGACCCGATGACAGGAACCGCCGCAGATATGTGGATTGAAGAGAATATGGCTCTTGCAATGCAAAGAGGCAAAAGAAGAGGTCTTGGCTGGTCAATTACGGCCGCCGACCGCAAGGTGTTTAAAGAAATGCTCACCCGACTTGACTTGGGGCTTGAAACCCGCCTTTCAACAAAGGTTGGTCTTCTTTCGGGAGGTCAGCGTCAGGCAATTACCTTGCTTATGGCGTCAATGAACAATCCTAAACTTTTGCTCCTTGACGAGCATACCGCCGCCCTCGACCCCAAAACCGCAGAAAAGGTCTTGGCAATCACAAAAGAGATTGTTGAAGAACAAAACCTTACTACCGTTATGATTACCCACAATATGAAAGACGCAATCGCTTTTGGCAACCGCCTTATTATGATGAATGCGGGAAAAATTATTCTCGACATTAAGGGCGAAGAAAAGAAAGCGTTAACGGTAGAAAAACTCCTTTCTGCCTTTGCAAAAGCCGGTTCGGACGGTGCCGCAAATGACAGAATGCTTTTAATATAACTTTTTAACAAAAAAAGTGCAGTAATTTTGTAAATCTTGACAGTTAACAGATTGACTTTACTGTGCTAAAATAGTAGATAACTTAATATACAAGATAACAAGGTTTATCTGTAATAAAGTAAATTTTTAAAGAGGAGAATTTTTATGAAATCTTTATTTAAAAAAGCGTTCGCAGTAGTAATGGCTGCAGCAATGCTTCTTTCCCTCACCGCTTGCGGTGGCGACAGAGACAAGAGCGGTAATTCCGGAAACGACGGCTACACCGCCGACAACACCACTTTCAAGATCGGTATGTCCGGCCCCCTTACCGGCGGCGCCGCAGTTTACGGCGTAGCTGTTAAGAACGCTGCTCAAATGGCTATCGACGAGATCAACGCCGCAGGCGGTCTCAACGGCGTTAAGTTCGAGCTTCTTGCTTACGATGACGTTCACGACGCTACCAAGGTAGAGGCTAACTACGCTGCTATGTATGAAGCAGGTATGCAGGTTTCTCTCGGCTGCGTAACCTCCGACCCCTGTCTCGAGTTCAGCGCATTCTCCGCCGAAGACAACGTGTTCTTCCTTACTCCCTCTGCTTCCAACGACGATGTTCCTGCTGAGGACAACGCTTATCAGATGTGCTTCGCAGACGGTAATCAGGGTAAGGTTGCTGCCGACTACGTTAATGGCCTCGGTCTCGACAAGATCGGTATCTTCTACAAGTCCGACGATTCTTATTCTAAGGGCATCTATGATCAGTTCAAGGATAACATCAAGGGAATTGAAACCGTTGAAGCTTCCTTCACCGAGAGCACCTCTTCCGACTTCACTCAGCAGATTTCCAAGCTTAAGGACTGCTCTTTCATCTTTATGCCCATCTACTATGGTCCTGCTTCCCTCTTTATGATTCAGGCTAAAGACTTAGTTGCCGCAAACACCACCTACTACGGCTGCGACGGCTTCGACGGAATCGAATCCGCAGAAGGCTTCGACATCAACTCCATTCCTCAAACCGTTAGTATGCTTTCTCACTTCAACTCCAAGGCTACCGAAGGCAAGGCTGCCGAGTTTATTCAGAAGTACACCGAAAAATTTGGCAAGGATACCCTTAATCAGTTCGGCGCTTCTGCTTACGACTGCGTATACGCTATCTTTAATGCTATAAAGGCAGCTATCGACGCAGGAGAAGAGATCGATGTTACTATCTCTGCTTCCGACCTTTGCGAGATCCTTAAGGAACAGTTTCAGGGAGGCTTCTCCTATTCCGGCGTTACCGGTACCGATATCACCTGGGACGAGAACGGCTACGTTTCCAAGGAAGCTGTAAGATACGATATCAAGAAATGATTTCTTGTATACTCATATTTTATAAATATTAGAGTTTGCCGGCGCAGTTTTTCTGCACCGGCAAATTTGTCAATTTTAAAGATATAGGATTTTTCTTATGGAACAGATTATAACCACTCTTATAAACGGGCTTTCGGCCGGAGGTACCTACGCTATGATAGCTTTAGGCTATACCATGGTTTACGGTATCGCCAAAATGCTTAACTTTGCCCACGGCGACGTTATAATGGTCGGAGCCTACGCACTGTTCGTAATGTTCACTACCACCGGAAACCCATTGTTGGGTCTTGTTGTTGCGGTTGTGCTTTGCGTAATATTCGGCGTGACCATCGAAAGACTTGCCTACAGACCTCTGCGCGGAGCTTCTCCGTTGGCGGTTCTTATAACAGCCATCGGTGTCAGTTCTCTTCTTCAGGCCTTGGCTCAAATGATTTTCGGCGCAGGCGAAAAGAAGCCGGTTTTCTATCAGTTCGGAAACGTCACAATTTTCGGCATTTCTATTTCTCTTTTAACCCTTATTACGTTGATTGCTTCGGCAATAATAATGGTTGTTCTGAGTCTCTTCGTTAAATATACCCGCACAGGACGCGCTATGATCGCCGTCTCTGAGGACAGAGGTGCCGCTGAGCTTATGGGAATAAGTGTTAATAAAATTATCGTTATAACCTTTGCTATTGGCTCGGCTCTTGCCGCAGTTGCAGGCTTCTTTATGGTTTGGAAGGCCCCCAATGTTACGCCTATCCTCGGCGCAATGCCTGGAATTAAAGCCTTTGCCGCTGCCGTTATCGGCGGAATCGGTTCCCTTCCCGGAGCTATGCTTGGCGGTATACTTATGGGTGTTGTCGAATCCTTCTCCAGTTCGAACACCTATACCGCACCCTACACCGACGCAATCGTTTTCGCGGTGCTTATACTCATACTCCTTGTCAGACCTTCGGGACTACTTGGTAAGAAAAGGAGGGAGAAGGTATAATGAAAGGCGTATTAAAGGCTTTACGCGGTATTAAATGGAGCATTACATAAATTACATTGCGGTCGGCGCTTTCACACTTTACCTTATCTACACCTCTTTTAACGGTGGTTTTGACCGATCCGCATCCTCCCTTTACACAGATATCGGCGTTGCCATAATCCTCGCCGTTTCTCTCAGTATGGTAGTCGGCTTCTTAGGCGAACTATCCCTCGGTCACGCAGGCTTTATGTGTGTCGGCGCCTATGTAGGCGGCAAACTGGCCGTTCTCTTTACAGATGCCTTTACCAATCTGGACACCTACATCATTTTCGCTATAACTTTAGCTATAGGCGGACTTACTGCGATGCTCTGCGGCTTCGTTATCGGATTGCCTGCTCTTCGTCTCCGCGGAGACTATCTCGCAATCGTTACCCTTGCCTTCGGCGAAATTGTCCGCAACGTGTTTAGAAATGCCGGCGGATACTTTGGTAATGACGGAAAGCTCAGCACCCCCCGTCTTGATAATCAGATTCTACCCTTGATCACCTTCGGACTTGTTCTTGTTACCCTGTTTGTTACCCAAAATATCATTCGCTCTAAGCACGGACGTGCCATTACCGCCATCCGCGACAGCGAAATTGCCGCCAAGGCAACTGGTATTAACGTAACCAAATATAAACTTATTGTGTTTGCCATCGCCGCTCTTTTTGCCGGCTTCGCCGGTGTTTTATCGAGCTACAAGGTTAACAAGATTCAGCCCGACACCTTCGATTACAACTATTCTATCGAAATTCTTGTTATGGTTGTTCTGGGCGGTATGGGAAGCGTTAACGGCTCGATTATCGCAGCTACCGTTATTACCTTCCTCAACAAGTTCCTTACCACCGACCTTGTTACCATCCTTAATGAAAACTTCAACAGTTCTAACGGCGTGATTGCCTATATTAAGGATTCACTTCCTGTTATTAAAAACATCATATATGCTCTTATTCTCATAGTTATTGTTATTTATAACAACGCACCTGCATTTAAAGGCTTTAGAGAAAAGTATAACATTAAAAATCTGTTTGCCGCCATCTTCAGGCGCAAGCAAGACCCTGCTAAGCATCAGGACGATGAGGCTAAATGGAACCGCGTTCCCACCAAGATCGAGATCGACGAGGTCCTCTCGGTCGATATTCAGCCCGGCTCCCCCTACAACCCCGATAAGTCAGAGAAGGAGGAAAAATAATGTCGAAAGTTGTTCTTAAAACCGAAAACCTCGGCATTTCCTTCGGCGGACTTAAGGCGGTCCAGAATCTCGATCTGGAAATTCATGAGGGTCAGCTTTACGGTCTCGTGGGACCCAACGGTGCCGGAAAAACCACAGTTTTCAATATGATAACCGGCGTTTATAAGCCCACCGCGGGTAAATTCTTTTTGGACGGAGAAAACCTCACGGGAAAAACTCAGGAGGCAATAAACCACAAGGGAATTGCCCGAACCTTCCAGAACATCCGTCTTTTTAATAATATGACGGTCATCAGAAATGTTCTCGTCGGTCTTCATAACCAGCCTGAATTCAAGTGCTCTATGATTTCAAGCGTTTTTCGTCTTCCCCGTCATTTTAAGGTGGAGAAGGCTATGCGCGAGCGAGCAAAGGAGATTCTTCGCATCGTCGGTCTTGAAGAGGAAAGAAACAATCTTTCCTGCAACCTGCCCTACGGTAAGCAAAGAAAACTTGAAATAGCCCGTGCACTGGCCACCAACCCAAGGCTTCTTTGTCTTGACGAGCCTGCCGCAGGTATGAACCCTCACGAAACTGCCGAGCTTATGGATATTATCCGTCACATCAGCAGTGAGTATAAGATAACCATTCTTCTTATCGAGCACGATATGAAGTTTGTTTCGGGTCTTTGCGATGAAATTACCGTTTTAAACTTCGGAACCGTTTTGGCACAGGGAACTCCCGACATTGCTCTTAACGACCCTGAGGTTATCAAGGCATATATAGGAGGATAACGCTATGGCTCTTTTGGAAGTTAAAGATTTAGAAGTTTATTACGGCGTTATCAATGCCCTTAAAGGAATTAATTTTGAGGTTAACGAGGGTGAAATCGTTACCCTTATAGGCGCTAACGGCGCCGGTAAAACTACAACAATGCAGTCGGTCATCGGCCTTATCCCCGCAAGAAGCGGAAAGGTGATTTTTGACGGCAAGGATATTACAAAAACTCCTTGCCATAAAATTGTTCATCTCGGCATGTCCCAGGTTCCCGAGGGACGCCGTGTTTTCCAGGAACTTACGGTTTATGAAAACTTGATGATGGGCGCCTTTTCTCAAAAACAAAATAAGGCGGTTTTCAAGGAAGATATTGACCGAATTTATGAAAGATTTCCCCGTCTTGCCGAGCGCAGAAATCAGATTGCGGGAACCCTTTCGGGCGGCGAACAGCAAATGCTCGCTATGGGACGCGCCCTTATGTCCCACCCCAAACTCTTAATGCTCGACGAGCCCTCAATGGGTCTTTCTCCTCTGCTTGTTGACCAGGTTTTTGAAATAATCAAGGATATCAACAAGGACGGAACAACCGTATTGCTCGTTGAACAAAATGCGGGAAAATCTCTTGCGATTTCCGACCGTGCTTATGTGCTCGAAACGGGTAGCATTGTCCTTTCGGGAACCGGCGCTGAACTCGCCGCAAGCGACCAAGTTAAAAAAGCCTATCTCGGCGGATAAAATTATTACCAAAATAAAAAAGATGTGTGGATAAAGGCCGTACGGTTAAGCACAATAACCATCGTCATAGATTTGCAAAGAAAATTTTAAGACCTCGCCAATATCTTGGCGAGGTCTTTTTCTGTCTATTGCAAAATTATTTGCTTTGGGTTATAATACCGATAAGGTCATCACCGCACTGACTAACTTGCGAGGAATTTGAGGGTTCAGGGACTGGGATATGGAAAAACTTAACAAGAAAAAACTAAAAGAAAAGTTAATCTCTTGCGCTTGGATTCTTGGAGCCGTTCTGGTAATGTACATTTTCAAAACCCCGTGTCTGTTTAAATGGGTTTTTGGAGTCGAATGTCCCGGCTGCGGGATTACCCGAGCGTACATCAGCCTGTTTCAGTTGGATTTGAAGCAGGCGTTTATGTATAACCATGTGTTTTGGGTGGTGCCAATCTGCGGTTTGTTTTACCTGTTTGATGGCAAACTATTCAAAAACAAATGGATAAACATTATTTTGGAAGGCGGCGCTTATCTGTTGCTGATTTTGAACTGGATTTTCTTTAAACTATAAAAAACCCCCAGATGAGAACATCGGGGGTTTTTCTTACAAATTAGTCTTTGTAGAAGAATACGATAGCATCTTCGAAAGATTTCTTGTCAGCGGCTTCAAAAGCCTCGTCGGTCATCTGAAGAATCTTGATTCCCATAATAATGCCTTTGATAGCGTTGATTAGAGAAACGATGCCGCAGGTGATGATTCCAGAAACGATGGTTAAAATACCCTTTTGAGTATTGCCATTAATGAAACTGGGAAGGCCGTAGCCATTAAGTAAAAGAGTCAAAACGCCGTAAACGGTCTTGTTCATCATGAGTCCCCCTTTCTTTTTTAATTTATTATACAAATTTTCCGATACGATGTCAATAGTTATAGCAACAAAACTGTCCTGTTTTGCAGGATAAAATTAAGAGTTGTGTAGAAATTTTCCACACAACTCTTTTACTGTTCTTTAGTATGTAATTTTTAATTATTCTGCAACTTCTTCAGCGGGAAATTCATATCCGATGAAATGGAGAAGAGCAAGAACCAGACCAAAAATGGTGTAAACAACGCCGGCTGCGGGAATAGCGAAAAGGCCAACGACTGTCCAGAATAAAAGGCCTGTTGCGATGCTTGCTGCAATTGAGGGTACAAACGCATAGAAAACGATTGACCAGATGAATTTTTTAAGGTCGCCTTTCTCGGGCATTAAGATAAAGAGTTTAAAGAATTTATCCATAATAAAAACCTCCTATGTTTTTCTTTATTATACAATAGAATGTTAGTTAAATCAAGTATCAATTTAGCGACTTTCGGGAAGAACTGGGCATTATAAACTATACAAGAGGCGAAAAAATGTAAAAATTTGTTGAGCAAACCTAAAAAAACCCCTTTATTTTTTAGAAAAATGTGATATAATAAATTGATACCTATAAAAAGTAGGTAAAATCTTCAAAACGGAAGTTAATTTCCGCAAAAATCAGGAGGTAAAAAAATGAGCCACAAGTTTGTCTACCTTTTTAAAGAAGGCGACGCAAGCATGCGTGAACTCCTCGGCGGTAAGGGTGCTAACCTTGCAGAAATGACCAAAATCGGTCTTCCCGTGCCCCAGGGCTTTACCGTAACCACAGAGGCTTGCACTCAGTACTACGAAGACGGAAGAAAAATCAACGATGATATCCAGGCACAGATTATGGAATATATCGTTAAAATGGAAGAAATCACCGGCAAAAAGTTCGGCGACAAGGAGAATCCTCTCCTCGTTTCTGTTCGTTCAGGCGCCCGCGCTTCAATGCCCGGTATGATGGATACTATCCTCAACCTCGGTCTTAATGAAGACGTTGTTGAAACCATGGCTGCTAAATCCGGAAACGCTCGTTGGGCTTACGACTGCTATCGTCGTTTCATTCAGATGTACTCCGACGTTGTTATGGAAGTTGGTAAGAAATACTTCGAAGAACTTATCGACAAAATGAAGGAAGAAAAGGGCGTTACCCAGGACGTTGACCTTACTGCTGACGACCTTAAGACCCTCGCTGAACAGTTCAAGGCTGAATACAAGTCTAAAATCGGCAAGGACTTCCCCTCTGACCCCAAAGAACAACTTATGGGCGCTGTTGAAGCCGTTTTCCGTTCTTGGGACAACCCCCGTGCAAACGTTTACCGTCGTGACAACGATATTCCTTATTCTTGGGGTACCGCTGTTAACGTTCAGATGATGGCTTTCGGTAATATGGGTGATAACTGCGGTACCGGCGTTGCCTTTACCCGTGACCCTGCTACCGGTGAACCCGGCCTTATGGGTGAGTTCCTCACCAACGCTCAAGGTGAAGACGTTGTTGCCGGCGTTCGCACTCCTATGCCTATCGCTGAAATGGCTGAAAAATTCCCCGAGGCTTTCAAGCAGTTCAACGAAGTTTGTGCTATCCTTGAAGACCACTACCGTGATATGCAGGATATGGAATTCACCGTTGAAGACGGAAAACTCTATATGCTCCAAACCCGTAACGGTAAGCGCACCGCAAAGGCTGCTCTTAAAATCGCTTGTGACCTCGTTGACGAGGGTATGATTGACAAGAAACAGGCTGTTGCTATGATTGACCCCCGTAACCTCGACACCCTTCTCCATCCCCAGTTTGACGCTAAAGCCCTTAAAGCCGCTACCCCCGCCGGAAAAGGTCTCGGCGCTTCTCCCGGAGCCGCTTGCGGTAAGGTTGTTTTCACTGCTGAAGACGCAGAAATCTGGAACAATAAGGGCGAAAAGGTTATCCTTGTTCGTCTTGAAACCTCTCCCGAAGATATCACCGGTATGAAGGCTTCCGAAGGCATTCTTACCGTTCGTGGTGGTATGACCTCTCACGCTGCCGTTGTTGCTCGTGGTATGGGTACCTGCTGCGTTTCGGGTTGCGGCGATATTATTATGGACGAAGAAAACAAGAAATTCACCCTTGCAGGTAAAACCTACAACGAGGGAGATTATATTTCTATCGACGGCTCTACCGGTAATATTTATGACGGCATTATCCCCACCGTTCCCGCTGAAATTGCCGGCGAGTTCGGTCGTATAATGGCTTGGGCTGATGAATTCAGAACCCTTAAGGTTCGTACCAATGCCGACACCCCTGAAGATGCTAAACGCGCTCGTGAACTCGGCGCTGAAGGTATCGGTCTTTGCCGTACCGAGCATATGTTCTTCGAAGCAGAGAGAATTGCTGCTTTCCGTGAAATGATTTGTGCTGACACTGTTGAAGAAAGAGAAGCCGCTCTTGCTAAAATCCTTCCCTATCAACAGGGCGACTTTGAACAACTTTACGAAGCACTTGAAGGCAACCCCGTTTGCATCCGCTTCCTTGACCCCCCGCTTCATGAGTTCGTTCCTACCGAAGAAGCAGATATCGAAGCACTCGCAAAAGCACAGGGCAAAACTGTTGCCGACATTAAGAACATCATCGCTTCTCTCCACGAATTCAACCCCATGATGGGTCACCGTGGCTGCCGTCTTGCAGTTACCTATCCTGAAATTGCAAAGATGCAGACCGCTGCCGTTATTCGTGCTGCTATCAAGGTTTCTAAGGCTCATCCCGACTGGAACCTCGTTCCCGAAATTATGATTCCTTTAACCGGCGAAGTTAAGGAACTTAAATATGTTAAAGACGTTGTAGTTGCTACCGCTGATGCAGAAATCGCTGCCGCCGGCGCTGACCTCAAGTACGAAGTTGGTACTATGATGGAAATCCCCCGCGCTTGCCTTACTGCAGACGAAGTAGCAAAAGAGGCTGAATTCTTCTGCTTCGGTACTAACGACCTTACCCAGATGACCTTCGGCTTCAGCCGTGACGATGCTGGTAAGTTCCTCTCTGCATACTACGACAGAAAGATTTACGAGAACGACCCCTTCGCTAAACTCGACCAGACCGGCGTTGGTAAACTTATGGAAATGGCTGTTAAAATGGGTAAAGTTACTCGTCCCGAAATTCACTGCGGTATCTGCGGCGAACACGGCGGCGACCCTGTATCTGTTGAGTTCTGCCATAAGATTGGCCTCGACTACGTGTCCTGCTCTCCCTTCCGCGTGCCGATTGCCCGCCTCGCCGCCGCCCAGGCTGCAATTAAAGAATCTAAGTAATTGCTGGCATTTAAAACAAATCGAATCCCCTCGGATTGCTCCGAGGGGATTTTTGTATATACCCTTGACTTTTACCTATTTGCTGGTGTATACTTGATTCAAGCAGAAACAATATACGTTTTTGTAATTATTAAGGAGATGGTTAATTATGAAAAAATTAAGTCTTTTAATTGCGCTTTGTATGTTGCTTACCATTGGCGGTGTATATGCAACATGGACCTACACACAAAATACCGATGTGGCTGATGAAGCAGTCAATATGAATATGAACCTTACCGATGTTGCTTACAGCGGCAGTTATGGTACATATAAGGTAGACGTCACTGGTTTGAGTTTGGCTATCGACCCTAAAGCAGGAACTACTCACACAACTGCATTGTATGCAACAGGCAACATTATCGTTACCTTTACCCCCAACTCCGTAGCACCTGCAGATGTTAAGGAAAACGGTGTTAAAACTACATATGCTTTCTCTTTAGCAAACCCCAACTGGAAGTATGAAGATAAGGATATTGTTACTATTAATCATACCGAGAAGCACGATGTTGTTTGGCAGGACAACGGTGACGGCACTTTCTCTTTCACCATTTCTGCAGACGAATTTATGGAGCATGTTGCTCTAACAGAATTTGAACTTGATACCAAGGTTAAGTACGACGATTATAACGCTGTTCTGGGTACAGGTTCTATTGTTATTACTGTAAGTGACGGTGTTTCCGCCAGCAACTAAACTTAATTAAAACTAATTATGCCGCCGCTTTTCAAGACATGAGAGGCGGCGGCATATGTGTTTTGCAGATGGTGTAGATACGAATGACAAGTTTTGAAATATATGTCTTTCTCTTGTGCTTTATCGTGTTTTCGCTACTGACGGCGATGTTCACATATTTGCTCACTTCCATTACAAAAATGGAAGTGGAGTTAATTCGTTTTGGACACAGAGACGAGGCAATCAAAAAGCAACTGAATAAAAAGAAAAAAGAAAGCCGAGTGCTATTGTGGATTGGCAGAATTGTATCACTCTTTTTCTGTCTAATTTTCGTAGTGATATTCTCTTTTGCGTTATATGTTCAGGCAAATGAAGATAGACCTGCTAACGGAGTTCCATCCATTAAAGTAGTAAAAAGTGAATCAATGGCAGAAAAGAATGCAAAAAACAAATATCTTTTTGATAATGACTTAAATGACCAGATTCAAATGTTTGACATTGTGATTTGTCGCCATCTTCCCACCGAGGACGAGCTGGAACTACACGATGTCGTTGTTTATAAGCAAGACGACATTTATGTAATCCATCGCATTGTTGGTATCGAGGAGCCAAACGAACAGCATCCGAATGAAAGACATTTCTTGTTGCAGGGCGATGCTGTGGAGCGACCTGATAAGTTCCCTGTTCTTTACAGTCAAATGCAAGGCATTTACGAGGGTTCTCGCATTCCGTTTGTAGGTAGTTTTGTGTTATTCTTGCAGTCGCCTGCAGGTTGGTTGTGTGTACTATTGGCAATCTTTTCTATGATAGCAACACCTGTTGTAGAAAAGAAGATTAAAGAAGAAACAGATAAACGTGTTTTAACCTTTGCAGAACAGCCGCTCGAGAATGCAACAGAGGAGGAACGCGAATGGGCAGAGGTATAATGCGTTATACATCCCTTTTGTGCTGTCTGTTTCTACTTGCTTCTATCGGCGGTGTGTTTGCCACATGGTATTATGCAGAAGACCCTGCAAAATCGGTGACGGATACCATGGGAATCACACTTTCAGAGTTTGTGTGGAAGCCTGTTGAAATTCTTCCCACAGAGTCGGAAATCGGAGAAAACCATTTAGCCTTGATTGAGCTTATTTTGAACGAAAACGAAAAAGGCTATGGCCTAAACTATGATAGCAAAAATGTTCTTGAAGGATATTTGAATCGGTACGGTGTAGTTTTTTCTAACCAAAAAACGTCAGGTGGAAACCTAAAATTTGTATCGGACGAAACGAATCAACTGTACTATTGTGTGGAAAAAGTAAGCGACACTTTATATTACGCTTACACCTTTTCCCGTAATGATTTAAGTATGGCTATCGGCACATATAAGGCAATACCTGTATATCGGACAGTTTTGGAAAAAACAGACAAATGGCGTGCGCCAAGAAGTTATTTTGGTTATGCTCAAACGAAATCGTTGCGAGATATGAACGCCGAAAACATCTCTGGAACATTGGCCTATTCAATTGATGTCGGCACTTGGACGCAAAGTTAATTTTCCACTTTTGCTGATAACACCACAGGCTGCAATTAAGGGAAGCAAGTAATTGTTGACTTTATAAAACAAAATTATCCGCCCGAGAAATCGGGCGGATTTTTATTTGCGTTGTAATTTTGGGGAAGGGATGGTATAATCTAACTGTAAATCAAAAGGAGGCGGGGCGCAAATGAAAAAGTTTTTCGAAAAGCACGAAACCTTGTTTTGCCTATTGCTGATAGCAGTTTATATTTTAGTCAATTCCTTTTGCGTTCAAAATTTTGGGGAGACCGGTTGGGTCAGTTTTGTTGTAAACTCTGCGTTATCTGCTTTTTTACTAGGTCTTATACTTTTGTTAAAAAGAACCGCATACTACGGGCTGATAAAAGTTGAAAACGCAAAAAAATTCCTGTATTTCATACCGCTGCTTCTCGTGATATCGGTCAATTTGTGGAACGGA
>SVPA01000020.1 GCA_015066085.1 Oscillospiraceae bacterium
TTCGAATCCTGCTACCCCTGCCAGAAAACTCACAGGTTTAACTCTAAACTTGTGGGTTTTTCTTATATCTATTTGATTTTTTTAGGATTTTTTGTTATAATATAAATAATTTAGGAAAGGCGGCAAATATATGATTTATCGTTCTGTGGAAGAACTTATTGGAAACACTCCCCTGCTTTTACTTTCAGGAATAAAAAATGAACTTGGACTTAAAGCAAATATATTTGCAAAACTTGAATTTTTCAATCCCGCCGGTTCCATTAAAGACAGAGCCGCGCTCAAAATGATTACCGACGCTGAAAAGAGCGGTCTTATAAAGCCCGGTTATACCTTAATTGAGCCTACTTCAGGTAACACAGGAATCGGTATCGCAGCGATAGGTGTTGCGAGAGGATATAAGGTTAAAATTGTTATGCCCGATACTATGTCGGTAGAGAGAATAAAACTTATAAAGGCATATGGCGCCGAGGTTGTTCTAACCGATGGTAAAGACGGTATGAAAGGCGCTATAAATAAAGCCGAAGAACTTGTTAAAGAGGATAAGAACTCTATAGTTATGGGACAGTTTACTAACCCATCTAACCCGTTGGCTCATTATGAAACGACGGGCCCTGAAATCTGGAAAGATACTTCGGGCAAGATTGATTATTTAGTTTCAGCAATTGGAACAGGAGGCACTATTACGGGGACAGGCTCTTATCTTAAAGAGAAAAACCCCAATATTAAAATTATCGGTGTCGAACCAGCCGACTCCCCCGTTCTCTCGGGCGGCAAAGCCGGTCCTCACAAAATTCAGGGAATAGGCGCAGGTTTTGTACCCGAAATTTTAAATTTGGATATAATTGATGAGGTTATTACCGTCTCAAACGATGAAGCCTATAACTTTGGAAGAAATATTGCCGTATCTGATGGTGTTTTAGTTGGTATCTCTTCGGGCGCAGCCCTTACGGCAGCGGTAAAACTTGCTAAAAGAGAAGATATGACAGATAAAAATATTGTTGTTATTTTCTCTGATACAGGTTCAAGATATCTTTCAACTCCAGACTACTTTTAAGGAGGAATCCAATGGACTTTAATGCTTTAATTACTCTGTCTGCTAATACTACTGTTGAAATAAATCAATTAGAGTGGCTAATGGAATTATGTCTTCCCTATATTATTACAGTTCTTGAGATTATGGGAATACTTGTCGTTTCCTGGAGTGCAATCAGTTCTTTTTGGTACTATGTTCAGAATTCCTTTTTCAAAAAGTCACATAATATTCAGTTCTATTTTGCAACAGGTCTTGCAACGGGGCTTGAATTTAAAATGGCGGCCGAAATTTTAAAAACGGTTTTGGTAAGAGAAATGAGCGAACTTTATGTTCTCGGCGCAGTAATTCTTTTAAGAGCGCTACTCAGCGTTCTGATACATTTTGAAATGAAACAGAACGATAAAAAAGAAATTAAAAAATAAACTTTTATGCAACAAAAGACGGCTATTCGCCGTCTTTCTCTATTTTACACTGTGTTCCATCGTGTTTGATTTCGTAATTTTCCTTTAGAATCAAATCGCTTATGAAAACAAACTCATACCCCTCATCTTTAAGGCATTTGAGGATATTTGGCAGTGCTGCAGGTGTGTGGTCGGCGTCGTTGTGGAAAAGGACAATTGAGCCGTTTTTAACCTTGCTCGTTACCCTTTTACAGATACTGTCAGCCGTTGCATTTTCTTTCCAGTCAAGTGAATCAACATCCCACTGAACCGTGTACATTCCAAGGTTTTCGACCGCCTCGATGGTTGCATTATCGTAGTCGCCATAAGGGGGACGGAAAAGGGTTGGAGTAACTCCGGTAACCTCAAATATTTTCTTGTTACAGGCGTTAATTTCATCAATTTTTTGGGTAGCGTTAATTTTGGTCATATATGGGTGTGTATTTGAGTGATTCATAACCTGATGACCTGCATCGGAAAGGGCTTTAACTGATTCGGGATACTTATCTACCCAAGCGCCAACAACAAAGAAAGTCGCTTTAGCATCATATTCTGCAAGTGTATCAATCAGAGTCTGCGTATCATCGTTACCCCAAGCGGCATCAAAACTTAATGCTATCTTCTTTTCTTCGGTGTCAACACAGTAAATAGGCAGTTTTCGGTCGGAATTAGCAAGTACGCCGACGGAACAAATTATTGCAATAATAGAGGCAAGAAAACAACTGCAGAAAATCATCAGATGTTTTTTTGTAATAACTATATATTTCATACCACATTCTCCTACAAATAATTACATTAAAATATACTATGAAAACTATCTCTTTTATTACAAAAATGCAGAAAAGAAGACTATAAATTAAAAGATTTATCATTAAAATTTTAAAATACATTTTTTAGGTAAAAATATTGTTAAATAAATACCAAAAATGTTTGTTAAATTATTGACAAAATATAATTATTAATATATAATTTACAATGTATGAATATGTGTCATATTTATAAAAATTTATTTGTACGAGGTTGATAGTATGCTACCAAAGTTAAACGGCGTTAAGGTCCCGCATCGTAAAAATACTGCACAAATGTCTGCAGTTAAGATGCCCACGCCAAAAACGGTAACCATTCCTATGAATATGCATATCGGTGCGCCCTCTGTACCCTGCGTTAAGGTTGGCGACCTTGTTAAAGTCGGCCAGATTATTGCAGAGGCAGGCGGTTTTGTCAGCGCTCCCGTTCATGCATCTGTTTCGGGTAAAGTTACTGCAATTGGACCTATGATTGCAAGTAACGGTTCAAACGCTACTTGTATCACAATTGAGTCAGACGGAGAAATGGCTTTAAGTGAAACTTGTGTCCCCCCCACTATAACAGATTATGACAGTTTTATTGCCGCTGTTAGAGCAAGCGGTGCTATTGGTCTTGGAGGAGCAGGTTTCCCAACATCTGTTAAACTTGATGTTAAGGATACAAGCCGTATTCAAGAGGTTGTGATTAACGGTGCAGAATGCGAACCCTATATCACTTCCGACACCAGAACTATGGTTGATGATGCCGATTTGGTAAAAGAAGGCGTTGAACTTCTTAAAAAGTATCTTGACGTTAAAAAGGTAGTTATCGGTATTGAAAAGAACAAACCTCAGGCTATTTCAGAAATGAAAAAACTAGCCGCTGAAGACAGCACAATAGTTGTTAAGGCTCTCCCCTCTGTTTACCCCCAAGGTGGCGAAAAAGTTCTTATTTACAACTGTGTAGGCAAAATTGTTCCCGAAGGAAAACTTCCAATTGATGTCGGCGTTGTTGTTCTTAACTGTACAACCCTTACCTTCCTTGCTAAATATATGAAGACAGGTGTTCCGCTAATTGAAAAGGTTGTTACCGTTGACGGAAGCGCAGTTGCTAATCCTCAAAATGTTATTGCTCCTATCGGAACCGCTATGCAGGAAGTGTTTGATTTCTGTGGTGGGTTCAAAGAAACTCCCAAGAAGGTTCTTTACGGCGGTCCTATGATGGGTATTGCCGTTCCTGATACTTCGGCGCCCGTTATGAAAAACACTAACGCAATTATTGCATTCAACGAGAAAGACGCCGTTCTTCCCGAGCCTACTCCCTGTATTCGTTGCGGAAAGTGCGTAGAGGCTTGTCCTTTAAACCTTATGCCTCTTGAATATGCACGTGGTCTTGCAACAAACGATATGGAACTGCTTGAGAAGAGAAAAGTAAATCTCTGTATGGAATGTGGTTGTTGTTCCTTTGTCTGCCCCGCAAGAAGACCTCTTGTTGAAAACAACAAACTTGCTAAAGCAGAACTTCGTAAATGGCAAGCAGAAAAGAACGGAGGTAATAAATAATGAGAAAACGCTCCGATTCAATACTTTTAATTATAATTGGATTATCTTTGATAATTGTTCAAGCGTTAGGCTATATTGGTTCTGCACAATATGGGCTAACTCCAAATATAAACTTTGCGGATAATTTTTCGGTATTATTATATGATTTAATTTTCTTTATTAGTTATAACTTATTTGGTATAATAGGAACTATTTTAATTTTTGTCGCAGTAATTAAAGATTTAAAAATTTCTAATAATACTAAATCGAGTTTAACACATTCTTCTAATAACACTAATTTTGAAGAGAAGGACAAACTCATTATATCAGTATCTCCTCATCTTCGTGATAAAACAAAAACTACAACACTAATGCTTGATGTTGTAATTGCGATGATACCGACTATTATTGCTTCTTTCCTTATTTTCGGACTTCGTGCTCTTGTTGTAATTGCAGTATGTTCGCTTTCCTGCGTAGTCGCTGAAGCATTATTCTGCATTATCTGCAAGAAGCCTATGCCGATTGGCGACCTTTCGGCTCTTGTAACAGGTATTATTCTTGCATTTAACCTTCCCGTTACAATCCCCCTATGGCAAGCCGTAATCGGAAGCATTGTTGCAATCGTTATTGTTAAACAACTCTTCGGCGGACTTGGAATGAACTTTGCTAACCCCGCACTAACTGCAAGAATTGTTCTTTTCCTTGCTTTTTCGGTCTCTTCAAGACTAAACTATGTTCGCCCCGTTACCGACGCTCTCTTTAAGTTTAGTCTTGAAGAGACCGATGTTATTGCCGGGGCTACTCCCCTTGTTGCCGAAGAGGCACCAAACCTTTTAACCCTTTTACTCGGCACACACGGCGGTGTAATTGGTGAAACCTGCGCGTTAACCCTTATACTCGGCGGAATTTATCTTATTGTTAGAAAAGTAATTTCTTTCCATATTCCCGTTGTATTTATAGGAACTGTGTTTGTGCTTTCATTCGTTACTTCGCTTGACGGCGGATTTATGGGTGCTTTGCACGATGCCACCTATCAGATTCTCGCAGGCGGTCTTATGCTTGGTGCAATCTTTATGGCAACCGACTATGTAACAAGTCCCTGCACAAAATGGGGCAAGGTTATTTTTGGTCTTGGATGCGGACTTATTACCTTTGCTATACGCGAGTGGGGTTCATATCCCGAGGGTGTATCTTTCTCAATTCTCCTTATGAACATTCTCTCCCCCTATATCACAAACTGGACTGCTACTAAACCACTTGGAGGTGTTAAAGTAAAATGAAAAAAGACAATTTAAAGAGTATTATCGTTTTAACCACAATTTGTCTTGTTGTTACCTTAGCACTTTCCGGTATCAACTTCATAACTGCTCCCATTATTGAGAAAAACGCAGGCGCTGCTGCAGACAAGGCTTATATTGAAGTTCTTCCCGAAGCAAAGGGATTTGAGAATGTTCAGGGAACTTTCCCTGAAACCGTTCTTGAAATGAAAAAGGACCTTGGCGGAAGCGGTTTTGCTTTTAAACTTCAGGCTTCTTCAAGTTATAGCAAATCCCCTCTTCAGATTATTCTTGGTATCAACAATGAAGGTAAAATTACAAAACTTGTAATTACAAACTACGCCGAAACACAGGGCTCTGCAGATGACTTTACTCCTTTATATGAAGGAAAAGACGCAACCTTTTCAGATGTAGTTGTTTCGGGCTGTACCTTTACAAGTTCTGCAATCAGTGCCGCAGTTGCTGACGCTTTCAACGTGTTCTTTGAATATGCTGATGTTGAAAAGTCAGACGACGCTAAACTTCAGGACCTTTATTCAGTCATTATGCCTTTCGGCACCGATAAAGCAGGCGCTGTAACAATGAATGATGTTACACTCCCCGAAAATGCTCCTGCATCTATTGTTTCAATCAAAACTCCCGTAACCGGCTCAGGATATATAATGCTTGCAAAGAGTGGCGAAACCTCTCTTGCAGTAGGTGTTAACGCTTACGGTAAAGTATACTATCTCTCTGACCTTGACGGAAATGACCTTATTTCTGACGAGGCCTACGCACAGGTAATTGCTGATGCAGAGTCTGTACTCCCCTCTGTTTATGAAGCAAATAACGACGATATTATCAACAAAATGATTGATAAAGAAATTATTGCTTCTGCAAGTGCTGCCAAAAAGGTTGACTTTGCAAAAGTTAATACAAATGTTATCGCTATGTATAAAGTAAACGGCGGTACCGCATATATCACAAAGGCTGACGGCTTTGGCGGTCTTATTACCGTGTGCTATGTATTAAACGATAAGGGCGCTATTGTTAAGTATGCTACCCTTGAACAAAGTGAACAGGAAAACGAATATGCAGGACAGGATTACGGTACAGTAATTGGCTTTAAAACCTATCCCGATAGATTCAGCGGTCTTACCGTTGATACCGTAACAGACGAAACCCTGCTTATTGCCGGTTCAACATTTACTACAAACGCAACCAAAAAAGCATTCGGCGATGTTAAAGCGGCGTTTGAAGCAATGAACAAGGAGGGTTAATAATGAATAAGATGACAACTCTTTTAAAAGGCATTATTAAAGAAAACCCTGTGCTTGTCCTCCTGCTTGGAACCTGTCCAACACTTGCGGTTACCTCAAGTTTAAGCAGTGCAGTCGGAATGGCTGCCGCTGCTGCACTTGTGTTAATTTGCTCAAACCTCGTTATTTCACTTCTTCGCAATATTATTCCTGACAAGGTAAGAATTCCTTGCTATATCGTTGTAATTGCGGGATTTGTTACCGTTGTTGAAATGGCAATGCACGCTTTCTTCCCCTCTCTTTATGACGCACTAGGCGTTTTCCTTTCCCTAATCGTTGTTAACTGTATCATTTTAGGCAGAGCCGAAATGTTTGCAAGTAAACACAAGGTATTTGATTCAATTCTTGACGGTTTAGGAATGGGTATTGGTTTTGCTCTTGCACTTATCGCAATGGCTTTAGTTCGTGAAGTATTTGGTGCGGGAACCTTCTTTGGAATGGAAATTCCTGTTCTTAAAGATTTCTGTATTCCTATTCTTACTACTGCACCCGGCGGATTCTTTGTATTCGGTATTCTAATTGCTTTAGTTAATGCAATTCTAAACGCAACCAAAAAGAAGCCGAAAGCTGAATTCGGTTGTGAGGGTTGCCCCTCAGCAAGTCAGTGCAACAAAACATCTTGTGACAAGGAGGCTGAATAATTATGGAATTCTTTAAAACTTTAGTAATAATTATTATGACCTCTGTTCTGGTCAACAACTATGTTTTGTCCCGTTTTTTAGGCGTTTGTCCTTTCCTTGGAGTTTCCAAGAAAGTAAATCAGGCTGCAGGAATGGGTTTTGCCGTTATCTTTGTAATGGTTCTTGCAACACTGGTTACCTGGCCTATTCAAGTATTTATCCTTGACGGAAAACTCTTTGAAGCATTTGGTCTTTCGATAAATCTTTCATACTTGCAGACAATCGTATTCATTCTTGTAATTGCTGCACTTGTTCAGTTAGTTGAAATGTTTATGAAGAAGAGTATACCCTCACTTCACGCATCTCTTGGCGTATATCTTCCCCTTATTACAACCAACTGTGCTGTACTCGGTGTTTGTAAAAATGTATTCAGCGAAGGTGACTTGTTCGCAAGTACGGGTGAATTTGGCTTTATTTATTCTCTTGTATATGCCTTTGCTTCAGGTCTTGGCTTCCTTCTTGCAATGGTACTCTTTGCAGGTGTCAGAGAGAGAATTGCCGCCAGCAAACCTCCTAAAGCATTCGAAGGAACTCCCATCACTCTTATTGCAGCCGCTATTGTTTCTCTCGCCTTCTTCGGATTTGGCGGAATTGCTCAAAATCTGTTTGCATAAGGGGGATTACGACTATGGTTGATATTTTAGTTGCTATCGCAATTGTTGCTTTTATTGGTCTGCTTTGCGCAATAATGCTTGTTGTTGCTTCAAAAGTTTTCCATGTTGCTATTAACCCCAAAACCGAACAAATTCGCAGTTGTTTACCGGGCGCTAACTGCGGCGCTTGTGGATATGCCGGTTGTGACGGATATGCGGTTGCTCTCGCTGAAGGTGCGGAAGCAAATACCGGACTTTGTACTCCAGGTGCTGCGAAAGTTGCCGCTGATGTTGCAGATATTCTCGGCGTAACCGCTGCCGATGTTACTAAAAAGGTTGCTCTTGTTCACTGTAACGGCACTTGTGAGAACACCGATGTTAGGGCTGAATACCTTGGTTCTAAAAGTTGCTCTGCCGCAAAACTTGTTTATGGCGGTGGCGGTAAATGTGTTTACGGTTGTTTAGGGCTTGGTGACTGTGCATCTGTTTGTGAGTATGACGCAATTCATGTTGTTGACGGAGTTGCCCGTGTGGATATTAACTCTTGTACTGCTTGCGGACGTTGTGTTAAAAAATGTCCGAATGCCCTTATTGAAATCATTCCCGCAGACAAGCCTGTTGCTGTTAAATGCTCTAACACCGATAAAGGTGCTATTGCAAGAAAGAACTGTACTGCCGCTTGTATTGGTTGTATGAAATGTGAAAAGGTTTGCCCAAGCGACGCTGTTAAGGTTGAAAACAACCTTGCTCGTATCGATTATTCTAAATGTACTGCTTGTGGCGCTTGTGCTGAGGCATGTCCCACTAACGCTATTAAATTTAAAAAATAGTATTCTAAAGAACAACTCCTACGGAAACCCGTAGGAGTTGTTTAAGAGGTTTTTATGACTGATTTTTTTAAAAAACACAAGTTTGATATCATTCTTATCGGCTTAATTTTAGTTGCTCTTATAGGTGTTCTTATATTTTTTTCTGCTACAAAAAGCGAAGGCTCTTATGCCATAGTAACTATCAACGGCGAACAAAAAGACATCTACCCTCTCGACAAAAATTTAGAGGTCAAACTAGAAAATAAGGATAACTATAATCTACTTATTATAGAAAACGGAACCGCAAGAATAGAAGAGGCTTCTTGTCCCGACAAACTCTGTGTTAATCAGCATAAAATTAAATATAACGGCGAAACCCTTGTTTGTCTTCCAAACAAGACAATAGTCAGTATTGTGTCAGAAATCGACTCAGAAACCGATTTTATATCATAGGAGGGTGAAAATGAAAGCAAGAAAAATTGCTCTTTTAAGCGTTCTTTGTGCTATAGCAATGGTTATGTCTTATCTTGAGCATTTTATACCTACCCCCCACCCTGCCATTAAAATCGGCTTACCTAATGTTATTATTGTTTTTATTCTATACCGTATTGGTATGAAAGAAGCAATAGCGGTTTCTCTAATTAGGGTATTACTTACCTCAATAATTTTTGGCTCAATTGCTTCTTCACTTCCCTATAGTCTTGCCGGAGCCGTATTAAGCCTTTTAATAATGGTTATCTTGAAAGCATTAAAGGTTTTTTCAACCGTAACGGTAAGTATTGCCGGAGGAATTATGCATATAGTTGGGCAAATTGTTGTTGCCTGTATCATAATGTCAACCGCACAGATAGCATACCTTATTCCTATATTGTCGGTTACGGCAATAATTGCCGGAACGCTTGTAGGAATTGCGGGTAATCTTTTAATTAAAAAGGTTCCAAAGATATAATTAAAAGAACTCCTATGGTTTTCATAGGAGTTCTTTTTTTATAATGGAATAGGTTAGGCGAAACAATTCGACAAACCACAATCATTATAGTGAGAGAAGTGAACTTGCAATTGTAAAGTAAATCAGAAGCGAAACAGCATCTACAAGGGTTGTTATAAAAGGACTTGCCATAACTGTTGGGTCAAGGCCTATTTTTTTTGCTCCAATAGGAAGTAAACAACCGACTATTTTAGCAAACACGACTGTTGCCAGAATGGTAAGTGAAACAACAAAAGCAACAAGATAAGATATTTCACCATTCATTATGAGGTTGTCTAAAAGAATTATTTTAACAAAGTTTACAACGGAAAGGACAAGTCCGCAAATCAGAGAAACTCTGAACTCTTTAAAGAAAACCTTTATAATGTCAGTAAACTCAATATCTCCAAGCGACATTGCACGAATTACCGTAACGGAAGACTGGCTTCCCGAATTACCGCCCGTATTCATTATCATAGGAATAAAGGCAATAAGAACCGCCTGAACAGCAAGTTTACTTTCAAAGGCGGAAATTATCCAACCCGTAAAGGTTGCCGTAAGCATAAGGAAGAGGAGCCACGGAATTCTTGCCTTTACCGTTTCAAAAACTCCCGTTTTAAGATAAGTTTTGTCTGACGGTAGCATAGCAGCCATTTTTTCAATGTCTTCGGTTGCTTCTTCTTGCATAACATCAATAGCGTCGTCTACCGTAATAATGCCAACAAGACGGTTTTCTCGGTCTACAACAGGAAGCGCTAAAAGGTCATACTTTTCAAAATTTTGAACAACGGTTTCCCTATCATCAGTAGTTGTTACAAATATGGAATTATCTTCCATTATTTCTTCGATAGTTTGGTCAGGTCGAGATAGCAACAAATCTTTAGCAGTAACAACGCCAAGAAGTTTTCTTCTGGAATCGGTGACATAACAGGTATAAATTGTTTCCCTATCAAGTCCAATCTTTCTAATTCTTGAAAACGCATCTGCTACTAACATATCTTTTTTTAGGTCAAAATATTCAGTAGTCATAATGCTTCCCGCACTGTCTTCGGGATAAGCCAAAATCTGATTTATATCACGCCTGGTCTGTGCGTCTGCTTGTTTTAAAATTCGGTTTGCTACTGACGCGGGCATTTCTTCAATAATATCTGCTGCGTCATCGACGAAAAGTTCAGAAAGAATATCTTTGATTTCCCTATCACTAAATGCCGTAACAAGCAAAATTTGCATGTCAGAGTCCATTTCAACAAAGGTTTCTGCCGCAAGTTCTTTAGGCAAAATTCTAAACACTAAAAGGAGTTTATTTTTTGGTATTGCCTCTAAATAAACAACAAGGTCAGCAGGGTTTATTTCAGAAAGAACTGATTTTAAGGCGCCGAATTCTTTGTTTTCAAGTAAAGAAAGTATTCTTTCTTCCATACCAAAACCTCCTTTTTTATTTTTTCTAATTATAAACCGAGAAATTTGTTATGTCAACTTATAATATTATAATTGCAAGTTTATATTTATCTATCTGTCAGTTGCCCTTCTTTAGATAAATCAGATGGGCAATTGATGGTATATTTTCACCTTGCTGTATCGAAGTTGGCGAAAGGAGAGCTCCCGTAGCGCAAAATAAAATTTGCTTAAGATTGCCTTTTTTCATTTCTCCAATAATGTGTGAACACAAAACACTAGCCGAACAACCGCAACCGGACCCACCGGAATGAACATCCTGACTGGCAGAATCGAAAATCATATTTCCGCAATCCTTGTGTCTATCTTTGATATTCACACCTTTTTCATTTAAAAGTTCGTACAAAAGTCTTGACCCTACTTTACCCAAATCTCCTGTATATATCATATCGTAATCTTCGGGCGTAGTGTTTGAGTCACGCAAAAATGAATAAATAGTATCCGCAGCAGCCGGGGAAAATGTCAAGAGAACACCATAAAATTCTTATTTAAAGCCTTAAAAAAGTGTATGGGTGCTGCTATGGGGAGGTTGATATAATGACACCATAAATAACTGTTGTCAAAGGATTTTCAATGTGTTATAATTTCTCTTGGAATAAGGCAAACCTACAACGGTAGGCGGTTAGCCCTTTGAATTTTAGAGGGCATTTGCCCTCTTAATTTAAGGGGGTGATGCTATGGAGTATTATTTCCTTGTTGTTTTAGTACTTATTGTTGCCACTGGCTACATTTCTAGCATAAAAAAATAACCGCCCTGTCCTGAGAAAACAAGCGGTTATTAGCAAAACTTCAGGCTAACCGTCTATCGGTTTGCCTTATTTCACTTATATTATATCATATTATTTATGATTGTCAAGTATTCATATTTAAAGCGTGTGCCGATAAACAGCACACGCTTTGTTATTATGCCGACTTTTGCTCCTTCGGCTGATTTTTAGTTTCGACTAGATTTTGGTTAAGCTCAATATATTCAAGTGCCAGTGCATAAGCATCTTGAAACTTAAAGACTATCTCAATGTCTCCTCCCTCATGAACGAAAATCTCTTCAATAAGCTCCGTTACTAGCGGTCTAGTTAATGTTTCAATATTTTCATATTTTTTGAAATGCGCTACAAATTCATTTTCTTCTGTAATGCCATCTTTAAACTGCTCTACAGATTTTGTAAGTGACGCTATTTTTTTATCCAGAATCTGAACTTTTTCATTAAGCTTATCTTTTAGAATGTGGTATTCTTCCTGCGTAATTTCGCCACTTTTCCAGTCAGGATAAAGATCAGCAATCATTAACACTTGCTTTTCTCTTTCGTTAGTTAGAGTCTCTAATGAGTTTTGAAGATGACCCGACTCTTTCTTTCGCTTAGTATTGCCGTTAATTTGCTCAAGGAGTTCGCTCATAGTGGTAGCGGTTTCAATCATTTTTTGGACAGTTTTAAGCACTGTCTCTTCTAATTTATCGATACGAATGGTATGATTGGTACATGCTGACTTTTTAAGTTTACGTGCGGTAACACATCGATAATAGTGGTATGTGCCATAGGCATGTTGATTTGTCTTCTTATTCATCACACGCTTACAGTCTGCACACCGCACCAGACCCGAAAACAAATCAACCGTGTTTTTCTTGGGGCTTTTGCGAATGTTTTTGTTAAAAAGTGCTTGAGCATTTTCAAAAGTCTCGTAGGAAATAATTGGTTCATGCGTGTTCTCAACAACAATCCAATCGTCTTCAGGAATTGCACGACATTGCTTAATCTTATAACTGTAGGTAGTATTTTTACCTTGAACCATATCTCCAACATACATTCGATTTTGCAAAATACGACGCACAGAACTGTCAGGCCACAAACCATCATTGCTTCTACCCGACGGGTGTTTGTAATTATATCCTTTTTGTTTTTTATACATTGATGGGTTGGGTATGCCCATTTCATTAAGGTCTTTTGTAATGCCGATTATACTTTCACCTGCAATAAAACGTTCAAAAATCATTCGCACAATCGGAGCAGTTTCTTCATCTATAATAAGATGATGATTGTCTTTAGGATCCTTTAAATAGCCATAAGTTGGGAATGAACCAATAAACTTTCCCTGCTTACGTCTAAGATTTAAAGTGCCTCGCACATTTACTGACGTAATTGCAGCCTGACCTTCGTTCATAAGATTGGTAATACCAACCTGCAACAAATCATTAAAAGTGTTAATACCGCTGATACCAATATCTATTTGATTATTAACCGCAATAAAACGCACACCAAGTTTTACAAATGTCTTATCGAGATAGAGTCCTCCTTCGGTATGGTTTCTTGCAAAACGCGAAAGATCCTTAACTACAACGCAATTAACTTTTCCGGCATAAATATCATCCATCATTCTTTTAAAATCAGGTCGGTCGAAATTTGTACCGCTGTAACCATCATCGGCATAAATGTCGTAGACCTCCATATCGGGATAACGCTTTATATATTCTTTTAAAATTTCACGTTGCGATGCGATCGAATTACTCTCCGTCTCTTTGCCATCATCGCGGGAAAGACGAAGATAAAGAGCAGTCTTCCAAACCTTATTTGGTACGGAGGACTGCTCTAAAATTTCTTTATACTTAGAATTTGCCATATATTAGCATAGCCTCCATATTTATAATATGAAGGTATGGTCTTTTTTCTGCACGACTGTAGTATACCACACCTTCAGTAATAAATCAACCCAAATTTGTTTGGTAATTTGCTCCATTTGAAATTACTGCTCCAAGAGCTTCAGTAAAAGTTCGATCTCCGATAAAACTAACCTTTACTCTCACATCGCCGACTTTGAAAAGATAAGGGTTTTTAATTTGCTCTAAATAGTCATTCATTTTTTCTTGCACCGATTTACCGGTGTCTATCTTAATATCACGCAAATCGACAAGGTCACTTTTCGAATAATCGGCAATGGCAGCTTTTTTTAAACTATTTAAATCAAAAGAATTTAACATTACTTGCCATTCCTTTCTTAAAGTATTTTTTACCCTGCGAAAAACATTTATACAGCATTTACCAATTATTTAACGAATTCTTGTTAACGAATATTCATCTTTCGACAAATCACACTCATTTTCTTCCGGCGCTGCGCTTTTTAAGCAAATGTTCTTCGACTTTGCGATTTGAACTTCTCCTTCATTATTTTCAA
>SVPA01000008.1 GCA_015066085.1 Oscillospiraceae bacterium
GTTGAAGAACTTGCCGACACCATTCGCGAAGCGTTTACTATTGCCAAATCCGGTCGTCCCGGTCCCGTTCTTATTGACGTTCCTAAAGATGTTCAACTAGCCGTTTGTGATTATGAGCCTCAACCAGTAACCAAGCCTTATCCAATGGAACTTGCTTGTGATGAAAACATAAAGGCGGCGGCCGAAATTATTGCAGAAGCGAGAAGACCTTACATATATTGCGGCGGCGGTGTTGTTATCGGTAACGCTGCAAAAGAGGTTGTCGCTCTTTCTGAAAAAATTGATGCTCCTGTCGGTTGTTCAATGATGGGACTTTCGGCAATTTCAAGAGAACATGAAAACTCGCTCGGTATGCAGGGAATGCACGGCACCTTTGCCGCTTCTCGTGCTATGGCCGAAGCCGATGTAATTATTGCTCTTGGCGTTCGTTTCTCCGACAGAGCAACCGGTAATAAGAAAAAGTTCGCTTCGGGTGCTCGTATAATTCATATTGATATCGAACCTGCCGAACTCGGTAAAAACATTCCTGCTTATCTTGGAATAATTGCCGACGTAAAAGATGCCGTTTCCCGTCTTATCGAGGCGGTAAAGGAGAAAAAGAATACCGAATGGCGAAACAAGGTAGAAGAATTTAAGGCTAAAAACGAAAACCCGAATTTTGACCCTAATGATATGCGCCCTTTCCAGATAATCGACTGTGTAAATAAATACACAAAGGACGATACGGTTATTGTTACCGATGTCGGTCAACATCAGATGTGGACCGCACAGAGATATAAGTTTAAAAAGCCCCGTACTTTTGTTACCTCGGGCGGTCTTGGAACAATGGGCTTTGGCCTTGGCGCCGCAATCGGAGCCGCAACCGGAACCGAGAGAAAAACCGTACTGTTTACGGGTGACGGAAGTTTCGGTATGAATCTAAATGAACTTGCTACCGCCGTTTCCTTTGATGTTCCGGTTATTATCGTTATTATGAATAACGGAGTTCTCGGAATGGTTCGTCAGTGGCAGAGTATTTTCTATCAGAAACATTATTCTAATACCACTTTAGGCCGAAAGACCAACTTTAAAAAGTTAGCCGAAGCCTTTGGAGCCGACGGATACGAGTGCAATACAATGGAAGAGTTCGAAAAAGCCTTTTCTACCGCTTTTGAAAAGGGAACCCCCGCCGTTATCGACTGTCATATCGATATGGACGAAATGGTTCTTCCTATGACCCCTCCCGGCGGAACAGTAGACCAAATGATTGTTAAAAAGAAAGATATTAACCTTTAAGAAAGGAGAAAATAGATGAAACAATTTGTAATTTCAATTCGTGTTAAAAACAAATTCGGTGTGCTTTCCCGCGTTGCATCAATGTTCTCCCGCCGAGGTTTTAATATTGATAGCCTAACCGTTTCGGCTACCGAAAGCGAAGGTATATCTCGAATGACTATTGCCGCTACCGGCGATGTTTATACCAAAAAACAAATAGTCCTTCAACTTAACCGACTTCACGAGGTTATTTCTATTAGCGAAATGCCTTATGAAAACTCTTTAATCAGAGAACTTTTGCTTATTAAGATTAAAAATTCTTCCGAACGCCACCAAGAAATTATGGATACCGTCAATATCTTTAAAGGAAGCATTATTGATTACGCTCCCGATTCTTTCTGCATAGAGGTAACGGGAGAGTCCTCAAAACTTGATACTTTTATAAGTGTTGTAAGTTCTTACGGAATTATTGAGATGTGCAGAACGGGTGCCGTAGCCCTTTCCCGTGGCTCACAGGCTCTTCGCCAAATGGATATGGGCTATTTAAACGTTTATAAAAAAGATTAAATAAATTGTCTAAAACAAAGGAGAAATTTAAAATGTCAACTCAAAGAATGTTCTACGAATCAGATTGTAACCTCGCTCTTTTAGAGGGCAAAACCGTTGCTATTATCGGCTATGGTTCCCAGGGCCACGCCCACGCAAAGAATCTTCGCGATTCCGGCGTAAACGTAATTATCGGACTTTATACCGGCTCTAAAAGTGCTATTAAAGCCGAAGCCGACGGTTTCGAAGTTTACACTACTGCCGAGGCTACCAAAAAAGCCGATATCGTTATGATTCTTATCAACGACGAATATCAGGCAAAGGTTTACAAAAACGAAATCGCTCCCAACCTTAAGGCTGGTATGACCATCGCCTTTGCTCACGGCTTTAATATTCACTTCCAACAAATCGTTGTTCGCGACGACTGCAACGTTATCATGGTTGCTCCCAAGGGCCCCGGTCATACTGTAAGAAGCGAATACCAAGTTGGTAAAGGCGTTCCTTGCCTTGTTGCCGTTCATCAAGATGCTACCGGTAACGCTTTAGATTTAGGCCTTGCTTACGCTCTCGGTATTGGCGGCGCTCGTGCAGGCGTTCTCGAAACCACCTTCCGTACCGAAACCGAAACCGACCTCTTCGGTGAACAAGCGGTTCTTTGCGGCGGCGTTTGCGCTCTTATGCAGGCTGGTTTCGAAACCTTAGTAGAAGCAGGTTATGACCCCAGAAATGCTTATTTTGAGTGTATCCATGAAATGAAACTTATCGTAGACCTTATCTATCAATCCGGCTTTGCAGGAATGAGATATTCAATCTCCAACACCGCTGAATACGGCGACTACATTACCGGACCCAAGATTATTACCGAAGACACCAAAAAGGCTATGAAACAAATCCTTACCGACATTCAAGACGGTTCTTTCGCTAAAGAATTCCTTCTCGATATGTCCGAAGCTGGCGGCCAGGCTCACTTTAAGGCTATGCGTAAACTAGCAAGCGAACACTGCAGCGAACAGGTTGGCGAAGATGTTCGTAAACTCTACACCTGGAACGACGAAGAAAAATTCATCAACAACTAACTTAGTACTAAAAAATAGGGGAGGGGCTTTCTGCCCCTCCCACACAAGCAATTTAACGGAGATATAAAAATTTTATATTTGCTTTAAATTTCTTGTATTTTCAGGAGGAAACTTATGAAAAGCGATATTATGAAAAAAGGTCCCGAAAGAGCACCCCAACGTTCTCTTTTAAAGGCGGCCGGTTATTCCGATAACGAAATTAAAAAACCCCTTATCGGTATTGTAAATTCTTTTAACGAAATCGTTCCCGGTCATGTTCACTTACAGCGCATTTCTCGCGCCGTTAAAGATGGTGTTTTGGCCGCTGGCGGAACTCCTATGGAATTTAATACTATTGCCGTTTGCGACGGCCTCGCTATGGGTCATGAAGGAATGAAATATTCTCTCGTTACCCGCGAAATTATTGCCGACAGCGTTGAATGTATGGCTAAAGCCCACGCGCTCGACGGTTTAGTGTTTATTCCTAACTGCGATAAAATCGTTCCCGGAATGGTAATGGCTGCTTGCCGCCTTAATATTCCTGCTATCTTCGTTTCGGGTGGTCCTATGCTTTCTACCTGTGAATTCGGTGGCAGAGCCATGGACTTAAACTCGGTTTTCGAAGCGGTAGGTGCTTATAAAAATGGTTCTATTGGCGAAGAAGAACTTTCCTTTGTAGAAGGTAATGCTTGTCCCGGTTGCGGTTCTTGCTCGGGTATGTTTACCGCAAACTCTATGAACTGCCTTTGCGAAGCGCTTGGTATCGCCCTTAAGGGTAACGGTACTATTCCTGCAGTTCACGGCGCTCGTCAACGTCTTGCTAAAGCCGCAGGCGAACAAATTATGACCTTAGTAGAAAAAGACATCAAACCTCTCGATATTATTACCGAAAAGGCTCTTCGTAACGCCCTTACTGTAGATATGGCTCTTGGTTGTTCTACCAATTCGGCTCTTCATCTTGCCGCTATTGCTCACGAAGCGCATATCGATTTCGACCTTCATATGATTAACGAAATCAGCGAAAAAACCCCCAACCTATGCCATCTTGCTCCCGCAGGTCATCATCATATGCAAGACCTCGAAGCCGCAGGCGGTGTTTATGCCGTAATGGGCGAACTAGACTTCGCGGGATATCTCGAAACCGACGCTTTAACAGTTACAGGTAAAACAGTTGCCGAAAACATTAAAGGTTGCCGCTCTAAAGACACTTCGGTTGCAAAAACTGTTGCCGAACCTTATTCCAAAACAGGTGGCCTTGCCGTTCTTTATGGTTCTCTTGCTCCCAACGGTTCTATCGTTAAGCGCAGTGCCGTTGCTCCCGAAATGCTAACCCACACCGGCCCCGCTCGAGTATTCGATAGCGAAGAAGAAGCAATTAAGGTTATTTACGAAGGCGGAATCAAACCCGGCGACGTTGTTGTAATTCGCTACGAAGGTCCTGCCGGCGGACCCGGTATGAGAGAAATGCTTTCTCCCACTTCGGCTATTGCGGGTATGGGTCTCGATAAAGAGGTTGCCCTTATTACCGACGGCCGTTTCTCGGGTGCTACTCGCGGTGCCGCTATTGGTCATACCTCTCCCGAAGCGGTAGACGGCGGCCCTATTGCATACGTTAAAGATGGCGACACAATCACTATCGATATTCCGAGTTATTCTATCGAACTAAACGTTTCTTCCGAAGAACTCGAAAAACGTAAAGCGGAAACTACCCTTAAGGTTAAAACAAACCTTACAGGTTACCTAAAAAAATATTCTAAACTCGTAAGTTCTGCCGACAAAGGCGCAATAATCGAATAGGAGAGTAATAATGAGCAGAATTAAAATTTTTGATACAACTCTGCGTGACGGCGAACAGTCGCCCGGTTGTAGTATGAACCTTGCCGAAAAGTTACAGGTTGCAAGTCAACTTGAGCGTCTTGGCGTAGATATAATCGAAGCAGGTTTTGCAATTTCTTCCCCCGGCGATTTTGAATCGGTTAAAAGTATCGCAGAACTCGTTAAAAATTGTAGCGTTGCTTCTCTTTCTCGCGCCCTCGAAAAAGATATCGACTGCGCTTGGGAAGCGGTTAAAAACGCTGCCGACCCTCGAATTCATACCTTTATCGCTACTTCTCCCGTTCATATGGAGTATAAACTTAAAATGTCTCCCGAACAGGTTATCGAGCGTACTGCCGCTATGGTAAAATACGCTTCTAAATATACCTCTAACATTGAATTTTCTTGCGAAGATGCAATGCGTAGCGACCCTGATTTCCTAGTTCGCGTTTGCGATGCCGCTATTAAAAACGGCGCAAAGGTACTTAACATTCCCGATACCGTTGGTTATACAACCCCCAACGAAATGCGCGCTATGATAGAATACCTTATTAAGAATGTTCCAAACTCCGATAAGGTAGAATTCTCGGTTCACTGTCATAACGATCTTGGTATGGCGGTTGCTAACGCTTTAGGCGGCGTTCTTGGTGGCGCTCTTCAAATTGAATGTACCGTAAACGGTCTTGGCGAACGCGCTGGTAATACCTCGCTCGAAGAGGTTGTAATGGCTATGCATACCCGCCCCGACCTTTATGGCGAACTTCCCAGAATCGATACTAAACAAATTTACAGAACAAGTAAACTTGTTTATAACATTATCGGTCAGTCGGCCGCTAATAATAAACCTATTGTTGGCGCTAACGCCTTTGCTCATGAATCGGGTATTCATCAACACGGCGTTCTTGCTAATAAGTCTACCTACGAAATTATGACTCCCGAATCGGTTGGTATTCAAACCAACCAAATGGTTTTAGGTAAACATTCGGGCAAACACGCTTTCTCTGAAAGACTTAAAGAACTTGGTTACGAACTTAATGATGACCAAATTGTAGATGCGTTTACTCGCTTTAAAGAACTTTGCGATAAAAAGAAAACCGTTACCGACGGAGATATAGAAGCTCTGGTTTCTAATACCGAAGTTATCGACGGAAAGTATAAACTCGTTTCGTTCGACGTTAAAACTATGGGTAAGGTTGGCGTTTGTTCTTCTATCTGCCTTAAACACGAAGATGAATTCTTCGAACAAAAAAGCCTTGGTGACGGTGCTATCGACGCTCTCTATGCCGCTATCGATAAAATCGTTATGCCTCCCGAACACGTGCTCGATAAATTTAATATCAGCGCTGTTTCCGAAGGCCAAGATACTTTAGGCGAAGTTACTCTTAAACTTCAAAGTGGCGGTAAAACCTACTCTGGCAGAGGTCTTTCTACCGACATTATCGAAGCAGGTATTATGGCCTACTTAAATGCAATTAACAAACTTATGCAGTAGTTTTTAAACATTTTATCTAAAGGAGATTTCTTATGGGAATGACAATGACCCAAAAGGTTTTAGCAGCCCACTGTGGAGCTCAAAGCATAGAAGCAGGGGAACTTATTCTCGTTAATTTAGACCTTGTGCTTGGTAACGATATTACTTCACCCGTTGCTATTTCCGAATATAATAAACTCGGAATAGACAAGGTTTTCGATAATAAAAAGGTAACAATGGTTATGGACCATTTTGCCCCCAATAAAGATATTAAAGCGGCTGAACAATGTAAAATGTGCCGTAATTTCTGTGGCGAACAGAATATTGAACATTTTTACGATGTTGGCCAAATGGGTATAGAACACGCCCTTCTTCCCGAAAAGGGTCTTGTCGTTTCGGGCGATGTTGTAATCGGTGCCGACTCTCATACTTGTACCTACGGAGCCCTCGGTGCTTTCTCAACCGGTGTCGGCTCTACCGATATGGCCTGCGGAATGGCAACAGGAAAAGCCTGGTTTAAGGTTCCTTCGGCTATTAAATTTACCCTTAAAGGAAAACTCAATAAATATGTTTCCGGTAAAGATGTAATTCTTCACATAATCGGTATGATTGGAGTTGACGGTGCTCTTTATCGCTCTATGGAATTTACGGGCGAGGGCGTTTCTTCGCTTTCAATGGCTGATAGACTCTGTATGGCTAATATGGCTATTGAAGCAGGTGCTAAAAACGGAATTTTCGAAGTAGACGAAGAAACTCTAAAGTATGTTGCAGAACACTCTACCCGTAAACCTACCGTATTTAAGGCCGATGACGATGCCGTTTATGACCAAGAATACGTTATAGATTTAAGCGAAATTAAATCTACCGTTTCTTACCCCCATCTTCCCGAAAATACCCACCTTGCAGAAGAATCAGGAGATATCAAGATTGACCAGGTAGTTATCGGCTCTTGTACCAACGGCAGACTTGAAGATTTGGTTGCCGCTGCCGAAATTATGAAGGGTAAAAAGGTTGCCGAAAACGTACGCTGTATCGTTATTCCTGCTACCCAAAAGGTTTATCTCGATGCTATGGAAATGGGCCTACTTAAAATCTTTATCGAAGCAGGTGCGGCAGTTTCTACTCCTACTTGTGGTCCTTGTCTTGGTGGTCATATGGGAATTCTTGCCGCAGGCGAAAGAGCGGTTGCTACTACTAACCGTAACTTTGTTGGCAGAATGGGCCATATCGATTCTGAAATTTATCTTGCTTCTCCCGAAGTTGCGGCCGCTAGTGCCGTAACAGGCAGAATAACCGACCCTATGGAGGTAATGTAATATGAAATTTACAGGAAACGCTATTAAATACGGCGATAATGTAGATACCGATGTTATCATTCCCGCCCGTTATCTTAATACAATTGACAAAAAGGAACTCGCTTCTCATTGTATGGAAGACCTCGATAAAACCTTTGTAAATCGCGTTCAGGTTGGCGACATTATGGTTGCAGGTAATAACTTTGGTTGTGGTTCTTCTCGTGAACACGCTCCTATTGCTATTAAAGAAAGCGGAATTTCTCTTGTTATAGCTAATAGTTTTGCAAGAATTTTCTACAGAAACTCTATAAATATCGGCCTTGCTATTTTAGAATGTCCCGAAGCTGTAGCCGGCATTAACGAAGGCGATAAGGTAGAAGCCGATCTCGATGGCGGTGCAATTTATAATCGTACTACGGGAAAAGAGTTTAAAACAAAACCTTTCCCCGAATTTGTACAAAAAATTATTACCGCAGGCGGACTTGTAGAATCTATAAAACAGGGAATAATTAAATAAGAAAGAAGAATTTTTGTGAATTATAATATTGCTCTTTTAAAAGGGGACGGAATTGGTCCCGAAATAGTTGAAAGCGCTGTAAAAGTGCTATATAAGGTTGGCGCAAAATATGGCCACACCTTCAACTTTACCGATTATCTTATCGGCGGTATCGCTATCGATACAGTTGGTGACGGTCTACCCAAAGAAACGGTTGACGGTTGCCTTGCTTCCGATAGCGTTATGCTTGGCGCAGTAGGCGGCCCTAAGTGGGACACTCTACCCGGCGATAAACGCCCCGAAAAGGCGCTGCTCGGTATTCGTAGCGCTATGGGCCTTTATACAAATCTTCGTCCCGCTAAACTTTACCCCGCTTTAAAAGACGCTTCGCCCCTTCGTACCGATATCGTAGAAAAAGGATTCGATATTATGATGGTTCGCGAACTTACCGGTGGTATCTACTTTGGCGAACGTGGTCGCCGCCAGGGTAAAAACGGAGAAGAAGCATACGACACCGAAGCATATAGCGTTATGGAAATCGAACGTATTGCCAAGGTTGCCTTTGAAACCGCTATGAAAAGAGATAAAAGGGTAATTAGCGTAGATAAAGCAAACGTGCTCGAATCTTCTCGCCTTTGGAGAGAAACCGTTCATAAAGTTGCTAAAGACTACCCCGAAGTAGAATGTACCGATATGCTTGTAGACAATACTGCAATGCAAATTGTTAGAAATCCCGCCCAGTTCGACGTTGTGGTTACCTCTAACATCTTTGGCGACATTCTTTCCGACGAAGCGTCTCAAATTACGGGTTCTATCGGAATGCTCGCTTCGGCTTCTCTTGGCGATACAACTCGCGGCCTTTACGAGCCTATTCACGGTTCTGCTCCCGATATTGCGGGTCAAAACAAGGCTAACCCTATTGCTACAATTCTTTCGGCTGCTATGATGCTTCGTTACTCCTTCTCTCTTATGGAAGAGGCCGACTGCATCGAAGAAGCAGTAAACAAGGTTCTCGATAAGGGTTATCGTACCGCAGACCTCGCAAAAAGCGGAGAAACTGCTCTTTCTTGTACCGAAATTACCGAAAAAATACTTAGTGAAATCTAATAATATTTTGCTCTCTGGCAGCGTGCTGCCACCCAGCGTGTATGGAGGCTATATAAAATGTTAGATATTAAAATTACAAGAACAACTACCCCTAAAGCAAAACCCGAAAAGGGCGCGCCACTTGGTTTTGGTAAAATCTTTACCGACCATATGTTTATAATGGACTATACCGAAGGAAAAGGTTGGCACGACCCTAGAATAGTGCCTTTCCAAAACCTTTCTATGTCTCCCGCTGCAATGGTTTTCCATTACGGCCAAGAAATGTTCGAAGGCCTTAAAGCCTATGTCGGAGCCGATAACAATATTTATATGTTCCGCCCCGATATGAACGCAAAGCGCACCAACAAAACTAACGAACGCCTTTGTATTCCAAGTATTCCCGAAGAAGACTTTGTTCAGGCTATTAAAACTGTTGTAGAAGTAGATAAAGACTGGGTTCCTACAGGCGTTGGCGAATCTTTATATATTCGTCCCTTTATAATTGCTACCGACGAATATTTAGGAGTAAAACCCTCCGACACCTATAAATTTATGGTTATCCTTTCTCCCTCGGGCGCTTACTATGCTAGCGGTATTAACCCCGTTGGTATTTGGATAGAAGACGAATACGTTCGTGCCGTTAAGGGCGGAATGGGCTTTGCTAAAACTGGCGGCAACTACGCTTGTTCTCTTGCAGGTCAGGTTAAAGCTCATAACGACGGCTATTCTCAGGTTCTCTGGCTCGATGGTGTAGAAAGAAAGTATATCGAAGAAGTTGGCGCTATGAACATCTTCTTTAAAATCGACGGTAAATTTGTAACACCTATGCTTAACGGCTCGATTCTTCCAGGTGTTACCCGTGATTCGGTTATTACCCTTTGTAAATCTTGGGGGCTTACTGTTGAAGAACGCCGCCTTTCTATCGACGAGGTAGTAGAAGCCTATAATAACGGAAAACTCGAAGAAGTTTTCGGAACAGGTACTGCTGCCGTAATTTCTCCCGTAGGTAAACTCCGTATTAAAGATAATGTTATGGTTATTAATAATAATCAAATCGGCGAGGTAAGCCAAAAAATCTATAATACCGTAACTGGCATTCAACTTGGAAAGGTTGAAGACAACTTTGGTTGGCGCTTCCTTGTTTGCAAGGCATAGTTTACTAAAAAGAAGTAAGCGGTTATGATGATGGTATGTTTATAGCGTGGCTCCCGGCGAAACTATTAAACTTTAATAAAGCCCCTGCTCCAAACAAAATTTTTGGGGCAGGGAATTGTTGCGTTTTATAGGTTTTATAAAAATATGCAATTTTTTATAAAAATCTGAATATTTCTTTAGCACACTACTTGACTAAAGTGAAATAATGTGCTATACTCTATTTAAGAAGTAACCCGAAAGGAAGGCTGTTATGCCCGAAAACACTATGCTCAGTTTTGAAGAAAAAATCTCTATAAAACTTATGGAACTTTTTGGCTCTTTTGGCTATAAAAAGTTTAAAATGAGCAAATTTGAAGAGTACGACCTTTATATTGAGAATAAAAGTTTCCTAAAAAGTGAAAATATTATCGCTTTTAACGACCCTACAGGTAAACTTTTAGCCCTAAAGCCCGACGTTACCCTTTCTATTGCTAAAAATACTGCCGATAACGAGTCTGAACCTCGTAAACTTTTCTATAGTGAAAATGTTTATCGCGTATCGGGTAATATGCACGAATTTAAAGAAATCGAGCAAATCGGCCTAGAATACATAGGCGAGGTAGATATCTATTCGCTATGCGAAGTAATTACTCTGGCTAAACTCGCTCTTTCTACTATAAGCAGTTCTTATGTGCTCGACATTTCTCATATGGGCCTTGTAATCGGCCTTTTGGAAAGCACAGGCCTTTCTTACGACCTTCGCGAAAAAATTACCGAGTATATCGGAACCAAAAACTCTCACGAAATCAGTCGTATCTGTGCCGAAAATAATGTATCTGCCAGTTTAACCGAAAAACTAACTACCCTGGCTTCGCTTTATGGTAGTATCGATAAAATTATTCCCCTAGCCGAAAATTTGGTTGTAAACGATACTACTAAATCTGCCGTAAACGAACTTAAAGAACTTTGCAGCGTTTTAAAGGTTAGCGGTATGGCCGATAAAATTAATATCGACTTTTCGGTTGTAAGCGACATTAGTTACTATAACGGAATTACCTTTAGAGGTTATATCGAAAAAGTTCCCGGATGTATTCTTTCGGGCGGCCGCTACGATAATCTTCTTAAAAAACTCGGTAAAAATTCGGGCGCGGTAGGCTTTGCCGTTTATATGGACCTACTATCTAATTTAAATAAAGATACCGACCGTTTCGATGCTGACGTACTTTTAGTTTATTCTAAAAATACCCCTGCCGAAATCGTTATTAAGGCGGTAAATATCCTTAAAGAAGAGGGAAACCGCGTTTTTGCGTCTACCGTTGTTTGTAAAAATATTAAGTATAAACGCCTTGTAAATATAGGCGAAATGAATTTGGAGGGCTAATCTATGAGTAACTTTATAAATATTGCCCTTCCAAAGGGTCGCCTTGGCGAAAAGGTTTATAACCTTTTCGAAAAACTAGGCTATGGTTGCCCCGCGCTACTCGAAAATACCAGAAAACTCGTTTTCGAAGACGAGCAAAACGGCGTTCGCTACTTTTGGGTAAAACCAAGCGATGTTGCTATCTATGTTGAAACAGGGGTTGCCGATGTAGGGGTTGTTGGTAAAGATATTTTATTAGAACAAAACCCCGATGTTTACGAACTTTTAGACCTAGGTTTTGGCAAATGCCGTATGGCGGTAGCCGGTAAAAAAGGCGATATTTTACCGCTCGATAAAACTATTAAGGTTGCCACAAAATTCCCCAACATTGCAAAAAAACATTTTGCTTCTAAAAGCCGCGAAATCGATATTATTAAACTTAATGGCTCTATCGAACTTGCCCCGATTTTAGGAATGGCCGACGTTATTGTCGATATTGTTGAAACGGGAACAACCCTTAAAGAAAACGATTTAGACGTTTACGAAGATATCGTAAATATTAGCGCTCGTTTTATATCGAACAAAACAAGTTTCCGCTTTAAAAACGAAAAAATTGAAGTTATGAAAAGCAGAATTGAAAAGGAACTTTTAAAATGATAAAAATTTATGATATAAATAAACTTTCTCTAGACGAAATCCTATCTCGTGAGTCTAGCGTTTCTGGGGTAGAAGATATTGTTTCGGATATTATTAAAGATGTTAAGCAAAATGGCGACGCTGCCCTTTATAAATACTCTGAAAAGTTCGATAAGGCCAAACTTTCTTCTCTCGAAGTTACTAAAGAAGAAATCGAAGAAGCCCTTTCTTTAGTAGAACCTAAGTTTATCGAAATTATTAAAGAAGCGGCCGAAAATATTACCGCTTACCATAAAAATCAACTTCAAAAAGGTTTTGAAATTAAAAAGGAAAACGGAGTAATTTTAGGCCAAAAGGTTCTCCCCGTTAAACGCGCGGGGCTTTATGTGCCAGGTGGTACTGCGGCCTACCCCTCAACCGTTTTAATGGACTGTATCCCCGCTAAAATAGCTGGTGTCAAAGAACTTTGCATTACAACTCCGCCTATGCAAAACGGAAAGGTAAACCCCGTTATTTTAGCCGCCGCAAGTATTGCGGGAGCCGATAGAATTTTCAAAATCGGCGGCGCTCAAGCTATTGCCGCATTAGCCTTTGGCACTGAAACTGTTCCTAAGGTAGATAAAATTGTAGGCCCCGGTAATGTGTTTGTTGCCGAAGCAAAACGCCAGGTTTACGGTACTGTTTCTATCGATATGATAGCAGGTCCAAGCGAAATTTTAGTTATTGCAGACCAGTCTTGCAACCCTGCTTTCGTTGCGGCCGACCTTCTTTCTCAAGCCGAACACGATAAACTCGCTTCTGCCGTTTTAGTTACTAACAGCGAAAGCCTTGCAAATAGCGTTCAAGCCGAAATCGAGCGTCAGGTTGCCCTTCTTCCTCGTGAAGAAATCGCCCGTACCTCTATCGATAATAACGGTAAAATTATTATTGTAGATTCTATCGAAAAAGCAATAGAAATCAGTAACGAAATTGCCCCCGAACATTTAGAAGTTTGCGTAGATAACCCCTTTGATTATCTCGATAAAATCGAAAATGCGGGTTCTATTTTCCTCGGTAAAATGTGCCCCGAAGCGCTTGGCGATTATTTTTCGGGCACTAATCATACTTTACCTACAAGCGGTACTGCAAGGTTTGCAAGTCCCTTATCGGTAGACGATTTTGTTAAAAAATCTGCCTATAGTTACTATACCCCCTCGGCTCTAGAAGAGGTGGCAGACAAGGTTGCCTTCTTTGCCGAAAAAGAAGGCCTTTCGGCACACGCAAGAAGTGCTACAATTCGTTTTGAAAAATAAAAGAGGTTTTAAATTTGAGTAAGTTTTTAAGTAGTAGGTTTTCCGCTCTAGAGCCCTATACTCCTGGCGAACAACCGCGCGATATGAAATATGTAAAACTTAATACTAACGAATCGCCCTTTCCGCCTTCTAAAAAGGTTATAAAAGCGGTAAATTCTAGCGAGGTTTTAAAACTTAACCTCTACCCCGACCCTACCGGAAAAGAACTAATTTCCAAACTTGCGGCTACATACGGGGTAGGGGAAGAAAACGTTTTTATATCCAACGGTTCCGACGATATTTTAAACTTTTCCTTTATGGCCTTTTGCGATAAAGAAAAAGGCGTTTGTTTCCCCGAAATCAGTTACGGTTTTTACGAAGTTTACGCTAAACTTTACGGGCTTGATTATAAAAAAATCCCTCTCCGCAGTGATTTTTCTATAAACCCCGAAAACTATTATTCTTCGGGTAAAACAGTCGTTATAGCCAACCCAAACGCGCCTACAGGTCTTACCCTTTCTGCTACCGAAATAGAAGAAATACTTAAAACAAACAGCGATAGCGTAGTTATTATCGATGAAGCCTATGTTGATTTTGGCGCAGAATCCTGCGTTCAACTTACAAAACAGTACGAAAATCTAATCGTTGTTATGACCTACTCTAAATCTCGTAGTTTAGCGGGCGGTCGACTAGGTTTCGCTATTGCTAATAAAAACCTTATTGCCGACCTTAATACTATTAAGTATTCTACCAACCCCTATAATATAAACCGCTTAACAATGGCGGCAGGTATTGCCTCATTAGACAGTGCTGACTACTATAAAAAATGCAACCAAAATACAATAGAAGTTCGCGAATATACAAAAACTGAACTCGAAAAACGCGGCTTTGTTTTAACCGACTCAAAGGCTAACTTCCTTTTCGCGAAACACCCTAAAATCGGGGGCGAAAAATACTATCTTGCCCTTAAATCTAAAGGCGTTTTAGTTCGCCATTTTGGTAGCGAAAAAATTAAAGATTATGTTCGAATTACTATTGGAACAAAGGCTCAAATGGACATACTTCTTAAAACTACCGACCAAATTCTCCGCGAGGTGTAATTATGAGAATAGCCGAAATTAAAAGAAAAACTGCCGAAACCGATATAACCTTAACCCTTAATTTAGATGGTGAAGGTAAAAGCGAAATAAATTCGGGCAACGGTTTTATGGACCATATGTTAACCCTTTTTGCAAAACACGGCCGTTTCGACCTCACCGTTTTATGTAATGGCGATACTAATGTCGACTTTCATCACTCGGCCGAAGATATCGGTATTTGCTTAGGACTCGCTTTTAAAGAAGCGCTAGGTGATATGAAGGGAATTTGCCGCTATGGCGATATTATTCTTCCTATGGATGAAACCCTTATTCTCTGCACAGCCGACCTATTAAACAATAATATTAAGGATGAAAATGTTATTCTTTGCGCTACCGATATTTCGGGTAGAAGTTATTTAGGTTTAGACCTGCCTCTACCCTCTAGCCGAGTAGGCGATTTCGATACCGAACTTGTAGAAGAGTTTTTAATTGCCTTTGTAAATAATGCAAAAATTACCCTTCATATAAAGGAACTTGCGGGTAAAAACACCCACCACATTATCGAAGGAACCTTTAAGGCTTTAGGTAGAACCCTCTCTAAAGCAGTAGGTATAAACGAAAAATTTAAAAACGATATTCCCTCCACAAAAGGAGTTCTTTAATGATAGCAATAATTGATTACGGAGTAGGTAACCTTTTTAGTCTTTCCTCCTCCTTTAAAAGTATTGGGGCAAATACTGTTGTTACGGGCGACCCTGAAGTAATTAAAAAGGCCGAAAAATTAGTTCTCCCCGGTGTTGGCGCGTTTAGTGATGCGGCCGCAAAACTTCGCGAATCAGGGCTCGATAAGGTTATTATAGAAGAAGTAAAAAACGGCAAACCTTTGCTTGGAATCTGCCTTGGAATGCAAATGCTCTTTACCGAAAGTTTAGAGTACGGAACCCATAAAGGGCTTGGCCTTATACCGGGTTCGGTAGTTCCTATGAAGGGGGTTGTTCCGGCCGAACTAAAGGTTCCTCACATAGGTTGGAACGGCCTTATTTTCCCCGAAAACAAGCCTAAAAGTAAAATTTTTAAATACCTGAACCCCGGCGACCATATGTATTTTGTTCATTCTTTTTATGCAACAAATTGCGAAGACTATGTTTCTTCTAAAACCGAATATGGCGTGCTTCTTACCGCTTCTGCCGAAAACAAAAATGTTTACGGTGTTCAGTTTCATCCTGAAAAAAGCGGTGAAAAAGGCCTATTAATACTTAAAGCATTTTGTGAACTATAGAGGATAAGTTTTATGAATATTTTTCCTGCAATCGACCTTTTTAGCGGCAAAGCCGTTCGACTATTTAAGGGCGATTATAACCAGATGACAATTTATAGCGACGCTCCCGAAAAGGTTGCGCTCTACTTTAAAGAGTGCGGCGCCGAGTATATACATTTAGTAGATTTAGAGGGCGCTAAATCGGGCGAAACCCCCAACTTTGAAACCATAAAGAAAATTATCGAGGTTTCGGGTCTAAAGGCCGAAATCGGTGGCGGTATTCGTAGCGAAGAGGTTATCGATAAATATATAAACGCCGGCGCATACCGCGTTATTTTAGGTACTGCGGCCGCTACTAATCCCGAGTTTTTAGAAAAGGCAGTTAAAAAATATGGTGATAAGATTGCCGTTGGTTGCGACCTTTTAAATGGTAAAGTTGCTACAAAGGGTTGGACCGATACTACCAACGAAACGGGCGAAGAATTTTTTGCTCGCGCCCAAAAACTCGGTATTAAAACGGTTATTTGTACCGACATTAGTCGCGACGGCGCTATGAAAGGCACTAATTTAGAACTTTATAAAAACCTTTCTGAAAAATTTAGCATTAACATTATCGCATCGGGTGGCGTTACCGATATGTCCGATATTGAAAACCTTAACAAAATGGACATCTACGGAGCCATTTTAGGTAAAGCCATATACACAGGCAACATTAACCTTAAATCTGCAATAGAGGCTACAAAATAATGATAACTAAAAGAATAATCCCTTGTTTAGATGTAAAAGACGGTAGGGTAGTAAAGGGCGTAAACTTTCTAGGTTTGGCCGACGTTTCTTCCCCCGTAAAACTTGCCGAGTTTTATAGCCAAAACGGTGCTGATGAACTCGTTTTTTACGACATTACCGCTTCTAGCGACGGCCGTAAACTCTTTACCGAAATTTTAACCGAAGTTGCTTCTAAAATTTTTATTCCCTTAACCGTTGGTGGCGGAATAAATACATTAGACGATTTCGATAGGGTGCTTAAGTGCGGTGCCGATAAGGTAAGCGTAAATTCGGGCGCTATTAAAAACCCTAACCTTATTGCCGAGGCGGCTAAGAAATACGGCGACCAATGTGTTGTTCTTTCGGCCGATATTAAACGAGTAAACGGTAAATTTACCCTTTTTGCAAAGGGGGGCCGAGAAAACACCTGTATCGACGCTATCGAATGGATCAAACGCGGTGCCGAAAACGGTGCGGGAGAAATTGTTGTTAACTCTATCGATACCGACGGTGTTAAAAACGGGTTCGACCTTAATATGTTAGAGGCTGTGTGCAGTGCCGTAAATGTTCCCGTAATCGCTTCGGGCGGCGCCGGTAACATTGACCATTTTAAAACACTATTCAGTACCTTACCTAAGGTAGATGCGGGCCTTGCCGCCTCTATTTTCCACTTTGGAGAGGTAAGTATTAAAGACCTTAAAGAAGAACTTTATTTAAACGGAGTAAACGTTAGGAGATAGTTTATGTTAGATATAAATACCCTTAAATTTGACGAAAAAGGCTTAATTCCTGCAATAGTTGTAGACGCAACTTCTAAAAAGGTTTTAACCCTTGCCTATATGAATAAAGAAAGTTTAGAAATTTCGATTAAAGAGCAAAAAACCTGTTTCTACTCCCGTTCAAGAAATGAACTTTGGAGAAAGGGCGAAACCTCGGGCAATTTCCAACATATTGTTAGCATTACTGCCGACTGCGATAACGACGCATTGGTTGTTTTAGTTAATAAAGACGGTCCCGCTTGCCATACCGGTACCGACTCTTGCTTTACTAAAACTGTTTTCGAAAGCGATACTAATTCGGTCTTTTCTATGGACACCCTTTATAACCTTTTAGTAGGCCGTAAAAATGATAAACCCGAAGGTTCTTATACTACCTACCTTTTCGAAAAGGGAATAGATAAAATTCTTAAAAAGGTAGGCGAAGAATGTACCGAAGTTATTATTGGTGCTAAATCGGGCGATAAGGCCGAAACGGTTTACGAAATTGCCGACCTCGCTTATCATGTAATGGTTTTAATGGTTGAAATGGGAATTTCTGTAGACGATATTAAGGCCGAACTCGCTTCCCGTCATATAATCGACCATAAGGTTAAACAGGAGAAAATGACTAAATGATTTGTGACCTTCACACTCATACAACCTATTGCGATGGCGCGAATACTCCAAAGGAAATGCTGCTTTCTGCAATAGAAAAAGGCCTTAAAACTTACGGCTTTTCTTCCCATTCGTATTTAAGTTTTGACAGTTCTTGGAATATGAATGAGAACGAGCAGAAAAAGTATATTGCCGAAATACTCTCTCTTCGTGATAAATATAAAGACCAAATTGATGTTTTGCTCGGCACCGAGTATGACCTGTTAAGCGAAATAGACCTTACGCCCTTTGATTATGTTATAGGCTCATGTCACGGCTTTTTCAAAGACGGCAACTATATCTCGGTTGACCATAGCCAAAAGGTCTTTGAAGAAGTTTTAGAACGTTTTTACGGCGGTGACGCTTACGCCTTTGCAAGTGATTATTTTGAAAAAATGACAACCGCGTCTGACAAAAAGGAAATAACCTTTTTCGGTCACTTCGACCTTATAAATAAGTTTAATAGGGATTTCAGGTTTTTTGATGAAAATAATATAAGATATAAAAATCCAATGCTTTGTGCCCTTGAGAAACTTGCCAAAACAGAAAAGCCTTTTGAACTTAATACTTCTCATACATTCCGCCAAAACGAAAAAGAGGCTTCTGTTTCGGCTCGCTGTTGGCTGTCTGCCCTTTGTGAAATGGGCGGAAAAATAATCATAAACAGCGACGCCCATAGTACCGACAGAATAGGCTATAACTTTGAGAACGCTAAAGCATTCGCCAAAGACTGCGGTTTTAAAACTGTCCTTGCTTTAACCGGTAACGGTTTTTGTGAAATTAAACTTTAACAAAAAAACTTCCTAAACCTTAAAAGTTTAGGAAGTTTTTTGTTTTATTATATTCTGCTTTCAAGATATCCGCAGACATCGCCAACCGTTTCAAAATAAACAAATTCGGTAAACTTAAAACCAAATGCATCCTCAATCTCCATTGAAAGCATCATAAGAGCGAGCGAGTCAAAACCAAGGTCCTCAATAAGACGGGTATCTTCCGTAATAGTTGAAAGGTCAATATCAGGGAGTATGTTTGCGAGCAATTCTTTTAACTGTTCAAGCATATTTATTCTCCAATCTTTTTAATATAAGAGCGTCTGCGTTTGTGCTGACGGGCAGAAAAATATTTCCACTGCGACTGAACCGCCGTGTTTGTTTCAAGGTTAAGGTTTGTTTCACAGGATAAAATCTTGCCCTCTTCAAGAACATCAAGCAGCGTGTCCACAATAACCGCATTAACCCCTGAATTCTGATATTTGGGTCTAACGGCTACAAGACCCAAGTCGAGTACTTTTGGATTTTTAACAATCTTTAAAAGTCTTAAAAGAGCAAAAGGGGTGAGCCTTCCTCCGCTTTTTTTAAAAGCGTCCCCAATTGCAGGGAAACAAAGACCAAGCGCTACAACATCATCATTTTCGTCACAAATAAAAATAACATACTTTTTGTTTATGATTAACATAAACTGGCCGATAAGTTCGTCTTGAGCCTCTTTTGAAATAGGAACCGTTCCGTAAAGATGACGGTAACATTCATCAATGCAGTCAAAAAAACCGTCTCGGTATTTGTTTATGTACTTTCTCTTAGATAAATTAGTATCTGCAAGATGAAGTTTGTTAAGTTCAAGGCTTCGGTTTGCAACCTTTTTTAACATAAGGTTTCGGTTCTCCGGCTTTTTAAGTTCATATTCAAGCCAGTCAACGTCCTTCTTTAAACCGGCACCCTCTAAAAGTCTGCCGTAATATTCGAAGTTGTACTGCTCTTCAAAGGTTGAGTTTTCGCTAAACCCCTCAACAAGCAGTCCCTCTCGGTCAAGGTCGCTAAATCCAAGCGGACCGCAGATTTCGGTCATGTTGTTTTCTGTTCCCCAGTTTTCAACCGCCGAAATTAAGGCCGAGGCTACCTCTTGGTCGTCTACACAGTCAAATCTTGTAAAACGCACTTGCGAAACCTTGTGAATACTATTAAACTGGTGCTGAATGATTCCGTGAATTCTTCCGACAGTATTCCCGTCCCTTTCAGCAAGAAAGAAAACCGAAGAAGAATCATTTGAATTTCCGCCCGATTTAAGAAGTTTCTTTTCGTCACTATAAAGAGGAGGAACAAAATAGGGGCAATTTTTATAAAGTCTTAAAGGAAACTCAATAAATTCTTTAATATCGTGCCGATTTTTAACCTCTCTTATTTCTACCATATCAGTCCTCCAACGGCTCGTCTTCTCTGCGAAGAAACGCAAGACCGTACCCCGCAAGCCAAGGTCCGTTATGACAACCGCTGACAGGGGACATAATAACTGCTTCGTGGTTGGTTTCAATACCGAATTTACCCTCAATATCTTTAAGTGTAGTTATAAGGGACGGTCCTGTATATATGTGCCAAAGCAGATAATCTTTCGGGTCACGGTCGCCTATGATTTCTTTAAGAATTTCACAGGTTCTTGCAAGGGCTTTCTTTTGTGTGCGAACGCTTTCAAGGGCAACACACTCTCCGTCCTTGTTGAAGTGGACAACAGGGCAAATATTAAGCATTTGTCCCATAAAAGCCTTTCCGCCTTTAAGTCTTCCGTTGTAAATAAGATAATCAAGTTTTCCGTCAATGCCCATAAATACCTGACGCTTCATCATCCACTTAATTTCTTTTAAGATTTCCTCGCTTGACATACCCTTGTCAGCAAATTCTTTTGCCTTAATCGCAAGCAAACCTTCACCGAAACAAGTGATTTTTGTATCAATTACATTAATTTTAAGACGGTCTTCATATTCCTTTGCAATAAGGCAAATTTTGTTGTATGTGCCGCCAAGTGCCGACGAAATTGCAAAAACCATTGCCTCGTCATAACCTTCTGCAATTGCGTTTTCAAAACAATCCTGAATATCTTTTGTGTCTGGCATACCCGTGTGGGGAAGATTGTTTTTTGGGTTCTCAATGGTTTCAAGTTTTTCGTAAAAATCTACAGGGTCAAGGTCGAGTCCCTCTTTATATTCTTTTCCCTCAAAGAATATATGAACTCTTATAATGTCAATACCAAGGTTTCTGTAGCGTTCAGGTGCATATTCTATACAGCCTGTTGATGTGCACATAATTTTAATTTTAGACATTATTTTTACCTCTCTTAAATTGTATTTTTTGCGGTGTCGAAAATCTCTTTGTTTTGAGCAATATTAAGAAACATTTGAGAAATCGAGGTAATAACCTTTTCGCCCGAATTACCCCTTGCTTTTATAACGGGTTTTTTAAGACCTAAAATATTTCCTCCGCCAAGAGAACCGATATCATAAACACTCATAAGGTGGTTAGCAAGGGCTAAAACCTCGTTTGAACCTTCTCTTTTTGCGTATTTTACAATATCCGTAATAATTCTTGTAGCCGTGCCTTCGGTAACCTTAAATACTTGATTTCCGGCAAAACCGTCGCAAACAAGAACGTCGCATTCGCCGGAGAGAGCACGGTTGCCCTCAATGTTTCCAATAAAGCAAAGTCGCTCGTCTTCGGCTAAAATGGGGAAGGTTTCTTTAACCAAAGCGTTTCCCTTTGAAGCCTCTGCCCCGTTAGATAAGAGGGCAACCTTTGGGTTTTCTATGCGATAGGTATCACGCATAAATTCGGAACCGAGCAGTGCAAAATGATGCAACATTTCGGGGGTACAGTCGATAGTAGCGCCTGTGTCAACAAGGCAGGTGAATGACCCGTCTTGACAGGGGAGAACCGCCGACAAACAAGGTCTTACCCTTCTTTCTTTCGAGAGATGTCGCATACCTCCCGCAAGAAGAACTCCTGTATTTCCCGCCGAAATCATTCCGAAAAGGTCGTCCCTTTCAGAAAGGGCTTTAAGGGCAACAAGCATTGAAGAGTTGGGCTTTTTGAAAATTGCGTCTCCCGGCTTGTCAAAATTTGTAACCTCGTCTTTAGCGTCTAAAATTTCAACTCTATCCATCGGCATATCAAGTTTACTGCATTCTTCGGCGATAAACTCTTCGTCGCCAACAAGAACAAAAGCAATATCGGGTAGTTTTTTAAGGGCAAGAGCGGCCCCACTAATAAAAACCGAAGGTCCGTTATCAGAACCCTTTGTATCTATTACAACTTTAATAGGACTAATCATAATTACCTCCTAAATTACTTACTCAATAGCAACAAAGTAGTCATAAAGCGGTTGACCGCCCTCATATACCGTAACTTCGCAGTCGGGATAATTTTCACTAATGGCGTTTGTCAAAGCAACACGCCTTTCGGCAGAAACATCTTTACCGCAAAAAAGAGTAATGATTTCGCAAAAATCCGTGTCAGATTTTTCAAGGAGTTCAAGTAAAGCATCTTCAGCAGTCTTCGCTACGGCAGAAATTTTGCCCCCGCTTATTGCCATAAAATCGCCTTTCTTTATTGATACACCGTCAATATTAGCGTCTCTTACCGCTTTAGTAATTTCTCCGTCTATAACGCTGTTTGCTGCCCGTGTTGCGCTCTGTTTGATAGACTCAGTGTTGGTAATACCCGGAGTGATTACCGAAAGAGCGCTGAACCCTTGCATAAGATTCTTGGTCTCAATAATATGAACCTTTGCCTCACTAAAAAGTTCAGCCGACTGTTTTGCGGCAAGAAGAATGTTTTTATTGTTAGGAAGAACAATTATATTATCGCTGTTACACTTTTTAAATGCGTCAATAAATTCTCTTGTAGAGGGGTTAGCCGTCTGACCACCCTCGATAATAATATCTGCCCCCATATCAGTAAAAAGGGAAGACATACCCTCTCCGTTTGCTACCGCAACGACACAAAAAGGTTTTTTATCGGCGGTTTTAGTTTTTTCTTCGCCCGAATGGCTTACTGACATGTTTTCAATTTTTACGGTAAGAAATTCGCCGAAAGACTGAACTTTAGAAAGAATATCGCCGGGCGTAAAGGTGTGAACATGAACCTTAACAATATCATCCTGCTTGTATGCGACAATGCTTTCCCCGCCGAGTTCGTTTAGCATATCAAGAACTCTGCTAACCTCAAAATTGTCGGGGTCAACCTTGTCGGTGGTTAGCCTTAAAAGGAACTCGGTACAGTAGCCGAATTCAAGTTTGCTATCCCTTGTAAACGAGTCAATGTTTACCTGTGCGGTTTCGTTTTTATCTATAGTAGAAGAATATTCCGGAATCTCTTCGCCCGTTAAAACCGAAAGCATTCCTTCGGCAACGCAAAGATAACCCGCCGCCCCCGAGTCTACAACATCTGCCTGTGCAAGCACGGGTAGAATTTCTTTTGTCTGCTCAAGAGAGCGACGTGCCTGTTCAACGTGACTTTTAAAGAAATCTTCAAAAGAGGAGTTGTCACTGAGTAGGGAAGAAGCGTATTCCGTGCTTTCTCTGAAAACTGTAAGAATAGTTCCTTCGGTTGGGTTTTGAACAGCAGAGTAGGATTTTTGAATACCGCTTTGGTATGCCTTTGCGAATTCGTTTACTCTTACAAAACCATAATCTTTAAGACCTTCGTTTATTCCGGCAAAAATCTGCGAAAGAATAACTCCCGAATTACCTCTTGCGGAAAGAAGAACGCCTTTTGCAAAGTTTTTGGAAATTTCGCTTATGTTGTCGGTTTCACTACTTAAGGTCTTAATACCGCCGTCAAAGGTTTTTGCCATATTAGTTCCGGTATCTCCATCAGGAACTGGAAAAACATTAAGTTGATTAAGCCTTTCAATATTTGCCGCAAGTCTTGAAGCACCGCCAATAAGCATTTTTGCAAACAAAACGCCGTCAAGCGTTTGTGTGCTTTTGGTATCACGCTCACAGTCTTTATTCATATCAGTCTCTCCTCAAACTAAAAATGAAAGTTTATCTACTAAAATTTAACATAAAAACCTAAACTGAAAAGAAACTTTGTCGAAAAAAGTAAAAGAGAGTCGGAATTTGTTATTCCGACTCTCTTTGTATTATTGTGTCTTTGGAAGAAAAACGGTAAATTCGGTTACTGAGTTTGATGATTCAACCGAAATTTCTCCGCCGTGAAGTTCAATAATCTTTTTAACAATAGCAAGTCCTATGCCGTTTCCCTCGCTGCTATGCGAGGTATCGGCTTGATAGAATTTGTTAAATATCTTTTTAAGTTCATCGTCTTCAATGTAACTTCCGCTGTTTATAACCGAAACCGAAAGAAGATTTTCTTTTTCAATTATTTTAATTTCAACCTGTGCACCGTTTGGTGAAAATTTAATAGCGTTGTCGATAAGATTTATCCAAATCTGTTTTAAAAGTTCTTCGTTTGCCTCAATTTCAACCTCTCCAACATCAAGGTTAAGTATAGTGTTTTTCTTAACCCACTTGTTTTCAAGCAGTAATACCGCCCCTCTGATTTGTTCGGATAGATTAAACTTTGAAACATCGGTAAGAATCAACTGATTTTCAACCTTTGTAAGATTAAGAACATTATTTGCCATTTCGGCAAGTCTTAGTGACTCTTCTTCAATAATATCGATATATTCGCTTTTTTGTTCTTCGGTAAGATTTCCCCGCTTAATAAGTTTTGCAAAACCCGCAATAGAAACAATAGGAGTTTTGAATTCGTGCGAGAAGTTATTGATAAAATCAGTCCTGAGCATCTCAACCCCTTCAAGTTCCTCTGCCATCGTATTAAAACTGTCAATAACATCTTTTACTGCAGGGTGGGAGTCCATTCTCTTGCCAAATTGAACTCTTGCCTTGTAGTCTCCTGCGGCAAGTCGGTTAATCTGACCAATTAGAACGGTAAAAGGTTTAAGCGGATATTTAACCGTTAAAAAAGCAACCGAAAAACCAATAACCAAACTGCTTATTGCCATAAATATTAGAAGTTCCGTAAGGTCGGGCATACTTGGAAGACCAAAATCAATCCAGCCAACCGAAGAAAAAACATAGGCAAGAATTGTTGCAATTACAATAGAAATTGCTTGAATAATAAAGATTGCCAAGGAAAAATAAACGGTCATTGAAAGGCGGAGTTTTCTGGAGGATTTGGGTTTAAGGTTTATTATTTTCATATTTTCTTTACCGCCTTATAGCCCAGTCCGCGAACAGATTCAATTGAAAACTCCTCAAAATGTTCAAACCTTTTGCGAAGTCTGCCTATATGCACTGTAACCGTTTCCCAACCCGTGTTACTGTCTGCCCCCCAAATTTCGTCCATAAGTTGAATTCTGGTAAATATTTTTCCGGGGTAGGATAGAAGTTTATATAAAAGCAAAAACTCTTTTTGCGGAAGTTCCTGAACCTCGCTGCCTCTTGATACTGTAAGGGTATCAAAGTCAATAACAACCTCGCCAACAACAATTTTGCGTTCGTTGGCAATTCTGGCTCTGCGAAGAAGCGCCTTAATACGAAGCAGGAGTTCGTCCTGGTCAATCGGCTTGGTCATATAATCGTCTGTTCCTACTAAAAAGCCTTGCTTTTTGTCGTCGGGTTGCTGTTTTGCCGAAACCATAAGTATAGGCAAAAACTCATCCGACTTGCGAAGTGTTTTTGTTAACTCGTATCCGTCCATTTTCGGCATCATAATATCGAGAACGACCAAATCAATGTGTTCTTTGTCAATTACCTCAAGAGCCAAAATGCCGTTTTCTGCGGTAAATACAGTATATTTTTCATTTTCAAGAACAGCCTTTATTAGTGTTCGGGTGTTTCTGTCATCTTCAACAACAAGAATATTGAACATAAGCCATCTCCTTTTGAAAATTGCAGTTTTTTACATTATATCACTTTCGCTTTGAAAGGGCAAGTATATAGCGGTAAAGACAAACAAGACCCGTGCCAAGAAGAACACCGACTACAATATCGGAAAACCAATGAACTCCCGAAATAAATCTTCCAACAACCATAAAAACTGTGAATATAAGGGTTAAGACTACTGTAAATCTCTTCAAAAAAATGTTTTTTATTCGGGTTTTAAACTGCATTAAAGCGGTAGGCATAATTGATAAAACAAGCAGAGTTGTTGAGGATGGATACGACGCCTCCAAAACCCCGTCTATTAGTGTTGGTCTGTGGTTCACAATAACTGTATCAAAGAATAAATACAATGCAACCGTAATAATGTACAATCCACCAAGGACGAGAATGCTGTAATCAACCTTTAAAATGCTTTTCCTTTTTATCATCTGATAAAGACCTAATAATCCAAAACAAAAGGCAACAAACAGCAGAACAATTGAAAGCAGGTCGGTAATATAATAAAGTCCCCAATTTACGCCTGTAAGCCTAAAAACAAAACCGTTAAGTGCTGAAAAACCAACCATTGACCCGCCCGGCCCAATGGGTTCGGTGTCAACGGTGCTGATAAGCACTGTCCAAACCGCAAAACCTAAAAGCAAAGCAACCGGTAAAATCAACCCTTTTTTATTCGTTTTTTTCAAAGAAAAAACCTCCCTTTTTAAATTCGGTAAAAACCTGAATCTATTCTAAAGGAAGGTCAATTTTTTTCAAGAAACCCGTTGTCACAATCGTGACACTAATCGTGTCTTATAACTAAAAATACCTTTATAACAAAGAAAATTATAAGAAATATTGTTGCATAAGGCTGTAAACTCAAAACAAGAAGAATAACGGCCAGAATATTTAGTATAAGTGATATTTTTCGTTTAATTCTGTTCCAAAAAAGACAGGAAACCTGCTGTAATGCGAGGGTTAAGACCCCGAAAATGACGAGAGAAATAATTAAAATATAATACGAGATAATAAGGTAGGGAGAAACTGCGGTTAAATCAATTAGCGAAACGGCTAAACTCACTCCGGCTACTCTTTGCGCAAAGAAAGGTAAAAAGAAAAGTAAAAGGGAAGAAATATCTAAAATTCCAAACATCAAATCGCAAATTTTGTTTTGCGGTCCTGTTCAGCAATTGTAATGAGTTCGTCTCCGGAAAGAAGTTGGTCAATTGTTACCGAAAACAACTTTGAAATTGCTTTAAGAGATTCCAAACTTGGAAGTCCTTTGCCAAGTTCCCACTTTGAAACCGCCGTTCTTGAAACATAAAGAGCGTTAGCAAGTTCTTCTTGTGTAAGCCCTTTTTGACGGCGCAGTTCCTGTAATTTTTCATTAAACTCCATAACAAAACTCTCTTTACAAATCAAAATTTATCTCATATTTTTCGTCTATAAGAATATAGTGAACGTTATTTTCCTTGGATAGTTTTAGTGCTTCCTGATTGTCTTTTAATACATTTTCTAATGTAAAATATTCATCATCAATACGACTTTCTATAATGTTTGCATATCTCTTAATATCATCAAAATGATTTTTTATATATTTTTCACTCATTATAAGACAACAGTATTTAATATTATTAAGATATTCCTCTGTAAAGTCCTTCTCCCAGTCAAACGGAATATAACAGCCTTCAATAATTAAATTCTGCTTATTTTCAACGGCAGTTTTAATAATTTCACAAACGATGGGCCATAAATATTCAGTCAGGTCATTATCATTGCTTAGCGGTGTAAGTGTTGTCTGTTTACTGCGGATAAGACCCATTTTTAAATGGTCTATCGATAAATACGGATATTTATATCTTTGAAGCAGTTTCTGTGCCAACGCAGTTTTCCCAACATGCGACGCTCCTGTAATTAAAACAACCATTACCCTCATTCCTTTTTCGTTTGTATTTAAATTATATCATAAATTGTTTTTATAATCAATAAAAACACCTTACCCTCTCGGGTTCGACTCTCCATTCAAAAAAGCAAAAAAGAGCAGATACCTTGCGGTATTGCTCCTTTTCTATTTGGTGGAGGCGAGGGGAGCGACCGTATGCTTCGCATACTGTTGGCTTGTCGACCGTTGGCTTTGCCAACAGTACCCGCCTTCGCCGCTTTGCCTAAAAAACAGTGTCACACACTGTTTTCCTAAACGGCAAACCCTCACGGGTTCGACTCCCAATTTTCAGTCAAAACAACAAAACACCCCACTCTTTCGAGTGAGGCGCTTTGTTATTTGGTGGAGGCGAGGGGAGTCGAACCCCTGTCCGAAAGCCAATCCCAATCAGCATCTCCGAGCGCAGACGGTCATTAACATTCCCTTACACAAAAGCAGGCCGTCACGCTTTTGTGCTTAGTAGCCGAAACTGCATGACAAGGCTATCGGCATTACCTTGTTCACGTTCACCGCTAATCGACGCCCTCGCCGGTCCGCGGTATTACCGGGTCGGACGGCTGCTTAATTAAGCAGCAAGAGCAACTTTAGAGTTGTTGTTTAATTTTATAATTTGCGGCTTTTAAAGAGGTACCGCACCTCTGCTCGCTTCCAATTGTTCAAAGCCCCCGTCGAAACCTTTACGCCCCCATGTATAATTAGCGATTTTGTTCTTTTAGTGCACGCTGCATATCTCGGTTTGCAGATTTTTCGGCGGCAACTGCGCGCTTGTCATATAGTTTTTTACCCTTGCAAAGTCCAAGTTGAACCTTAACAAGAGAGCCCTTAAAGTAAAGAGATAACGGAACAAGAGCAAGACCTTGCTGTTTTACTAAACCAAAAAGTCTCATAATTTCTTTTTTGTGAAGAAGAAGTCTTCTTACTCTCATAGGGTCTTTGTTAAAAATATTCCCGTGTTCATAAGGAGATATGTGCATCTGTTTAATGAACATCTGACCGTCATCAACACTGCACCAAGCATCTTTCAGATTAACGCCTCCTTGACGGATAGACTTAATTTCAGTTCCGGTAAGTTCAATTCCTGCCTCAAAACTTTCAATAACAAAATACTCATGGTAAGCATTTTTGTTAGTAGTAATCGTTTTTGTGTTCTCCATCTGCACACCTCCTTTTAGCCTATTGAGTATAACATATTACAAAATTCATATCAAGTGAATTTTGTCGAAAAATAAAGCACCTCGCAGGAACTACCCGAGAGATGCTTTAAAGGAAAACTATTCGTCCTTTGCAGGAGCAGAAGGTACTGCTTGCTTAAGAGCAGCACGGGTTTTTCTTACCTCACCAAGATTAGCGGTAAGGCCTTCATCGGCTCTGCGCATAATGTCATCAACAAAGTCCTGTGCAGCCTTTCTCATTTGGCGGCTCTTAGACTGAGCAGTAGTAATGATTTCGCTTGCCTTTTCCTGAGCAAGTTTGGTAATCTCTTCTTGAGTAACCATAGCCTTTGCTCTTTCTTCTGCCGAACGGATAATTCCGTCAGCCTCTCTTTTTGCGTTAGTGATGATATCGGTGCGGTCTGCTACGATACCACGAGCCTGTTTAATCTCGCCGGGGATGTTAAGACGAATGTCATCAATAAGAGCGCGGAGTTTTTCTACGTCAACAACGGTCTTCTTTCCGGGAAGTTTCATACCTCCTTCAAGCACTTCGTCAAACTGTTCGAGTAAATCTTCAATAGACATAGTTTAGTCTCCTTTCTTTAATCTTTTTACTATATCGTTATGGATTGCGTGGGGAACAAAGTCCGTGATGTCTCCGCCCATACTTGCAATCTGTTTTACCATGCTTGAACTTAAATACATATTCTCAGCACTGGTTGTGAGAAATATAGTTTCGACATCAGGATTAAGTTTTTTATTGGTAAGCGCCATCTGGAATTCATATTCAAAGTCTGTAACAGCGCGTAAACCCTTAACAATAACATCGGCGTTTTTATTAGCGGCATAGTTTGCAAGCAAGCCGTCAAAATGGTCAACTTCAACGTTCTCAATATGAGATACCGACTTCTTTATCATTTCGACCCGCTCGTCAATGGTAAAACAGCCACTATTCTTATGAACATTAGACATTACCACAACAATGACCTTATTGAACATTTTTGCGCCTCTTGAAATAATATCAAGATGACCAAGCGTTATAGGGTCAAAACTGCCGGGGTAAATAGCAACAGTATTTTTCATTTAATTTTCCTTTTTATATGTGGTCACATTTATCTTCCCATAGCGATATCGCTTAAAAACCGAAAAACCGTTAACGCTTTCGGGAAGAGTAACTTCAAAGGGGTGTTCGCAGATTATAATTCCGAAATCGGACATCTTTTTTGATACGGCTTCAAGCGATTTTTCAAGAAGACCTGCGGCATAAGGCGGGTCAAGAAAAGCAATATCAAAGGTTTCTTTTGTAAGCGACAAAAAGGAAAGGGCGTCACTTCTTATAACGGTTGAATTTTCGCCAAAACCAACAGAAAAAATATTTTCCTTTAAAACCCTAATAGAATCATTAGATGAGTCAACGAAAACAGATGAAAGAGCGCCTCGGCTTAACGCCTCAAGTCCCATTTGACCGCTTCCGGCAAAAAGGTCAAGAAAACGTCTTCCCTCAATATCAAACTGAATTGCACTGAAAATACCTTCTTTTACCTTGTCTGAGGTTGGCCGGACATCGCTTCCGGGAAGGGTTTGCAGACGGCGTCCTTTTGCAGTTCCGCTGATTATTCTCATATAATATCACCTTATTCCTATATATTATCACATAAAAATACTAGTTTTGTCAATAGTATTCTTAATTTTTCATAAAATTACAAAAACTCATAAAAATAAAAACCTTCCGCAGCAGTTGCCACGGAAGGTTAGGTTCTAAAGTTTTATGCTAATTAAAGTTCAGCAAAATACTTAATGGTGCGAACCATCTGGCTGGTGTAGGAGTTCTCGTTATCATACCAAGAAACAACCTGAACTTCGTAAAGGTCATCAGCAATTTTAGCGACCATAGTCTGAGTTGCGTCAAAGAGAGAACCAAAACGCATACCAACAACGTCAGAAGAAACGATTTCGTCAGTGTTGTAGCCGAAAGATTCAGAAGCAGCAGCCTTCATAGCAGCGTTGATACCTTCTTTGGTTACGTCAGCACCCTTAACGACAGCGGTAAGAATGGTGGTAGAACCGGTAGCAACGGGAACACGCTGAGCAGAACCGATAAGTTTGCCGTTGAGTTCGGGAATTACAAGGCCGATAGCCTTAGCAGCGCCGGTAGAGTTAGGAACGATGTTAGCAGCGCCTGCACGAGCACGACGAAGGTCGCCTTTTCTGTGAGGACCGTCAAGAATCATCTGGTCACCGGTGTAAGCGTGAATAGTGCTCATGATACCGCTCTGAATAGGAGCATAATCGTTAAGAGCTTTTGCCATGGGAGCAAGGCAGTTGGTGGTGCAGGAAGCAGCAGAGATGATGGTGTCATCAGCGGTAAGAGTATCTTCGTTAACGCTGAATACAACGGTCTTGAGGTCGTTGCCTGCGGGAGCAGAAATAACAACCTTTTTAGCGCCTGCATCAATGTGAGCCTGGCTCTTGTCCTTAGAGCAGTAGAAACCGGTGCATTCGAGAACTACATCGATATCGAGTTCGCCCCAGGGAAGGTCTTTAGCATCTTTTTCAGCATAGATTTTGAGGGTTTTGCCGTCAACAGTGATAGTACCTGCTTCGTCATCAGCCTCTACAGTGTGAAGGCCTTCGCCAACTTTACCACAGTAGCCGCCCTGTGCGGTGTCATACTTTAAAAGATGAGCAAGCATAGAGGGTTTGGTAAGGTCGTTGATAGCTACTACATCGTAACCTTCAGCACCGAACATTTGACGGAAAGCAAGACGACCGATACGGCCGAATCCGTTAATTGCAACTTTAACCATTGGAAAATTCCTCCTAAAAAATATAGTTTGCCTATCTATTGTAACCTAAAATAAGCAATTTTGCAAGATGTTCGTTTAAAATTTAACAAATTTTTTCGCTTTTTTAAGTATTTTGGAACTTATAACTATTAAAGGGGGTAAAAAATAAAAGTTTTTATACCTTTTAACATACAAAAAGAGTATTTTTGCATTTAATTTGAATTTAAATTTCTAATTACAGCCTCGGCGCACTTAATTCCGTCAACCGCCGCCGACATAATTCCACCCGCATATCCTGCACCCTCTCCGCAAGGATAAAGACCTTTAACGCTGACAGAATTAAATTCATCATTCCTCACAATTCGAACAGGGGAGGAACTTCTGGTTTCGGGCGCAACAAGCACAGAACCGCCCTCAAAACCGCAAATTTTCTTACTTAAAAGCGGAATACCTTCTTTAAGTGACGAATTTATAAAATCGGGGAAAATTTCTGAAATTTCTGAAAATACACCTTGAGGTTTTATGGAAGGGCAAATGCTTGGAGTTTGATTGTCGCCGTAAAGATATCCGTTGACGGTCTGGATAGGAACCCCTTTTCCTTTTGTCAGTTTGTATGCGTTTTGTTCAAGTTTTCTTTGAAAGCGAACCCCCTCAAGAACGTCATCACCCTCAAGGTCACAAGGCAGCACTTCGGTAAGAATTGCACTGTTAGCATTTTTCGAATTACGAGCCGAGTAACTCATTCCGTTAACCGCAATACCGTTTTCTTCGCTTGAAGCGTTAACAACTTCTCCTCCCGGGCACATACAAAAGGTATAAACCCCTCTGCCCGACGGGAGATGAACGGCAAGTTTATAGTCGGCAGAACCAAGTGCTTTATGGTTTGCAAAACTACCGTATAAAAATTCATTTAAATCTTTTTGACTGTGTTCAATTCTCATTCCAACTGCAAAAGGCTTTCTTATCATCTCAACATTATTTTTTATGAGCATATCAAAGGTATCCCTTGCAGAATGGCCTATTGCCAGAATAAGACTGGAACAAAAAAGAGTATAGGTTTCGCCTGAACTTGTTATTTCGGCTGAAACGAGTTTGCCGTTTTTGAAGTTGATTTTTTCAAGACGGCTTGAAAATCTTACCTGGCCACCAAGGGCAATAATTTCCTCTCGGATATTCTTTATAACCGTTGCAAGAATATCGGTGCCAATGTGAGGTTTAGCGTCCGTCAGAATATTTTTTTGAGCCCCGTTTTCGCAGAAAAGCCTTAAAACTTCTTTCTGTCTGGGGTCTTTAGTCCCTGTGGTAAGTTTTCCGTCGGAGAATGCACCCGCACCTCCCTCACCGAACTGAACGTTAGATTCAGGATTAAGTTTTCCGCCGTTCCAAAAATCAAAAACATCTTCAGTGCGAGAAGCAACGTCCTTACCCCTTTCAATAACGATAGGACAAAGACCTGCCTTTGCTAATGTGTATGCGGCAAATATTCCCGCAGGACCAAAACCGACGACAAGCGGTTTTTCAAAAACATCTTTTTTACACTTTTCGTATTTGTAAGGATTTTCGTTAAAAATCTGACTGTTTTTAATTTTCTTTATGGCTTGTTGCTCATTATTTAAAACTTCAACTATAACCGAGCAACAGAAATGAACTTTATCTTTATGTCTTGCATCGACAGATTTTCTGTAAAGTCTTGCACTCGTCAGATTTACATTTTTAAAGGCATTGTGTTGCCTGAGTTCTTTCAGCAGATTATCAAAATCTGTGTCTAGCGACAGATTTATATTGTTTACGAGAATCATTTTTTTACCTCTGCAAATTCAGCAGCAGACCTTGCTGCAACCATACCGCTCGTCCAAGCCCAAGCAAGATTAAATCCTCCGCAGTCCCCGTCAATATCTAAAAGTTCTCCGCAGGCAAAAAAACCGGGATATTTTTTCGACATAAGGGAGTCAGGGTTGAACTCATCGGTGGAAATGCCACCTGCGCTGACCTGTGAATTTACAAACCCGGTATTTCCCGTAACCTTGAATTTAAAACATTTTAGTGCGTCAGCAAGATTATTTGCTGTCTTTTGGTCGATAATCGAAACACTGTCGCTTAGTTTAAGGCCAATATATTTCATGACAACCTGACCCAACCGCTTGTTAAGCATACCCGTAAAGAAGTCCTCTGTTTTTCGGTAGGACAGATTTTGTGCTCTTGAAATAAGAATTTTACAAAGTTCTTCTTTTTCAGTGTCGGGGAAAAGGTCAAGTGCAATTTCGTGTTTTAAATCTTGTCTAAACGCCCCTCTTGATATGTTCATTATTGCGGGGCCGGAAAGTCCGTAATCGCAGAAAAGCACCTCGCCGAATTCTGACTTTACGGGTTGGTCGTTTCTTAAAAGGGTTGCACTTGCTAAAGTTTTAATCCCTTTAAGTTGTTTTACATAATCGGTTTGGGTCTTAACCTGAACAATAGACGGAGTAATCTTAACCGTTTTAAAGCCGTTACTCTTTAGTATCCTATAAAAACTGCCGTCGCTTCCAAGTCTTTCTCCGCCCGAATATAGTCCCGTACAGGCAATAACCGTTTTTGCGGTAATGATTCCGCTTTGAGAGAAAAGTTTAAAATCTTTAGAAAACTTAATGTCGTCAATTTTGCAGTTGCAGATTGTCTTTACTCCAAGTCGGTCACATTCAAATCTTAAGCAGTCAACAACAGACGAAGCCTGTAAAGAAGAGGGAAAGCCTTTATTTTCTTCGAAAACAAAAGGAACACCTACGCTCGAAAAGAACTCTTCAATAGTTTTGTTTCCGTCTTCTCCCATAACCTTCATAGCAAACTCAACCGATTCTCCGTGGAAACGGTCAGCCGATAGGTTTCGATTGGTAAGATTACATCTGCCGTTTCCCGTAGTAATCAGTTTTTTTCCAACTCGGTCGAGGGCCTCGAATATATACACTTCTGATGAGGGGGAAATTCGTTTGGCTGTAATTGCGGCGGCAAGGCCCGAAGCACCCCCGCCAATTATGGCTATATCAGCAAAAAAATTCATTATATCTCCTAAAATTTAAAGATTATTCCGGCAGCGGCACCGATTGCAATATATATAATCGGGTGCTTTTTAAATTTTAAAATTCCAAAAAGTAAAAGCCCGAAAAGAGCAACTGCTTTAAGGTCGAAAAACTCTAAAAGGGAAGTTCCCGCAAAATTAAAAAACAAAGGGGTCATCATAGAGATAAGCGACACAGCAAGTAGACCTATTGTAGCGGGTCTAAGGCAGAAAAAGGTTTTCTCAACCAAACTGCTCTGGCGGAATTTCTGTAAAAACCCTGCGATTATCATAATGATTACAAGACTTGGAAGAACAAGTGCGGTTGTTGCAATCAATGCTCCGAAAATGCCGCCTAAAATACCATACTCTTCAACGCCCGATGTATATCCTACATAGGTTGCCATATTTATTCCGATAGGACCCGGGGTAGACTCCGAAACGGCTATCATATTAGAAAGTTCTTCGGCATCAAACCAATTATAGTTTTCTGCCATTTTCATAAGAAAAGGAATGGTAGCAAGGCCGCCGCCAACGGCAAAAAGCCCTGTTTTAAAAAATTCCCAAAAAATTAGCAAGAAGGTCATTTTACTGCCTCCTTTACTTTCTTTTTGTCTTGAATTTTATCCAAAAAGTATTTGGCTAAAACTCCAACTATTGCAGCAACGATAATAACAATAATAGGTGATGCGTCAAGGAAAAATGAAGCCAGAAAGGAAGCAAGAGCAATGCCTACGGTAAAAGCATCTTTTATACCGCTTTTAACAAGTTTTAAAATTGCCTGAACAATAAGGGCACATACAGCGACGGAAACTCCCGCAAATGCGTTTTTAACAATTTCGTTTCCTGCAACAAATCCTAAAACCGTGGCTAAAAGGGTAATTATAATCAGTGAAGGAGTAACCACACCAATGGTTGCAAAAATACCGCCTAAAATACCCTTGCGCTTAAATCCGATAAAGGTTGCGGTATTAACCGCAATAATTCCGGGGGTGCATTGTCCAACCGCGAAATAATCCATAATTTCGTCCATAGTAACATAATTGCGTTTTTCAGCGAGTTCGCGCTCTAATATCGGAAGCATAGCGTATCCGCCGCCAAAGGTCATAATTCCAATTTTGAAAAAAAGACCGAAAAGATTAAAAAGTTCTTTCATTATGAGTTCCTTTCAATGTTTAAAAGAGTAGCAGTGTTATCATTTACTTTAAATGAAACGGTCAGCCCCTCAAAGTCAAGTTTATAAATTCTTTCGGGGTCATTTTGATAGGCGGGTCTGGGGTCTTGAGCAATGATTTCGGTAATGTTTTGCAAAAAAGCGTCATCATTTTTCTTTTTGATTTCGTCAGGTATAATAACTTCAAGCAGAATCCTTTTAACGCTTCCCGTAAAACCGTCTGATGCGTCAGGCTTACAGTCTGCGTAAGGAATATACGGTTTTATATCATAAATCGGGGTTTTGTCTAAAAGGTCAGCCCCTGAAACGTGAAGAACGGGTCCCAACTTTTCGTCCATTTCAATTTTGTCAAGTTTAACACATGAAAGGCCCAAAGGATTAGGTCTGAAAGGCGAACGGGTTGCAAAAACGCCCGTGCGCTTGTTCCCGCCAAGTCTTGGAGGACGAACGGTAGGGGACCATTCGTCGCGCACTGCCTCACTAAACTGCCAGATAAGCCAGATGTGCGAAAAGCCCTCTAAATCTCTGAAGGCTTCTTTTACTCTGTATTCAGGCTCAAAAACAATTTTCGCTTTAACCGAACCGCAAAGTCCGCTTTGCCTTGGAATTCCGAATTTTTCGGAAAACCCGTTTCTAATTTCGGCAATTTTTTCAACCGTAAAAGTGTCCTTCATTTTGCACACCCTTATTTACTATAAAATATTATACTGAATTTAGTATAATATTCGCAACTTGAAAAATCAATAATAATTTGGCAAAACAGGGTAGAAATAACGGTTTAATTGTGATACAATGAAAAACAATGTATAAAAATCGGAGGGAATTATGCAAAGAGAGAAACTGGGCTCAAGACTTGGATTTATTTTGCTTAGTGCTGGTTGTGCGATAGGAATAGGGAATGTTTGGAAGTTCCCTTGGATGGTAGGAGAGTACGGCGGAGGCGCCTTTGTTTTGCTCTATGCCCTCTTTTTGATTGTTATGGGCGTTCCGGTAATGACAATGGAGTTTGCTTTGGGACGTGCTTCAAGGAAAAGTCCTATTGACCTTTACCGCCCTATTGAACCTAAAGGAACCAAATGGCATCTTCACGGATATGGAATGTTTGCGGGTCTAATAATTCTTATGATGTTCTATACCTCTGTGGCGGGTTGGATGCTTAAATATTTTCTCTTAATGGTATCGGGCAAGTTTGTTGGAATTAGCGATACTGCCGTTAATGAAACCTTCTTGTCTATGCTATCGAGTCCTTTTGAGATGATTTGCTTTACCTTCTTGGTAATTATCGCAGGTTTTCTTGTTTGTTCTTTCAGCCTTCAAAAAGGGCTTGAACGTGTTTCAAAATATATGATGATAGTTCTGCTGGTAATAATGGTAGCCCTTGCGGTTTACAGTATTTTTTTACCCGGGGGAAAAGAAGGAATCAAATTTTATCTTGTTCCCGATTTAACTAAAATGGACACCGTTTCCGAGTTTGGGAGGGTGGCTTCGGGCGCTATGCAACAAGCCTTCTTCACTCTTTCACTCGGTATCGGTTCAATGGCAATTTTCGGCAGTTATTTTGGTAAAGAACGCTCTTTGTTTGGCGAATCTGTTAATATTGCAATTCTTGATACCTTTGTTGCAATAACCTCGGGTCTTATTATTTTCCCCGCGTGTTTTGCTTTCGGCGTTGAGGTTGATAACGGACCTGCTTTGATTTTTATGACCTTGCCCCGTGTGTTTAATAATATTGCGCAGCCTTTTGGACAGATTGTGGGAAGTTTGTTCTTTATCTTCCTGTTCTTTGCCGCTTTTACAACGGTTATTGCTGTTTTTCAGGCAATCGTCGCCTGTTGTCAGGAAAAGTTTCTTTGGTCAAAGAAAAAGACTTGTTTTATCTGTTGTATATCAATGATGGCTCTTTCTCTGCCTTGCGTCTTCGGTTTTCTTACTTCGTTTGATTTTCTCGGAAAAAGTTGGCAGGTACTGGATATTGAAGATTTCATCGTTTCAAACCTATTGATTCCAATCGGTTCGATAATAATAGTGCTTTTCTGCACTATCAAACGCCATGGTTGGGGTTTTGAAAATTTTAGAAACGAAGCCAATACAGGAAAAGGTCTTAAAATTGCAAAATGGATGAAACCCTACTTCCTCTATGTACTTCCAATAATAGTGGTTGCAGTCTTTGTTTTAAGTTTGCTTAGTTTCTTTAAGATAATTTAGTTCAGGAGAAAACCATGGAACAGTTTGAAAAAATATTAACATCAATTGATGATGTTGTTTGGGGTCCTATACTCATTATACTAATAATGGCGGTCGGACTTTGGTTAACCTTTAAAACACGATTAGTTCAGGTTTTCCACCTTCCTCGTGCCCTAAAATGCATATTTAAAGAAGAAGAAGGCGCAAAGGGTGAGGTTTCTTCCTTTGGCGCTCTTTGTACCGCCCTTTCGGCAACAATCGGAACGGGTAATATCGTAGGCGTTGCAACGGCTATTGTAGCCGGTGGTCCCGGAGCACTTTTCTGGATGGTTCTTGCCGCTTTCTTTGGTATGGCTACCAAATATGCCGAAGGACTGCTTGCCGTTAAATACCGCACAATAGATAACGAAGGTCATGCGCTTGGAGGTCCTTTTTACTACATAGAAAAAGGTATGGGCAAAGGTTGGAAATGGCTTGCGTGCTTATTTGCAACCTTCGGTGTTGGTGCCGGACTTTTCGGTATCGGAACCTTTACACAGGTTCAGAGTGTAACCTCGGCAATTAAAAACTTTTTCGACCCTGAAGGAACAAATATTGCTTTCGAACTCTTTGGAAACAAATATAGTTGGGCTGTTGTAATCGGCGGTTTAATAATAACCGTAGCCGCTGCCCTTGTAATTATCGGCGGAATAAAAAGAATTTCCAAGGTGTCGGAACTTGTAGTTCCCTCTATGGCGGTTATATATGTTCTTCTTTGCGTTATACTCCTTGTTTGCAATATCACAAAAATTCCTGCCGCCATTGTTGTAATTTTGGAAAGTGCTTTTGGTCTTCGTGCTGTTGCGGGAGGAGTCCTTGGTGCAATTATTCTAGCAATGCAAAAGGGCGTTGCCCGTGGTATCTTCTCTAATGAAGCGGGTCTTGGTTCCGCTCCTATTGCCGCTGCAGCCGCTCAAACAAAAGAGCCCGTTCGACAGGGCCTTGTTACAATGACAGGTACCTTTATAGATACTATCGTGATTTGCTCTTGTACAGGTCTTGCTATAGTTCTAACGGGAGCCTGGGATACAGGCCTTGAAGGCATCGCTGTTACTACCTATGCCTTCCAAAGCGGAATTCCCTTTATTTCGGCGGAGTTTGCCTCTTTTGCTTTAATGTTGTGTCTTATCTTCTTCGCCTTTACAACCATTCTCGGTTGGGACTATTATAGCGAACGCTGTCTTGAATATCTTACCGGCGGCAAAAAATGGGCAGTTCAGGTCTTCCGTTGGATATATATTGCTGCCGTATTTGTAGGCCCATATATGACTTTGAGCGCGGTTTGGACAATGGCAGATATTTTTAACGGACTTATGGCTTTTCCGAATATTATTGCACTCTTAGCCTTAAGCGGAGTTGTAGCAAAGGAAACAAAGAGTTATTTTGACCGTCAAAAACCGGGCGAAATTCTAAAGAAAAAGCAAAAATAAAAAAAATTATACAAGCACGGGAAATCTAAATTTCCGTGCTTATTTTATTGAAATTATATAAATTTAAGTGTATAATAAAAGTAATGAGTTTATCTGAGGGTGAGCGAATGCACAAACAAAACAGAGGAATGGTAGAGGGTCCGCTTTTTTCGGGGATGATGTTTTATACCATTCCGATTATAATAAGCGGAATTCTTCAACTTCTTTTCAATGCGGCCGACCTTGTAATAGTCGGTCAATTTGGTCAGTCGGGAAGTAATGCGGTTGCTGCCGTAGGCTGTACAGGAGCAATTTCTGCTCTTATAATTAACTTTTTTATTGGTTTTTCGGCGGGAAGCGGAGTAACTGTTGCCCATGCAATCGGAGCAAAGGACAGTGACTATGTTCATAAAGCCGTCCATACAATAATTCCTTTAGCAATAATTGGCGGAACTGTTATTTCGGTTATTGGTGTCTTCCTTGCAGAGCCCCTTTTAATTTTAATGGATACACCCGCCGAAATATTGCCCCTTGCCATAACTTATATGCAAATAATCTTTGCGGGCACTTTGCCTAATGTGGTTTACAATTTCGGCTCCTCGGTTCTTCGTGCCGCGGGAGATTCTAAACGGCCCCTATATTTTTTACTTATTGCAGGGGTTATAAATTTAGGACTTAACTTAATTTTTGTTTTGTGCCTTAAAATGGATATTGCGGGCGTTGCCCTTGCAACTATAATTTCTTATTTGGTTTCGGCTGTTTTAGTAGTCTTCGCTTTAATTAAAAGGCAAGATGATTGTAAATTAAATCTTAAAAAAATTCGCTTTCACCCAGAACCTCTTAAAAAAATATTTAGAATGGGCTTTCCTGCGGGAATTCAGTCTTCTATTTTCTCGGTCTCAAATGTAATAATTCAAACTTCGCTTAACGGACTTGACGCTATTCCGCAGTACGCCGGTGTTGTTGCGGGAAGCGCCGCCGCCACAAATATCCAAAACTTTGCCTTTATGACAAACGAAGGCTTTAGGCAAACAGCAATGAACTATATCGGTCAAAACTCGGCGGCAGGCCGTTTTGACCGAGTTCGGAAAATTTCTCACATTTGTTTTATGTCCACCGCCGTTTTAGGAGTTATTGTTGGAATTTTACTAACGATATTTTCAAAACCGCTCCTTTCAATCTATATTACCGACTCACCCCAAGCGGTTTATTGGGGTAGTGTCAGAATGATGTATATTTGTCTTCCGTTTTTTATAGCGGGTCTTATGGATGTAACAACAGGCGTATTAAGAGGTCTTGGTCAATCTGTTTTCCCAATGATTGCCTCAATAATGGGAATTTGTGTTTTGCGCGTCGCGTGGATTTATACCATCTTTAAGATTCCTGCTTTTCACACACCCGAGTCGCTCTTTATCTCTTATATAATCTCTTGGGTACTTACCTTTATAGTTCAATATGTAGTAATAAAAATTGTTATAAATAAAAAGTTAAGAGCACATAAAAGATAGAGGAGATAATAAGAATGAAGGTTAATCTTCACACCCATACCTTCCTTTGCGGTCATGCAACGGGAACACCCGAAGAATATATTAAAAGAGCAATAGAAAACGACATTAAAGTATTAGGCTTTTCGGAACACGCTCCCTTCGTTTTTCCTGACGGCTTTGAGTTTAGTTATCGTGTTCCTATGTCAAGAGCCGAAGAATATGTTGAAACTTTAAAATTCTTACGAGAAAAATATAAAGATGAGATAAAAATCCATATCGGTTTTGAAATTGAGTATTTTCCTCTTTATTTTAAGGATATGTACAAAATCGTAAAAGAACTTGGAGCAGAATATCTTATACTTGGACAGCACTTTATAAAGAATGGCTATCCTGATGGTTGTTATGTTGGAATGACACAACGGCCTATGTCTGACCTTACTGAGTATGTAGACTGTGTAATTGAGGCAATAAATACGGGTGTATTTACTTATATAGCCCACCCCGACTTAATTGAGGCGACTTCCGATATGCAGTTGTACAGGCAGGAAATGACCCGTCTTTGTAAAGAGGCAAAAAAATGCGATATACCGCTTGAAATAAATTTCTACGGAATTCGTGACCACCGTTTTTATCCGTTTGATGAATTTTGGAAAATCGCGGGTCAAGTTGGCTGTAAAGCGGTCTTCGGTTTTGACTCTCACGATACTCCATCTGCCTTTGACGAATACTCAATACCATTCGCAAAGGAAATCGTTTCTAAATACGGGCTAATCTTAGTTGAAGAGCCCGAAATTATTCCTTTACCCAGTCGGTTTTAAAAGATTGAAATAATAAGTAAAATGTAATAAAGTAACTATATGAGGTGTCCGTTATGAATAAAAACTTTGTTATAACAATCGGTCGAGAGTTCGGAAGCGGAGGACACGAAATTGCGTGTAAAGTTGCCCAAAAACTTGGCATCAAGGTTTATGATAAAGAGTTTATCGGTATGATTGCTAAAAACAGCGGAATGAGCGAGGAGATTCTTCGAGAAATTGATGAAACCGCAACAAATAGTTTTTTATACGCTCTTTCTTCGGGCGCTTTTTCGGGGGCTCAAATGTTAACCTCAAGGTCGGTAACCCTTCCGATTACCGATAAAGCCTATATAAATTGCTCAAACATTATTAAAGATATTGCCGATAAAGAATCTTGCGTAATAGTAGGACGTTGTGCAAATTCAATTCTAAAAGACAGAGATAATGTTCTTTCCGTATTCGTATACGCCGACCTTAAGCAGCGAATAAAACGTATAAGTGAGGGCAAGGGCATTTCTTATGAAGAGGCGGAAACTCTGATTAAAAAAACTGATAAAAAGAGAGCGAACTATCATAACTATTATGCCGATACCCGTTGGGGCGCAAGAACGGCATACGACCTGTGTATAAACAGTAAAATCGGCACTGAAACGGCATCGGAAATGATAGTGACCGCCGTTAGTGCTTTACAAAAATAATTCACTAAAACACCTCGTCTTTCGTAATATATATTGCGAAAGGCAGTGATTTATTGGTTTATTTCAGAAAGAACACAAAACAAAGAATTATCCGTTTAATTGTTTTGTTTGCAATAATCTCTCTTGTTGCCGCTTCCCTTTGGGCAGTTGTAGATATACGGCTTCGAAAGGTGGCTGCTGTTTATGCGAAATCTGCTATAAAGACAGTTCTTTCCGACAGCGCAAACAAAGCGGTTTACTTAGCCCTTGATGCTTTACAGATTACATATGACCAACTTGCTGTAATATCTCGAAACAGCGAGGGTATTGCGACAAGCGTTGAAATTAACACTGTAGAAGCAAATCGAGTTAAATCATACATAACAAGAGAAATATCAAAAGAACTATATTCCTATACAGATGTTACTTTCGAGGTACCGTTAAGCGCTGCTTTCGGAGTTTATTATACATCTTTCAAAGTTCCGAAAATAAGTTATACTGTATGCGTTACAACCACCGTGATTAGTGACTTTAAGAGTAATTTTATGGGAGCGGGAATAAATCAGGTACTCCATCAGATACTTATGACGGTAACCCTTGAAAGCAATTTAGCAATGCGAGAGGATAAAACCGAGCAGACTTTTTCTACGGATTTTATTGTGGCACAGACGGTAATTGTCGGTGCCGTACCCGACGCCTTTACAAGTGTCGGCCACGCTACCGATGAAATGCTTGAAGATATATTTGACTTTGGAGCAGAAGTTTTAAATTAAAGGAGAAAGAAATGGATATTCAAGAGGCAAAAATACGCATAGAAGAATTGCGTGCACAACTTAAATATCACAACGAAAAATATTATAATGATGATGCCCCCGAAATATCCGACTTCGAGTACGATATGTTAGGCAGACAACTGCGCTTTCTTGAAGCGGAGTTTCCGTCCCTTGTGAGTGCTGACTCCCCGACACAGCGTGTGGGCGGTGTTGCCGACCGCCTTTTTACTCCCGTAAAACACTCTGTAAAAATGGAAAGTCTGCTTGATGCTTTTAGTTTTGATGAACTTAATGCTTTCGATAACAGAGTAAAAGATTCGGTTGGAAATACTACCTATTCAGTTGAGCCTAAAATTGACGGACTTTCGGTTTCTCTTGAATATGAGAATGGACGCTTTGTAAGAGGCTCTACAAGAGGCGACGGTCAAACGGGAGAAGATGTTACCGCGAATCTTCTGACCATTGAAAGCATTCCTAAAGCCATTTCCTTTACGGGCGCTCTCGAGGTCAGGGGCGAGGTTTATATGTCAAGAGAGGCGTTTTTAGACCTTGTAAACCGTCAGGAACTTTTGGGCGAACAACCTGCCAAAAATCCTCGAAATGCTGCCGCAGGTTCGCTAAGACAAAAGAACTCAAAGGTCACTGCCGAGCGGAAACTTGATATATTTGTTTTCAACATTCAGCGTATTGAAGAAAAACAACTTTCTTCCCATATCGAGTCTTTGGATTTTCTCAAATCTCTCGGTTTTTCGGTTCTGCCGACGTATAAAAAGTGTTACAATATGAGCGAGGTTATTACCGAAATTGAGCGTATAGGAAATTCAAGGGGAGATTTACCCTTTGATATTGACGGTGCCGTTATTAAGGTTGATAATTTTGCCCTTCGTGATGAAATGGGTAGCACCTCAAAATATCCTAAATGGGCAATAGCCTACAAATATCCGCCCGAAGAAAAGGAAACAAAACTTTTAAATGTTGAAATAAATGTAGGAAGAACGGGCGCTTTAACCCCAACTGCCGAGTTTGAACCAATAGGACTTGCGGGAACTACCGTTTCAAGAGCAGTTCTTCACAATGAAGATTTTATAAGAGAAAAGGATATCCGTATAGGCGATATAATTGTCGTCCGTAAAGCAGGGGATATAATTCCCGAAGTTGTCTGTGTTAAGGAACACTCTAAAGACTCTAAACCCTTTGTTATGCCCCATATTTGTCCTTCTTGTAATGGTCCTGTTTTCAGAGAGGAGGGCGAAGCGGTGCTTCGTTGCACCAATGCTAAGTGTCCCGCTCAAATGCTTCGCCACCTGATTCACTTCACTTCTCGTGATGCCATGGATATTGAGGGGCTAGGTCCCGCTGTACTTGAGCAACTTACCGATGCGGGACTTATAAAGGATATAACCGACCTTTATACTCTGACTGCAGAAGATATTTTATCTCTCGACCGAAAGGGAGAAAAATCAGCCTCTAATATGATTTTAGCAATTTTAAAATCAAAGGAAAATCCGCTTTCCCGCCTTGTTTTTGCTTTAGGAATACGCCATATCGGTCAAAAAGCGGCAAAACTTGCTGCCGAAAAATTTAAAACAATGGATAATCTCCAAAGCGCAACCAAGCAAGATTTTGAGAGTATAGATGGCTTTGGCTCAATTCTTGCCGAAAGTATTGCCGAGTTCTTCTCGCTTGATTCAACCGCACAAATGATTGAAAAATTAAAAGATTTAGGTCTTAATATGACCGAGCCCGACAATACTATAGATAACCGCTTTGAAGGTATGACCTTTGTTTTAACGGGAACGCTTCCGACATATTCTAGACAGGAAGCCTCGGCAATTATTGAAAGTTTCGGCGGTAAAACTTCTTCCTCGGTTTCAAAGAAAACAACCTATGTGCTGTCCGGCGAATCGTCGGGAAGTAAACTCGATAAGGCTAACGCTCTCGGAATAGAGGTCATTGACGAAACAAAGTTTAACGAAATGATAAAATAAACACAAAAAAATCCTCGCTAAAAGCGAGGATTTTTTGTTTGTAAATATTATCTTCTTTTCTTGCTTTTGGCTTTTTTGGGGCCTTTCTTTTCCTGCTTGTTTTTCCAGATAACCCAAAGGGGCGCCGAAATAAACAGTGATGAAAGAGAACCGGAAACAAGACCGAAAGCCATAGGAATTGCAAAACTTCTGAGACTTGAAATACCAAAAATTTCTGCAACAACTATAATCATAACAACCGCAAGGAATGTAGTTGTAGTTGTAACAATGGTTCTAATCTTAACAGTGTTAAGACTCTCGTTTACAAGTTCTGCGGTAGTAGCGTTGGGATAGATTCCCTTGTTTTCACGAACACGGTCGTAAATAACGATTGTGTCGTTGAGCGAGTAACCGAGAATTGTAAGAATAACGGCTAAGAAGGTCATATCAACTTCAAGACCGAACATTGTGCAGGTAAAGAAGGCAACCAAAATATCAATTATAAGGGCAACAAATGCTGTAATTGCTGCCGAAACACCGCCGATTTTTCTAAAACGGATTCCAACATATAAGATAACTAAAACGGCAGTAATCAGTACAGAAACCATTGCCTTTGCAAAGAAGTTTCCCGCAACGCTTCCTGCTACCGAGTTAGATTCTGCAAGTTTTATGTTGTTATTTGGGAACTGCTTTGCAAGTATTGTGTCAAGGTTTTGCTGAGCCTCGTTGGAAAGGGCTTCGCTGCTAGCCAAAGTAATTGTAATCTTCTGGCTGTCGCCTGTAAGACCTGAACTTGTTGTAACGGAAACTTTTTTAGAAAGTGTTTCCTCGGTTAAAGCATCTACCTTATCGGTATCAAGTTCTCCCGAGTAGGAGTAAACAAGTCTTGTACCACCCTTAAAATCAATAGAAAGGTTAACTCCGAAAATAAGGGTTAAAATGGTTGCAATAAGGAAGAAAATTGCATATCCGATTAAAACAAACTTAAAGCATTTATTAAAATCAATATTCTTCTTAAACATTTTTCTTACCTCCGTATAAAGCAGGTTTTCTGAACACTTTTATGCGGGAAATGCTCTTAACCATAAGTCTGGAAGCAACAATACCGAGAATAAGGTTGAATATTGTACCAATAAGTAAGGTGTAACCGAAGGAATAAATGCTACCCGTAATGGTCGTTCCAAAGAGGTTCATAATGGGGGAAAGAAGGGTTGAAAGAACATTGTTTTCGGCACCAAACGAGCCCATAAGCACGAGAGATACGATAATAATTGTCATATTGCCGTCGATAATTGCACTAAGACTGTTCTTATAACCCGAAGCAATAGCACCGTCGATAGTTTTGCCTTTTTCAAATTCTTCACGAATTCGTTCAGCGGCAATAACATTACAGTCAACACCCACACCGATAGAAAGGATAATACCTGCGATACCGGGAATGGTAAGGGTGAAACTGTCAAATACGGGGAAGTAACCTGAGATACATGCAATCATTGCACCAACCTGACCGAGAAGAGCGATTGAAGCAACAGCACCGAGAAGTCTGTAACGAAGAATCATAATTACGCAAATTACTGCAAACGCACAGATTCCGGCGATTAGCATTACCATAAGAGCGTTAGAGCCAAGGGTCGGAGTAATAATCTGCATCTTTGATTCATCAACAGTAAGACCAAAGGGAAGTGCACCCGAATGAATCTGGTTAGCAAGAGAAGCGGCGCTTTCTGCAGTAAAGTCGCCTGTTATAACGGCTTCTCCGTTGGTAATGGCGTTTTGAACTTTGGCGTCTGAAATTCTGTATTCGTCATCAGTGCCGCCGTCCATCCATATAGAAATGGTGCTTCCAATATTCTCGCTTGTAGCCTGAGCAAACTGTGATGTGCCGACTGCGTCAAACTTAAGTGCAACATGATGTCCCATTTGACTGTTATAAGCGTAGGTTGCCGAAACAACTCTTGAGCCGTCCACTAAAACCGTGTCAGAGGTTGAGCCTTTACAGAAGGTTAACTTAGCGGTTTGACCGAGTTCGTCAATCTGTGCTTTAGGGTCAAAATCGGTCTGGTCAGAAGACCAAGGGAAACGAACGATAATTTGATGATTATCTACATCGGTGTAAACCTCATAGTCGGTTATGTTTTTACCAACCAGTCGAGTTTCGATAATTGCTTTGGCCGCAGCCATATCATTGTCGGTAATTTTATCGACATCTTTATCGGGAGCGAAAACGGCTTCAACACCGCCCCTTATGTCGATACCCCAACGAATATCTTTTGCTCCTTTAAAATAAAGGTTGCGTGTGTCGCCGAAATAGTTCTCCACGCCGAAGAACGCCGTATAGGTAAGTGCAAGAATAATCGCAACAATTGCGAAAAACACCCACTTGCCGGTTTTTTTTGCTTTCATTGGCTTTAACCTCCGATAATAAAATACTGAACATCTTTTTTAGTTCAATAAAACTAAAGTTAATTATACTGTGAAAAAATCTTTAAGTCAACCTTAATTATATATTCTTTAACAGTTTTTCAAGTGCCGCATATTTTACTGCAATACATAGCACTTTAGCGGCAAGGTCGAGTTCGTCAACAGAGGGGAAAGAGGGGGCAATACGAAGATTGCTGTCATCAGGGTCTTTTCCGTAGGGGAAGGTTGCTCCCGGTGTTGTAATTATCAGACCAACCTCTTTGCAGAGTTCTCCGACTCGTTTAGCACAGCAGGGGAGAACTTCCATACTTATAAAGTATCCGCCTCTGGGTCTGGTCCAAGTGGCAATTTCCTTGCCGCCAAGAGCCTCTTCAAATCTTTTAAGACAAGCCTCAAACTTTGGACGAAGAATGTCAGAATGCTTTTTCATCTGTGAAAGTAAAGCCTCATATGTGGGGAACATTCTTGCGTGAGCAAGTTGATTTATCTTGTTTGGACCAATTGTTTGAACGGTCATTCGTGATTTAAGGAGTTTAATGTTCAGGTCACTTGCGGCAACCGCAGCAACTCCGGAACCGGGATAGGTAATTTTAGAAGTTGAGGTAAACTGGAACACCATATCCTCATTTGAATGCTTTTTACATTCTTCATAAATGTTTAAAAGCGAGTCACTCTCGTCATATAGGTCGTGAATTACATAAGCGTTGTCCCACATAATTCTGAAATCTTTAGCGGCAGGTTTAAGTGACGCAATTCTTTTAACGGTTTCGTCGCTATAGGTAAGGCCTAAAGGATTGGAATATTTTGGAACACACCACATGCCCTTAACAAGCGGGTCTTTTACAAGTTCTTCAATAGCGTCCATATCAGGTCCGTTATTGGTGTACTTTACTGTAATCATTTCAATACCGAAGTACTCGCAGATGCCAAAATGGCGGTCATATCCCGGAGCCGGACAAAGAAATTTGATTTTTCCTTGGTTTAGCCAGGGCCCCTGACCAAAACCTGTAACCATTCCTTGTGTGATTATATCAAACATAAGATTTAACGAAGCGTTGTTTGAACATATAATGTTTTCGGGGTTCATGCCAAGAACCTGACCAAAAAGTCTTTTAACTTCAGCAAGTCCGTCAAGGCCGCCGTAGTTACGGCAATCGGTTCCGTTTTCGGATTTATATCCTTTATCGCCACCGACATAAGAAAGAAGACCGTCAACTAAATCAAGTTGGTCGGCACCGGGCTTTCCTCGCGACATATCTAAAACCAAAGAAGCGTTTTTAACCTCTTCAAATTCTCGTTTTACCGATTCAAATTCTGTCTTAAGGGCTTCTTTAGACATTGATAAATAACTAGACATCAGTTTTCCTCCAAATATAATATTTACATATTATACTACCAATCTTCTTTTATTTCAAGAAATTATTTATTCATATTGAAAAACACAACAATATATACAATAAATTGACCTTGTTTTCCTTGACAGACAATAAATGTAGTGGTATTATATTAAGTGGTAATTGTGGGAAGATGTTTCTTTTTTTAGACTTTGGCGGGTCTAAAAGACTATTCCTTACCCGAGGTAATGCTTCAGCCTCGAAAAATAAATGTTGTTTAATATAAAGGAGGTGCATTTTTAATGCCCGAAATGTTTAGTGAACCTATGTTTTATGTAATTACTGGCATCGTCGCCGTTGTTATTGCGTTAATTTTCTTCCTTTTAGGTACTGCTTTCAGAAAAATGAAGGCTGAAAAAACTATTGGTTCGGCCGAAACCGAAGCCAAACGCATACTCTCCGACGCTATTCAAAATGCCGAAGCCCGCAAAAAAGAACTTCTGATTGAAGCAAAAGACGAAGCCCATCAACTTCGCACCGAAACCGACCGTGACCTTCGTGAGAGAAGAAGCGAGGTTCAGCGTCAGGAAAGACGCCTTCAACAGAAGGAAGAAACCCTTGATAAGAAGATTGAAAACTTTGAAATCAAGGAAGAAAATATTGCAAAACGTGCTAAAGAAGTAGAAGCAAAACTTGAAGAAAGTGAGCAAATTAAACGCAGTCAACTTGAAATGCTTGAAAGAATTTCAGGCTATTCAAAGGAACAGGCTAAAGATTATCTTCTTTCTGTTTTAGACGGCGAACTTACTCACGCAAAGGCTGTTAAAATCAGCGAATTTGAACAGCGCACAAAAGAAGAAAGCGAAAATATTGCCCGTGAAATTCTTTCCCGTGCAATTCAGCGTTGTGCTGCAGACCATTCGTCTGAGGTAACCGTTTCGGTTGTTCCTCTCCCGAATGACGAAATGAAAGGCCGCATAATCGGTCGTGAGGGCCGTAATATTCGTGCTCTCGAAACCGCAACGGGTGTTGACCTTATTATTGATGATACGCCCGAAGCAATTACCGTTTCCAGTTTTGACCCGATTCGCCGCGAGGTTGCCCGTCTTGCTATTGAAAAACTCATTACCGACGGAAGAATTCACCCCGCTCGTATTGAGGAAATGGTAGCCAAGGCACAGGCCGATGTAAATAACACTATTAAGCGTGAAGGTGAGCGTGCTATGCTTGATGCCGGCATACATAACCTTCATCCTGAAATTGTTAAACTTCTCGGTAAACTTTACTACCGTACAAGTTACGGTCAGAATGTTCTTAACCACTCGCTTGAGGTCTGTCATCTTTCGGGTATAATTGCCGCTGAAATGGGTGTAAATGTAACCCTTGCAAAACGTGCAGGTCTTTTACACGATATCGGTAAGGCAATTGACCACGAGCAAGAGGGTACTCATATTCAACTTGGTGTTGAGGCAGCGAAAAAATATAAGGAAAATGAAGATGTTATTCATGCTATCCACGCTCACCACGGCGATGTAGAGGCAAAAACGGTTATTGCTTGTATTGTTCAGGCTGCCGACGCTATTTCCGCCGCCCGTCCCGGTGCCCGTAGAGAGAATATTGAGAACTATATTAAACGTCTTGAGAAACTTGAGGAAATCGCCAATTCCTTCAGCGGCGTTGAAAACTCCTTTGCTATTCAGGCAGGCAGAGAGGTTCGTATTGTCGTTAAACCCGAGGTTATCAGTGATGACCAGATGGTTATTGTTGCAAGAGATATTGCAAACAAGATTGAAAACGAACTTGACTATCCCGGTCAAATCAAGGTTAATGTAATCCGCGAAAACCGAGCAATCGACTACGCAAAATAAACTAAAGAGCCAAGTTGAAACTTGGCTCTTTTTTTGTAGATTTTTAAATTCATTTATGGTATAATGAAATAGTTATAGCATTCGAGGTGAATTTTATGAGAATGAGAAAGAAAAAACACGCTGCCGACCGACTTGATGTTTGCAGAGAACTTATTTTGCCTCTCGCACAGCATGAGGTTGATTACCGAAAGGCAGAAAGCAATCCATCTTATTATGATATTCAGGAGATTTTTGGAAATAAAAACCCTTTACACCTTGAAATAGGCTGTGGAAAGGGTCAGTTTATCTGTGAACTTGCCAAAAGGAATCCCAATATAAATTATGTCGCAATAGAGGTTTGTGATGATGTTGCCGTAATTGCGTGTGAGAAGGCAAAAAAAGAAGACCTTAAAAATGTCCGTTTTATGATAACGGGAGCCGAGTATCTTCTAAAATATTTCCCCAAAAACTCGGTAGAGCGAATTTATCTTAACTTTTCTTGTCCCTTTCCAAAGGTGCGTTATGCTAAACACCGTCTGACCTCGCCAATATTTTTGCCAATGTATAAAAAGGTGCTTATAAACGGCGGGGAAATTCATCAAAAAACCGATAATATGCACTTTTTTGAGTATTCGCTTGAAAAATATTCCGAGCAAAATTTCTCTCTTAAAAATCTTTCTCTAGACCTTCATAACAGCGGTTTTGAAGGTAACATTATAACCGAGTATGAAAAGCGCTTTTTAGACCTTGGACAGCCTATCTATCGGGTCGAGGCAATTTGCAAAAAAGGAGAAAACAATGACTAAAATCGATATTTTTTCGGGCTTTTTAGGAGCCGGTAAAACAACCCTTATTAAAAAACTTATAACCGAGGCGTATAAAGGAGAAAAGGTTGTTTTAATCGAAAATGAATTTGGCGAAATTGGTATTGACGGCGGTTTCTTAAAAGACGCTGGAATTGAAATAACCGAAATGAATTCGGGTTGTATTTGCTGCACCCTTGTCGGTGATTTTACCGAAGCGCTTAAAAAGGTCCTTGCTGAATACACCCCTGACCGAATTGTTATCGAACCGTCGGGCGTCGGAAAACTTTCCGATGTTATTCGTGCTGTCGAGAAAATAGATTCAAAAGATACCGTTTTAAATGCTTTCACAACGGTTGTTGACGCTAAAAAATGTAAGGTTTATCTAAAGAATTTCGGAGAATTCTTTATTGACCAGGTTGAGAATGCTTCGGCAATAGTTTTAAGCCATACCGCAGGTATAGATAACGAAAAACTTCACAACTGTATACACCTCTTGCGAGAACATAATAGCAACGCTACTATTGTTTCAACCGATTGGAATCTGCTCACAGGAGCCCAAATTTTAGAGGCAACCGAAAAGAAAAATACCCTTGAGCATCATATTCACAGTCTTGAGCACCATCACGACCACGATGAGCACTGCGACTGCGGATGTCATGACCACGAACATCATCATGACCACGACGAGCACTGCGACTGCGGTTGTCACGACCACGAGCATCATCATGACCACGACGAGCACTGCGACTGCGGTTGTCACGACCACGAACATCATCATGACCACGACGAGCACTGCGACTGCGGTTGTCATGACCACGAACATCATCACCATGCCGATGAAGTGTTCTCCTCTTTTGGAAGAGAAACGGCAAAGAAATTTACCGCCGAGTTTATAAAAGAGGCTCTGTCAGAACTTGAAAACCAAGAAAAATACGGAATTATACTTCGTGCAAAGGGCATTGTCGAAGGCGAAAACGGAGAGTGGATTCACTTTGACTACATTCCTGGAGAGCCTGATGTTCGTTTAGGCAGAGCCGAAATAATTGGTCGACTTTGTGTTATCGGTTCGAAAATTAACGAACAAGCAATTGCTGAACTGTTTGGAGTGTGAATAAATGAAAGATATTCCGATTTATCTGTTTACCGGATTTTTAGATTCGGGAAAAACAAAATTCATCCAAGAAACTCTTGAAGATGAGCGTTTTAACGCAGGAGAGAAAACCCTTCTGCTTCTCTGTGAGGAGGGCGAGGAAGAATATGACCTCTCAAAAATGCCTTATCAGAATATTTATATTCGAAAGATAGAAAGTAAAACCGACCTTACGGCTAAAAATATTGAAAAGTTTTTAAAAGAAACCTCTGCCGAGCGAGTTATAGTTGAATATAACGGAATGTGGCTTTTAGAGGAACTGTTTAAGGCTTTGCCAAGGTACTGTATAATAAGTCAGGAAATCTGTTTTTTTGAAGAGAGTACGGCTCTTACCTATAACGCTAATATGCGACAACTCGTTTATGATAAAATCTCAACCGCAGAACTTGTTGTCTTTAACCGTTGCCCCGAAAACTTCGACTTTATGCCCCTTCATAAACTTGTAAGGGGTGCAAACCGCCGTAGTAATATCGCCTACGAGTATGAAAACGGTTATGTTAAGTATGACGATTTAGAAGACCCTCTGCCTTTTGATGTAAATGCAGATGTTATTGAAATATCGGATATAGACTATGCTCTATGGTTTCAGGATATGATGAGCGATATGTCCAAATACATCGGTAAAACATTAAAATTCAAGGGAATTGTCGCTCGTGACGGAAAAATTCCCGACGATACTTTTGTTGTTGGGCGCCACGTAATGACCTGTTGCGCAGATGATATTCAGTATTGCGGAATTGCTTGTGACTGGAATAGTGCTAAAACGCTTAAAACAAACGATTGGATAATTGTTACAGCAAAACTTTCGGTAGGAAACCATAAACTGTATCGTTCAAAAGGACCTTATCTTACTGCAACGGCAGTTGCTCTTTCTTCAAAACCCGAAACAGAGGTTGCAACCTTCTATTAAACGAAAAAACGGCTTCGAAAGAAGCCGTTTTTCTTATACAAAATAAAAGTTTGTGTCCCAAGCGGGAACATATCTATAATGCCTCATATAGATTTTATAATCAGGATTTAGTTTATGAACCAAAAGGGGAATAGCAAAATAATCTTCACTTTTATGATAAGCCGAAATAAGCATTTTCGGTTTATCTCTTTTTATTGTGTTTTCTCCGCCTAAAATGGCGTTATATTCATTACCCTCAACATCAAATTTAATGTAATCAAAGCGAGTATTCTTTGCTAAAAAGTCAATATTTACAGCATCGGTAAAATCTTCTCCGCCAAGCACAGTACCTCTTGACCCTTTAAAAGAAAAGGGGAGAGAGCCGATTTCATTTGACACCGCCGCATTGATTAGTTTGATGTTTAATTCTTTGGTGTTTTTTAGAAGTTTATTAAAACTTTTAGGGTCGGGTTCAACTGCCGTAATATTACTGAACCTGCCAACCCGATTTACAAAGTCTAAAACAGTATCTCCGTTATATGCTCCAAGGTCAAGAAAACTGTCGCCCTCTTTAAGTTTTAAAATATTTTCAAAGGCCTCGTCTTCGTTTGTTTCACAGTCAAAAAGGCGGTTAATATCTCCGTCAAGTTTAAAAAGTACCGTTTGTTCAAAAACCTTTCTGGACTGTTCGTCGCACAGTAAAGAATAGGCCAAGTTAAGTTCTTTTGCGTGTTTTTTTGCATATTCAAGGTTGAAAATTTCACCGTTTGAAACCGGAACTTCGGGAGCAAGTAATGTTGTGGATTTCATAATATTCTTAATGTTTTCGGTAACTTCCGGTCGGTTTGAACCAAAACAGAAAAGTGCGACAAAGTCGCCGAATTTCTCCTTCGCTTGTTCAAAACTTAAAACCTTAAATCCTCTGAAAACTCGCTCTCTAACGAAACCCGAACTTGCAAAAACTCCGCTTACCTTAATCCCAAGACGCTCAAGTTCATTAAGTATCTTGTCTGCGCCGTTTCCTGTTCCGTAAAGAAGTATAGGTTTTTCTTCGCCTTTAAGCCTTGTCCAAATGTCTGTCATACTGATATGCCCTCATAGGTCCGTAGTCGGGAACATAAATTGTTCCGCAATGAATAAATCCGAGTTTTTCAAGACTGTGTTGCATAACTATGTTATCTGAATGTGTATCAACCTTAATGTTGTCGGAATATTTAAGACAATAGTCTACACAGTCTTTAAGAATTCCCTTAACTCTGCCTGAAGAGGCAATCCTGTGAATAACACAGTAGGGTCGGTCATTGAGCCATTTTCCCTCAATATATTCATAGGTCGGGTCGGGGCCTTTATCAAAAAGAAAGACCCCGTCAATAGTTTCGTCGTTTTTTATCACATATAGATTTTGAACAGAAATATTTTCAAGAATTGACTGTTTTGGCGGGTGGCAGTCTTTCCACTGATTAGGGTTGCCGTTTTCTCGCATAAACTGTCTTGCCCGTTTATAAATCTCCAAAATCTCTTCAAGGTCGCTAATTTGGGCTTTTGAAATAGTCTTCATCAGTCAAGTTCCTTTTTACCTGTGTATAGTTCGTAGTAGCGACCCTTTTGTTTAAGAAGTTCGCTATGGTCTCCTCGTTCAATAATTTCGCCTTGTTCTAAAACCATAATTGCGTTTGAGTTTCTAACGGTCGAAAGTCTGTGGGCAATAACAAAGGTTGTTCTGTCCTTCATAAGTCGGTCCATACCTTTTTCAATATGCCGTTCGGTCCTTGTATCTACCGAACTCGTTGCTTCGTCAAGAACGAGTATAGGCGCTTTTGAAAGGGAGGCCCTTGCAATATTAAGGAGTTGTCGCTGTCCTTGGGAAAGGTTGGAGCCGTCGCCCGTAATCATTGTGTCATATCCGTTTTCAAGTCTTGTTATAAAGGAATGAGCACTTGCGGTTTTTGCCGCCTCAATAACCTCCTCGTCGGTAGCGTCAAGCCGTCCGTAACGGATGTTTTCCATAACCGTTCCCGTAAATAAATGGGTGTCCTGAAGTACCATTGCTATATTTTCGCGAAGAATATTTCTCGGATAGTCCTTAATGTCAACTCCGTCAATAGTTATACTTCCGCTGTGAATGTCATAAAATCGGTTGAGAAGATTGGTAATGGTGGTTTTACCCGCACCCGTTGAGCCAACAAAGGCAATTTTTTGACCGGGTTTAGCGTATAACGAAATGTTTTTAAGGACAAGTTTGTCCTGTGTATAACCAAAACTTACATCTTTTAGTTCAATATGGCCCGTAATTTCGGTATGATAAGCAGAATCTTCGCTATCAGCAGGTTCGCCGTCCATTTCCATAACGGCAAATACTCTTTCTGCACCGGCAAGGGCTGAGAAAATTGCCGTCATCTGCATTGAAATTTGGTTAATCGGCATATTAAAATGTCTGGTATAGTTTGCAAAAACTGTAAGTCCGCCCGGTGTAAAACCGCTTGTAACCATCATAAGTCCGCCAACACCGATAGTAATGCCGTAACTTATCATACTAACATTATGGGTAACCGGTCCCATAATTCCGCCAAAGAATTGAGCCTTGAACTGTTTGTCACGCATATCGTTGTTAAGCAGGTCAAATTCTTCTGTACAAGTGTCTTCGTGATTAAAAACTTTGATAACCTTCTGTCCTGCAACCGTTTCTTCAATATATCCGTTTACAGCGCCGAGTGCCGCTTGTTGACCGGAATAGTACTTTCGTGAAGCCTTTCCAATCATAATTCCGCAATAGGTGAATATAGGAATAAATACAACCGTAATGAGTGTAAGAATCCAGTTGGTTGTTATCATAAAGAAAAGAGTACCGATAATTGTAACAGCCCCCGAAAACAGAGCCGTAACCGAATGGTTAAGCATTGCGTCAAGATTATCAATATCGTTGGTAAAACGGCTCATAATCTCTCCGGTGGGATTTTGGTCAAAATATTTAACCGGTAAAGTCTGAACCTTTACGAACAGTTCGTTTCTTATTTTCTCAAGCGTGTTTTGTGTAATTGAGAGCATAATTCTCGACTGTAAATAAGAAGAGATTATGCCAATTAAATAAACGGCTCCCAAAAATATAATAGCACAAACTACATAGGTCAGCACTTCTGCAAAACGGCTTGATGCCATAATATTGGTTAAAAACGGAATTTCGGTAATACTCTCAATTATATTATCCATAGCAACCGCCATAATTCCGTCTTTTGCTTCGGTTGGAACCTGACCGATTCGGTTAATTATCGGAAGCAAAGTAAATGCACCAATAAGAGAGGTTACGGTGCTGGTTGCCATGCAGAGCAAAACAACAACGAGTTTTAAACTGTGTGGTTTAAAATAGGCGAGTAGTCGCATAATGGTTTTCTTGGTGTTTTTTGGTTTTCCGCCCATTCTGCCACCGTGTCGGTGTCCACCTCGACCCATCATTGGACCAATAGGTCTTTTTTGGTCGTGTTTGCTACCGGAGGAATACTGCTTTTGCAGTTCTGTTAGACTTCTTCCTGCCACAACTATTCCTCCTTTTTATCCATTTGTGAGTAGTAAATCTCACCGTATTCTGTACAGTTTTTAATCAGTTCATCGTGAGAACCGATACCTGTGATTTTTCCTTCGTCCATGACAATTATGGTATCGCAGTCCTTTACCGAAGAAATTCTTTGAGCAATTATAATTTTTGTTGATTCAGCAAGTTCTTCTTTAAAGGCTTTTCTAATCATTTTTTCTGTTGCTGTATCAACTGCACTGGTTGAATCGTCAAGAATAAGAATTTTTGGCTTTTTAAGAAGTGCTCTTGCAATACAGAGCCTTTGCTTTTGTCCGCCCGATACATTTACTCCGCCTTGCTCAAGAACAGTATCATATCCGTCGCTGAAACTTGTTATAAAACCGTGAGCCTGTGCAAACTCTGCCGCCGTTTTAAGTTCTTGGTCGGTTGCGTCTTCGTTGCCCCAACGCAGATTGTTTTCAATCGTACCCGAGAAAAGCAGATTTTTTTGAAGAACAACGCCAATACCCTGGCGAAGATTGTAAAGGGAATAATCTTTTACATTTACTCCGTCAACAAGAACTTCTCCGCTGTCAACATCGTAAAGTCTTGGTATCATTGAAACAAGGGTTGTTTTTCCGCAACCCGTTGAGCCGATAATACCTACCGTTTGACCCGCCTCAATTTCAAAATTGATTGAACTTAGAACAGACTCTTCGTTATTTTTATAATAACGGAAAGAAACATTATTAAACTTTATTTCTCCCTTATTAACCTGACGGTCAGGATACTTTGCGGATGTGTCGTCAAGGTCAATATCCTCGTCAAGAACTTCCTTTATACGCTTGGCTGAAGCAAGGGCTCTCGATGAGGTCATAAGCATCATTGTTACCATCATAAGAGAAGAAAGAATTTGGGTAACATAGGTTATAAATGCCGATAGGTCACCAATTGCCATACCGCCGATAGTACCCGCCTCTTCAAGAACAATATTTGCTCCAAACCAAAGCACAATAAGGGTTGTGATATTCATAAACACCGTCATAACAGGTCCCATAAATATCATAACCTTCATTGCTGACATACCCGCATTCTTAAGGTTGCGGTTAACGCTGAAAAACTTTTCGGTTTCGTGCTTTTCTCTAACAAAGGATTTAACTACCCGTACATTTGTAATGTTTTCTTGAACGGTATTGTTGACGGCATCAATCTTTACCTGCATTTTTGCAAAAAGTGGGAAGCCTTTTGAAATAATAAGCAGGATAGTTATAAGCATCAAAGGAATGGTTACAAGAAGAACAATCGAAAGGTCGGGACGCATCGTTACTGCCATTATAATTGCGCCGATAAGCATACCCGGAGAGCGTAAACACATTCTAAGAAGCATATTAACAAAGTTTTGAAGTTGTGTTACGTCGTTTGTAAGTCTTGTAACAAGAGAACCGGTTGAAAACTTATCAATATTTGCAAAAGAGAACTTTTGAACCTTTCTGTATACATCGTCACGAAGGTCGGCCGCGAAATTAACCGAAGCCTTTGCTCCAAAGTAAGCACCGCCAACTCCGCCTATCATCATAATAACCGCAGTAAGAATCATATAACCTGCGGTACCTATACTGCCAAGGGCAGTAAGAGTGCCGTCTTCCGCTCCGTTAATAACAATAGCAAGAAATTTCGGCATTAAAACCTCGCCGATAACCTCAATAATCATACAAAGCGGACCAAGTATGAAATAGGGGAGGTAAGGCTTTACATATTTAAACCAACGCTTCAAATTAATCTTCCTTTCCCGAAAATTGCTTGAGGTTAAAAATTACCTTATCAAGCAAAGCAACAAGTGTTTCTCTTTCTTCTGCCGAAATACCCTCAAAAGTTTTTTCGTCAACACATTCAAAAACCTGTCTTGAATATTCAACGACCTCTTTACCTTTCTGTGTAATTCGAATCTCATTATAGCGGTTATCCGTCTTAGCACAGTTACGCTCGATATAACCGCCACATTCCAATTTTTTAAGGCTGACCGCTACTGCGGCGGGACTTATCTCAAAATGCTCTGCGATGTCCTTTTGTGAAACCTCGCCGTTTTTACGATATAGGTACATTAGAATCATATGTTGGCTTTTATGCACACCGGTTGTACTGATTTTGCTTTCAATGGCATGGTGGTGCATACGGCCAATACACATAAATTTGTGCTGAATATCCCTAGAGGAGAGCGGTTTTTTCATAGTTATAATCACCTCAATAATTAACCCATTAACAATTAACGCGTTAACTATTATATCATATCAGATTGCAAAGTCAATATAAACTTTTCGCCATAAAAAAACATTCACAAAATATAACTAAAAATGAATAAATATGAGGAGTATTCAAAAAATACTTGCATTTATTCATCAAATTGATTATAATGAATGTACAAAATTTGTTTTTCTTAAGGAGGAAAAACTGTTATGAAAAAAATTATTGCTTTACTTTTGGCTTGTATGCTCATGGTAACCTGTTTCGCAGGCTGCGGCGGTAATGATTTTACTACCGTTAAAGAAGGAAAACTTATTATGGCTACTAACGCCTATTTCCAACCCTATGAGTATTATGACGGCGACAAAATTGTAGGTATCGATGCTGAAATCGCTGCCGCTATTGCAGAAAAACTCGGTCTTGAGCTTGAAATTCAGGATATGGCTTTCGACTCAATTATTACCGCAGTTTCTGAAGGTTCTGTTGACTTCGGTCTTGCCGGAATGACTATTACTGAGGACCGCCTTAAAGATGTAGATTTCTCTATAAGTTATGCTACCGGCGTTCAGTCTATAATAGTTCCCGAAAATTCAGCAATCAAAACGGTTGATGACCTTTATGCTGATGGTGCTGCCTATAAGGTTGGCGTTCAACTTGGAACTACAGGCGATATTTATGCTACCGACGATTTTGGCGATGAACTCGTAACTTCTTTCACTACAGGTAATGAAGCAGTTAACGCCCTTCTTGGCGGCGATGTAGACTGCGTAATAATTGATAATGAACCCGCTAAGGCTTTTGTTGCTAACAATACCGGTCTTAAAATTCTCGACACCTCTTATGCCGATGAAGATTATGCCGCTTGCATCAAAAAGGGTAATGATGCTCTTCGCGAAGCAATAGATAATGCTATTGAAGAACTCATTGCTGACGGAACCATTGACATAATTGTTGATAAGTACATTAAATAGTGGTTCAGTTTAAATAAATATTCAAAGCAGGAATGATTTTTCATTCCTGCTTTAAGTTGTATAATGGAGAAATTAATGATTAAGAAAATCAGTAAAAAAGCACTCATTTGGGCAACGGTGATTGTTGTTCTTTTAGGCTTAGTTACGGGTCTTATTGTTGGCAGTTTTGCTGATATGAAGCCTTCTAGAGAATTTACTGTAACACAAGCCGAAGAATTTATAAATACAGCCCTTAAAAACCTTCCAAAGTCGGTTTCTAAGGGTGCTGTCTGGGTTGCTGAAAAAAGCACTGTAAAGGTAAATAGCGTAAAGTACGGGGAAGAGAAGAATGTAATTCTTGACTGCACCTATTCTACGGTAGATATAGCAGCGGCGATAGAAGAGAACAAACAACTTATAATAAATACCGCCTATTCTAAATACATAGAGGGTAAAAACGCGGGCGAAATGCAGAACGCTACTAAAATTCGTCAAGCAATAACCGAAGAACTTCTTGCTGTTTGCGAAACTGCAAAGCCTACAAGCGGGAATATTACCCTGACTCTTTATGAGGTTAAAAAGGGTGAGTTTGTTCTTCATTACAGTGATACTGCTGTTGATACCTGTCTCGGAGGAATTTTAAGTGTTGGTAAAACGGTTGACACTTTAAATTCGGTTAAGTATGAAGGAAAGGTTGTAGATATTACTAACAACAATTCTCTTCGCACCGCAATTAAAGACAGTTTTAAACTCGTTAACTATGATACCCAAAAACCTGAGGTTGGGAACTTTATTGTAAAATGGTGCTCTAAATTTGCCTACGATTTTAACCGTAACTTTATTGAAAAGGATAGATGGCTCTATCTTGTAGAGGGCCTTGGAACAACCCTTGCAATTACCGCTCTTGCCGGTCTTATGGGAATGGTTCTTGGTTTCCTTGTTGCAATAATTCGTTGCACCAATGAGTTAACGGGCAAACTAAAGATAATAGATAAGGTTTGCCGTTTCTATTTAACCCTTGTCCGCGGAACGCCCGTAATGGTACAACTGCTTATTATCTATTTTGTAATACTTCTTCCGATAGGTATTCCTAAATTTATTTCGGCAGTTTTGTGCTTTGGTCTTAACAGCGGTGCTTATGTTGCCGAAATTGTTCGAGGCGGAATTATGTCGGTTGATAAGGGCCAGACCGAAGCAGGAAGAAGCCTTGGTTTCAACTATGCTCAAACAATGCTTCACTTTGTGGCTCCTCAAGCATTTAAAGCCGTTCTTCCCGCCCTTGCAAACGAATTTATAACTCTTTTAAAGGAATCTTCGGTTGCCTTCTATATTGGTGTTGCCGATTTAACACAGGGCGGTCTTAAAATTCGTTCGCTAACCTATAGTAGTTTTATGCCACTAATTGCTGTTGCACTAATTTATTTGGTAATAGTGTTAATACTTACCCGCCTTGTAGGTATTCTTGAAAGGAGGCTGCGTAAGAGTGACCACTAACAGCGTTCTTATAAAAACTGAAAATCTTCAAAAATCGTTTGGAGAACTTGATGTTCTTTGCGGAATTGATATGGAAATCAAAAAGGGCGAAGTAGTTGTAGTAATTGGACCTTCCGGTTCGGGAAAATCAACCTTCCTTCGTTGCCTTAATCGTCTTGAAGAGCCAACAGGCGGCCACATTCTTTTTGATGGTGCCGATATTACAGACCCTAAGTGTAATATCAATATTCATCGTCAGAAAATGGGAATGGTCTTCCAGCAGTTTAACCTTTTTCCGCATATGACCGTTCTAAGAAACCTTACTATTGCTCCGATGAAGTTACTTGGTGTGTCAAAAGAAGATGCAGAAACAAAGGCTTTAGAACTTCTAAAAACAGTAGGTTTGGAAGAAAAAGCAACCGCATATCCAAATCAACTTTCCGGCGGACAAAAACAGCGTGTTGCTATTGTTCGCGCTCTTGCAATGAACCCCGATGTAATGCTCTTTGACGAACCAACCTCTGCTCTTGACCCCGAAATGGTTGGAGAAGTTCTTGAGGTTATGAAAGGTCTTGCAAAAGAGGGAATGACAATGGTTGTCGTAACTCACGAAATGGGATTTGCCCGTGAGGTTGCCGACCGAGTTGTATTTATGGCTGACGGAGTTATTGCCGAAGAGGGAACTCCCGAGCAAATTTTCCAAAACCCTCAAAACCCGAGAACAAAACAATTTTTACAAAAGGTACTTTAAAAAAGATGTGCTTTGCACATCTTTTTTTCATAAACACCTTGATATGAATAGACAAGTATGGTAGAATAGCGTGTGGTAAAAAAAGAGGTGTTATTTTGTCAGAGAAAATAGAAAATAAAATGGGAACTATGCCGATGAATCGGCTCATAATTACAATGTCCCTTCCTATGATGGCGTCAATGCTTATTCAGGCGCTTTATAATATTGTTGACAGTATGTTTGTTGCCCAAATCTGTGAGGAGGCTTTAACCGCCCTTTCCCTTGCTTTTCCCGTTCAAAACCTTATGATTGGTTTTGCTACGGGTACAGGGGTCGGTATGAACGCCCTTCTCTCAAAGGCTCTTGGCGAAAAGGACTATCAAAAGGTCAATCGAGCCGCTTCTAACGGTTTCTGTCTTGAAATGTTTGCCGCTCTTTTGTTTGTTCTTTTTGGAATTTTCGGTTCTCGCTTTTTCTTCAGCATTCAAACTGATGACCAACTGATAATTGATTACGGAACGAAGTATGTGTCAATTTGTGCAATAGGTTCTGTTTTTCTGTTTTTACAAATAACCTTTGAAAGAATGATGCAGTCAACCGGAAAAACTGTTCTTTCAATGATTACCCAAGGGCTTGGCGCAATTGTTAATATCGCTCTTGACCCAATTCTTATTTTTGTTTTTGACCTTGATGTTGTTGGCGCGGCTCTCGCTACCGTTTTAGGACAGGCTTGTTCTGCCCTTGTAGGTTTTATTTTAAATAGGCGCTTTAATACCGAAGTAAACTTAAGGTTCAGACAAATCCGCCTTCACAAAGAAACTATAAAGAAAATTTATGCGGTAGGTATCCCCTCAATTATTATGCTTGCAATTGGCTCAGCAATGAACTTTTTGCTTAATAGTATGCTTATCAACTTCTTCTCTAGCACCGCCGCCGCAGTTCTCGGTGTATATTATAAAATTCAGTCGTTTGTCTTTATGCCCCTGTTTGGAATGAATAATGGTATCGTCCCGATAATTGCTTACAACTATGGAGCAGGAAAGCGTAAACGAATTACAAGATGTATTCGTCTTTCTGTGCTTTACGCTTGTGTACTAATGGCAATAGGGCTTCTTATATTTAACCTTTTACCAAATGAACTTCTTTATATGTTCGATGCTTCAGAGCAAATGTTAAAAATAGGCGTACCCGCTTTCCGAATAATATCAATAAGTTATGTCTTTGCCGGTTACTGCATAGTAATGGGCTCTGTTTTTCAGGCTTTTGGCAGAGGATTTCTTTCAATGATAGTGTCAATTTGCCGTCAACTTGTTGTGCTTGTTCCCTCAGCATATCTTCTTTCTGTCTTCTTTAGAGATAATGTAAATATGTTTTGGTTTTCTTTCCCGATTGCTGAAATTATGTCGATGACGGTCAGCACAATTTGCCTTATTTATATTTATAAAAAGGTTATTAAAAAAATCCCTAATAACTTGTAAAAATATTATGTTTTAATATTGACAGTTTTTCTCTTTTATGATATAATTACTCAAATTGCAAAGGGTCTTTTTAATGGCTTTGTACGGCAAGTTGAAAATTTCATCATTTTTGCGAAATTTATGCTTGCCGAAAGGCAAGCATTTTTTAAGGCAAACTGAAAGGAGACTGTTATGAAATACCTACTTAAATCAGCAAAAGCGTATATAGGTAATTCGTTTGAATCGGTCGACCTGCTTGTTGAGAACGGGGTTTTCGTTTCTATTGGTAAAGAACTTCCTGTTTTAGACGCTACTATTATCCCTTGTGACAGACTTACTGTTTTTCCCGGTTTCTCAGATGTTCATGTTCATCTGAGAGAGCCGGGTTTTTCTTATAAAGAAACCGTTTCGTCGGGAACTCTTGCCGCGGCAAGAGGCGGTTATACCAACATTTGCTCAATGCCAAACCTAAAACCCTGTCCCGATAGTTCAGATAATTTAAAACTGCAACTTGATTTGATAAAAGAAAATGCAGTTATAAATGTTTATCCTTTTGGTACAATAACCAAAGCACAACTTGGAGAAACTCTGTCTGATATGGAAGATATGTCACAGGATGTTATCGGGTTTTCAGACGACGGCAGGGGAGTTCAAAACGAGGAAATGATGCTTTCGGCAATGAAGAAAGCAAAATCTCTTGACAAAATTATTTCGGCTCACTGTGAGGACAACAGTCTGCTTTTCGGCGGATATATTCACAAGGGCGAATATGCAGAAAAGCACGGCCATAAAGGCATTTGCAGTGAAAGCGAATGGGGCCCAATAAAGCGTGATATCGAACTTGTTCGTCAAACGGGCTGTAAGTACCATGTTTGTCATATTTCTGCTAAAGAAAGTGTTGAACTTATCCGTCAGGCAAAATTAGACGGTGTAGATATTACTTGCGAAACCGCTCCTCACTACCTGACCATGAACGACTCTATGCTTCAAGATGACGGTCGCTTTAAAATGAATCCCCCAATAAGAAGCG
>SVPA01000021.1 GCA_015066085.1 Oscillospiraceae bacterium
CAGGCTCTGAAAATCTTGAAATATCTATATATACCCTGTCTTTTTGTCAAGGTGAACTTCGGGTGTTTCTCATTTTTTACCCCAAAAATCCGAACTTCACTTTGGCAATTTAGGCTTTATTTGTTATTATTATACATTGTTTACTGTCCCAAAAACCACCCTTTGAATTCCCAAAAGGTCTTTTTTTGTGCCAATTTCGGTAAAGCCCTCGGCTTTAAGAATCTCGGCAACCGCATCGGCTTCTTTAATTCCTACTTCAAAGGCCAGATAGCCGCCTTTTTTAAGGTTTGTTTTCCACACTTTTGAGATTTCTCGGTAGAAAAAGAGTCCGTCTTCTCCGCCGAAGAGGGCGGTATGAGGCTCGTTTAAAACCTCTTTTGACAGGGTTTCTTTTTCACACGGCGGAATATAGGGAGGGTTGCAGACTATAAGGTCAAATTTCTCTTGCCTTGGACAAAGAGCGTCTGCTTTTAAGGGGATAACATTTGTGCTTTCTAAATAAGCAGTGTTTTTTAGGAGCCAGTCGTACGCCTCGCTATATTTTTCGACCGCTAAAACCTTTGCATCGGGGCGGTCTTTTGCAATACTTATTGCGACACAACCGCTTCCCGAACACAAATCTACTACATCGGGGTTTTCGATGTTTTTTATAAGTTCAAGTCCCGTTTCGACAAGATGTTCGGTATCTTGCCTTGGGATAAGGACTCCTTTACCGACCAGAAACTCGCTTTTATAAAACCACCATTTGCCAAATATATACTGAAGCGGTTCGCCAACGCTTCGTCTTTGAACTATTTTATCAATCTCTTTACGGTCAACCGTTTTGTTTGAAAAATTAAGGCGGTTTGGCTCGGTATCGGTCAGATTTGCAACTATGAGTTTTGCCTCAAGGGTTTGCTCATCGGAAATTCCGTTTAAAGCCTCTTTTGCGTAGCGAATAGCGGCAGGGATTTGCATTACCATTTATCCTCGTCCTCGTTTTCGGGGATAACCTCTTTCATTGCGGCGATTGCAACCTCAATCATAGAGTCGTCGGGTTCTTTAACCGTAATTCTTTGGAACCAGAGTCCAGGGGCGGCAATTATTCGGGTAATAAAATTATCGTATCTTCCGCAAATTTTTATAAGTTCGTAACCTATTCCGCAAATTATAGGAATAAGAGGAAGTTTAATAAGTATTCGAAGCCAGACCATATTATCGGCAGTAAGAGCAGGAAAAACGATATCTAAGAGTAGGGTTACGCAGATGCTGACAACCAACATCAGCATCATAAAGGAGGTTCCGCAGCGAGGGTGGAAACGCTTTTGCTTTCTTACATTCTCAACAGTCAGTTCTTCCCCCGCTTCGTAGCAGAAGATTGTTTTATGTTCTGCCCCGTGGAAACTAAACACCCGTTTTATGTCCTTCATATAGGAAACGGCTATCATATAGGCAAAGAAAATAAGTATTTTAATTATTCCGACAAAGACCGAACGGAAAGCCTCAAAATTCAGTCCCGCAAGAGAGGCCAAAAAGTTTACTGCCTCGAAGCCCTTTTCGGGAAGCCATAAAAAGAGGACTACGCAAAGGACAACCGCAAGAACAGTTGCAACGGTCATAAGCACACTCATTAAAGCCGAAGAACTTTTCTTTGGTTTTTCGTTTTCTTTTCGGTCGGCGGTTTCTTCGTCAAGGTAGCCCGAAATCTCTGCCGATTGCATCATAGCCTTGTAGCCGACAGTCATAGATTCAATAAAGCCGACAACACCTCTGATTACGGGCCATTTAAAGAGGAAACATTTATCCTTTAAATTACTGAAATTCTGATTTATCGTTTCAATGCTTCCGTCCTTTTTTCTGACCGCCATTACGGTCTTTTTAGGACCTCGCATCATAATACCCTCTATCAGAGCCTGACCTCCGATACTGGTTTTTTTACAACTCATTATTTTCTCCTTTTAATTTATCAAGTACAGGAAGAACGACCGTAACGGTTGTTCCGATTCCCTCGGTACTGTCTACAAGTAAAAGTCCGTTGTGCTGTTTAATAATCTCGTCGGCAACGGCAAGACCTATGCCCGAACCTCTTACCTGTTTATTTGCCTTGTAAAACTTTTCTTTAACTTTATCAAGGTCAGCCGCGGCAATTCCGACACCGGTGTCGCTGACCGAAACTTGAATACAGTCGTCCTGAATTTTTTGTTCAATTAGAATTTGTCCGCCCGACTGGTTATATTTAAGGGCGTTATCAATTACATTTATAAAAACCTGTTTTATTCGGTTTGCATCTCCCATGCACCAAACACTATGATTTATGGGGACAAAAACAAGTTCAATATTCTGCTTTTTAGCAAGTTCGCGGTACATATCGGCCGCCTCGCCAAGAATAGCAAGTAGGTCGAATTCCTCAAAAGTAATAGGAAGATGGCCCGACTGCATACGGGAAAAGTCGAGCAATTCTTCTACGAGAGAGCCAAGGCGTTCCGACTCTTTAAGGACAACATCAAGCCCTTTGCCTACGGTTTCTTCGTCGAAACCTATTGACATTTTTGCCGTTTCCGCCCAACCGCGAATAGCGGTTAATGGGGTGCGAAGTTCGTGAGAAACCGAAGAAATAAAGTCATTCTTCATATTCTCAACCTGTTGGAGTTCTCCCGCCATATAGTTAATCGAATCACAAAGTTCGCCGATTTCGTTGTTTTCCTTAATTTCAATTCTTGTGTTAAAGTCGCCCATAGCAATTTTTCTTGCAACATTGCTGACATCTCGTATTGGGCGGACGATAGAGGTTACAAAATACATTCCGGAAGTAGAAATGATGGCTAAAATTGCAACGCCGACAAAAATCGCAACAAGACAGACCCAGAGAATATGTCGATTTACATTAGCCAGAGAAACCGACCATCTTACAGCACCGATTTGTTCCCCATTCTCGCGACTTAATACGGTTGTTTCACACATAACCTTTTCGCCCGAACTGCTTTTTCCCGTCCAAAAACCGTTGGCCTGACCTTGAGTTACCCGAATATAGTCGGGCATTGAGGAGGGAGTATAGTCAAAACCTGTTGTAGAAATAAGAACGCTTCCGCTTTTATCCAGAACCTGAATTTCCATTTTGTCCTTATGTTCAAAACTTTCACAATAGCCTCTTGCGGTGGACTCAAGATTTTCGGGAGTGCATTCACGAAGCGGCGTGATAACCGTTTGGGCATATTCTCGGGCTAAGCCCTGAACCTCGGAAACATAGTAAGAGCGGATAAAGGCACAAAAAATGATTTCGAGAGCAAATATAACTATAAAAATAACGAGTAAAAAGTTTACAACCCATTTCCACGCTATACTTTTAAACTTTAGTTCTAAGTTCATTGCTCTCACCTCACTTTTCTGTTTTAGTCTTTACTTTTCCACTTGTAGCCCATTCCCCATACAGTTACAAGATGTTTAGGTGAGGAGGGCTCATCTTCAATTTTCATTCTAAGACGTCTGATATTTACATCTACTATTTTTTCTTCGCCAAAATAACTGCTTGACCAAACCTTGTTTAATATATCTGTGCGGTCAAGAACAACGTCGGGATTGGTAAAGAAATATTCAATAATTTGAAACTCTACCTGAGTAAGTTCGATATCCTTGCCCTTTTTCTGCAGAGTGTGGCGGCGCATATTAAGCACAAAATCGCCAAGTCTGATTTCGTCCGATACGGCAGGGGCTGCGTTGTTCATTCCAACACGGCGGTAAAGAGAATCGACCCTTGCAAGAAGTTCTGTCGGACTGAAAGGTTTTGTAATATAATCGTCAGCGCCCATCATAAGTCCGCTTATTTTATCCATTTCCTGAGTTCTTGCCGTCAGCATTATGATTCCAAGGGTTTGACTTCTTTTTCGAAGTTCGGTACAAAGGGCAAAGCCGTCCATTCCGGGCATTGAAATATCCAAAAGGGCAATATCAAAATCGGGCTCGGCATCATAAATTTGAAGAGCCTCTTCGCCGCTTCCCGCTTCGACCGTTGTGTAGCCTACGCGTTTAAGATTTATTGCTTCAAAACTTCTTATGGCTTCTTCGTCTTCAACAATAAGTATCTTCTTCATACTTTCCTCCTACTTTATAAGTTCAAACATTGATAAAACGGTTTTTTCGTTAATTTCAAAAGAGTTATCTTGATTTATCCTTGCAAGATAGACAAGTTCCTTTTCCTTTGCCAGTTCAAAGTAGCCTTTGTCCAAATATTCCTGGCTATCATAGTTTGTATCGGCAACAACGGCAATTCTGAACAGTTCTTTTCCCGAAGTTTTTTTGCTCGGGTCGTAACTGTAGATTACTCGCATTCGCTGTTCGGTTCTGCGAAGCAGATAAATTTTGTCTTTCCACTGGGCAGGGACGGTAAGACTGTAACCGTCGGAAATGTTGACAAAAGAGGATGAAAGCGTTCTGAAACTGTGGCCGTCAAAGTCACTCCAGTTTGTAAAATAGACCTTATCAATATCTGCAAGTGAGGCGGTTGAGATAAGGATTTCCGAAAGCGGAATATCTATAACCGAATCCCCGTTATAGTCTCGGCTTTCAACCGAGTTTTGACGGTAGGTAAGGTTTGCCTCGGGGGCGGAACTATCGTAAACGGTTTTAAGAGTTCCTCCGGTAAACCAGAGGATTTCGGTAAGCATTCCCGAACCTTTTACCGCATCAATATATATTGCGGGAGACCCGTCACGAAGCGAAGAAATTACAGGGGTCAGGTAGGAAGTTATTCCGCCGTCAAGCGCAACCTTTCCGACCTCGGCTATACCGCTGGTTGTCATAGAAAAAACCTTTGAGAAAGCGCTTTTTTCCGCCGCATTATGATAAATAAGCGTAAGGTCTTTAATTCCGTCCTTTGTCATATCAACACAAACAAAATTGGTATACTGTTCAAGGGCACGTTGCACAAAGGTTTCGCCGTTAAAGGAATAAACTCCGATTTTTTTATCAACGGTTCCAAAAACCAAAAAGCCTACGATTATTTCAAGGGAGCCGTCGCCGTCTAAATCGGCAAAAGTAACCTTTTCAATTCCGTTTCCGACAAGACTCATATCTCCCTTGCTTTGCCACTGTTCATCAGAAACAGCAATTACATTGATATGCATTGTAACGGTACTGTCCTCGGTAACGCTGTAAAAAGCGATGGCTTCGTTTTCGGCGTCGTTATTGAGGTCTTTAAGCACAATAGCCGAACGGTATTCGCCCGTTTCGGGATAACGCAGGGTTATGTCCTGTCCTGCGGCATCTTCAAGCGCCTCTTGAATAGGGCGCATTTCTCCCTCAAGTTTTGGCGGGAGGAGCATATCATCTACACTGCCTTCAAACAGACTGCACCCTGAAAAGCAGAAGACTAAAACAGTCACTAAACACAAACAGATAAACTTTTTAATCACCACAGGTCCCCCTTTCGTTTCACATATCTATACATAATATATTTTACCATAAAACCTTATAAAAATAAAGACTTTTTGTAAATAATTTGCCGTGGAAAATAAAAAAAGAGGTATCTTCCGATACCTCTTTTTTATTAGTCGATTATAATGCTTTGTCCGTCCATTTCGGCGGGTTTTTCAAGGCCTAAAAGTTTAATAATTGTTGGCGCAATGTCACAGAGTTTTCCGCCCTCACGGAGTTTGCAGTCTTTACCGACAACCGTAAAGGGAACGGGGTTGGTTGTGTGGGCGGTAAAGGGAGAACCGTCGGTATCAATCATACAGTCGGCGTTACCGTGGTCTGCCGTAATAAGCACTACGCCGTTCATTTTGAGGGTAGCATCACAAACTCGTCCGACGCATTCGTCAACCGTTTCAACCGCAGTAACGGCGGCCGAGAAGATTCCTGTATGGCCTACCATATCGCAGTTTGCGAAGTTAAGGATTATAACATCGTATTTACTGCTCTCAATAGCCTCGCAAACCTTGTCACAAACGGGAACCGCGCTCATTTCGGGCTGCATATCGTAGGTTGCAACCTTGGGGGATTTAACAAGAATTCTGTCCTCTCCCTTGTATTCAACCTCAACTCCGCCGTTAAAGAAAAAGGTTACATGGGCATATTTTTCGGTTTCGGCAATTCTAAGTTGGGTAAGACCCTTATCACTGAGGAATTCGCCGAGAGTGTTTTTAAGAGACTGAGGTTTATAAGCAACCTCTACATTCGGCATTGAAGCGTCATACTGGGTCATACAAACATAGAAAACATTTTGTCTTCCGCCCTTACGCTCAAAGCCGTCGAAAGCATCGTCTACAAAAGTACGGGTAATTTCACGGGCACGGTCGGGACGGAAGTTGAAGAAAATAACACTATCGCCCGAGGCAATACGCTTTGTGCCCGAAATAACGGTAGGTAAAACGAACTCGTCGGTAAGGTTTTTACCGTCTGCGTCAACTACCTCATAGGACGCTCTAACAGCCTTTTCGGCATCGTCGGCCTGAATTCCTGCACCGTAAACTAAAGCGGCATAAGCCTTTTCAACACGGTCCCAACGGTTGTCACGGTCCATTCCGTAGAAACGGCCCATAACGGTAGCAATTTTACCGGCGCCAAGTTCGTTAAACTTTGCATTTGCGGCGGCAATAAAATCAGCCGCAGAAGCGGGGGGAACGTCACGTCCGTCTAAAAGTGCGTGAATATAAATTTCGCTGACACCCGCATCTCTTGCCATTTCTACAAGGGCATAAAGATGTTCAATATGGCTATGAACACCGCCGTCGGACAATAGACCCATAAGGTGAAGAGCCGAGCCGTTTTTCTTAACATTTTCGATAGCGTTTACAAAGGCTTCGTTTTTCTTCATATCGCCGTCTTTGGCAGATTTGGTAATTCGGGTCAGTTCCTGATAAACAACTCTTCCCGCACCAATATTGGTGTGACCTACCTCACTATTGCCCATCTGTCCGTCGGGAAGACCTACATCCATTCCCGAAGCCCCGATTGAAGTTGTTGGCCATTTTGCGAAAATTTCGTCAAGACGGGGGGTGTTTGCGGCGGCAATAGCGTTAACCTCTTTGTTGTCGTTAAAGCCAAAGCCGTCCATAATAGTTAAAACTAAAGGTTTTTTCATAAATTACTCCAATTATTTACTAGCGGCTTTTACAATAACGCTGAAATCTTCTGCTTTAAGGGAAGCGCCGCCGATAAGACCGCCGTCGACATTTACTTTTGCAACAAGTTCATCAGCATTTTTAGCGTTCATAGAACCGCCGTACTGAATAGTAACGGTTTCGGCAACCTCTTTACCGTAAACTTCGGCAAGAGCGGCACGAACATAGCCGTTACCCTCGTCTGCCTGGTCGGCGGTAGCGGTAACGCCTGTACCGATAGCCCAAACGGGTTCGTAAGCAATAATAATATTTTTAAGCCCCTCCGCAGGTACATTAGTAAGAGCCATTTTGGTCTGGAATTTAAGGAGAGTTTCGGTATAACCGAGTTCACGCTGTTCAAGGGTTTCTCCAACGCAAACGATAGCGGTAAGTCCTGCATTTACAGCGGCAAGGGTGCGAAGGTTAACGGTTTGGTCGGTTTCGCCGAAGTATTGTCTTCTCTCAGAGTGTCCGATAACAACATATTCCACGCCACAAGCGGTAAGCATTTCGGCAGAAACTTCGCCGGTATATGCGCCCGAAGCCTTGAAGTGAACATTTTCAGCACCAATTTTAATATTAGAGCCTTTTGCAGCCTCTACTGCAGCGGCAATATCAACAAAAGGTACGCAAAGAACTACATCACAGTCTGCACCTGCTACAAGGGGTTTCATTTCGTTTATAAGAGCAGTAGTCTGTGCGGGGGTGTTATTCATTTTCCAGTTACCTGCGATAACTGCTTTACGGGTTGCTTTGTTCATTTTATTTTCTCCTTTTATACGAATATCCCTCCCCTTTTTGCGAATTGCGACAACGGCGCGTCGAGGTTATTCCCCTTATAGGGGAAATGTCGCGAAGCGACAAAAGGGTTTGGGCAAGGCCGTACCGTCGCGCCCTACGCAGTTTTGCACTTTCGAGGAGGGATTTTAGTTTTTAATTATTTATCGTTCATTGCAGCAATACCGGGAAGTTCTTTGCCCTCAAGGAATTCGAGCGAAGCGCCGCCGCCGGTAGAGATATGGCTCATTTTGTCGCCAAAGCCTAAGTTGTTAACAGCCGCAGCAGAGTCGCCGCCGCCGATAATTGTGGTAGCGTCGGTTTCGGCAAGAGCCTTTGCAACAGAGAGGGTTCCGTTAGCGAAAACGGGGTTTTCGAAAACGCCCATAGGTCCGTTCCAAACAACAGTTTTAGCGTTTTTAACCTCTTCTGCGAAAAGTTTAGCAGATTCGGTACCGATGTCAAGACCCATCATATCGTCGGGAATTTCACTAACCTTAACGCATTTAGCCTCAACGGGAGCGTCGATAGGGTTGGGGAAATCTTTAGTAATCATAGTATCAACGGGGAGAAGGATTTTAACGCCTTTTTCCTGAGCCTGTTTGAGCATTTCTTTACAGTAGTCAACCTTTTCCATATCAACAAGAGAAGTTCCGACAGAGTTGCCCTGAGCAACGGCAAAGGTATAGGACATTCCGCCACCGATAATAAGGGTATCAGCCTTATTTAAAAGGTTTTCAATAACGGTAAGTTTATCGGCAACCTTTGCACCGCCGAGGATGCAAACAAAGGGACGCTCGGGCTCTTCAACGGCGTTTCCGAGGTATTTAAGTTCTTTCTGGATAAGATAGCCAACAACAGCCTCTTCTACATAGTCAACAACGCCAACAGTAGAGCAGTGAGCACGGTGAGCAGCACCAAAAGCATCATTTACAAAAACGTCAGCAAGGGAGCCGAGTTCTTCAGCGAAAGCGGCGCCGTTTTTGGTTTCTTCTGCACGGTAGCGGGTGTTCTGAAGAAGAACAACATCGCCGTCGTTCATAGCGGCAACTGCGGCTTTAGCGTTTTCGCCAACAACGGTATCGTCAGCGGCAAAAACAACCTCTTTGCCCAAATGCTCGCTAAGGCGAACAGCAACGGGAGCAAGAGAAAGTTCGGGCTTGGGTTCTCCCTTGGGTTTGCCGAGGTGAGAGCAAAGGATAACTTTACCGCCGTCGGCAATAAGTTTCTTAATTGTAGGAAGGGCGGCAACGATTCTGTTTTCGTCGGTAATAACGCCGCCCTTTAGGGGAACGTTAAAGTCGCAACGAACGAGAACGCGTTTGCCTTTTACGTTAATGTCGTCTACAGTTTTTTTGTTAAATGCTGCCATAATTTTTAGTCCTTTCAAAAACTTTGTTAAAATTTAAACATTCTATATCTATTCTACAAAAAAACGAACTTTTTTGCAAGATAAAATTGTTACTAAATAACTTATTTTTACCACTTATAATTGTGCAACTGTCCAAAATTTTGGAGTGAGGGGTAGTTCCATTGGCGAAGAACCTCGTAAGTTCCTATTGCAACCGCATTAGAAAGGTTTAAACTTCGAGCATCAGACACCATTGGAATTCTGACACAGTTTTCTTTGTTTTTAAGAAGAAGTTCTTCGGGGAGACCTTTAGTTTCTTTACCAAAAACCAGATAGGCATTGTCGGGATAGGAAACGTCGGTATGAGTGTTTAGGGCTTTGGTTGTAAAATAGAAAAACTCGCCCGTATTTTTAGAAAAGAAATCTTCTAAATCCCGGTAATAGGTTATGTCGAGCAGATGCCAATAGTCGAGCCCTGCCCTTTTAAGTTTTTTGTCATCAATAGTAAAGCCCATAGGCCCGATTAGATGAAGTCTTGCACCCGTTGCCGCACAGGTTCGGGCAACGTTACCTGTGTTCCCGGCAATTTCGGGCTCCACCATTACAATGTTGAGAGTTGCCATTATTTTGTCCTTTTCTTTTCCTTTTTGGGTGTTTCCATTTTTGCATCAAGCTCTTTTAAATGCTGCTGCCAATCAATATCACTGACGGCGGGATTCTCTTTTTTATAATCCTCAAGCATCGAGTTCATCGAGCGGTTGTAGTCCTTTAAAAAGCCGATTCTATCGATTATGTAAAACAACAAAAGCAGAACGCTGAAAAGAATGATGAGAATTGCGGGGGCGTAATAAAACCAGAAAAATTTGTTGTTTAAAAAGCCATTCAAATATGCGTTAGCCACTTCTTGATCCTTATACATCATTATCATCTGCGTGACCGCCGCAGCAATATTCAGAGGAACGCCTATAAAATGAAGTTTAAACCTAATAAGCAAAAAACCGACTACCATTGCTACAAAAGAAGAAATCATTGCGATTAATATAGGTAATCCTTTTTTGTTGCCTAAATCAATGTCGTGCGTGAACAAAAAGTCAGCGTTGGCAAAAAGGAAAAGACCCGCGAAAATCACATACCAAATAAAAGAACCAATGTAGAGAACGTTTACGGTTTTGTAATATCCGCCCTTCATATCAAAATGACGGGTGACGCCTTTTTTATAGTTGTTTGTTTCAAGTTTTTCAATTACACAGTTATAGAATTTCATAATACTCTCCAAAAAGCATTTATATTAGATAGTATATATCAAATTCAGTAAATTTTCAAGAAGAAGAGTAAAGAGTAGAAGAGTGAACGTAAGGTAGCCGTTTGGTAGTATTATAAAAATGTAGGGCGTGACGTCTCGTCGCGCGAACGGTTGAAGATGTTTTTGGGGACAAAAAAACTCGGCTCCAACCGAGGTTGGAGCCGATAAGAAAGGATTAAGTTTTAAGATGAATCTTAAGCAACCATGTTGGTCATTGCAACGAGGTCAAGTACGTTAACAACGCCGTCGTCGTTTACGTCAACGCCGCCTTCTCCGGCAAGGATAGCAACACGGAGAGCAACGATATCAGTAGCGGTGTAGAGAAGAGTTGCATCGTAGGTAGCGGTGTAGGTAGCATCGCCTGCAACAGCAACTACTTCAGCATCCCAACCAGCAAAGGTGTAAGTATAAGAACCTTCGTTCGCTCTGGTGGGGTCAGCAGGAACTTCAACGGTATCGCCGTAGTGGTAGGTTTCAGAAGAGATAACGTCGCCATTCCAATCCTTGAATACTACGGTGTATTCAATATAGGTTTCATTGAAGGTTGCAGTGAATTCTGCATTGTCTTCAACGGTGCCAAGTTCGCCCCAACCAGCAAATTCATAGGTGTAGGTGTTGTCAGCAGCCTTAGTGGGAACTTCGGCAGGAGCAACGATGGTAGCACCATAGTTGTAGGTCTGGGTTGCGAATACAGAACCATCTTCATTCTTGAAGGTTACGGTGTATTCAATAGGAGTTGCAGTGTAGGTTGCGGTGTAGGTAGCATTTCCGGTAACTGCAGCAGGTGTTACATCCCAACCAGCGAATTCATAGGTATTTGCTTTATCTGCAGCCTTAGAAGGCGCTTCGGGCGCTACAGGCATAGAGCCGTAAGCTACGCTATCGGTCTTAAGAGGGGTACCATCTTCATCGACGAACTGAATTGTGTATTCCCTAACAGTTTCAGTGAAGGTTGCTTTAAAGGTGTTTTCACCAACAGTTTCCCAACCGTTGAATACATAGGCGTATTGAGCAGTAGATTCCTTAGAGGGAGCTTCGGGAGCTTCAACAGTATCGCCTACAAAAGCTTCGATTTCAGCGAGAACAGAACTATCTTCGTTTAAGTAGGTTACGGTGTAGGTTTCGGTAACTGCGCCGAGTTTTTCAGCGAACTGAACGAGAACGGGGGTAGAGTCTTTAGCTGCGGTCCAAACAGTGTAGTCGAGGTCGGACATGCTGCCTTTAGC
>SVPA01000022.1 GCA_015066085.1 Oscillospiraceae bacterium
AAGCTAGTAAGGTCCCCGGAAGACTACCGGGTTGATAGGCAGCATGTGTAAGTGTGGCGACACATTCAGCTAGGCTGTACTAATAGACCGAGGGCTTGACCTTTTTCGTTCCTCTAATTTTGTCCCATTACCTTTGTTCAGTTTTTAGGGTGTGATTAACAGTCACAACCGAATATAGTTGGTGCCGATTGCGATGAGGGTCCACCCGTTCCCATCCCGAACACGGAAGTTAAGCTCATCAGCGTCGAAGATACTTGGCGGGCAGCTGCCCGGGAAAATAGAACGGTGCCAACACAAAAAAGAACAGACTGAAAAGTCTGTTCTTTTTTGTTATCCATTGCGAAGCAATGGCATATCATCAGCCTTAGGCTGAATATCATCAATAACGGCGATACCGTTATTGTATCTCATCACACCATCAGGTGTGTATTACATAAAACTTCGCAATGATGATATACAATTTATTCGAAATTGATGATATGCAACGGCTATGCCGTTGATGATATACACGCCTACGCCGTGATATTAGTTTTTAGTTTATTATACCGCTCAATAATGCTGTTAAAATCAAGAAACAACTCATTAGTGTCAATATGTATTTGTAAGGGGTCTCCCTTGCGAATCCTCATAGTTCTTCTAATCTCTTTCGGCGTAACAACAAAGGGAGTTGCGGTTTATCGCAACTCCCTTTAGTGTGTATATTATTTATTGTACTATTTTTAATGTATATCCTTTTTATTATATTTTACAAATGCAAGCACGATTCCAATAGCGGTAAAAAGACCGCCGACTGCTAAATATTCGCCCTTAATTATATGCTCGTTGACTATTGTTCCTCCGTCGGCAAAGGCAAAGGGGGTAAAGTATTTTAAAAACTTTGTCTGCTCTATAAGGTTTGAAAGAATTCCTATAAAGTAGAAAAGAAGCCCAACTCCAAGGCCTATAGCCATACCTCCGCCTCGGATAAAGGCGGAAATTCCAAAGGTTACCGAACAGATTTCTATCTCTAAAAGCAAATATGCTAAAAAGAGCAAAAGGATTGCTTTAAGGTCGGGACTTTCGCCGATTACAAGGATAGAAAGCAGACAGCAAAGGGCAACGCCGAGGGTAAAAAACACAACCTGTAAAATAAGAGCAAGATATTTTGAAAGGACAATTTTGCTTCTTGAAACGGGGTGGGTCAGCAGAAATTCTGCGGTTTTGTCACGCTCTTCTTTTGCTAAAGCCGAGGCGCCGAGTATGGCGGCAAACATTGCTCCGCCAAGACCTAACTGATTTCCGCATTCAACGGCAAAGTAGCCCATAAACTCGCCAAAGTTCAGTTTATCCATTCCAAAAGCCTGGGTAAAACTTCCCATATTGGCAAACATATCGCTCATCTGCTCCATCTCGCCCGCCATTTCGGGATAGAGTAAAATACTCACCGACAAAAGAAAGGAAACGCATACCGTCCAGATTATAAGAAAAAGACGGTTTCTTTTCATCTCATGTAAAAACAGGTACATACTACTTTTCCTCCTTTTTATAGTAGTGAATAAAAATCTCGTCAAGTTCGGGGTCTGAAATGGTAACGTCCGAGAATGTTAAGGAAGAAAGGAAATTTAAAAGGTCTTTTGCCCCGCCTGTATAAAGGAAAGTGGCAGAGTCGTTCTCTGTTTTAAGACCGACAACCGATTTGTTTTCGGGAATATCGGCAAAGCCCTTAAGGGTAACCCTTTTCCCGCCTATATTGCTTAGGTTTTGGATACTGTCTAAAACGAGTAGTTTGCCCTCTCTGATAATTGCTGCATTTTTGCAGTAGCGGTCGATTTCGCTTAAAATATGGCTTGAGAGAAAAACGGTTGCACCCTCTTTATTTCGTTCGGTCAATAGGTCGTAAAACTCTTTTTGCATAAGTGGGTCAAGTCCGCTTGTTGGCTCATCGAGTATATAAAGTTCGGGACGGTGTTGCATAGCGCAGACAATACCGACCTTTTTTCTGTTTCCAAGCGAAAGAGCGTCAACCTTTTTGTTTGGGTCAAGGTCAAGCCGTTTGCAAAGAGCCTCGGCTTCTGCAGAGCAGTCAAGACCGCGAAGTTTTGCCGAGAGTTTTAAAATTTCGCCAACCCTCATACCGCTGTAGAAAAAGGCTTCGCCCGGCATATAGCCGACCCTCTTTAAAATTTCGGTGCGGTCTTTTATAACATCAAGACCAAGTACCTCTGCCTGACCTGAGGTTGCCGAAATAAGACCGAGCAAAGTTCGTATTGTGGTCGATTTTCCTGACCCGTTAGGGCCGATAAACCCGAAAAAGTCCCCCTTATTAACGCTTAAACTCAAATCAGAAATTCCAAGAGTTTTTCCGTAATATTTTGTTAGGTTTTCGGTTTTAATTGCCTTCATTTAAAACCTCCAAAAGTTTATTGTAAAGCGCTTTTGTTTCGTCTGCGTTTTTGCCAGTTATAACAAGTATATTATTATCGGTAGAGGTTATAGCCACAACCGAAGTTTGACCCGTATAAGAATAACGGGTATATTTGCCGAACTCTTCGTTTTTAAAGGTTCCTGCTAAAATTTTTGCGCTGCCTACGCCGTAAAGTCGATTGCCGGCGGTAGAATTTTCTAAAAACTCCACCTTTTCAATATCGTCATAATTTACGGTTAAAGGGCTGCAAAGGGAAGCGTCTACCGTAAAGGAAGTTTCATTAAAGGTAGTGCTAACGCTACCCGTAAAGGTTAAAATTCCAACAAAAGTAAAGGTTACTATTAAAACAACCGCAAGAATAATTAGGACAATTTTAGTTTCTTTTTTGCTGAAATTAACCTTTGTTGCGGTATCTTCGGGGTGTTTTTTCTTAAAGTTAAGAGAATATATAATAGGAAGCGTTATAGCGGCAATAAGAATAGCAAAAAGAGGGTAGAATACATATTTCATTGGAACAAGACAACAAAGGAGCAACAGTATTCCGCAGATAACCCAAACCTTTCCGCCAAAGCGGTGGGTAGCGTTCCAGTTCTTTTCGCTAGAAAAGGTAGAGGGCATTTTAATACCAAAATACTTGTTTTGCTCGGCTTTAGGCAAAATGTTACCAAGAACTATCATTAAAAGACCAAGAGGTATAGAAATTATTGCGGGGATAAGGGGGGCAATATTAAAGTCTAGCCCGAATAAAAAGGTAATTCCCGAAACAAAAACAGAAAGGGCAGGCACAATATAAAGCGAAACCTTTATAACCTTTTCGTTTTGCTTAGATTCACGCTCGAGTTTAACGGTTATTAAGGCCATAATCCACTGAAGAGCAAGTAAAACTAAGGGAAGAAATAAAATTGCCGCAGTTTTATTTAAAAAGGAATCGGCTCCCACAGGGCCCCAGTGAACGGGTAACATCTCGGGCAACATTGGCCATAAAATAAAACCGATAAATATAGGAAGTACCGTTATTAGCGAACTTATAATTAGGGTTTTAAGGTGTTTTTTAAACATTATCTTTTTCTCCTTTCAGAGTTTCTATCCACAAAAGTGTTTCTTCAAGCACAGAGGTATTTATATCATAATATATAAATTTACCCTCACGGGTATCTCTTATAAGGTCGGCTTCCTTTAAAACCGACAAATGACGGGAAATAGAAGCGTCGGTTACCGAAAAGCGAGAAGAAATTTCTCCTGCCGAAAGCCTGCCCGACTTTAACATATTTAAAATATCTCGCCTTATTGGGTCAGAAAGGGCTTTCAAGGTTTTCCCAATTCCCACATTATCACTCCTCATTTAACATTTAACCTAATTGTTAAATGTAGTATAACACAAACCCCCTTTTTTGTCAAGAAGAAAGACTTATGATTCTACGATACTGTATATTGTATTTTTGGAAAATATGTGCTATACTAAAGATACCACACAAAAAACAAATATGGTTTTACCCTGAAAGTCTGTCAATTTGGCAAAAATGCAGGCTTTACTTTTGCATATCTTTCGGGGTGTGTTAAAGTTTTTTGTGTGGTAGCAAAACGAGGTCGTGCATTTTTCGGTGTGTGCAATCTCGAATTGCGCACACTTTTTATTTTTTGTGGGGGGCAACAATGAAAAAGAAAATTTTAAAATACGGTATAATAATAGGAACCACACTTTTGTTTTCGACAGCAGTCTTTCTTATTGTGCTTTTTGCAAGAAAGGCTGAAGTCCCGAATGTAACAGGTAAAAGTTTGCCGGGGGCAATACAAATGCTTGACCAAGCGGGCTTTAAATACAAAACAGAGTTTCAGTATAGTGAAACAGTTTTAAAAAATATGGTCATATCTCAAAACAAAAAAGTCGGAGAAAAGGCGCGAGTAGGTTCAAAGATATTACTCACAGTAAGCCAAGGAAAAGAACAAGTAAAAGTGCCCAGCGTTAAAGGTCTTGATATGGCAAATGCTATGACGACGCTTGAAAAACTTGGATTTAAGGTTTTTTTGGAAGCAGACCATAGTTCTATCGTAGAAAAAGACAAAGTAATTAGACAAAACATAGGGGCTGGAATGTTAGCCGACAAGGGAAGCCAAATAATAATTACTATTAGTGAAGGCCCTGATTTTGTAACGGTTCCAAATGTAAAGGGCATGACAATTGAAAAAGCGGAACAAACTTTAAAAGAAGCCGGACTGAGTCCTGTTGCCGAAATAAAATGTAGTAACAGCGTAAAAGAAGGATATATAATTTCTCAAGATATTGAAGCAAACAAGGTTGTAGAGCGTGATACGGTTGTCCTAATAACGATAAGTGCGGGAGTTGCAAATAAAAAAGGAACAACTCAATCTAATGCAAATCAATTTGGAAAAGTAACTACACAGGGAAATTGGATTTATTTTTCGGGTCAAGACAGATGTCTTTACAGAATGCGTAAGGATAAGAGTGACATACAAAGCATTTGCAACATAGGCGCCGTTTCAATAAACGTAGTCGGCGAATGGATTTATTTTACAGATGGCTCATTTGGCGGAATTTATAAAATAAGGTTAGACGGCACACAAAAAACACTATTAAGTTCCACTACAAGTTACAAGGTATATGTTGAGGGAGATTGGATATATTATACAAGCAATTATAACGGAGGAAAATTATATAAAATGAAGACCGACGGCAGTTCGGTAACGGAGATTGTAAAGGAAGATTGCAGAGGATATATTGTAAACGGAAATTGGATATACTATATTAAAGCCGAGGATGGTTTTATTTACAAATGCCGTACTGACGGCAAGAGCAGAACTTTAGTCTGCGCGGGATTTGACGGAGGGGACCTTACTTTAGCGGGAAACAAGTTGGTGGCAATAAAAAATGATAGGGTTCAAAGTGTAAATCTTGACGGAAGCAATTTCTATTCGTTCGAAATAAAAAACGCTCAATATTCATTCTTAAATGGATATGACGGCTGGGTTTATTATCTTGGACATGACTTTTCTGACTCAAACAATCCGGTATCGGCCTTTTACAGAATGAAGCCGGACGGCAGTCAAAAAACAAAAATTTTAAACATAGCATTCCTTAACCATGCGAATACTTATATAAATGTTATTGACGGTTGGCTTTATTATCAAAACGAACACGATTTTAATGCTATGTATCGTGTAAAAATTGACGGTACAAAGGTTGAAAGAGTGGGCTAAATTATACAAGAAAACCTCAGGGAGCAGTTATGTTCTGCTCTCTGAGGTTTTTCGTTTATTTTACTATATATTCATACTCCTCGAATAGCGGTTTCGGGGATAATTTCTTTTACCTCGATTAGCATTTGCTCAAGGGTTTCTTTGCTGTGGGCGGAAAGATTCTTGCCTATAAGGTCGCCCGAATCCACAAAATTTTGAAGGAAATATCTTTTTGCCCCTTTAATTCTTTTAGCAAGGGCTTTAATATCTTGTGCCGTGTGAAGTTCTTTTACAACCGTTGTTCTAAACTCATAGTCAACCTTGTTTTCAAGCAAAAAGTCAATGCTTTGCTCTATTTTTTCGGTGTTAAAGTTTTCTATTCCAACCGCTTTAGAGTAGTTTTCGACAGAACTTTTTATATCCATTGCAACATAGTCTAAAAGTCCGTTTTCCACAAGGTCTTTAAGTTTTTCGGGGAAAGAGCCGTTTGTGTCGAGTTTAACCGCAAGGCCCATAGCCTTTACCTTAATAATAAAGTCCTTAAGTTCGGGGCAGAGAAGCGGTTCGCCCCCCGTAATACAGACCCCGTCGATAAGACCTTTTCTTTTACTTAAATAGGAAAGGACTTCGCTATCATCAAACTCCTCTCGTTCATCTCTTATAACAAGCCCTGCGTTATGGCAGAAAGGACAGCGGAAGTTACAACCCCCGATAAAAAGGGTTGCGGCAACCTTGCCGGGAAAGTCTAAAAGTGTCATTTTTTGCAGTCCGTTGAATATCATAGTGACCTCACACAATATATAGTATGTAGATTGTACAATATATAGTGGTAGATGTCAAGAAGTTGTGTTTTATTAAAAAATGTTAAAACTGGCTTAAAATGGGCAAAAAACCGCTTAAAATCAAGGTTTTAACGAATTTCACACCCACAAAATATGCTAAACAGAATTAAAATTTTTAAAAATAAACACAATATATTGTAATTTTGCCCTTGACAAAGCACTAGTGACAGTATATAATGGGAGTACACTCGCCAAAAAGGCGAAAAAATTAAGATAAAAAGGAGAAAAATTATGTATAATGTCGTAAAACGCGACGGAAAAATTGTTGAATTTGACCTTTCTAAAATCAGTACAGCAATTTTCCAGGCTTTCGATGCTTGTCAGAAGCAATTTAACCAAGATATAATCGATTTTCTTGCCCTTAAAGTTACCGCCCAGTTTGAACCCCAGATTGTAGACGGTAAAATTGAGGTTGAACATATTCAGGACGCCGTTGAGTCTGTTCTCATTAAAGCCGGTTACGACGATGTTGCAAAGGCTTACATTATTTACCGCCGTCAGAGAGAAAAAATCCGTAATATTTCGGCTACAATGGTTGACTACAAGGCAATCGTTGATAACTACCTCAACATTAACGACTGGCGTGTTAAGGAAAACTCCACCGTTACTTATTCGGTAGGCGGTCTTATCCTTTCAAACTCGGGTGCCGTTACCGCTAACTACTGGCTTAGCGAAATTTACGACGACGAAATCGGCAAAGCCCACAGAAACGCCGACATTCACATTCACGACCTTTCAATGCTTACCGGCTACTGCGCTGGTTGGTCGCTTAAACAACTTATTCAGGAAGGACTTGGCGGAGTTCCCGGTAAAATTACCTCTGCTCCCGCTGCTCACCTTTCTACCCTTTGTAACCAAATGGTTAACTTCCTTGGCATTATGCAAAACGAGTGGGCAGGTGCTCAGGCTTTCTCCTCTTTCGACACCTATCTTGCTCCCTTCGTTAAGGTAGACAACCTTACCTACAAAGAGGTTAAGCAGTGCATTCAGTCTTTCATCTACGGTGTAAATACTCCTTCCCGTTGGGGAACTCAGTCGCCCTTTACCAATATTACTCTCGACTGGGTAGTTCCTGCCGACCTTGCTGAACTTAACTGTATCGTTGGCGGCAAGGAAATGGACTTCAAATATAAAGACTGTAAAAAAGAAATGGATATGGTAAACAAAGCCTTTATCGAAATTATGATTGAAGGCGACGCTAACGGACGCGGCTTCCAGTATCCTATTCCTACCTATTCTATTACCCGTGATTTCGACTGGTCTGAAACCGAGAACAACAAACTTCTCTTCGATATGACCGCTAAATACGGTACCCCCTACTTCTCTAACTATATTAACTCCGATATGGAACCCAGCGACGTTCGTTCTATGTGCTGCAGACTTCGTCTTGACCTTAGAGAACTCCGCAAAAAGTCGGGCGGTTTCTTCGGAAGCGGTGAATCTACCGGTTCTGTCGGTGTTGTTACAATCAATATGCCCAGAATTGCTTACCTTGCTGAAAATGAAGCAGATTTCTATGCCCGTCTTGACAGAATGATGGATATTTCGGCTCGTTCCTTAAAGGTTAAGCGTACCGTTATTACCAAACTGTTAGACGCCGGTCTTTACCCCTATACCAAGCGTTACCTTGGCACCTTTAACAACCACTTCTCTACTATCGGTCTTGTTGGTATGAACGAGGCTTGTCTGAACGCTAAATGGATTAAGAAAGACCTTATCAATAAGGAAGCACAGCAGTTTACCAAAGATGTTCTAAACCATATGAGAGAGCGTCTTTCCGACTATCAGGAAGAGTACGGCGACCTATATAACCTTGAAGCAACTCCTGCAGAGTCGACTGCTTTCCGTCTTGCTAAACACGACCTTAAGCACTACCCCGACATTATTACCGCAGGAAGAGAAAAGGGTCAAACCCCCTACTACACCAACTCTTCACACCTTCCCGTTAACTACACCGAAGATATCTTCACTGCCCTTGATGTTCAGGACGAACTTCAGACCCTTTATACTTCGGGTACTGTTTTCCACGCATTCCTCGGCGAAAAACTCCCCGACTGGAAAGCGGCTGCAACCCTTGTCCGCAAGATAGCAGAAAACTACAAACTGCCTTACTACACAATGTCGCCCACCTACTCGGTATGTAAGAATCACGGCTACATTGCCGGCGAAGAATATACCTGCCCCGAATGTGGCGAAAAGACCGAGGTTTATAGCCGTATTACTGGTTACTACCGCCCCGTTCAGAACTGGAACGACGGTAAGGCTCAGGAGTATAAGGACAGAAAAGTTTACGATATTGAAAATTCTAAACTTACCCGTGACGGTGCTCCGGCAGAAGATAACTGTGATTGCCAAAAGGCCGAGGTAAAGGGCGATGACGCTAACTACCTCTTCACTACCGCAACCTGCCCCAACTGTAAAATTGCTTGTTCTTTCCTTGACAAAGCAGGTTTCGCTTACGAGAAACTCCTTGCCAATGAACATGCCGATTTAGTTAATGATTTCGGCGTTAAACAAGCCCCCACTCTTGTGGTTATTAAGGACGGCGTTGTTTCCAAGTATGCCGGTGTTTCGGATATTAAGAAATTCCTTGGCGTATAACTTTAAATTAAGGGACATTTAAATATGTATGACATTATAATCATCGGCGGCGGCCCTGCGGGGCTGACCGCCGCCCTCTATGCTAAGAGGGCAAATAAATCGGTTTTAGTAATCGAAAAAGCCACCTTCGGCGGTCAGATTACCTTTTCGCCCAAGGTTGAAAACATCCCCGGTTTTTTAAGCCTTTCGGGTAACGAGTTTGCCGAAAAACTAATTGAACAGGTTTTAGAACAGGGCGCCGAGGTTGAAATGGCCGAAGTTCTTTCTATTAAAAAAGGCGAAAACTTTACCGTAGTAACCGACGGCGGAGAGTTTGAAGGCAAAACCGTAATTATTGCTACCGGCGCTAAACACAGAATGTTAGGTCTGCCTAGAGAAGAGCAGTTTGTCGGCGAAGGAATTTCTTTTTGTGCCGTTTGTGACGGCGCTTTTTATGAGGGAAAAACGGTTGCCGTAATCGGCGGAGGAAACTCGGCTTTACAGGAAGCGATTTTACTTTCAGACCTTGCTAAAAAGGTTTATGTCGTTCAAAACCTTGACTATTTAACAGGCGAAGAAAAACTTGCCGAACAACTTAAGAACAAGAATAATGTTGAAATTATTTTAGGTTCAGTTGTTACCGAACTTATCGGAGAGAGCGAACTTTCGGCAATAAAAATTAAAAACGAAACCGCCGAATCTGTTTTAGAAATTGACGGAATGTTTGTTGCTATTGGCCTTATTCCTCAAAATGAGCCCTTTGCCGAGCATATTACTCTTAATGCTTGGGGCTATGCCGAGGCAAAAGAGGACTGCAAAACCTCGGCCGACGGAATTTTCGTTGCGGGCGACTGTCGCAGTAAAAGAATCCGTCAGGTCGCAACCGCTGCCGCCGACGGCGCTGTTGCCGCCCTTGCCGCATGTGACTATATTGATTCTAAATAAAAATGCAAAAAAACACGGTATGCGTGAGCATACCGTGTTTTTTTATTTAAGATGACAAAAGTCCGTATTTTAGTACACCATATAGGGTAAAATGAAGACATAAGCCTAAATTGCC
>SVPA01000001.1 GCA_015066085.1 Oscillospiraceae bacterium
ATTAATGACACCTCTTTTGACACCGTTTATTTTTGTTTAAAATTTTTTGCCAAATTCTCGAAATCAGTTAGGGAGCAATCCCCCGCGAGTTCGAATCTCGCCGTCTCCGCCAAAATAAAAGAGCACCATACCGCAAAGGTATGGTGCTTTTTTGTTTTTAGTTATACGAGATTCGAAAAGCCCGGTTCGGCCTTGCCGAATTACGACCTTTCAGTGAAAGGTCGTAAAGGACGGGTGCGTGTCGGCAAAAGATTTATCTTTTGTCGAGCGAATCTCGCCGTCTCCGCCAGAAAACGACAAGTTTCGACAGAAACTTGTCGTTTTCAACTAAATCCACCCTTGCGGGTGGGTGAAATCGTCTTCGACAATGAAATCCAACTTCGTTGGATGAAATTCGCCTCGACGGCGAGTGGGTGGATTTAATTTCATCTGAGGCAAAGCCGAAGATTTCATCAGTGTTAACTGATTTCATCCTTGCATCAGCAAGGATTTCATTTTTGCAAGAGTTCGAAGTCATACGCGAAAACGGCAAAAATATCTTTTTTGTAGCCCATAGACAAAATAATGAATTCATCGAAAGACGAGTTCATTATTTTTTTATATAAGATTCGAACCCGTGAAGAAAGTATAACTGTATGATGACAACTTTTATGCAAATTATATAAATTTGTGATTGCAGTTGCTTTATCTATATGGTATAATACATAAAACGACAATGTTTTGTCGTAGCGGATTGTACTTTTACAATTTAGTTGGAGGTTGGTTTTATGAAAAAAATTATTTGTTTACTACTTCTTATTGTTTTGTGTTTCTCGGGCTGCTCAGCAATTACCATTACACCGCCACCCGAATCCGAACCTCAATCTTCATCTGAACCCGATGAAGTTGTTTTAATTACATATGAGTCAGCCTTTGACTATGTAAAGTCTTGTGAAGACAATATTATAGAAGCACTTCTATATACCCTTAATGCGAGCAATGAAAGTGCTGCAGAAATAATAATAAATTCAAATGAATACAAATCTCTTTATTGTTCTTATTGGAAAGCGCTTGAGATTTTACAGGGTAAAAATGACCCGAGATTTGAAAAATCAAAGATGCGTTGGAAAGAAGACCTTAACAACGAAGAATGGTCAAAGTTACTTGCGGACGCACTTGAAAAGGACGGCGTAAGCGCATTTCAAAACGAATATTTCCGACTTTACAGTGACGAAGTTTTCCCAAAAGCAGAGGCTCGTTGGCAAAAAGGCCCTGAAGAACAGAAAGATAACGGATAAAATAAAACTCCTTGAAGAACAAGTCTTCAAGGAGTTTTTTGTTTAGTCTTCGTCTTTTCCGCAGCAGCGTTTGTATTTTTTACCACTTCCGCAAGGGCAAAGGGCATTTTTGCTTACAATTCCCTTTCCTCTTACGGTTCTATTTTCTCCAACAGAGGTTTCGTTTGCGACCTTTTCACGCTTAACCTCTTCGTTTTTACGGATTTTTACGGTTAGTACCAGACGGGCGGTTTGCTCACGGATTGCCTCATTCATTGCCTCGAACATTTCAAAGCCTTCGTTTCTATAGGCAATTACGGGGTTATGCTGACCGTAGGCACGCAGATTTATTCCCTGCTTTAACTGGTCCATAGCATCAATATGCTCCATCCAGTTGGTGTCAACGCTCTTAAGGAGCATTACCCTTTCGAGTTCACGCATAACTTCGGGGGTGTACTCTTCTTCGCGAAGTGCATAAAGTTCCTGTGCTCTGCTTTGTAAAAGATTTACAACATCTTCGACCTCAATATTATTAAGGTCTTCACTTGTATATACAAGGTCATTTTCTGAAATCAGCCAACCTGCGAAAAGTTCACGAAGCCCCTGAATATTCCACTCTTCCGCAAGTTCGGAGTTGCAGTAGTTTTGAACCTCACTTTCAAGGTATCCGTTTATCATATTTATAATCTTATCGTGGATATCCTCGCCGTCAAGAACCTGATTACGATTTGAGTAAATCTTTTCACGCTGATGATTCATAACATCATCATACTCAAGAACGGTTTTACGGATAGCAAAGTTTCTACCCTCAATTTTTTGCTGGGCACTTTCAATGGTTTTAGAAAGCATTGCGTTTTGGAGGGGTAAATCTTCGTCAACCTTAAGGCTGTTCATAACGGCGGTCATACGCTCGCCGCCAAAGAGTCTCATAAGGTCATCTTCAAGAGAAACATAGAAACGGGTTGTTCCCGGGTCTCCCTGACGGCCTGCACGGCCACGAAGTTGGTTGTCAATTCGGCGTGATTCGTGACGCTCGGTGCCGATTATGAAAAGACCTCCTGCCTCTTTAACCTTTTGGGCTTCGGGGGCAATTTCATCCTTGAATTTAGCATTAAGACGGGCAAATTCCTCACGGGCTTTTAGAATTTCGGCAACATCGGTATCGCCAAAACCTGTCGCCTCAACGATAACCTCATCGGAATAACCCTGATGTTTAAGTTCGGCCTTAGCGAGATATTCGGCGTTACCGCCAAGCATAATATCGGTACCTCGACCCGCCATATTGGTGGCGATAGTAACAGCCCCGAATTTTCCTGCCTGGGCGATTATTTCGGCTTCCTTTTCGTGATGTTTTGCATTGAGCACATTGTGAGGAATTCCGCGGCGTTTAAGCATTGCGGAAAGAAGTTCCGACTTTTCAATTGTTATAGTTCCGACAAGTACGGGTTGACCTTTTTTATGGCACTCGTCAATAGCCTCTATAACAGCCGAGAATTTAGCCCTTTCGGTTTTATAAACCACATCTGCCTCATCATTACGGATAACGGGTTTGTTGGTTGGAATTTCGATAACATCAAGTTTATAAATTTCTCTGAATTCGGCTTCTTCGGTCATAGCGGTACCCGTCATACCCGAAAGTTTAGTATAAAGACGGAAGAAGTTCTGGAAGGTAATTGTTGCAAGGGTTTTTGACTCGTGGGCTACCTTTACGCCTTCTTTGGCTTCGATTGCCTGATGAAGTCCCTCGTTATAGCGGCGGCCGAACATAAGGCGTCCGGTAAATTCGTCGACAATTATAACCTCGCCGTCTTTTACGACATAGTCGACATCACGCTTCATAATTCCATAGGCACGGATAGCCTGCTGAATATGATGCGAAACGGTAATATTATCGGCATCGTTAAGGTTGTCGATACCGAAAAACTCTTCTGCCTTTTTGACGCCCGCAGGGGTTAAAACGCAGGTTTTAGCCTTTTCGTCGACAACATAGTCGCCGTTAAAATCCTGCTCCTCGTCCGATTGTTTATCGTTAGTTTCCTTAACTTTTATGCATTTAAGACCTTTAGCAAAACGGTTTGCCTGAATATAAAGGTCGGTAGATTTTTCTCCCTGACCCGAAATTATAAGCGGGGTTCTTGCTTCATCGATAAGAATCGAGTCAACCTCGTCGACAATGGCGAAATTGTGGCCGCGTTGGACCCTTCTTTCCTTATAGATAACCATATTATCACGAAGGTAGTCAAAGCCGAGTTCGTTATTGGTACAATAGGTAATATCAGCATCGTAAGCGGCTTTCTTTTCTTCGCTTGTCATTCCGTGGACAATAAGACCGACCTCAAGACCCATAAAACGATAGAGTTTACCCATCCATTCGGAGTCACGCTTGGCAAGATAGTCGTTGACCGTAACGATATGGACCCCTTTACCCGAAAGGGCGTTAAGGTAGGCAGGCAAGGTTGCTACGAGGGTTTTACCTTCACCCGTTTTCATTTCGCTTATTCTGCCCTGATGGAGCACAATTCCGCCGATTATCTGTACGGGGAAGTGACGCATTCCGAGCACACGGTCAGACGCCTCACGGCAGGCGGCAAAGGCTTCCGGAAGCAGGTCGTCAAGGGTTTCTCCCGCCCCAAGACGGTTTTTAAACTCATAGGTTTTATTTTTCAGTTCTTCGTCGGAAAGGGCGCGATATTCTTCTTCAAGGGCAAGGACACGCTCCTCAAGAGGTTTTATTCTTTTAATTTCTTTTTCGCTGTAATTTCCGAAAAGTTTTGAGAGTATATTCATTTTCTACCTCGCAAAAGTATTTTCAATTATATCAATTATACTTGAAAACAAACAAAAAATAAAGTATAATTTGTAAATAAATAAAAAAAGTGTTATAATATTTTTAATTTAACTTTTAGAAGGTGAATTTAAGTGGAATTCAAAGATTTTAAAAGAGTTGTTATAAAGGTTGGCTCTTCTACCCTTACATACGAAAACGGAAAACCTAATCTTCGCCGTATTGAGCAACTTTGCCGAGTAGTTTCCGACCTTAAAAACAGAGATATTGAGGTTATTATAGTATCTTCGGGCGCCGTTGCGGTTGGGGTTAACCGTCTTCGCCTCCCCTGCCGTCCGTCAGACACCAAAGGAAAGCAGGCGGCAGCGGCTGTAGGTCAATGCGACCTTATGAGCATTTATGACCGTAACTTTGCGGAATACGGCTATGTTTCGGCACAAATTCTTTTAAACCGAGATGTTATTGAACACGAGGACAGAAAGACTAATGTTATAAACACATTTCGAGCACTGCTCGATTTTGGGGCTATTCCGATTGTTAACGAAAACGACTCGGTTTCGGTTGAAGAAATTGTTTTCGGCGACAACGACAATCTGTCGGCAATAGTTGCCTCTTTAGTTGACGCACAGGGACTTATCATTCTTACAGACATTGACGGATATTATGACGACGACCCGAGGGAAAACCCGAACTCCCGTCTTATACACCGTATTGAAAAAATTACCGATGATATGATTTCTTCGGCGGGATCTTCCGGAACCAGCCGAGGAACCGGCGGTATGAGAACAAAACTCGAAGCCGCTCTCTTTGCGGGCGAACACGGTATTGAAACCATAATTATGTCGGGCGATAACCCGAAAAAGATTTTTGACCTTTTTGACGGTCACACGGTTGGAACGCATATTAAATTAGATTAGGGTGACAACAATGAATTCTTTAACGCCGCTTGGAATAAAGGCAAAAGAGGCTTCAAAAAGCCTTAATCTTGCCTCATCAGACCTTAAAAATAAGGCTTTACGCTTTATTGCAGAGGCTCTTAAAACAGACTGTAAAGAAATTATTTCGGCAAACAAAAAAGATTTGGAAATTGCCAGACAAAACGGAATGTCTAAGGCGATGATTGACCGTCTTTCTCTTGATGATAAGAGGGTTTTTGCTATGGCAGACGGGGTTTTGGCCCTTTTGGAACTTGACGACCCTATTGGCAAGGTTTTAGAAGAAAGAACAAGAGAAAACGGCATTAAAATTACCAAAATTTCGGTTCCTTTAGGTGTAATCGGAATTATATACGAGGCGCGTCCCAATGTTACCTCCGACGCGGCGGCTATTGCTTTAAAGGCCGGTAGCGCGGTAATTTTAAGGGGCGGAAAGGAAGCATTTAATTCAAACCTTAAAATAACCGAAGTTATGCGAAATGCGATAGCAAGAGCGGGGCTTGATAAGGACTGTATTCAGTTGGTCCCCGACACTTCAAGGCAGTCGGCACATGACCTTATGACCTTAAACGGCTACCTTGATGTGCTTATTCCAAGAGGCGGCGCAGGACTTATTAAAGCGGCGGTTGAAAATTCGACCGTTCCCGTAATTGAAACGGGCACGGGAAACTGTCACGCATTTATTGACGAGTCTGCCGATATCGGTATGGCAAGTGATATCGTTTTTAACGGAAAGGTTCAGCGTCCGTCGGTTTGTAACGCTCTTGAAAGTCTGCTTATACACAAAGATATTGCAAAAAAGGCTTTACCCGAAATTTGCGGTCGGCTTAAAGACGCAGGGGTTGAAATAAGAGGTTGCAGTAAGGTTTGCGAAATTCTTGATTTTGCCGTTTTGGCAAACGAAGACGATTTTGCAAAAGAATTTTTGGGGTATACTATTTCTGTAAAGGTTGTAAAGGACGTTTTTGAGGCCGTTGAGCACATTCAAAAATACTCAACCCGACACAGCGAAGTTATAGTTACAAAAAACGCCGAAAACGCAAAATATTTTACCTGTGTTGTAGACAGTGCGGCGGTTTATGTCAACGCTTCTACCCGTTTTACCGACGGCGGCGAGTTTGGACTTGGCGCAGAAATTGGAATTTCTACCCAAAAACTTCACGCAAGAGGACCGATGGGACTTAGTGAAATAACCTCATACAAATATATTATTTCAGGAAACGGACAAATTAGATAATTTTATTAAAAATTACATTTTTTAAATTTAATATTCCCCTCGCTTGACGCAAACAATAATAACGGAAAGCGAGGGGATTTTATTATGAAAAACGCAATGGGTTTTGCGAAGGGTGCAATGTTAGGTGTTGCTGCGGGCGCTGCAATGACTATAGTTGGACGAATGATGATGCAAAATAAGGACCATCATCTTCAAAAAGGTTCTTCCAAAGCGATGAGAGCGGTCGGCGACTTTGTAGACGGTATTCAGACGATGATGAAATAGCACCCAAAAGAAAAGCACACCTTTTTTAAGGTGTGCTTTTTGTTATAATTTAGCGGCTTTTTCTAAAGCGTCGTCGATATGATTGCAGAAGTTTTCAGCGCCTACGGCATCGTAAAAACCGGATTTTTGCATTGCGTGAAGGGGTTGTTCATTAACATGGGAAAGAATTAGGGTTATTCCCTTTTTTTGACATTTATGGTGCACACGCTCAAGCGCATTCATTGCGGTAGCGTCGACAGCCGGAACGGCACGCATTCTTAAAATCAGACAACGGGTATAATCTTTAACCTTAATATCTAAAATTTTGTCGGCCGCACCAAAGAACATAGGACCGCTTATTTCGTAAACGCGAACATTTTCGGGAACTTGTTTTAAATCCAGACTATCGGGGTCGTGTTCAGCATCAACATATTTCCAACCCGTAACGGCAGTTTCTTCGCTCATACGCTTCATAAAGAGCATAGCGGCAAGAACCATTCCAACCTCTATTGCAACAACGAGGTCGAAAACAACCGTAAGACCGAAGGTTATAAGCATAACGATAATATCGCTTTTGGGGGCGCTTTTTAGTATTCTTATGAATTTACGCCATTCGCTCATATTATAGGCTACAACGAACAAAATAGCGGCTATAGCAGGCATAGGAATAAGTTTTGCAAGAGGCATTAAGAATAAAAGCACCAAAAGAAGAACCAGCGAATGAACCATGCCTGCAACGGGGGTTCTTCCACCATTTTTAGCGTTAGCGGCGGTACGGGCAATAGCGCCGGTTGCGGGGATTCCGCCAAAGAGCACCGAAGCAATATTTCCTACACCCTGGGCTACAAGTTCGGCGTTGGAGTTGTGGCGAGAGTGAACCATACTGTCGGCAACAACGCAAGAAAGAAGCGATTCGATAGCGGCTAAAAGGGCTATTGTAACAGCGTCGGGCATTAGGGAGGCTATATTTGAAAAACTAAAGTCGATTCCCGAAAAAGAAATTTCAGGAAGGCCGGTTTTAATATTGGGATAAAGGTCGCCAATGGTAAAGACATTTTCTTCCATTCCCGGAATAAATTTTACCATTAAAGCGCCAACAACTACCGCAATTAAAAAAGCGGGCAAGCGTTTTTCTAATTTGGGATAAAAGATAAGTATTAAAAGACAAACCACGCCTATAACAAGTGACTGCCAAGAAAATGTGTTTATAGACTCTATATTAGCCTTTATTTTTTCAAAGGTTTCAATAGGCTTTACACCTTCGGCATAGGAAAGACCTAAAAAGTCTTTAATCTGACCTATAAAAAGGGTTATTGCGATACCTGCGGTAAAACCTGTTGTTATAGTATAAGGAATATATTTAATTAAGGAACCAAGTTTACAAAGGCCTAAAACAACAAGAATTATACCTGCCATTAAGGTCGCAATAAAGAGGCCTCCCATACCTTTGGTTGCAACAATGCCTGCAACTATGGTTGCAAAAGCAGCGGTAGGACCCGCAATTTGAACACGGCTTCCGCCAAGCAAAGAAACCATAAATCCTGCCGCTATGGCGGTATAAATACCGCAAGCAGGGTCTACACCCGAGGCTATTGCCAGAGCAATAGAAAGAGGCAGCGCAATTACCGCAACAATTACACCTGCGATAAGGTCTTTAACAAATTGACCGCCGGAATAATTTTTCATTACAGAAAAAAACTTAGGCTTAATACTACATTTGCTCATTTTAAAATATTACACTTCTTTTCGTTTTTAAAATTCGACTTTATTTTTATAGCACAAACAAACACTCTTGTAAAACAAAAAAACTGCCGAAAAAACAATTTCGGCAGTTTGAATAATTTAAGGGTTTAAAAGCAGGCTTGCTTTTAACATTTTTTAAGGATTATTTGCTCGATTTCTGACACAGTATCGCAAATATAGTTAGCGTTAGCATTTTCCAGTTCTTCCCTGCTGCCGTAACCGTAGGTTACGCCGATAGAGGCAATACCGTTTTCTTTTGCTCCAATAATATCAAAAGAACGGTCTCCTATCATAACGGCAAGAGATTTATCCAAAAGGTTAATACCATCAAGAGCGTATTTTATTATGTCGGCTTTATCTATTCTGGAGCCATCCATTGTAGCGCCGGCTATATAATAAAAATATTTTTTAATGTCAAAATGTTCAAGAATTTGGTTTGCAAAAAATTCGGGTTTTGAGGTTGCAAGTATTATTTTTTTACCCGAAAGATAAAGCCTTTCCAAAAGGTTTTTAATTTCGGGATAAAGAACACATTCGAACACGCCTTTATCCCTATAGTATTCACGGTAGCGGTCAACAGCCTCTATTGCCTGTTCTTCTGAAAAACCATAATATTTCATAAAAGAGGCGTAAAGAGGCGGACCTATAAAGGTATAAAGTTCACGCTTATCACTAACATTTATACCATAAGTTTTAAGCGAATAGGCAACCGAGTTGGTTATCCCCTCGCCCGGGTCGGTAATAGTGCCGTCTAAATCAAAGAGGATATACTCATAATTTTTCATAATCTACACCAAGTGAAACTTTGTAAGAATTTTTTCTATTTTGGCACCCATCGGGATAGACTCTAAATCTTCTTTGTCAAGATTTTTAGAAAGGATAACAAACACCGCATAAACCAACATACCGCAAATTATTGAAACAAGGGTTGACACAGTATTTCCGACAGGTTTAAGGAGAATATAGAGCAGATAAACTATAACACCCATTAAAGCAGAGGAAAGAATTGGTTTAACGAAACATTTTACTAAATCTACTTCAAGTTTTATGTGTTTTCTGACAACTAAAAACTCTACCGTAAATATAATGAAATTATAGATTACGGTACTTAAAACGGCACCGTAAATATTGATGCTTGGAATGTTGACAAGCCAGACATTAAGCCCAAGTTTTAAAAGAGAACTTGCGGTAAGGGCGATAGCGGGGATATGGGACTTGCCTATTCCGTAGAGAATTCCGTTTAAAATAAAGTTGATGGAAGAAAAAGGCAGAGAAATTGTAAGAAGTCTTAACACCAAAGCGCCGTCGGGAACGCTTGGGTAAAGGAGTTTTAAAATTGGCTCGGCAATAGCCATAAAGCCCGCCATACACGGAAAAATAAACAGCGAATTTATAAAGAGAGAGGAAGTTATTTTTCGATTTGCCTGTTTTATATCCGATTTTGCGATAGCGGCAGAAATTGCGGGAACGATTGCGGTACAGAAGGTTGCGCTGATAGCAAGGGGCAGATGAGTAATTGTTTCTGCCTTTTGGAGTATTCCGTAAAGTTCCATTGCCATTTCTTCAAGTTCTACAGCGGTATTACCAAAAGAATTAAAGGCGTTTTGAACACAACGGCTAATTGTTACCGTATCAATAGCAGAGCCCAGCACCGAAACGAGCGAACTAAAAGAAATGGGGATAGAAACCGAGAGAATTATTTTAAGCATTTCTTTTTTGGTTGTTTGCTCGGTTGTGTTTTCTTGAGCCAAACACTCGTTCTTTATCTCTCCCCTTCTTTTTGAGAAGAAAAGGACGAGGTATAAAAAGGCTATAATACAAGCGCAGGAGGTAGAAAGGTTTCCTGCCGCCGCCATAACAGCGGTATCTTTACCGATACAGGCGTAAACAAAGCCAATTGACAGTATACAGTTGAAGAACTGTTCAATAACTAAAGAGGAGGAGGTCGCCTTCATACTGCCCAGACCGACAAAGTAACCTCGCATTACCGCAGACGGCGGAACAACCGCCAAGGCGGGAGCAAGGGACATAAGGGTATATTTTACACCCGACGCCTTAAGAATATCGGTAGCGATAAAATCGGCACCGAAGAAAAGAAGAAGAGCAAAGGCCACTCCCGTTGTGCTGAAAATAGTTATACAAAAACGAAAAACTCGGTGAGCCGCCAAAAAGTCGCCCTTGGCTATTCTTTCGGAAACGAGTTTTGAAACAACATTAGGGATTCCCATTGAAGAAAGGGCAAGCAGTATCATATAAATCTGATAACCGGTTGAATAATATCCGTTTCCCGTATTACCAAAGCCCTCTACATCTACTATTATTACCTTGTAGACAAGGCCTAAAACCTTAATGATTACCTGAGAAAACATAAGCATCAGAATATTTTGCAAAAAGGAGGCTTTGTTTTCTTTCTTAAGTTTAGAGGAAGCCATTTTCTCCCTCCTTTCAGTGTAGTTTATAAATTATTCGTCAAGTTTAAGCACAGCCATAAACGCCTCTTGCGGTACCTCAACCGAACCTAACTGACGCATGCGCTTTTTACCCTCTTTTTGTTTTTCAAGAAGTTTTTTCTTTCGGGTAATATCTCCGCCGTAGCATTTGGCGAGAACGTCTTTTCTCATAGCCTTAACCGTTTCTCTGGCGATTACTTTACCACCGACGGCAACCTGAACGGGAACCTCGAAAAGTTGACGGGGAATAAATTCTTTTAGTTTTTCGGCTATTCTTCTGGCTCTCGGGTAGGCGTTGTCGGTATGGACAATAAAGGAAAGCGCGTCGACAACATCGCCCGCAAGCATAACATCAAGTTTTACAAGTTTTGAAGCCATATAATCTTTCGGTTCGTAGTCGTAACTTGCGTAACCTTTTGTACGAGATTTTAAGGCGTCAAAAAAGTCGTAAACAATTTCGCCCATTGGCATTATATAGTGAATATCCACTCTGTCGCCCATATACTTCATATCAGTATATTCTCCACGGCGTTGCTGACAGAGTTCCATTATTGAGCCGACATATTCACTGGGGCTGTAAATATGAACATCTGCAACCGGTTCATAGGCCTGGTTAATAACGGCAGGGTCAGGATAGTTGGTAGGATTGTCGACATAAACGGTTTCGCCGCTATTTAAATCGAACTTATAAATAACGCTTGGTGCGGTTGTTACAAGGTCGAGATTATACTCTCTTTCAAGTCTTTCCTGAATAATTTCCATATGAAGCAGACCCAAAAATCCGCAACGGAAACCGAAGCCTAAAGCGGTAGAGGTTTCGGGTTCAAAAAGCAAGGAAGCGTCGTTAAGTTGAAGTTTTTCAAGGGCTTCTCTAAGGTCGCTGTAACGGGCACCGTCGGCGGGGTAAATTCCGCAGAAAACAACGGGGTTTACCTTGCGGTAACCGGATAAGGCCTCACTGCAAGGGGCGTCTGCGAGGGTTATTGTATCTCCGACACGGGCGTCTGAAACCGTTTTAATAGACGCAGCAAGGTAGCCTACCTCGCCCGCCTCAAGACAGTCGCAGATTTCAAGGCTTGTGGCTCTTTTTCTACCAACCTCAACTACGTCAAAGGTGGCACCTGTCGCCATCATTTTAACCTTATCTCCCGCCTTTATTTTACCGGATACAACACGGAAATAAACAATTACACCCTTATAAGAATCATAGTAGGAGTCAAAAATAAGGGCAGAAAGCGGTGCCTCACGGTCACCCGTGGGGGCAGGGATATCGGTAACTATTCTCTCTAATACCTCTTCAACATTTATACCCGTTTTTGCCGAAATTCTTGGAGCGTCTTCGGCGGGAATTCCGATAACATCTTCAATTTCCGCAATTACTCGGTCAGGCTCTGCAGACGGAAGGTCAATTTTGTTTATAACGGGGAGAAGTTCAAGCCCGTGGTCTACCGCAAGGTAGGTATTGGCAAGGGTTTGAGCCTCGATGCCCTGAGAGGCGTCGACTACCAAAACGGCACCCTCACAAGCGGCAAGAGAACGGGAAACTTCGTAGTTAAAGTCGACGTGGCCGGGAGTATCAATAAGATTAAGTTCATACTCCTGCCCGTCTGACGCTTTATAGTAAAGGGTTACGGCATGAGCCTTTATTGTTATTCCACGCTCACGCTCTAAATCCATACTGTCGAGAAGTTGCTCTTCCATATCACGCTCACTAACCGACTGGGTAAGTTCTAAAAGGCGGTCGGCAAGGGTAGATTTACCGTGGTCAATATGGGCAACTATACAAAAATTACGAATTTTATCAAGGGGATGGGACACAGACTTTTCTCCTTTTAAAATCAATCTAACTGACTAATTTTAACATAGATTTTGTATTATTTCAATTAGTATTTTATCTATAATAATAAAACGCGGGTTTTTACCCGCGTTTTTCTAAATTTTATATTTAGTTCCTTCGTTTTCGTTTATTACATTAAGGCAGGTGCGCATAATATCCTTTCTGCCCCTTTGAGATAAAACCTGAACCAAGTCAAAACCGGGGCGACGGTTACCCTCGATAAAGGTTGCTCCGTCCTCGGTTATAGCAACATCCCAACCGACAACATGTATTTTGTCGTTAACGAGAGCGGCCTCAAGCACCATTTCTTTCGCCTTATCCCAGTTAGGTATTTGAAAACCGTCAAATTTAACCTTTGACACAGGGTGAACTTCAAAGCAGTTAAGGTCTTTATCGACAGCCTTTCCGATAAGTTTTCCCGTTTCGATATCGAGCGAACAACCCATTCCGCCTTGGTGGAAGTTATCACAGTGATTTATTCCGTTTCCTATACGCATTGCGGCATATAAAATTTGAGATTTTCCGCCGTAACTGAATGTCATAACTCTAATAGTATTTACACTGGCGGAGCAGAGTCTGTTTATCTCGCTGTTTTGTTTGACATAACCCTCGACAAACATATTCTCTTTTTTGAGTTTTTCGTAAAGTTTTTCGGCAGAAACGGCTTCTTCTCCTGTCATTTTAGCGACGCCCTGACCCCCCAGCCCGTCATAGGGCTTTATCATAAATTCGGGGTTTCTTTTAAGAAAACCATCGAGTTCCTCAAGGCTTCCGTCGGTAAAGAAATCTCGGTTTATATATTTGCTGAAATTCCTCAAAAAGTCGGGCTTTACGGTAAAAAACTTTTTATAGGCAGAGGGGCTGACTATCTCATAAAACCAGTCCTGATGCTTAATAGTTACATACTCGCTGAGTTCCTTAGAGTTTCTTTTATAAAGTTCATAATTTAAAAAGTCACTATATCCTCCGCCTGTTTTCAAAAAGCAATAAAGAAACTTTGCAAAAAGAGAAAAACTACCTGTGTTTTCCTTTTTGGCAAGTTCATTTAACTTGTTTATAAAGTTTTTAAGATTTCCCGCTTTTGCATATTGTAAAAGGCCCATTTAAACAACACCGACTTTATAATTTTTTTGCATTTTTATCATATCACGGCACACTACCATTGTCAAGGCAACCACAATTTTACACTTGACTTTTTGAGTTTTGAGGAGTATGATATCTTTTGCGAACATTTGTTCTTTTTGTTGGGGGGATTTTTTGGACAGAGTAATTTTTCATGTTGACTGCAACAAGTTTTTTGCCTCGGTCGAGTGTTTACACCGTCCCGAAATCAGAGATTTCCCGGTTGCCGTTTGCGGAAGCACCGAAGAACGCCACGGAATCGTTCTTACGGCAAATCAGATTGCGTCAAGTATGGGGGTTAAAACCGCCCAGCCTATTTGGCAGGCTATGCAGAAATGTCCCGACCTTATTACAGTTGCCCCAAACTATCCCCTTTATATGCGTTTTTCAAATCTGGTTCACAAAATTTGCTGTGAATATACCGACAAGGTTGAATCTTTCGGGCTTGACGAATGTTGGCTTGATGTCAGCGACAATGTAAGCGATTTTCAACAGGGCGAACTTCTTGCTCACAGTATAAGAGAAAGGATAAAGGAAGAACTGGGCATTACGGTTTCGATAGGAGTGTCCTGGAACAAGGTCTTTTCAAAACTTGGCTCCGACTATAAAAAGCCCGACGCCGTTACGGTTTTTTCAAGGGAAAACTACAAGCAAAAGGTTTTCCCGCTCGACTGCCGAGACCTGCTATATGTTGGCCCTGCTACCGAAAAGAAACTAAAAAGCAGGGGGATTTTTACTATTGGGGATATTGCTAAAGCAAAACCCGAAGAACTTTGTTCCTTTTTAGGCAAAAACGGGCTTTTACTTTACGATTTTGCTTCGGGCCGTGAAAACAGTCCCGTTAAGAACGCCTGTCATAAAAGCGACATTAAATCGGTTGGAAATTCGGTTACGGCGCCCCGCGATTTAGAAACTTTAAGCGACATTAAACTTACCTTTACAGTTCTTGCCGAAACGGTTGCAAGACGGCTTCGTGACCAAGGTCTTAAAGCCGAAAAGGTAGGAATTTCGGTTAGAAATTCAGAACTTGAAACCTATGTAAGACAGATATCCCTTCCCTTTGCGACCGCTTCGACAAATATTCTTGTGGATAAAGCGATGGAACTGTTTCGTTTAAACGAAAAAGAGCCTTTTAAAATAAGGAGTATAGGCATTTGTGCTTTTAATTTATCTTCCTTTGATAAAACAGTTCAGTTTGACCTTTTCGGCGATGTTTTAAGAAATGAAAAAAACGAAAATTTAGAAAAAACGGTTGATGTTTTAAAGGAGCGTTTCGGAGGCGACTGCATTAAAAGGGCTTCGCTTCTCTCGGATATAAAACTCACCGATTTTGACCCCTACGAAAATCACAGAGTTCATCCGGAGGGTTGGTTTAAATTATGATTAAATACAAAAAAACCTATGTCGGCGTTACGGCTTTTTTCAGCGCCGACGGAAAGGTTTTACCCCTTAAAATTCACTGGGAAGACGGGTCCGGCTTTCCTATTGACAAGGTGCTGGACATACGCCCTGCCGCTTCGCTTAAAGCGGGCGGCGCGGGTATTCGTTACACCTGCCGAATAAATATGCACGAAAAATATCTTTTTTTGGAAGAAAACAGATGGTTTGTTGAAGAAATTTGTAAAAATTAAAGTTGTAAATTCACCTTTGTTTTGATATAATGTTAGTACTTGATATTTTTAGAGGTGACTGTTTTGAATTTTAAAGAAAGATATCTGCACTGGATAGAAAATTCCGACCAGGACACAGTGCTTGAACTTAAAGAAATTTGCGATAACGAAACCGAAATTAAAGACCGCTTTTATAAAGACCTTGAGTTTGGAACAGCGGGTATGCGAGGAGTTATCGGTGCGGGCTGTAACCGAATGAATATATACACCGTTGCAAAGGCCACCGAGGGCTTTGCTAACTATATTTGCGACGCAGGAGAAAAGGCAAAACAGGACGGTATTGTTATTGCCCACGATAACCGCAGAATGAGCCGAGAATTTGCCGAAGTTACGGCAGGAGTTCTTGCTTACCACGGAATTAAGGCTTATCTTTTCGAGGATTTAAGGACGACCCCCGAACTCTCCTTTTCGGTCAGATATCTCGGTTGTTTCGGTGGCGTTGTTATAACCGCTTCGCACAACCCTCCCGAATATAACGGCTATAAACTTTATGACGAAAACGGATGCCAACTTATTCCCGTTTTAGCCGACAAGGTAACCGAATATGTTAACGCCGTTGCAGACGAACTTTCGGTTAAATATCTCTCACTTGAAGAAGCGGGCGACCTTATTGAAATTGTTGGCGAAGAAATTGACGAAACCTATTATGAAGAGGTTTTGGCGCTTCAGTTTGACCCCGAAGAAGACAAGAACATCAAGGTTGTTTACACCCCCCAGCACGGAACGGGTAATATCCCCGTTAGAGATGTGCTTGACGAGGCGGGTTATACCGTTTTACCCGTTTTATCACAGTGTGACCCCGACCCCGATTTTTCGGGTACTAAAAGTCCTAACCCCGAAGTTCCCGCCGCTTATGACGCTGCGATTGAACTTATGAAGGAGCACAGTGCTGATATTGCGATTGCCACCGACCCTGACTGCGACCGCCTTGGAGCAGTAATAAACTGCGGCGAAGAGTATAAACTTATTACGGGAAATCAGTCGGGCGCTTTAATTCTTCACTATATTTTAACCCGAATGACCGAGCAAGGTTGTCTTCCCGACAACGCTCTTATGATAAACACGGTAGTTACCTCAACTATTGGCGATAAGGTTGCCGAAAGTTTCGGTGTTGAGGTTGAAAAAACCCTTACGGGCTTTAAGTTTATCGGCGACAGAATAAAGGAACATAACGCTCTTCGCGACAAGAAGTACGTTTTCGGATATGAAGAAAGTTACGGCTGTCTTATAGGCGACTTTGCCCGTGATAAAGACGCTGTTCAGGCTTCTCTTATGTTCTGCGAGGCCGCAGATTACTATAAAAAGCAGGGCAAAACTCTTATTGACGTTTTAAGTGACCTGTTTGATAAACACGGATACTATCTTGACACCCAATCTTCGACCTTCTTCAGAGGAATTGGCGGAAACGAGCGTATGAACGCTCTTCTTGACGAGATGAGAAAAAATCCGCCAAGAGAGGTCGGGGGCATAAAGATTTGCGAAACTCAGGACTTTTTACTAAATCCCCCCGAAAACTTTGTTCCCGCAAATGTTCTCCGCTTTAATTTTGAAGACGGCAGTTTTGTTGCTATAAGACCAAGCGGAACCGAGCCTAAATGTAAGGTTTATTACTGTGTTAGAGGCGAAGACAAGGCAGACGCCGAAATTAAACTTTCGGCATTTAAACAGGTTTTCGATATTAAGGCTTAAAATATGTTACACCCGATAAAACATTTTTTAACCATTTCAAAACACCGAAACACCGTTATATGCCACTGTTTTAAGGCGGGAATTCCTTTAAGGGGGCTTCTTCACGACCTTTCGAAGTACTCCCCCAATGAATTTTTCGCAGGTGTTAAATATTATCAGGGATACCGCAGTCCTAACGAGATTCAGCGGGAACTTTTCGGCTATTCTTCCGCCTGGCTTCATCATAAGGGAAGAAATCGACACCATTTTGAATATTGGAATGATGTAAACCCTTTAACCAAAAGATACGAACCGGTAAAAATGCCCGTTAAGTATCTTAAAGAGATGTTTTGCGACCGAGTTGCCGCAAGTAAAATTTACCAAGGGAAAAATTACACCGACTCCCACCCACTAGATTATTTTAAACGGGGCAGAGCCGCCGATTATATGCACAAAGACACGGCAGAAACGCTTGAAAAGTGGCTTATTATGCTTAAAGAGGAAGGCGAAAAAGCCACCTTTGAGCATATTAAAAATTTGAAAGATTATTAAAAACTAACCGCAGAAAAAAACTGCGGTTAGTTTTTTTGTTAAATTGCACAAAAAGTTTGTTAAAAAAATGTCAATATTATGATGTTGAACTATTGACTTTATTTAATAAAAATTATATTATAATAATACATATTATATAATGCCGTCGAATGTGCTTATTCGATAGCATAGAAAGGTTTCACTATATGGCGTTTTTTATTGCATTTTTAATTCTTTTCCCGTTTCTTGCGGCTGCTGTACAGTTTGCCGTGAAAAACAACACTCTGCGCACCGTAACGGTATGTGTCAGCAGCGGTATAATTATAGTCGCAACGGTAATTTTTGCTGCTATGAACTTATCGGCAGACTCAAGCGGAGTTTACTACTTTACAGGAGATAATCTCTTAGGTAGCACCATAAATTATCTGATGCTCTTTATTGAGTTTGCTTTAATGGGTGTTATTATCTATCTGAGTTTCAAATATAAAAAATATTTTGTTGCTCTGCTTTCGGTTGTTCAGACCTGTTTTGTTGCTTGGCTTGAACTTTCCGGAAACGCTCACGCTCATTATGAAAAGGGTGTCAGCGGTTATCTTTTCAGCGATAATCTAACCCTTATTTTATGCCTTATGATTGCGGTTGTTGGCGGACTTATCTGCGTTTATGCGGTAGGATACCTTAAAGATTACCACCATCATCACGGAAGCGAAATTGCCGACCGACGCTCTTTCTTCTGCTCTATGCTTTTCGTTTTCCTTGGCGCAATGTTCGGTATTGTTTTCTCTTCAAACCTTATCTGGATGTACTTCTTCTGGGAAATTACCTCGGTTGTTTCTTTCCTTCTTATTGGTTACACAAAAACCGAAGAGGCGGTTACCAACTCTTTCAGAGCCCTTTGGATGAACCTTCTCGGCGGTGTTGGTTTTGCCGCCGCTATCGGCTTTGGTGCACTAAATCTTCACACCTATAATCTTCAGGAATTAGTTAACAAGGCGGTTTCAGCAAACAGCGAAGAAAACTATATCTTCACTATTCCGCTTATCTGCCTTGCCCTTGCCGCTCTTACCAAGTCGGCTCAAATGCCTTTCTCCCGTTGGCTTTTGGGGGCAATGGTTGCTCCCACACCCTCTTCGGCACTTTTACACAGTGCAACAATGGTTAAGGCAGGTATTTACCTTCTTATCAGAATTTCTCCCGCTATGTTCGGCAACGGCGTAGGTCTTACGGTTGCTCTTATCGGCGGATTCACCTTCTTTGTCGCTTCGGTTCGTGCAATTATTCATACCGACGCCAAAAAGGTTCTCGCTTACTCGACCATCTCCAACTTAGGCCTTATTGTTGCTTGTTGCGGAGTAGGTATTAACGAAACTATCTGGGCAGCCGTTTTCCTTACAATGTTCCACTGCGTTTCTAAATCTCTCCTTTTTCAGACCGTTGGCTCGGTTGAACACGCTTCGGGAAGCCGAAATATTGAGGATATGCACGGTCTTATTAAAAGATACCCCGCCCTTGCTACCGCAATGATGATTGGTATTGCGGGTATGTATCTTGCGCCCTTTGGAATGCTTATCTCCAAGTGGAGCGCTCTTCAGGCCTTTGTTGACGCAGGAAACATTATTCTTGTTCTCCTTCTGGCTTTTGGCTCGGCTACTACCCTTTTCTACTGGACTAAATGGATTAGTAAACTTTTAGCGTATGCTAAACCGACCGTTCGCAGAAAAGACACAACCAGCCCTGACCAATGGGTTTCAATTATAGGACACACCGTAATTATGGTTGCCCTTTGTCTTGTGTTCCCCTTCCTTTCGGGCGGACTTGTTACTCCCATTGTAAACAGCCTTTTCGGCACAACCGATTTTAAACCCGTTTTGTCCGACGAAAACCTTTACATTCTCATTATAATGATTGCCACAATTGCGGTTGTAATTATTTTGGGCTTTATTATTACAAGACTTGTTAAAACCAAGAAAACAAGTATTTATATGTCCGGTATTGACACGGGCGACGAACGCCACTATGTCGGCGCTTTCGACGAGGAGCGCACCATGTACCACGCTAACTGGTATCTTTCCGACTCTATCGGTACCGACAAACTGATTAACGCGGCTACCGCAGTTGCCGCCGCAGGTCTTATTATCGGAATTGTTCTTACCGTAGGAATTGCTCTTGGAGGTGCTCTGTAATGTTTTATAGAATTTTATCTGCCGCTTTATATATCCTTTTCGGCGGCGTTATTGCAGGCTTCCTTGCAGGACTTGACCGCAAGTTTTCTGCCCGTATGCAAGGCAGAAAAGGCCCCTCGGTTTTACAGCCTTTCTATGACGTAGGAAAACTTTTCTCAAAAGAGACTCTTGCACTTAACCACGGTCAGTTTGTTATTGCCTTCTCTTTCCTTCTTCTTATGATAGCAACGGGAGTCCTCTTCTTTGCGGGAGTTGACATTCTGCTTGTATTCCTCGCACTTTCTACCGCCGCTATGTTCCTTGTTTTTGCCGCAACCTCCTCTAACTCGGCTATGTCGACAATGGGTGCACAGCGTGAAATGATGCAGATGCTCGCTTACGAGCCTATGGTACTTATTACTGCGGTTGGTTTCTATATGGCAACCACGATTATGAACGGAACAGGCTCTTTTAAGGTTATGGATATTATTACAAAGAGCGACCTTCCCGTTATTCTTTATCTGCCCGGAATTTTTGTGGGATTTGTATTTATGCTTACCATAAAGTTCAGAAAATCCCCCTTTGATATTTCCACCTCACACCACGCACACCAGGAACTTGTTAAGGGCGTTACAACCGACCTTTCGGGAAGAAACCTCGGTATGATAGAACTTGCTCACTGGTATGAAACAACCTTCCTTTTAGGCGTTGTTGCTCTCTTCTTCCTTTGCAACAAGTGGTGGAGTATTCCTTTGGCTATTGTTTCTACCCTTATTATTTATTTTATTGAAACAATCATTGATAATGTCAGTGCCCGTGTTAAATGGGAACTTATGGTAAAACTTGCTTGGTGCGTTACAATTGTTTGCGGAGGTATCAATCTGCTTGTTTTACAGTACATCTTTTAAGGAGGGTAATATAAATGGCTAAAATTGCGAAATCACCATGGCTTCTTCACTACGACGGTTCAAGTTGTAACGGTTGTGATATCGAGGTCCTTGCCTGTCTTACCCCGATTTACGATGTAGAACGCTTTGGAATTATAAATACAGGCAACCCAAAACACGCCGATATTTTTCTTGTTACCGGCGGAATTAACGAAAAAAACAAGGCTGTTGTAAAGCAACTTTACGACCAGATGCCCGAGCCTAAAGTAGTTGTTGCGGTTGGAATCTGCGCTTGTAACGGCGGAGTTTTCAAAGACGCTTACAACATAATCGGCGGCGTTGATAAGGCTATTCCGGTTGACGTTTATGTTCCCGGTTGTGCGGCCCGTCCCGAAGCAATTATTGACGGCGTTGTTAAAGCGCTCGGCGTTTTAGACGAAAAACAAAAGGCCTTTAAAAAGGCAAAGAAAACGAAGGGAGAAAGCAAATAATGAGAGAAAATTATGAACTTAAAATTCTTGCCCCCGACCAGATAACCATTAAGGCTCACTCCCTTAGAAACAAGGGCGCCCGTCTTAGCCAAATCTGCTCGGTAAGGACAAAAGACGGCTTTGACCTTCTTTACTCTTATGTACTTGACGGTCTTTTTAAAAACTATAAGGTTTCAATAGACGAGGATACCCCTATTGAGAGTATCACCGCTATCTTTCCTAACGCATTTCTTTACGAAAACGAAATGAGCGAACTTTTCGGAATTAACATTAAATACATTGCTCTCGACTATAAAAACAAACTTTATGATATTGCGGTCGAGACACCGTTTAAATAAGGAGGGTTAAAGGAATGAGTAAAAGAAGTATTGTGCCTTTCGGCCCTCAACACCCCGTTCTTCCCGAACCTATTCATCTTGACCTTGTTCTTGAAGATGAAAAGGTTGTAGAGGCTATTCCCTCTATAGGATTTGTTCACAGAGGACTTGAAAAATTAGTTGAGAAGCGCAATTTCCACGACTATATGTATGTTATTGAGCGTATTTGCGGAATTTGCTCCTTTATGCACGGAATGGGCTATGCCGAAGGTATTGAACGCATTATGGATGTTGAAATACCCGACAGAGCAAAATATCTTCGCACAATTTGGTGCGAAATGTCTCGTCTTCACAGCCACCTTTTATGGCTTGGCCTTTTAGCCGACGCTTTTGGATTTGAAAGCCTATTTATGCACTGCTGGAGAATGAGAGAAACTATCTTAGATATGTTCGAAGCATCTACCGGCGGCCGCGTTATCTTTTCGGTTAACAAAATTGGCGGCGTTTTAAAGGATATGGACGACTCTATGCTTAAAACCTTTGTTGATATGTTCGACAAAATGGAAGAAGAGGTCCGTCAACTTACTAATGTATTCTTAAACGATTATACCGTTGCTTCCCGTCTTAAAGGGGTTGGTATTCTTACCAAAGAAGACGCTATTTTAAACGGCGCTGTTGGTCCTATGATGAGAGCGGCAGGTATTGAGTCTGATACCAGAAAACTAGGCTACGCTGCTTACGGTGATATTGATTTTGATATTATTACCGGTAAAGACTGCGACAGTTTTGCCCGTTGCGAAGTTCGTATTAACGAAATTTTCCAATCCTTTAGCATTATTCGTCAAGCAGTTGCTAAAATTCCCGCAGGCCCTGTTGCGGTTGATGTTAAGGGTAATCCGAACGGCGAGGCTTTTGTCCGTCTTGAACAGCCCAGAGGCGAGGCTGTATTCTACTTCCGTGGCGACGGAACCCAGTTCTTAAACCGCGCGAGAGTTCGTACTCCAACCTTTGCCAACATTCCCTCTCTTGTTAAAATTCTTGAGGGTTGCGACTTTGCAGATGTTCCGATTTTAGTTCTCACTATCGACCCCTGCGTAAGTTGTACCGAAAGATAGGAGGGAAACTTATGAATAAATATGGTTCTTTTGCAGGCGGCGTTTTAAAATCACTTTTCACTAAACCCGCCACCTACGGTTACCCTTTTAACAAAAAGGAATACCCCGAGCGCACAAGAGGAAGCATTGTAATTGACATTGACGGTTGTATTTTCTGCGGTCTTTGTGAAAAGAAATGCCCCTCTAATGCAATTAAGGTGGATAGAAACAGCGGTACTTGGTCTATTGACCGAATGGGTTGCGTTCAGTGTGAAAACTGCGTTAATGGATGTCCTAAAAAGGTTCTTTCCACAAATGTTAATTATACAGCCCCCAACACCTCTATAACGGTTGACACCTTTAAGAAAGCAGGAAGCGAAAATGCAGAGTCTGTCGGAGAGGCTTGTATGCCAAAAGCAGACCTTGACGCTTGTGTTTTCTGCGGAATTTGTGCGAAAAACTGTCCCCAGGGCGCTCTTTCGGTTGACCGAGCCAACAAATCTTGGAAATTAGACGAAACCCTTTGTGTAAGTTGCGGACTTTGTACCGAAAAATGCCCCAAAAAGTGCATTGAAATGGGTGCGGACGAAACAAAGAACGAGATTGCGCTTAAACAGTACGATGTTGACGATTTCCCGAAAGCAGACAAGAAGTCTTGCGTTTACTGCGGAATTTGTGCTTTGGCTTGTCCCCAGGGGGCTATTGAACTCGACAAGGACAGCAATATGTGGACCGTAAACGAAGATAAATGTATCCACTGCGGAATCTGCTACTACAAGTGTCCTAAAAAGTGCATTGATATGGTTGACAGAGATACCGCTTTTGCTGCCGAAGAAGAAAACCCTGCTACGAGTGAACAGACAAATCTTCCAAAGGCCGACCTTGATAAATGTGTTTACTGTACCCTTTGTGCTAAAAACTGTCCTCAAGGTGCGCTAACGGTTGACCGCGCGGAAAAAATTTGGAAACTTGACGCCGATTCTTGTGTCAGTTGCGGACTCTGTGTTGACAAATGCCCCAAAAAGTGCATTGATATGTCGGCATCTTCCGCCTCTGAGGCGAACGAGCCCGAATTTAAACGCGGATATGATATTGACGCTGTTCCAACCGCCAACCTTGACACCTGCGTTTTCTGCGGAATTTGTGCCAAGGCTTGTCCTCAAGACGCCGTAACGGTTGACCGAGAGAACAAAACTTGGACTATTGATGAGGAGAAATGTATTCATTGCGCTATTTGTGCTTATAAATGCCCCAAAAAGTGCATTGAAATGAAATAAGGAGTAGTCTATGCACGAACATCACGAAGCCGTTCATATTATTGAACACGCTCAAATGGCTCTTGAAGAAAGAGGCCATACTAAGGTTACACAAATAAACCTTGTTATTGGAGAATCCAGCGGATTTTCTCCCGAAGCGGTTATAATGAACATTGAAATAAATGCCGTCGGCACTTGTTGTGAAGATGTGCCTGTAACCGTTAGAAGAGTAAAATCTATGCTTAAATGTCCAAACTGTGGCGAACTCTTTATGAAAAAACCTTTTCATTTTGAGTGTCCCCATTGCAACACCCCGGGTGTCCCAAGCGAAATTGGAAAGGAAATGGCTATTGATAGCATAGAAACACAGTGACAAAAAAAATATTTTTAACCGGTATCGTTCAAGGGGTTGGTTTTCGACCCTGTTGTAAAAAGGTTGCAGACCAGATGCAACTTTCGGGCACCGTGAAAAACCTTGGCTCGAACGCCGAAATTGTCATACGAAGTGATAACCGGGTGACGGAGGAATTCCTCCGTCGCCTTGTTTGCTTATTGCCCGAAACCGCCAGAATCGACAGCGTTTCAATTGAAGATACCGATGAGTTTTTCGGTGAGGGGTTTTCTATATGCTTAAGCAGTATTTCTAAAGAACTTCTTCCCGAAATACTGCCCGATATTGCAACCTGTGAAAATTGTATAAAAGAACTAAACGACCAAAATAACCGCAGATATCGTCACCCGTTTATAAGTTGTACGGTATGCGGACCGAGATATTCTATTATATCCTCTATCCCCTATGACCGAAAGAATACCCTTATGGGAAAATTTGCTCTTTGCAATAGGTGTAAAAGCGAATATACCGAGCCTGACGACCGAAGACTTCACGCACAGACGATTGCCTGTAAAGAGTGCGGTCCGAAACTTATGTGGAGTAAAGGCGGTTTCTCAGACCCATTACTTTCTGCCGTTTCCTGTATTAAAAGGGGCGGAGTAATTGCAGTTAAAGATATTGGCGGATTTCATTTTGTTTGTCTGCCCGACTGCAAAGAGGCGGTTGACCGACTAAGGCTTCTTAAACAGCGTGACAAAAAGCCTTTTGCGGTTATGTTCCCTAATGTTGACAGTATCAAAAAATACTGCGAAATAAACGATGCTGAAGAAGGTCTTCTTGTTTCTTCGGCAAGACCTATTGTACTTCTTAAAAAGGTTAAAGATTTTTATAGCGGAGTTTGCTCAGATAGCCGATATATAGGAGCGATGCTCCCCTCTAACCCCGTTCAGACAATGCTTCTTTCCTCACTCGGTCCGCTTGTTATGACAAGCGGAAACATTTCGGGCGAACCGATTATAACCGACAACAAGACGATGCTAAATTTGGCAGAAGAAAACAGTGAACTTGACGGAGTTTTGTATCACGACCGAGATATTATAACCCCGCTTGACGATTCAATATATTATGTGATTGACGGCACCGCCCATATTATGAGAAGAGGCAGAGGAGTAGCCCCGCTGAGCGTTCCGATAAACGCAGGAGATAAAACAATTTTTGCCGCAGGAGGCGACCTTAAATCGTCTTTTGGCTTTTATAAAAACGGCAAGGCTGTTCTTTCTCAACATCTTGGCGACCTTGAAGATGAAGGCTGTGCCAAAGAGTTTGAAAAATGCGCTTTGCATATGGCAGATTTATTTGATTTTAAACCCGAAATATCGGTTTTAGATATGCATCCCGCTTATTTCAGCGGTTCACTTGCCCGAAAACTCTATCCCAAAACGGCTATAAAAATCCAGCATCATCACGCTCATATTGCCTCGGTTATGGCAGAACATGGACTTGATGAGTGTTTAGGATTTGCCTTTGACGGAACGGGAATGGGCGATGACGGAACTATTTGGGGCGGAGAGGCTCTTGTTTGCAAGGGGGCCGAATATACCCGAATTGCACATCTTAAAACGGTTGATATGGCGGGAGGCGACGAAACCGCAAAAAACGCAGGGGCTTGTCTTACCTTCTACTGTGCAAAGGGGGGTATTCGTCCGCCTGTTCATTCAATAAAACCCAGTGATGCGGCAATTCTTTCGGCAGCGGTTAAAACGGGAATTGGAAAATTCGGTTATTCGGGGGCAGGACGGCTTTTTGACGCCGTTTGTTCTCTGCTCGGATTTGGAAATTACAACTACTACGAAGGGCAGTGTGCAATAGCCCTTGAAAACGCAGCAGATTTTGCCATAAGTCAGGGAGCGGTTGCATATCCGCTTGAACTCGATTATAATAATGGTGTGCTTGATACGGTTAAACTCGTTTGCGAAATTGCAAAGGCAAAAGAGCGAGGCATTGGCGTTTATTCTTTAGCGCTTGGTTTTCACTATGCCCTTGCGGAAGGAATTGTTAAGGTTGCAAAAGAGGCAAACATTAAGAAAATTGCCCTTTCGGGCGGTACTTTTAACAACAGAATACTGACTATGTATCTTAAAAAACGGCTTGGCGCTTTAGGCTTTGAAGTTTATCTTAACGAAAAAGTGCCTTGCGGTGACGGAGGTATTGCACTCGGTCAGTTGTATTTAGCATCTAAAGTAGTTAAAGAGGATTAAAATTATGTGTGTTGCTCTACCTGGAAAAATTGAAAAAATAGAAGAAAACATTGCTACGGTTAACTTTTCGGGAAATCTTGTCCGTGCTCATACGGGTGTGGTTGATGTTAGCGTTGGCGATTTTGTACTTGTTCACGCAGGTCTTATAATTCAAAAGTTAGAAAAGGAAGAAGCCGAAAATATTAAAGAACTTTTTGAACTTATAAAGGAAATCGAAAATGGATAAATTCAGTGAAATTGTTGATTTTCTAAAAAACTATGACGGCAAGCCCGTTACCTTAATGGAGGTTTGCGGTACTCATACGGCGTCAATTGTTGAAAACGGAATTGAAGATATGCTATCGGATAAAATCGAACTTATTACGGGACCGGGTTGTCCCGTTTGCGTTACCGTTTCGGCGTATATTGACCGACTTTGCAGCCTTGCAAAAGAAGAAAACACCTGTGTTTGCAGTTTTGGGGATATGATAAGGGTTCCCTCAAAAAACGGCTGTCTTCGTGATGCCGAGGCTCAGGGCGGCAGAGTTATGATGCTCTATTCCCCTCTTGAACTAATTGAAATTGCAAAAAAAGAGCCGCAAACACAGTTTGTATTTGCGGCGGTGGGATTTGAAACAACAACTCCCCTGTACGCTCTGCTTTTAGACGAAATAATAAAGCAGGATATAAAAAATATAAAGTTGCTTACCGCCCTTAAGACTATGCCTAAAGTTATTGATAAGGTGCTTTCTGCGTCGGGGAAAATAACCGGCATGATTGCCCCCGGACATGTCAGCGTTATTACGGGAAGCGATATTTTTAAAGAATCTGCCGAAAAATTCGGTATTCCTTTTGTGGTTGCCGGATTTGAGGGCAAACAACTTCTTGCGGCAATTTGGGCTTTAGTTAAACTACAAAATAAAGGCGTTGTTAAAAATCTTTACCCGGAGGTTGTCAAAGAAAGCCGAAACGAAAACTCATACGCTTTGACCGAGAAATATTTTGAGCCGTGTAGTGCGGCTTGGAGAGGACTTGGAATAATTGAGGGCTCGGGGCTTAAAATCAAGGACGAATATGCCCGTTTTGACGCCGGAAGCGGTGACCTGTTTGAAGATTATGCCTTAAACGGTTGCTCTTGCGGTCAGGTTATTGCGGGGCTTAAAAGACCCGAAGAATGTCCCCTTTTTGCAAAGGTTTGCACCCCATCGAGTCCTGTTGGAGCCTGTATGGTGTCCCACGAGGGCAGTTGCTTTAATCATTATTTAGCCAAAGGAAAATAAACTTATGAAAATAACTCTTGCACACGGTAGCGGCGGGGCTTCTACCAAAGAACTGATTGAACAAATCTTTGCCGCTTCCTATAACAACCCCGTTCTTGATATGATGGAAGACAGTGCGGTTGTTGACGGCAGTAAAAAAATTGCCATTACTACAGACAGTTTTGTTGTTGACCCCATTTTCTTTAAAGGGGGCAATATTGGTCGACTTGCGGTTTGCGGAACGGTTAACGACCTTCTTATGAGGGGGGCGACCCCAAAATACATTACAAGCGCATTTATAATTGAAGAAGGGGCTGACACAAAGGACCTTAAACTTATTGCGGCGGCTATGGCGCAGGCGGCAAAAGAAGCGGGGGTTTATATTGTTGCGGGTGACACCAAGGTAATAAATGGTAACGGCGGAATTTATATTAACACCTCGGGCGTTGGGTTTATTGACGGACCAGACTTTTGTTCTTCAAGATGCAAAGAGGATGATGTTATTATTGTTTCGGGCAGTATGGGAGACCATCACGCCGCAATTCTTTCACACCGAATGGGAATTAAAAACGATATCGTGAGCGATGTTGCTCCCCTTTGCGAAATGGTACTTGCCCTTAAAAACAAAGGTATTGAAGTTCACGCTATGCGAGACGTTACAAGGGGCGGTTTGGGTACTGTTCTTAACGAACTTGCCGACGCTTCAAAGACCTGTTTTGAACTAGAGGAAGATAAAATTCCTGTAAATGAACAGGTTAGGTCGTTTGTAAAACTTCTTGGCCTTAATATTATGCATATGGGCAACGAGGGTAAACTTGTTGCTGTGGTTGCTAAAAAGGACGCTAACGAGGCTCTTCGTATTATAAGGGAAAGTAAATACGGAGAAAATGCCGCCATTATAGGCAGCGTAACAAGTGGCGACGGCGTAGTTATGAAGACCGCTATAGGCGGAAAAAAGAAGGTTGGAATTCTTATAGGCGAAGGGCTTCCGAGAATATGTTAAAAAAGATGATGCAGTGCATCATCTTTTTTTAATCTTTATAATCCCTGTTACACAAAGGAAAATTGTAATAATAGTCACCAATATTATTCCTATAGGCAAGATGAATTTTTTCAGAGAAACTCCTCCCCGCTTTATAAATTCTCATTTCTTAGTGCATCAATGGGGTTTTCTTTTTTTATCTCTCTCATTGAATACATCATCGTTATAATTACCACCGCAAACACACTGAATACCGCAATACCTATTGCCGTCAAAGGAAGCGAAAAACTTGTATCAAACCCATTATTTATAGCAAGATATATAAGGAAGGTAACCGCTACCGATACGGGCAGGCCGTAGAGAAGGGCTCTGCTTCCGTAAAGCAGACACTCAAAACACATCATTCGGTTAAATCCACCCGCGGTCATTCCCACCGATTTTAGCATTGCGAACTCCCTTCGGCGAAGGCTTATATTGGTCGAGATGGTATTAAAGACATTAGCGGCAGCAATAAGGGATATAAGGAGAATGAATCCGTAGGAAAAGACCCGTATTATAAGTATTAAATTGCGGATTTCTTCGGTGTTTGCAGCATAGTCATAAACGCCGGTTGAGGGCAGACCATTTTGAGCCACGGTGCTTTTTATTGCACTATAACTTTTCTCGTGGTCAGAGGAAAGGAAAAAGAAGTCATCGTTAAACTCGGTAAAATACGAACCCTGCCAATCTTTTGGGAAAATTTGGTCCTTTGCAGAGAGAGGATATAGCAATACAAGTCCATAACTGTCATTCGTATAAAACGGGTGCTCGGTTATCGGGTCACCAAGTTCCAATGCCACTGTTTGCAAGGTCTCACTTGCAGGTAACTTAAGTTCTTCGGTGCCGTCTTTACGAAGATATAATACTGTCTCGACCCTTCCGTCCGACTCAGAAAAGCCGTGCGTTGTAAAGCCCTCAACAGCCTTTGGGGCGGTTACCGAAACCTTTATGTCAGTTTCTTTGAGAATATCGAGTGTATCATATTTTCCTTTTTCTGCACTCAAAAAGGTGTAGGTATCAATGACAATAGCCTTAGGAATCTGAGTTTCAAGGTAATCCTTTTTGCTCAGGCGGTTATCCTTTACCAGTTTTTCGTAACTCTGGGCATCAAGAAATATAATCTTGCCGTCAAGTCGAACTGAGCCTTCTGTTTCTTTTGCGTTAAGTCCATAAGTTTCGTCAAAAACTTGCTCTGAAACATAACTCTTTTTGACATCTATACGCTCTAGATTGTCGGTTGTAAGAGCCACTTCGGTGACCGCCTCATCCTCCCTGAACTGCTTAAGTAGTTCCTGTGAAGAGACGGTATCATCATACACATGGTGATAAACAATATCATATTTGACGGGGTTCAGGTTTTGTTCTGTCTGAGCAAGATATCCTGTGAATGCAGAGGCTGACACAAATAGAACTATGCTCATAAAAAGGCTTAAAACTGTTGCACGGTATTTCTTTTTACTTCTTTTATAATACTTGCCTGCAAGCATTCCGGGAAGGCCAAAAATCTTATAAGCAAGTTTTGAGGTTCGAACCTTGCGGTTTTTGACATTTATATCGAGGTTTTGTCTTATTGCCTCCACGGCAGAGACATTTGTAGCCCTTTTTGACGGAACCCACACGGAAATCAACACCGTGATTGCAGATATTATTACGGCGGCGAGAATCGAAGTAACAGAAACGCTCAGACGCAAAGGCACGACGTAACCGAAAAGACTTTCAAACCTTTCACCCACAATTATGAGGGTTATACCTATGCCCCCGATGCCCGAAAGAATTCCGATAGGAATTCCAACAGAAGCGACTGCGAACGCCTCGAACAAGACCATTCTTCGAAGTTGCTTTTTAGTTGCTCCGACAGAAGCCAATAGACCGAACTGTCTGGTTCTTTCACTTACGGAAATAGAGAATGCATTATATATAAGTGAGATAGAGCCAAACACTATTAATCCAACAACAACGGCTACTAAAAAGGTTATTGTAGCGTCTACACCGCCATAACCGGTTGCTCCTGAATAATTAAGCACCGAATCGTTTTCATCGGTAAAAATCAGGTGTGTTTCATCAGAAAAACTCAGTATTTTTTCAAGAGAAAACCCGTAGGTATTGCGGGGATTTTTCATTTTATACCAAAGACTTATAGGCTTTGATGAGTCATCTGCACTTTCTATAGTAATAGCCGAATACCCCGGCGAAACTATATATTCAAAGGTAGGTCTTTCATAAAAGCCGACCACGGTATAAGTACGGGACTCGGTTATCTCAATCTCTTCGTTTGGTGTCTCAATACCGTTAAGTTGGGTATAATCAAACGGATTTTGCTGTCCCAGTTCAAAGCCATCGCTCATTCGTTTTCCAAGTTCAAGGGTTAGGCTGTCCCCTATTTTATGGACAATTCCGCCGTTTTCGGCAAGATGCTCTGGAAGAATCAATTCCCTCTCGTTTTGCGGATATCTTCCCGAGGTAATGTGTATCGGCATAGTTTTATCAAAGTTCTTTCCAACCCCCAAGACATAAATATAGGGTTTATACTCATTTCGGCATCCATTTGCCTTAGCGTAACCTATCTGCCTTGCATAAACGGTACTTTTAACCTCTTTAGATTCCGTTACAGCGGAGTATATCTCTTCACTAACGCCCAAAGCACTGCCGTGCCAATCGCCGTATTTATAAACCGCATTTTCAAGTGCATAGTTATATATACTGGAGGTAAAGGTGGTAACGGCGCATATCATTGCAGCAGAAAGAATAACGCCTATTATCGTTACAGTGGTACGTGTCTTATTCCTCCAAAGAAAGTTCAGGATAACGCGGTTAAAGATATTCATTTTCTCGTCACCTCGTCACGAACTATTCTGCCGTCTTCAATAGCAATTATTCTATCCGCCTGAAGAGCAATACTCTCATCGTGGGTTATTACAATTAAGGTTTGACCGTATTTTTTGTTGGAAAGTTTTAAAAGTTCTACTATATCCTGACTGTTTTTACTGTCAAGATTCCCCGTTGGCTCATCTGCAAGGACAACAGCAGGCGCACTTATAAGGGCACGGCCAATGGATACTCTCTGTTGTTGACCTCCCGAAAGTTGATTTGGAAGATGATTTTCTCTGCCTTTAAGTTTTAATGTAACAAGCAGTTCATCAAGTCGTTCCTTGTTTACTTTTTGCCCGTCCATAAGAATGGGCAGAGTAATGTTTTCGGTAACATTTAAAACGGGAATAAGGTTATAAAACTGATAGATAAGCCCTACTTGTCTTCGGCGGAAGATTGCAAGTTGCTCTTCCTTTCTGGAATAGACATCTTCTGAGTCCATATAGACTCTTCCGCTTGTAGGACGGTCTACACCGCCTAAAATATGAAGCAGCGTTGATTTTCCCGAGCCCGAGGGCCCGATGATTGCAACAAACTCTCCTTTATCTACCGAAAAAGACACATTATCAAGGGCCTTTACCATATTTTCTCCCTTGCCGTAGGTTTTGCAAAGATTTTCTACACGAAGTATTTCCATTTTTGTTCTCCTTTTTCCTTTTTCGGTTTGATTATACAACCTCTCTATTACAGGTTAGTGACTCTATTATTACAAAAACGTCACATAAAAGCAGACTCCCTCGCGCAACTGCACAAGGGAGGATTTTTAGATTGTACTTTTATAAAAGCGCATAGTAAATCTTGCTCCCCCTTCAATACCGTTTTCAGCCTTTAATGTGCCGTTTTGTGAATTAACGATATTTTTTGCCAGAGCAAGTCCCACTCCGAAACTGTTTTTATCGGAATTTTTGCCTTTATAAAATCGTTCAAATATATGAGGCATATCCTCTGCATTTATTCCGCTTCCCGTATCGGAAACGATTATTTCGCTGTAAAGCGGATTTTCTTGGGCGGTTATATTGATACTGCCACCCACAGGAGTGTGCTCCATACAGTTTTTTACTATATTTGTTAGGGCTTCCGCCGTCCAGGAAAGGTCTCCGCAAAAGACTCCGTTTGTATAAATATTCAGGTTCTGTAAACGAAGTTCAATTGGGATAAGTAAGGGGGAAACAGAAAGTTCGACAAGTTTTTTAAGTTCTCTCTGCTCCTTTTTAAATTCGACAGTACCCGCGTCCAGTTTTGAGATTTTAAGCAGTGTTGTAATCAACCAATCAATTCGGGAGAGATGGTCGGAAAGTTCGCGCACAAGCCGACCGCGCAGTTCGGGGGTTGTAGCACTGTCATTTATTGCTGATACAAGAAGATTTATTGAGGTAAGAGGAGTGCGTATCTGGTGGGAAATATCGGCAATAGAGTCTGACATATAAACCTTATCCTTTTGGAGTTGTTGTTTTTGTTCGGCCAGACGAAGAGTCATTTTATTTATCTCGGTCTGAAGAATTGCTAACTCTCCTTCGGAGTATTTCTCAAGAGATATTCTCTTTTCTGAGTGAAGAAGACGGTCAATATCACAAGAGAGTTCTCTAATGCGGTTATATCTTTTCTTTGTATCAAGAAACCATAATAAAAAAAGAATTATACAAAGGATGAGAACTAATAAACCGAAGTTAATATCCCAAAAAAGTGCCGGAATAATAGCCGCAACAGAGATAATCAGATATAAAGTACAGATGATTTTTTCCTGTTTGTTTCTTAAAAATCTCATTTAATCCACCTTGTAGCCAAAACCACGCACTGTTTTTATTATAGTGGGGTTCTGAATATCATCCTCTAGTTTATCACGAAGGCGTTTTATGTAGACAGTGAGGGTATTATCGTTTACAAAGTCTCCAGCGATATCCCAAATTGATTCAAGAAGTTGCCCTCGTGAAAGAGGTATTCCGCGATTATTAAGAAGCACAAGTAACAAACGATATTCAAGGGCGGTAAGAAAAACATCTTTACCATTTTTTGTGGCAATCCCTTTAATAGTATCTACCGTTACATTTCCTATTTTCATTAATGAACCTGCCCCGCCGGTAAGACGCAATATGTTCTTAATTCGAATTACCAGTTCTCTGGGACGGAAAGGTTTTGCGATGTAATCATCTGCGCCGAGTTCAAATCCTGTAAGAGTGCTAAGTTCATCACCTGATGCAGTTAGAAAAATGACCGGAACAGAAAAATTTCTTTTTATTTCGGGACATAGGGTAAAGCCGTTGCCGTCAGGCAAAGAAATATCCAACAAAACTAAATCGAACTTGTCCTTTAAAAGTCTGTCGAGTGCCTCACCGCGTCCCTGTGCACTCTCCACACAAAAGCCCTCGGAACTTAGAAAACGAGTAAGATTTTCTATGATATTTTTGTCGTCTTCCACTAATAATATTTTGTTCATTTCTGCCTCGCAAGTTTTTTATTACATTTACAGTATAACGGTAAAAATAACTTTTGTCTATAAAAAAGAAGGAAGCCCGACCGCCGAGGCCGTCAGACTTCCTTTAAACTAAAGACAGAAGATGTTAAATTCGCGGAGGATAAGGAAAGCGGTATATAAAAGGTAGGCAATAAAGATAGTTGTGCCTTCTACTCTGTTTACACGCTTTTCGGTAAATGAGAAAATAAGCATTCCTGTTGTTGCGACAAGCAAAATAATTGTATCTATCATCATTGCAGAATCTACTGTAAGAGGACTGCTGATTGTAACAGTTGCACCAAGAATAAAGAGCAGATTAAAGATATTAGAGCCGATGACATTTCCGACGGCTAGTTCGCTTTCACCCTTTTTAGAAGCAACAAACGAGGTTACAAGTTCCGGAAGCGAAGTTCCGATTGCACAGATTGTAAGGCCGACTATGGTTTGACTCATTCCCAAAGACAGTGCGAGGTCTTCGGCGCAGTTTACAACGAACTGACCGCCGGTTATTATCATTGCAAGGCCGACAATAAGCAGCAGTATGCTTTTAGGCATTGACATAAGTTTAGTTTGGTCGGTGGCTACTGTGCGGTTTTTAATGCTTTTATAAAGTAGCCAACCAATGTATGAAACAAAAAGAACAAGGAGAATTATTCCTTCAAAAAGTTTGAGTTTTCCGTCCATTATCATTGGAATAAATAGAAGGGTTGTAGCAATTGCCCAAGGAAAATCTCTTTTAAGGGAATCTTTAAATATAGGAATAGGCATAACTATTGCACAAACTCCTAAAATAAAGAGCAGATTAAAAAGGTTTGAGCCGATAATATTACCAACCGCCATATCGGTTGCCTCGGTTTGACCGAAGAACCCCGCTTTAATACCTGCGGTAATACTAACTGCGGCTTCGGGGGCACTTGTTCCCATTGCGACGATAGTGAGCCCTACTATTGCGGCAGAAATTCCAAGTTTTCGAGCAAACGAAGCGGCACCGTCTACGAAAAGGTCGGCACCTTTTACAAGCAAGGCAAATCCCATTATAAGACCGCAAATCCAAAACACATACATCATAAAAATTCCTCCCTTAAAATAAAAACAAGACTGTTACTGTAAAAATTACAGTAACAGTCTTGTCGTTTAATACATTATCCGACCCGTTAGGGTGTGATGACGAATAATATAACGCTATAAATAAAGCGCTGACTACTCCCTGTTAGAAAAAATATTAGATAATACCGTATGCTCTCATAATAATATATGCAAGATATACTACATAAAGTGTTACCGAAACGGCGCCTTTTCCTTTTTGAAGTTTAGTTCCGTGAATAGAAAAGAGATACATCATAACGGTAAAACCTAAAAGAAGAATTGCGTCGATAAGAACGCCCGAAGCAAGACTAACTTCAACCGGATTGATGGTTGCAGCCATACCGAGAATGAAGAGCAGATTAAACATATTAGAGCCGACAACATTGCCGATTGCCATATCGCACTCGCCTTTTTTAGCGGCAACAATAGAGGTTACAAGTTCGGGCAGAGAGGTTCCGCAAGCGACAATAGTAAGACCTATAAGCATTTCGCTCATTCCAAGGTCTGAAGCAATTTTAGAGGCACTGTCTACAACGAGGTCACCGCCTACTACGATTAAAACTATACCAACAAGTAAAAATACAATACTTTTAAAGAGAGAAACGTTGGCAATTTCGCTTTCGTCGGCAGGAATACGGTTCTTAATTGTTTTATAAATAACATAGGCCATATAAGAAACGAAAAGAACTAAAAGGACAATACCTTCTACCCTACCGATAGCGGGGCCGTTTGAGAGACCGAAGAAGGCCACCATAATAACTACCGCAACGGTTGCAAGAAGGTTCCACGGATAGTCACGAAACAAAATTTCCTTGGTGGTCGGAACTTTTGTTATAAGCATACAAAAGCCGAGAACTACAAGCAGATTAAAAAGATTTGAACCGATAACATTACCAAGGGCAATCTCGTTAGCACCCGATACCGAAGCCGAAACGCTAACCGCAGCCTCGGGAGCGCTTGTTCCCATTGCAACAATAGTAAGACCGATTATTGCGGGAGAAACGCCAAGTTTTTTTGCCACAGAAGCAGCACCGTCAACAAAAATATCGGCACCCTTAATAAGAGCAAAAAAGGCGGCAATCAAAACCACATAAGGTATAAGAAAATGAATTGATAAAAGTTGTTCTACCATAGCACCCTCCAAAACTAAAAGAGACTATTATTGTATGCAAAACACACAATAATAGTCTCGTCATTTAATATATTATCCGGCGGAAAACCCGCGTGATGACGAATAATATAACGCATTTACGCTGACTACTCCCTAAATATCTACTACTATACTAGCAAAATATTGGTAATTTGTCAATATTATTTAAGGTTAGCCTTAAGGTTTTCGAGTTGAGCACGAAGTTCAGCGGGAAGTTTGTCGCCAAATTTCTTGTAGTGTTCTTCGATTTCTTCGGCCTCTTTAGACCAGATATCCTTATCAACTTCGAGAATACTCTTTAAGGTTTCAATATCAAAGTCTAAATCGGTAAGGTCGATATCTTCTGCCTTGGGAACGAAGCCGATAGCGGTTTCGGTAGCGTCGGCTTTGCCTTCGCAACGGTCGATAATCCAGTTGAGAACGCGCATATTGTCGCCGAAACCGGGCCAGATGAAGTTTCCTTCATCGTCGGTTCTGAACCAGTTAACGTTAAAGATTTTGGGAGCCTTGTCGCCGAGTTTTTCACCCATTTTAAGCCAATGAGCAAAGTAGTCGCCCATATGGTAGCCACAGAAAGGAAGCATTGCCATGGGGTCGCGGCGAACAACGCCGACAGCACCGGCAGCAGCAGCGGTGGTCTCAGAAGCCATAGCAGAGCCTACGAATACACCGTTAACCCAATCTTTAGATTGGTATACAAGGGGGGCGCACTTAGCACGGCGGCCGCCAAAGATGATAGCAGAAATGGGAACGCCGGCACCCTTGTTGAATTCTTCAGAGATACAGGGGCAGTTTTCTGCAGGAGCAGTGAAACGGCTGTTAGGATGGGCGGCACAGGTAGATTTATCTGCTTTATTAAACTTAGAAGCATCCCACTCGTTGCCACGCCAGTCGATAGCGTTTTCGGGGAGATTCTTATTAAGGCCTTCCCACCAAACAGTATTGTCGTTCTTATCAAGAGCAACGTTAGTGAAGATGGTATTCTTCTTGGTAGACTCAAGAGCGTTGAAGTTGGACTTTTCGTTAGTTCCGGGAGCAACGCCGAAGAAGCCGTTTTCGGGGTTGATAGCGTAAAGACGGCCGTCCTCACCGATTCTCATCCAAGAGATATCGTCGCCTACAGTCCAGATTTTGTAGCCCTTCTTCTTAAGATACTCGGGGGGAATAAGCATTGCGAGGTTGGTCTTTCCGCAAGCAGAGGGGAAAGCAGCAGCAACATAGCGAACCTCTCCTTCGGGGTTTTCGAGGCCTAAAATAAGCATGTGTTCAGCCATCCAGCCCTCTTTCCAACCCTGGTAAGAAGCGATGCGAAGAGCGAAGCACTTTTTACCGAGAAGAACGTTTCCGCCGTAACCCGAGTTTACCGAGATAATGGTATTATCCTGGGGGAAGTGGCAGATGAAACGGTTTTCAGGGTCAATATCACAACGGCTGTGGAGACCACGAACCCAGTCATTTGAATCGCCGAGAACATCCCAAACCTTGTTATCAACACGGGTCATAATGAGCATATTGAGAACAACATAAACAGAGTCGGTAACTTCTACGCCGATTTTAGCAAGAGGTGAGCCGATAGGTCCCATAGAATAAGGAATTACATACATTGTACGGCCCTTATAACTTCCACGGGCAATTTTATAGAGTTTATCGTACATTTCGACAGGGTCACACCAGTTGTTAGTAGGACCTGCTTCTTCCTTGGTTTCAGTACAGATAAAAGTACGGTCTTCAACACGGGCAACGTCGTTAGGATTGGTTCTGTGAAGGTAGCAACCGGGAAGTTTTTCCTGATTGAGCACTTCAAGTTCGCCAAGGCGAACGGCTTCGGCACGAAGTTCATCACGCTGAGCATCAGTTCCGTCTATCCATACAACTTTTTCGGGCTGTAAAAGGTCTTTCATTTCTTCCAGCCACTTAAGAACAGAAGGGTTTTTAGTCATTTTTGTTTCTCCTTATTAAGAATTTTTGGTGCTACGAATTCGGAATCGGTAACACCGAAAATCCAATTTTCACCGAATACATTATATATAATAATGCGGCTAAAATCAAGTATTATTATTTTTATTTACACTTTTCTAATATTTTGTCAAAAAAAAGCCCTGTCGCAATAGTGCGATAGGGCAAAATAACGGCTTTAAGTTTTAATTATTATAGGCATTATTCCGTTTGGCTTAATATCTATTACGGCAAAGGAAGTCCCACTTTCTCTACCGCTTGAAAGGGAGCCCGGATTAACAAAATATATCCCGTCATCATAGTCTATTTTAGAGATATGGGTATGTCCGTAGAGGACGATTTTTGCACTCCGCCGTTTTGCTTCGGCTTTTAGTCCGCCAAGTCCACCTTTTACAAAATAACTATGACCATGGGTATAAAATATTCTTAAACCCTCAATTACCGTTTCATTTTCACACGGAAACTCTGAAGAAAAATCACAGTTTCCGCTGACGATATGAAAAATTCGGTCCGGATAGATATAGGTATAGTCTTCGATATCTCTCACACAGTCGCCGAGAAAAAAGATGTGTTTAGCGTCACTTTGAGATTCAATAGCCTTTTCTATTTCTCCCCTTCTTGAGTGCGAATCGGATATAACAAGTAATCTCATTTCTTGTCCTTTCATAAACTAACAATAAATTCAGTATACATTATATATATAAGCGGAGGTGATTAAAGTGAATAACAGCATTGACCCTAAAAAAATAAACTCTGTTTTAAACCAAAAAGATTCCGAAGCGATTAAAAAGGCAATTAAAAACGGCGACAAGGAGGCTTTGCTTTCCTCACTAAACGAAACAGACAAAGAGGTTTTACGCTCACTTATAAACAATAAAGAAGCAAGAGAAAAACTGCTTTCCTCCCCCGAAGCAAAGGCTTTACTTGCAAGTCTTATGGGCAGAAGGTAGAAGTTATGGACGATTTAAGCGAAAAACTTTCTGAACTTTTAAATAATCCGTCGGGTATGCAGCGGATAAAAGAGATGGCTCAAAGTCTTTTAGGCAAAGAAGAACCTGAAGAACCTGCCGAGCCCGATATATTAGGCGACCTTGATATTAACGCAATAACAAGACTTATGGGAATGATGAAACAAGGTACGGGCGATGACAGCCGAGTTAAACTGCTTTTAGCGCTAAAGCCAAATCTTACCCCCGAAAGACAGGCAAAGGTTGACAGTGCAATAAAAATACTAAAACTTATTGAACTTGCCCCTCTGCTTAAAGATATAGGAATTTTTAACCTATAATATTTCTATGATTGAAGGTGGAAAAATGGCAGAACTTACAAAAGAAGAATTTGACCGCCTTAAAGATGAATCAACAAGAAGAATGAGAGAACTTTACGGTGGCAGAACTATGCCTCCCTACCCCGATTTTATTTCAATTCCAAAAGGGGCAGCGCAGACTTTATCCGACAAGGAAATTCCTTCTGGCGATTATAATTCACAGTCCGCTAAAGGTTTCTGCCCACGCTCTCCCCAAAACAACAACTCTGAACTTTTAGGTCTTTTTAAGAATTTTAATATTTCAGAACTTCTTAAAAACCCGGACACTCTTTTGATACTTGGAATTATTCTGCTTTTAGTTTCTGACAAGGCAGATGAGAAACTTATTTTGGCACTTATTTTTATTATGTTATAAACCTGCTCGTCAGCACTTTAAAGGACTAAAATTTGTTACAAAATTTTAGCAAATTCGACATAAATTTTGCATTATGTAAACAAGATAAACCTTTTGCGTTATTACACTTGTTAACCGAGTTTTCCACACCCTTTAAACGATGTTTAGCGGTTTTTAAGCCAAAAAGTAGCCTAAAATGTGGATAACTCGGTGGATAATGTTAATATCCCTGTTGTTTATTTAACAACAAAAATAAACTTTATGTAAATCAGTTGAGCAAAAAATTTTATTATTGACTATTTTTTTGTTTTGGTATTTTATAACAAAATTTTGCTATAATTTTCAGAAATTATAAGCAAGATTTTCTTCTTTCCAATTTTTAAGTACGGCAAACATATCGGCGGCTATTTCTTTTGCACAAATTAGGTCGTGTTCTAAATAATTTCCGCACTCTTTTCGGCTAACTCCCGGAATTTCTCCGCTATATTCTGCAATAAATTTCATACTTTTTGTGACAAGTTCTATTGCCTCTTCTTTTGAAACTAAATCACGGGTTAAAAAATAAAAACCCGTTCTGCAGCCCATTGGTCCTACATAAATTACATTATCCGCAAGGCGTGAGTTTCGAGCAAAGGTTGCAAAAAGGTGTTCTATTGTGTGGGCGGCGGCATAAGGCAGATAATCTCCGCCGTTTGGTATTTTCATTCTGATATCATAGGTTATAATATCGCCGTCTATTCTGGAAAGGTACATTCCCTTTCCTACTTTGTCGTGGTCAACGGTAAAACTAGCAATTTTTTTCATATATATCTCCTAAAAATTAAATGCGGGGGCAAATAGCCCCCGCTAAAAATTTATTCTGCGGTATAGTTGTCGAAATAGCCTTGAATGAAGACAATAGGGGTTCCCTTGTCGCCCGAACCTGAAGTAAGGTCGCAAAGCGAACCGATAAGGTCGGTAAGTCTTCTGGGGGTAGTTCCCTCGGAAGCCATTTTACCTACAAGGTTATCATCTTTCTGATGAATTTTTTCTTTAATTGCCTCTTTTAAAGCGTCGCCAGAAAGGTTAGCAAATTCGTTATCGGCAAGATATTTAAGTTTAAGTTCGTTAGGAGTTCCCTCAAGACCGACTGTATAAGCGGGGGCAACTACGGGGTCGGCAAGTTCCCAAATTTTGCCTACGGGGTCTTTGAAAGCGCCGTCGCCGTAAACCATAACCTCTACATTTTTACCGGTAGCAGCCTTGATTTTTTCCTGAATAGCGTCAACTATAGGCTGACAATTTCTGGGGAAAAGTTTAACGGTATCTTCGGTTGCTTTATTAGAACCTAAAAGGCCATAATTCTCGTTAAATCCGCTACCATTTACAGAAGTACTTAAAATTTCATCTAAACCGAAAACCTTTTCGGCACCTGCGGCAGTAAGGAGACGGCGGGTGCGTTTTCTGGTATGAATATCACAGTGGAGGACATTTTTAGTATAGTTTAAAACAGCACGGGGGTCGTTAGCAAAAATTATCTCTGCTTCGGCGCCGCTTTCTTTTATTAACTGTTCATAATACTCAACATAGTCGACACCGGTAAAGGTATGTTTCTCAAAGCCGAAAAGTTTGCGGTAGGTAGCAAGGTCAAGAACATCTTTATAAGGGTCTACCCCGTTTTCGTCCATAGCGTCGAGAGAGATAAGGTGATTTCCAACCTCGTCGGACGGATATGAAAGAACTAAAACTACCTTTTTTGCACCTTGAGCTATTCCGCGAAGGCAGATAGCAAAACGGTTACGGCTTAAGATTGGGAAAATTACACCGACGGTTCCGCCGCCAAATTTTGCCTTAACGTCATCCGCGATATCTTTAGTTGTAGCATAGTTTCCCTGGGCACGAGCAACGATTGCCTCGGTCATTGCAATTATATCACGGTCATGAATTTCAAAGCCGTCACACTTTGCTGCTTCTAAAACAGAATCTGTCACGATTTGAACAATATCGTCCCCGTTTCGAATAATTGGTGCACGAACACCTCTGGAGATTGTTCCGACCATTCTACTCATAGTTTTTTACTCTCCTTAAGTTATGAAAAAACACATAACCAAAATTTACTGCATTATTATACCAAAAAAATAACTACTTGTAAATAAATTATTTGATTTTTTTCATTAAATATTAAACAAAATTATGAACTTCTATTTGCAAATTTTACATAAATTTAATTAAAGTTTATTGAAGAAAGATTTTAAAGGCGTTATAATATATAGGAAATATATATTTAAGGAGACTTATATGATATATTTATTGGAAGACGACCCGAACATAAGACGATTTGCCGAATACGGACTTAAAGGGTCGGGATTTAAAATAAAAAGTTTTGAACGCCCAAGTCTTTTTTGGTCTGCCTTGGAAGAAGAAATGCCCGAACTTTTACTTTTAGACCTTATGCTTCCCGAAGAAGACGGACTTAAAATTTTAAACAAACTTAGAAGCAGAAGCGAAACCAAAAATCTTCCCGTAATTTTACTCACCGCAAAGGGCACCGAATATGATAAGGTAATCGGTTTTGACTGCGGTGCGGACGACTATATTACGAAACCCTTTAGTTTGCTTGAACTTACGGCTCGTATAAAAGCACTTCTTCGCAGAGCCGACGCAAAACGTGACCGCAACGAATATCAGGTTGGAAAACTAACCGTTATTCCCGCAAAACACATTGTAAAAGCCGACGGAAAAGATGTTTGTTTGACCTTTAAAGAATTTGAACTTCTTTGTTTACTCGTTTCGGATATAGGCACGGTTTTTACGCGAGAGGATATTCTCCGCAAGGTTTGGGGAATTGAATTTGACGGCGAAAACCGAACGGTAGATGTACATATCAGAACCCTTCGGACAAAACTCGAAGACTGCGGAGAACTTATTGAAACGGTTCGAGGAATCGGGTATAAAATAGGAGGTTCGGTATGAAAAAGAAGATTTTTTCAGCAATTATCTTTTCTTCGATTTGCACACTTTTGGCTGCTTTTATTCCCCTTTTCGTTGCAATACAGTTTGAATTTAAACTTATTTCCGACACCGCCCTTATAATTCTTGCTTTGATTTTATCGGTTGCGGCAGGAATTTTTTGCGGAGTATTTTTCTCAAAGAAGATTATGCTTCCGATTGACCGACTTGACCTTGATAACCCCGACCTTAAAAAAAGTTACGGGGAAATTGATAACCTTATACATAAAATAAGCAGGCAAAACGAACTTATTGACCGACAGATGTCAGACCTCAGGCGCAGACAGGTTGAATTTAATGCAATTACCTCGAATATGTCGGAAGGAATTGTGATTTTAGACAATAAATCGGAAATACTCTCTTATAACAGCGCTGCAAAAACGCTTTTGGGAGCACCAAACGTCAAAGACGGAGAACATTTTATTTCGCTTAACCGAAGTCACGCTTTTGTTTCAGCGGTTACAAACGCCTTTGAGGGTAATCACGGCGAGGGACGACTTGAAACGGGACAAAAGGTCTATCAGATATATGCAAACCCCGTTAAAATCGAAAATGAAATCAGCGGTGTCGTTATTATAATTCTTGACATAACCGAAAAAGAGAAGCGTGAAGAAATGCGCAGAGAGTTTACCTCTAACGTTTCTCACGAACTTAAAACCCCGCTAACCACAATACTTGGAATATCGGAACTTTTTGTAAACGGAATTGTTGATACTAAGGATATCAAAAGGTTTGCAAAAAATATTTATGATGAATCCGAACGGCTTTTAGAATTAATAAATGATATCATTAAACTGTCCCGTCTGGACGAAGCCGTTTTTCCTGAACTTCCCGATAAGGTGGATATTTCAGAAATTGCAAAAGAGGTTAAAAATCGCCTTGCTCTGCCTGCGGCAGAAAAGGATGTAGAAATTATTGTTGACGCAAATAAAGCGGTTATTACGGGCAGTAAACCAATCCTTACCGAAATGATTTATAATTTGACCGATAACGCCATAAAATATAATAAGGAAGGCGGAAGCGTAAAAATTTGTGTAACCGACGAAGGAAATAAGTTTGTTCTTTCGGTTTCGGACACAGGTATCGGTATACCGCCCGAACATATCGACCGTATTTTTGAGCGTTTTTACAGGGTAGATAAGAGTCATTCAAAAGCGGTAGGCGGAACGGGGCTCGGACTTTCAATTGTTAAGCACGCCGCCGAATTCCACTCGGCTTCTCTTTCGGTAAAAAGCACCGAAAACATTGGTACCGAAATTACTGTATGCTTTGATAAAAACTAATAAAAGGGAGATATGAAAAACATATCTCCCTTTTTATTTAACCAAAACTTAACAAAACTCCCCTTTAAAAACAAATTTTATAATGATAAAATAAACTTGTTAAAAACAAAGTGAGGTGCTTTATGGAAAAATTTTTAGCCGATGCCGGAAAAATATTTTCGGCAATGGATATTTTAGGTCTTATAGCCGGTCTTGCTCTATTCCTTTTTGGAATGCAACTTATGGGCAATGCGCTTGAAAAGAAGGCAGGCGGTGGGCTTAAAAATATTCTTGAAAAAATGACCAGCAACCCTTTTAAAGGCTTTATTCTTGGTATGATTGTTACCTGTGTAATTCAGTCTTCCTCTGCTACAACGGTTATGGTTGTCGGTTTTGTTAACTCGGGAATTATGAAACTTCGCCAAGCCATTTCAATTATTATGGGCGCTAATATCGGTACAACCATTACCGCTTGGATTTTAAGTCTTTCGGGAATTGAGGGCGGAACCTGGTATACCGACCTATTTAAACCTTCAACCTTTGTTCCCGTTCTTGCGCTTATCGGTGTTATCTTCTTTGTTTTCCTTAAGGACCACAAAAAGAAAGATATTGGTATGATTCTTTTAGGGTTTGCAACCCTTATGACCGGAATGGACGCTATGTCGGGTGCGGTTTCTGCCCTTAAAGGTGTGCCCGAATTTGCTAACCTTTTAACGCTGTTTAACAACCCCATTTTCGGAGTTCTTGCCGGCGCCGTTCTTACCGCAGTTATTCAGTCCTCTTCGGCTTCTGTCGGTATTTTACAGGCACTTGCTTCTACGGGTGCGGTTACCTTTGGCTCGGCGGTTCCTATTATTATGGGACAGAACATCGGTACCTGTGCTACCGCACTTATCTCCTGTATAGGCGCAAACAAGAACGCAAAGCGTACCGCTATTGTTCATCTTTATTTCAATGTTATCGGAACGGTTGTACTGCTCACTGCATTTACTATTATTAAGTACACCTGTGGACTTACCTGGCTTGACAGTACAGGAATTAACGAAACTTGGATTGCACTTGTTCACACCGCATTTAATATAATTGCAACCGTTATATGGTTCCCCTTTATTCGTTTGCTTGAAAAACTTGCCTGTCTTACCGTTAGGGACACTGAAGAAAAAGAACACTACGAAATGTTGGACGAGCGTCTTTTCGCTACACCCGCTGTTGCAGTTGACCGCAGTAATCAGGTTGCAGTAAAGATGGCATCTATTTCGAAAAGCACACTGCGCTGCTCACTCGAACTTTTATCCAACTATAAACAGGAAACCTATGACACTGTTATTACAGGTGAAGATAAGGTAGACAAGTATGAGGACAGGCTTGGCTCTTATCTTGTAAAAGTTTCAGCCCTTGACCTTTCCGACGCAGATAGTATTCAGTGCAACAAACTGCTTCACCTAATCAGTGATTTCGAGCGTATTTCAGACCATTCGGTAAACATTCTGCAGTCCGCAGAAGAGATACACTCCAAAAAACTTGAGTTCTCGGGTGAGGCTAAAGGCGAACTTACGGTTATGATAAACGCCGTATTAGAAATTGTCGACCTTGCTTACGATTCGTTCTTAAACTCAAACCTTGACAGCGCAATTCAGGTAGAACCTCTTGAAGAAGTTGTAGACAGCCTTAAAGACAAGATTAAAAGCAATCACATTGCACGGCTTCAAAAGGGCGAGTGCACCATTGAACTCGGATTTGTTCTTACCGACCTTCTTACCAATCTTGAGCGTGTTTCCGACCACTGTTCAAATATTGCGGGCTTAATGCTTGAAATGTCACACAACAATATGTCGATTCACAAATACCTTAAGAGCGTTAAAGACGGAGATAAGCAAGAATATAACCACTATTACGATTACTTCCGTATGAAATACGATATTGAAAAAGCATAAGAAAAACCCCGGTTAAACCGGGGTTTTAATTTTATATTTCTTTTCTCCAAACCATTTTATTGACAATTCCGACATAAGACTGAATAAGTTTAGCAACGGTTGTTGAAACATTCTCTCCAACATAGTCGGGAACGGGGGTTCCAAAGTCGCCGTTTTGGTTCATTAGAACGGCCGTTTCTACTGCGCCTACCAGACCGTTTTCATCAATTCCCGCAATTATAAAGCAAGCCTTATCGAGCGCTTCGGGGCGTTCGGTAGAGGTTCTGATGCAAATAGCGGGGAAAGGACTTCCGATAGAAGTAAAATAGGAACTTTCTTCGGGAAGCGTTCCGCTATCGGAAATAACCGCAAAGGCATTCATCTGAAGACAGTTGTAGTCGTGGAAACCAAGGGGTTCGTGCTGAATTACGAGAGGATTTAGTTTAAAACCGCTTTGTTCAAGTTTCTTTTTGCTTCTTGGGTGGCAAGAATAAAGAATAGGCATTTGATATTTTTCTGCGATAGTATTTATTGCACTAAATAACGAAATAAAATTCTTTTCGGTGTCGATATTTTCTTCTCTATGAGCCGAAAGAAGAATATATTTGCCCTTTTCAAGACCTAATTTTTCGTGGATATCAGACGCCTTGATTTTATCAAGATTAGAGGACAGCACCTCTGCCATTGGAGAACCGGTTACATAGACACGCTCTTTAGGCAGACCGCATTCGTGAAGATACTTTCGAGCGTGTTCGCTATATGCTAAATTTACATCGGAAATAATGTCTACAATTCGGCGGTTGGTTTCCTCGGGAAGACATTCATCTTTACAGCGGTTTCCCGCTTCCATATGGAAGATTGGAATATGAAGTCGTTTTGCCGCAATTGCCGAAAGGCAAGAGTTTGTATCGCCGAGAATAAGCAGAGCGTCGGGCTTGAGTTCAACCATTAGTTTATAAGATTTAGCAATTATATTGCCTATGGTTTCACCTAAATCTGCACCGACGGCACTTAGATAGTGGTCGGGAGCACGAAGGCCTAAATCGTCGAAAAAGATTTGGTTTAGAGTATAGTCATAATTCTGTCCTGTATGAACAAGAATTTGGTCGAAGTAGGTATCGTTCTTCTTTATAACGGCAGCAAGGCGGATAATTTCGGGGCGGGTGCCCACAATTGTCATAAGTTTAATTTTACTCATATTACACCTCTAAAAAGAAAGTATCGGGATGTTTTATATCGAACTGTTCATTTGCCCACATTAAAGTGACAAGGTCTTCGGTGTCAGAAAGATTGATAATGTTATGGGTATAGCCGGGAAGCATATGAACGGCTTCAATTTTTTCTCCGCTAACATAAAAGTTTAGCACCTCATCGGTTCCGATTTTACGTTGCTGAATAAGGCCTTTACCCGAAACAACAATGAAGAATTCCCACTTTGTGTTATGCCAGTGCTGACCTTTTGTAATACCCGGTTTTGAGATATTCACCGAGAACTGTCCGCATTTTTCAGTTTTTAAAAGTTCGGTAAAAGAGCCTCTTTGGTCTACATTCATTTTAAGGGGGAAAGACACCTTTTCTTTCGGTAAATAGGAAAGATAGGTTGAATAAAGTTTTTTAGCAAAAGAATTTTTGGGAATTTCGGGCATTATAAGGGTTTCGGGCTGTAATTTGAATTTATATAACAAATCTACAATTTCGCCGAGAGTTATCTTGTGAGATATAGGGGTGGCACAGAACTTTCCAACGCTTAAAAGCACGGTGTTTATTCCGTCATAGCCACAGTGATGCTCTTTGCCCTCAAGTGCATCAAGCATTTCGCACACAAGGTCATCTATATAGAGCAGTTCAAGTTCGACCGTTGGGTCGTTTACAGTAATAGGAAGGTCGTTTGCAATGTTGTTACAAAAGGTTGCGACGGCACTGTTATAGTTCGGGCGACACCATTTACCGAAAAGATTAGGGAAACGGTAGATGAGCACCTTTGCGCCTGTTTCTTCGCTATACCTAAAGAAAAGTTCCTCCCCCGCCCTTTTGCTTTTTCCGTACTCGCCGTCGGCATAGCGGCCCTCGAGGGTCGCCTGAATAGAGGAAGAAAGCATTACGGGACAGGTATTATTATATTTTTTTAAGGTATCAATAAGTTTTTGTCCGAAACCGAAGTTGCCCTGCATAAACTCGGCGGTATCTTTCGGGCGGTTTACCCCCGCAAGATTAAAAACAAAATCTGCCTTCTTACAAGCATTTTCCAAAACCTCGTCGCTTGTATCAATATCATAAAGATAGAGTTCATCTATTGTTATTTCGGGGCGGGTTTTGTCTTTGCCCTCTTTAATATTTTTAAGGGCTTCGGTAAGGTTTTTGCCAACGAATCCGTTTGACCCAGTAATTAGGATATTCATATTATTTTCTCCTAAAAAGATTATTTAAAGTCCAGTCCAACCTGTTTTAGTTCTTGTTCCATTGAAAGAACCTGCTTGCTTTGAGAACGCTTTACTTTTTTAATATTTTTTAGTATTCGGCTTGGGCGGAACATTAGAGACGCAAACCGAATAAACCAAGCAAGAGGCAGAAGAATTGGCGCTTTTTCTAAAAAGGGAAAGCGTTTAGCAAGGTTTTTGGCTTTTGGGAAAAGAACCCTGCAAAGAACCGAAATCCTTGCCCAAAACGAGCCTACCTTATGGCCGCCCGCCGACCTTATTGCAGAAGCGTTTGCGCGGTTCTCTTTTTTTCCGTAAACTCCGCTTCTGATTAGATTTTTAATAATTAACTCGGCGGTTTGGTCTTCTAAATTTTCCTCGCCAAAGAAAATGTCAAGCGCTTTTTCAATATTGCCAAAGAAAATATCTAACCGGATTTTCTTAAGTTCGTCCTTAATATATTCCATATTAAGTTCATACTTTTCAAGAAGAAGCCAAAGGTCAATAAAATGCTTAATTCCGATGCCGCCATCACGGTAGTGCTTTGCAAAATGCGTAAAGGTGAATATAAACTCATCATTTTGGTTTAGCCTATACCTAAAGGGAGCAATATTTTCTGCCTTTTCCCACGCATTTTCAAAATAATGAAAATAATCGGTATTATAGGACGGTATTAAAAATTTATGAAGTTCTATTACTATGCTTCCCTTTTTCCAAACAATTTCGTGGTTACTTTCATAGGCTTCGGTAAAGGAAAGTCCACTGAGCACTTTTTTAACCGTTTCATATTGTTCGGTTTTAATTAAAATATCGGCGTCGCTCATAACTCGAAGTTCAGGTTTCGGATAAAGTTCTTTGAGCAAACTTCCCTTTAAGGGCATATAGTCAACTTCGGCTTTTTCAAAAGCACTGTAAACCGCATTTATAGCGACTAACTGTTGCTCGTGTAACACGGTTTCGGTCAGGGCGCAGGAAAAAAGCTCCTTGACACGCGGGTCGTCACTTTTGATACCCGCCGCGAGAAGACCATATAACAATATTCCGCATATTTGATGCTGTTTGGCAAAGGTTACCGCAGCATCTATGCTAAAATCTTCGGCAAGGGTTACCTTGCCCCCATTTATTCCGCCCTTAATAGCGGAAATAAGGGACCTTTTTTTACTACTAAGCATTCTTAAAACTTTCCAACTCGTTTCTTATATATTCTAGGGTTAAAAGTTTTTCCTTAACCTGTTCTACAGTCAAAAGTTCGGTATTAGAGGAATTAAATTCTTGTAATTCGGCACGAGCAGTATCGCCCTCTTTAAAGTATTTATCGTAGTTAAGGCCACGCTTATCGGAAGGAACGCGGTAAAAATCGCCCATATCGATAGCGTTTGCACATTCTTCGTTGGTAAGAAGAGTTTCGTACATTTTTTCGCCGTGGCGGATACCGATAATTTTAATTTCGGTTTCGGGAGCAAAGAGTTCGGCAACCGCTTTTGCTAAAACGTCGATAGTACAAGCGGGGGCTTTTTGAACCAAAATATCACCCGAAGTTCCGTTTTCGAAAGCGAAAAGAACCAGGTCTACCGCTTCGTCAAGGCTCATTACAAAACGGGTCATAGAAGGCTCGGTAATAGTAATAGGTTTGCCCGAGCGAATTTGGTCTATCCAAAGGGGAACAACGCTACCGCGAGAGCAAAGAACGTTGCCATAACGGGTGCAACAGATTTTAGTTTTATCGGGAGAAACGGTGCGAGATTTTGCAACCACAACCTTTTCCATCATTGCCTTAGAAGTTCCCATAGCATTTACGGGGTAGGCGGCTTTATCGGTCGAAAGGCAGATTACGGTTTTAACCCCTTCTTCAATAGCGGCGGTAAGAACATTGTCGGTACCGAGAACATTGGTTTTAACCGCTTCTACGGGAAAGAATTCGCAAGAAGGAACCTGTTTTAAGGCGGCGGCGTGGAAAATATAGTCCACCCCGTGCATTGCATTTTTAACCGAGGCTAAATCTCTTACATCGCCAATATAGAACGAAATTTTGTCGGCTACTTCGGGCATTTTTGCCTGAAATTCGTGGCGCATATCGTCCTGCTTTTTTTCATCCCTTGAGAATACGCGAATTTCACCGATATCGGTATTAAGGAAACGGTTTAAAACAACGTTTCCGAAAGAACCGGTACCACCGGTTATGAGTAGAGTTTTTCCTTTAAATAAAGACATTTTTATTTCTCCTTTTTAATACCTTTAAGAATTATTGCTTCGAACATTAAAATGGCATTTGGCCTTAAATCTTTAATAAAGAATGGTAACACAAATCCGGTTAGAACTTGAGCCATTAACGACGCTAGTGCCGCGCCGCTTGCGCCTAAAAGGGGGATTAGAGTAACATTTAAAATTACGTTTGCTACTGCTGCAGCGGCATAGATTTTTATTAAGTGCTTTTGAACGTTTTTACTAACAATCCAAGCGTTTCGGGCAACGCCTAAATAGGAAAATGCCGTATACCAACATATTATTCTAAGCGGCATTGCCGAGGGTAAGAATTCTCTTCCGTAAAGTATGAATATTACAAGTTCTGCAAATATGTTAAACAGGACTGCAGCACCCATAGATACATAGAAGATAATAGCGTATAGTTGACGGTTTTTTCTGTTGAATTCTTCTTCATTACCGGCCTTGTGGGCTTCCATAATAGAGGGGTAAACCGAATCTATTATAGCGGCAAGAATAAAACACCACATTCCGTTTATGGTTGTTGCCGATGCGTAAAAGCCAACATCTTCGCTACCTATCATTTGCTTTAGCATTAGTTTATCGGTTTGTGCATAAATTGAAACCATTAAACTTGCTAGTATAAAGTGTTTACTGCGGGAAAACAGGTCTTTTCCGTAGCTCCAAGAAAAACTCATTTTAGGGCCATTGTTTTTCTTATAGAAAATAAATAGCAGTATTGCAAGGCAAACATAGTCGACCGAGGTTGCAAGCGCGAACCAAATAACGCTGCTTCCTGTTATTAGAAGAATAACTCTATATGTAGCCGTTATTAAGTATGCAACAAATGCGGCTATAACAGTAAATTTAGACTGTAATCTTCGCTGAAACCAATATTTAAAGGCATCAAAAACGTGGAAAAACAAGCCTAAACTACAAAGAGCAACTACCGCTATTGTGGTTGATTCGCCATAGTCTATTAAAGATACCGACAAAATAATAGTTATTACCGAAAGCAAACTTGCTACGGCACGAAGAACTATTGAGGTGCCTATAACCTTGCCTTCGTCTTCGTCGTTATCAACCAGTTCTTTAACCATTAAAGAGTTGATTCCAAGGGTGCAAAAGGCGGCAAAGAAGGCCGTAAACGAGTTAGCGTAACTGATTAGACCATAGTTAGACGGTCCTAAATAGCGGGTAGTTAAAATTCCCACTAATAGGGAGACTACCATTTGAACAATTTTTTCGCCTATTATCCACCCGGCGTTTTTAGCCGTTTTGTTTTTTAGAATACTTTTTATGTTCATACTAAATCCTTAATTTTTTTTGCAGGAACGCCGCCCACAAGCACATTATCTTCAATGGGTTTGTTTACAAAAGCACATGCGCCAACAATAGAGGAATTACCAACATTATTGTAAAGGGCAGTACGTGCTCCAATCCAACACCCATTTCCTATAGATATATTATTTATAATCCCCTTGCCTGCCCGTCTTTCGGTATTACCTATTTGATGGTCTCCTGTTATAAAGGAAACATCGGGTGCTATATCACAGTTGTCCCCAATTGTTACTGTGCCATTTCCGTAAACAGAAAAGTTTTTTCCTACCCAACAGTTTCTGGCGACTATTAGTTTGCCTGTAACATCAAGAGGGCCTACAACCTTGGTACCTTCTCCAAGAGAAAAGTTATCTAAACTGTTTAAAAGTTTTCTCTTCTTTTCAAAGTTCTTTTCCTTAGTTCCCGCAAGAGTGTTATTTACTCTATAAAGAACGAACTTTTTATAGGTTCCGTATAAATGAAGTTTTTTAAGTAGTTTTATGTTCATAAAAATTATCCTTTAATTTTTACCCTAATTTTATCTTTAAGAGAAATTCTAACAAAAGCAACAAGAATACTAATTACTATAACAATAAACGGCCTTACCCAAGGGAACAGGGTTAAATTTAAAATTCCTACAACCGAAGCCGCTACATTTACTATGGTAATTATAAGCATGTGGAAAATATAGCTACATATTTATACTAACCATTCTTATATGTGATGGTATCCATCCTTTAAGAATTCTGCTTCGCTACAGACTCCGTCACTATAAAGAGCGGGAGTGTCTTGTCCTTTAAGAATTGCCTGTGCTAAAGCGTAAAAACGCTTGGCCGCATTTTCGGGGTTCCACTGCTCTGCAAGAGTTTTATAAGCATTTACTCCTATAACATATCTCCTGTCGGGAGAATTGAGCAGGAACTTAACCTTTTTATAAAGGTCGTTAACATTACCGCTTTTATAAATAAGACCATTCTCACTGTGCTGTACCATAAAAGGAACCGAACCGATTATATGACTTGATACAGTTGCACAACCGCTATTCATAGATTCATTAAGTACCGCTCCCCAGCCTTCGTGACGGTCGGACGTAAAGAGGAATATTTGCGTCTTTTCCATATATTCACGCACCTCTTCAGGCGACATAGAACCATGAAGTTTGACGCAGTCATTAAGTTCGTTTTTGTTTACCATTTGGCGAATTTGTTCTTCCTTTTTGCCATTACCTATTATATCAAGGGTAAATTTATATCCCTCTTCTTTAAGGCGTTTTGCAACCTCAATAGCAAATTCGGGGTGTTTCCAGTCAATCATTCTGCCAACCCATAAAATCGAGGCAGGAGTTTTTTTGTCTATAAGAGTATTAATATTATCGTATCTTTTTACTTCTGGAAAATAGCCCCATTTATAGGCCTTATTTTTATAGGCACCGAGTCTGGCAAAGTCAGCCGAAGTGAAAGCGCTTGCACAAAGGAGATAAGTCGGACTGTTTTTAAAACTTGAATGAGTATTTTTCATTCGTTTGAAAGTTCTTGGGGAAAACCTTTGATAGAGCCCTTTTTTAAACATTCTTTCGGAAAGGACAAACATTGGTTTGCCGGTTTTTACCCGTTCGATAAGCAATGAGTCCGAAATGTTGCCGCAAAGCATAATATCGCACTCTTTTAAAAGTTCAACTGCTTTTTGATAAATTTGGTCACTTTCGTATGCCCTTAAAACATAAGGGTACATATTCATATCTTCAAAGCCCATATCAAGACGCTCTTGTTCGATTGGTTCAAGGGCAACAAAGGTAAAATCTACATTATCTATTTTCTGAAGTTCTCTGCAAAACGGAGACTGATGATGAGTAAGATAATTTGAGAAAAAGACTACTTTCATTGTTTTAGTACCTTCGTATCATTAGGGTTTGCAATTCCATTTTCATTTTGACTGTTAAAAACAAACATAATAAAAACACTAATAAAATTAAGTGCAAAGGCAGAACCGCTACAAAATAATGCCGACTCAACCGAGGAGTAAATTATGAGCATAAGAACACAAAGATAGGCTATTTTTTGATAGGGTAAAACCGAATCTTTTTCACTAAGTTTTACAAGCAGCGTATCACAGTAAAGAATATAGAATATTACTCCGAAAATTCCTATGGTTGCGAATATCGAGATATACATATTGTGAAGATTATCGAAAAGGTGGGTCTGAAAATCGCCTGCAAAAATTTCATAAAGTTCAAGATTTTCAAAAACTTGTTCAAATACGCCTTTTCTATTTGTTTCAAAAGCCGAACCAAAGAATTTTACCCTTGATAGTTCTTCATTAAAGAAATAGATTAGAAACGCCATTATAAGCGGAGTGAACAACGCTATTCGAGTTATCAGTTTGCTAATCGGAATCATCTTATAAAGAAAATAGAAAGCCAAGCCAAGAACACACGAAACCATTCCTGCGCGCGACTGAGTGAGTAACACCAGGCGTAAAACGGCAACCGCATTAATCCAGAATAAAATTTTGGGGAGAAGTTTCTTATAAACTCTTGTTCCAATAAGCAGAGTAAAGAAACAACAAGTAAGATATATTGAGGCTTCGTTAGGATTATGGTACGAAAGGGTCAGTTCGTCAAGGTAAATGTCACTATATTGTCCCTCAAAAAAATATGCCTTGTCGGTTCTTGAAAGGTATAAATAATAGAAAGAGAGTATATATTGCGTCCACAAAAAAACTTGTATTGTCCCCTTGGATTTGAGTTTTGTTGCTCCAACCATAAAGATTGGGATTTCAAAAAAGCACAAAAGGGCTACAAGATGATTTTTCAGTTCCGAATCTTCATCTAATATAAGGTGTTCCGGTGTTCCGGTATACGAAATATAAAGGGCGAAAAAAGCCACCGCAATTAAAAGTATCAAGCATATCTCTTTTAGGTTAATTCTTCTAAAATCATCCATGAAAGAAACTACCAGAACGACAATTGCACAGCCGCCTATTGCATAGGTGCCAAGGCTTACTAAATTGTTCATTTTTTGGGGAAGCGCCACAAGTATTACGAGCATTGCTATTGCCGAAAAGGCAAAGCAAATGTCATAAATTGATGGCATTTTTACAGTTAATTTAGACTGAAGTTTCATAGGTTACTCCATTTTTAACATTAGGTCTATAATCTTTTTTGCCTGAACGGCACTGTTTTTATTTTTCGATACAAAATGTGCCGCTTTTTCGGCTTTTTGAAGGGCTTTTTTCGGCTCGCTGAAAATTTCCAAAATAGCATTTTTCATATCATCTGCCGTGTTTCCTTCAATAAAATTAAGGTACTGATAGTATTCACTTGGAATTCCGTCCAGTTTATACATTAAAACAGGCTTTGCGCTTAACATATATTCCATTGTTTTTGAAGGAAAACTGTATTTTGTATATTCCCCCTCATTTTGACGGGGATTTATTAGTATGAAAGCCTCTTGCTGAAGTTTTAAAACAGTATCTTTGGAAACATAACCGAAAAATTTAATTCGGCTATCTTTTTGTGCCGCGGCTTCCACCTGCGTTTTAGAGTTGCCTCCGCCACAAATCCAAAGTTCAATATCTTTGTCTTCTATTTTTGAAAAAGCATTTAGTAAATTTAAAATTCCAAAAGGTTTATTTAAGGTTCCGGTATAGAGCACTACCTTGCTTTGACTGTTTGGAGCAGAACTTGGTGCGCAGCCGTTTGCTATACCTTCAATTACCGTGAATTTGCGATTCCCGATTTTTAAAGGCTCTTTCATTTGTTCGGTTAAAACAGCGAAACTGTTACTGTATTTTGCATACTGCAAAAGTTTTTTGCCGTAATTATATTGAAGTCTTGCCTTGATTTTGTTTTTCGGTAAAATTCCGTATTCGCAAGGAAGGTCGGGACAAATTATACAGGTTTTAACATCGGGGTATTTACGGCTTAAATATTTGAATATTTTTTCAAAAGGCAAATAAAGAGAATATGCAACAATATACTTTTCTCCGGGTGTGTTTTTAATCCATTTTACAACCTGTTTTTTATAGTTTGAATACCTTGTTTGTTGCTTTAAAAAGGGTAGATTTATATACCCGATTTCAGTATTGTTAAAGCCAAGCAGACTTCCCTTTTTGGTTTTCATTATAAACTGACGGTATTTTGGAAAGGTTGCCAATGGCAAGGTGTTCATTACCGTAAGGTTTACAGGTTGTCCTTTAAAACCTGAAATTAGGTTGGTTTGAAAAGCGTTTGCTGCACCCTGCATTGCGACCTTGCTTTTTTTCATATATTCTTTTTCTTTTTCAAAATCGTATTGAAGGGTTAAAAAAAGCAGATTCATTACAGTCTAACCTCGTGAAAAAACCTTTATATGAGCCGCTGCCATTTCGGCAAAGGTATAACCAAAAATCTTATTTAGTGAGTTTTGGCTAAATTCGGCTTCAGTTTTTTCGTTTATTATTTTTAGTATTTTTTCGGATATTGCGGCTTGGTCATCAACCGAAATTATATAACCGTTATAATCGTTTTGAGTAAGTTCAAGCCCCGCAATACATTTATTTGTAGTTATTACGGGAAGGCCTAAAGACATTGCTTCGTTTATTACAAGGCCCCATATATCCTCCCTTGTTGGAAGAACAAATATGTTTGCGGCTTTATAGTATTTTTTAAGTTCTTCTTTTAGTTTAAAGCCGACAAAATGAATATTTTGAGCATTCCCTTTTAGGCGAATATATTCCTCGGTCGGAGTTCCGCCAACAATATAAACGCCAATATTTTCAGGAAGAGTTTTTGCGGCATTTATTAAAAGGTCTATTCCCTTGCGCTTTATAAATTGGCCAACGCATAAAACAACCTTTTCTTCTGATATATCGAGTTCTTTTTTAAGGGCATTCTTCTCTTCGCTTGTAGGCGGAATTAAAAGAATATCTTCCCCTTTAAGTGAAGTAAACGGATAACGGTGGAGGGCTTCTTTTTTAGCGCCATAGGCTAAATAATATTTATCGTGTTCATCGGCTGTGCTGAAATAGCCCTTTGCTCCCTTTATAAAGTGGCGTTTTATTTTTTCTTTTAGTCCCCTATTGTTTTTTGCAAATCCGCCGTCACTTTCAAGGAAATATTTAATTCCCTTAAGGCGCATAAATTCAATTGCAAGCATTCCGGTAGGAGAAGAAAAATTTGTTACAACGATGTGGTCAAAGGCCCTGCGTTTTAGATATTTTAAAACCCCAAAGCATATCGCACCGTCGGTTTTATAAGATTTGCCTTTTAGAAAAATCCCCTTAAAGTTTTCAAAGGTGTAATTGCTCCAAGAAGCATCACGCTCTTCTGAAGTGCTTTTTTCGAATAAGACAGTAAGTTCACAGTATCTGCCCAGTTCGTTAAAAAATTCTACTCTGTAGGGGGAAGGAACATTTGTTAGAAAAAGTACTTTCATTAGTTCTCCGTTTTAAAAAGTTTTTCATATTGGTTTAAGTATTTCAGATATTGCTTTTGTTTTTCGTACTGCTCGGCTCTTTTTCTTGTATTTGGATAGTTTTTGCTTAAAACTTCTAAAATAGCCGATTTAATTGTTTCAATTTCCAAATTCTCACACACTATTCCCGAATTTTCGTCCACCACTTCGGGAACGGCAGTACAGTTAGAGGTTACAACGGGGGTTCCGCAAGCCATTGCCTCAACAGTTGTAAGACCCATAGTTTCCTGGCGGCTTGGGTTTAGGAAAACATCAGCCGCAGTATAAATTTCGGCAAGTTCTTCTACGCTATGGGTTCGGGGTAGGGTTAAAACTTCTTTTGGGAGGGTTGCGGCAAGTTCATCGCGAATGCCAACAAGGACAACCTTATAGTCTTCGCCAAGTTCTTTAGAAAGGGCTGCAAATTCATCGAGACCTTTGCTTTTGCTCCAAGCCGAAGCAACTCCCAAAATGATTTTTTTGTTTTCCAGCCCATATTTCTTGCGAAAATCGCCCTGTGTAGGTTTAAACACCTCTAGGTCGACACCGTTAGGAATAGGGTAAATATCGTACTTGCCCATATACGACTGTTTTGTTACGTCGGCAAGCCATTGCGAGGGGGTTATTATAGTAACGTTATCAAGCGAAGTGAAAAGTTTTTTCTTAAGTTTATGGTTTCTAGTAGAACGGTCTAAAAATAGGCTTTTAGGGTATGCCCTTTTACGAGGGCATTTGAAACACCGGGTTTTCCACTTATCGCAACCTATTAGGGTAAAATGGGCACAATGGCCGGTATAGGTCCAACAGTCGTGTAAAGTCCACAAAACGGGTTTATTATATTCTTTTAAAAACTTAAACAAAATTTTTATGTTTATATAACTGCCGTGAATGTTATGCAAATGAATAATATCGGGACCAAAGTCTTTAATTTTTTTAATAAGCGTAAGGGTTGGAATTTTTGAATTCAGTCCGCCGTTGTCTAAGATTCTGGAAAAGCCTGCATCAATTTTGTTTGTAAGAGAGTTTCCAAATTTTATTGCATATTTTTGATATTTTTCGGGTACGTTCATTCTGCCGTAAGCAATTTTACATTCATGGCCGTGTTGTTCTAAAACTTCGGCAATATCGGTACAAATACGGCCGGTACTAAGTATTCCGCAAACGGTATTTATTTGAAGCACCTTCATACCAAATTCTCCTTTTGTTTACAGTTTTGAAATAATAATATCTGCGCTTTGTTTAGAAGTATAGTTTTCTTTTAAATAGTTATAACCCGCTTCGCCCATTTCGGTAAGGTTTGCGCTAAGCAACTTGTCCACCGCTTTTGTAAAGTTCTCGGGACTATTTGACTCGCACCAAACGCCAAATCCGCCTTCTTCGGCGACCTTACCGATGTCGGTATTCGGGTCGGTACAAGCAAGAACAGGCATTTTTGCCTGCATATAACTAAGTAGTCTGGACGGGAAATTGGGAATTGTAAAGCGATGGTCTAAAAAGATTAGACCGACATCGAAAGCCTTTACAAAATCTTCATACTCGGCCTTAACAAGTCCGTTTAAAAGGAGAAGATTTTCAGGCTTTTCGGTTTCGTAAAATTCTTTTAATTTTTTATATTCAGTACCCTTTCCGCAAACCACAAAGAAGCAGTCTTCACGGTTGGCGTTTGCCTTAAGGCATTTTATAACAAAGGGAATATCTTGGGGTCGGCCAAGGTTTCCACCGTAGACAAATACTGTTTTACCTTCCGGAATGCCCCATTTTTCGCGAATAGCGTTACGCTTTTCTATATCTTTTTCGTAAGGTTCAACCTCTATAGTGTTTGGGTTTATATGAACCTTTTCGGGTTTTAAATATGGGTTATGTTTTAAAATATAATCCACGTTAGCCCCGCTCATGCAACCAATATAATCGGACAATTTATAAAGTTTTTCTTCCTTTTTACGAAAGGTTTTATAGATTATTGATTTTACGCCCGATTTGGTCATCATTCCGATATCAACGGCATTTTGCGGAAAAATATCTTTAAGAAGAAGATATGTTTTAGCGTTATCACGCTTCTTGATATAGGCGACCGTTGCCGCTTGGGTTACAGGCGGAGTTGGATAAAGAATTAAATCAAACTTTATGCCCTTAAAAAACTTTTTAATTGCCGCGGTATAAAGATACGGAAGCATTAGATTTGAAAGGCCTTTTTCGATAATGTTAGTATTTTTATTGCTTAAAATTTTTACCCTTAAAACCTGTGAGTCTTCTTCGGTTTTTACATAAGTAGGGGTGTTGTTTATTCGGTCATTAGCACCTACAACATAAACATTATGTCCTCTGCTTTTAAGTTCTCTAATCAGGTCGAGCGAAATGCCGTGCCCACTTAAATGTGGAACAGCGCTTATAGTTATAAACAGAATGTTCAATTTTTTTACCTTCCGCTAAATTTTTCTAAAAGGTCGTGCCTTATAATGTCTTGGCCTTGAGGGTTTAGCGCACTTATTGTTTTATTGGCTTTATTATGTTTTAAAAGAAGTTCATCTTCTTTTTCGGCTTCTATGCTAAAGTAGGCTACACGGTCGCCACTTCCGTTTATTTCACCAAACTTTGAGCCTGAGAGTTTAAACTGCTTATAGTCGGCAATTGTGCCGTCGGCGAGAAGTTCTTCAAAACCGCAAAGGTTAGCAAGTTCTCCACTGTTACAGTAAACAAATTCGTTTACCGTTATTGTTTTTGGGGGAGTAAAGGGTTTTACACGGGGTTTTTCGCCTAGGGTTAGGTCGACAACAGCCTTAACTACATCAAACCCCGTAAACTTTTCAATCATTAAAAACTTAACTCCGCCGCCCGTTCTGGCACAAAACTCAACAACCGAAATATCTTGGCCGTTAACTAAAACCTGCATAAGCATCGGGGTGTTTTTAAGGCCAAAGGCATCGGCGATTTTTTGAGCCGCTTCGGAAATTTTTTGGGCAACATCTGCAGTTGCAGTTGCGGGGATTTTACTTCGGTTTATGATAAACTTTCCGCCTTCGCCAATTTTGTAAAGGTCGGTAAGGCAAAGCACTTTGGCTTTTCCCTCTTCCACATAAACATCTACACTAATTTCATTCCCGATTACAAATTCTTCTACAATAGCAGCCTTGGCACGGCTTATGCTTGTTGCTTTATTAAAGGCAGAAACCAGTTCTTCGGGACTTAAAACCTTTGTAACGCCACGGGAACTATAGGCATCTACCGGTTTTACAATTAAGGGGTAATTTAAATCGGCGAGTTCTTCTACACAAAGGCTTTCTTGAATTTTAAAGTTTGCAGTTGGCACACCATTTTGCTTGAAGATGGTTTTCATATAAGCCTTGTTGGAAACATTTTGGGCCGTTTCAAAATCTATGTAGCAAGGAAGACCAAGTGTTTCTGAAACTTTGGCAGTAACCTCTAATACTTGGTCGGCACAAACGGTTAAAACACAGTCTACCTTTTTTTCTTTTGCTAGATTTGTTATTGCCTCTACATCTAAAACCGAAACCTTATAAAATTCGTCGGCAAACGGTCTTGCCGCAACATTTTCGTTCATATCGGCAAGGAGTACGGTAAAATCACGATTTTTAAGTTCTTTAATAAGGGCAATCTGCGGTATTCCTCCGCAAAGAACTAATGCCTTTTTCACAGTTTTATACTTCCTTTACTGCAGGTTCTTTTTGTTTTTTTGCTAATGCTTCTTGAATAATTTCGTTATTAGTTCTGGTTTCGTTTAGGTTTTCACCATTAAATTTTACGCGATTCGCATTTGTTCTCATTTCGCTTTTTACAAACATTATTTTTATGGTTTTAAGAACCATTCTTACATCAAGCCAAAAACTAACATTTTCAACGTAGTATATATCGCTTTCAAACTGTGTGTTCCAAGTCCACGAAGCAGAGGTTAAAGTATCGTCACCGTTTATGTTCCAACAAGCAAGGCCTGGGCGTACACTGTGGCGATATGCGTGGCGTTCGTTATAAAGGGGTAAATAATCTACCATTAAGGGACGAGGCCCTATAATAGACATTGTTCCGTTAAACACGTTAAAAAGCCCGGCAAGTTCGTCTAGCGAGGTTCTGCGAAGAATTCTACCAAACTTTGTAATTCTATCTTTTGGGGGTAGCAAATAGCCTTTTTCGCTACGCTTATTATTCATTGAACGGAACTTGTACATTTTAAAGATTTTTCCGTTTTTTCCGGGGCGCTTATCAACATAAAATACAGGCCAACCGTGAAAAATCATTTCTAAAATAGCAATAACAAGAAGTACGGGGCTTAACACAATTATTGCCATACCGCTTAAAACAATATCTAAAAGTCGTTTTATGTATTTGGAATATATTGTGTTTTTAGGTATCGGTATGTCTGTTCTAATTTTCTTTTCTTCGGTTAGCGTTTGCATTTTTTACTCCTTACTTACTCTTGACATTTGATATATGCCTTTAATAAACCGTCGTTATCAACCAAGTCGATGCCTTTTTTTACAAAAAATTCCCTTACCTTTTCTTTAGCAAGTGCAGGACCGCTCATTAACTGGGCATAGTCGAGGGCCGGGTGAGAATTTATTTCGCAAAGTTTCATTCCGTCTTCGGTAATTATTATGTCTAAGCCTAAATAGTCAAGCGACGAAACATGGTCGCATATATCGGCAATTTGGCCTTTAACCTTTTCCCAGTTAGGAAGAGTTTTATTATGCCACTCTACGCCCGTATCGGGATGACAATTAAGGCGCCAGTTTCCGTCTTCACAAAAACGTTTATATCTTAAGCAAACATCGTTATACTTGCCTGTTTCAAAGTCGAACCCAACGCCTACGCCACCGGTAGAAAGGTTACTTGCTCCGCCTGATATTGACGCTCCAAATCTTGCAAAAGAAACTACGCAGGTCCATTCAGGCTTTTCGTAAAGACTTTGTTTAGGACTTTTTGCCATGATTACACGAAGGGTGCATTCGCTTTCGGGCCAAACTGCCGCCAGTTCGCTATGTTGTTTAGCGTATTCGGTGATAACATAGTTTCGCATTGCGTTACGAATTTCAACAACACGGTCAATATTTATTTGCTTATTATTTTCGTAGAGATTTTCGCCCTTGAGTTCAAGTTTTATAAAACCAAGCCCACCCGAAGTTCCCGAATTAGGCTTCATTGCGAGTATACCTTCGCGTTTTAAAAGATTTAACAGGAAGTCTTCATTTTTTTCAATATCATCCGGAGCGTCCATCAAATAGGTAAAACTTCCGTCATTTTCAACATAAACATAATATTTTGGCATTGTGCTTTCACAGCCGTTACTATTAAGCACATATTTAAGTGTTGTTTTATCCAGCCACTTTAAAAAGTGATTATTAAGAGGATGAAGCATAAAATATCCAAAATCAGGAACATAGTTTTTATAATTTTCTTCAGTTAGTCCATAAAGAGTAATGCGCCCGGGGTAGAAGCCCTTTGATAATGCCCACTCGGCTTGTTCTCTGCTTACGGGAAACGCCTTTTCATCATCGGAAAGTTTTTTTACAAACATTTTTGACCATCTAAAGTCCATTCCAAGAGCACGAACCTCTTCGAGCAGTTTATCGTAATTAGTCATTTATATACCTCGTTTATGTATTTTTGAGAAGATTTATTGCATGGGCAGTATATTTCGTAAGATATGCGCCTTTTTTGGTTACTATTGCAGGTTTTCTAACCGAATCTACAGTTTCAAGCGGAAAAAGAGAAACATTTTTTGCCTTTATGTTTTCCGCAAAACTCATTGGAACAACCGTTGCGCCTACCCCAGTCTGAGCAAGGTTCCAAGCCGTTGTGATTCCATTTACCTCCAGCACAATATTAAGATTTGCGTTTTCGTTTGCGCAAAGTTTATTGAGCATTTGGCGAAGTTCCTGAGTTTTGCTAAGCGCTATAAAGGGAAAGGGTTCTATACTTTTAAGGGTTGGTTTTTCTATTTGGCTTCGTTTTAATCTTTGAGCAATATTCTTAGGCACAACCAAAACAAGTTTTTCTTCCTTTAAAGGAATTACGTCGAGCAAAGTATCGTCAAAAGGTTGGTTTATTATAGCGAGGTCAACCTTTCCGTCAACCGCAAGTTTGTGAAGTTCGGCACTTGTCGTTTCTTTAAGCACAATTTCGAGCCCCTTAAACTTTTCACGGAGTTTTAAAATTGTTTCATTTAGAAAATAGGTTGCCCTAAAGGGAGAGATTCCAATAATAAGCCGCCCCTTATTCCCTTTTTTAAATTCGTCTGCGATACTTTGAAGTTGCGACTGACTATAAAGCATTTCTTTTGAGCGCTTTACAATTTCCTCTCCCGCAGGGGTCAAGGTAAAAGGGACGGTGGAGCGGTTAAATAGGGTTATTCCAAGTTCTTTTTCGATAGAAATTATTTGTTTGCTGATAGCGGGTTGACTAATTCCGAGTTTCTCAGCAGCCGAAGAAAAACTTAAAGTTTCTGCCAAAACAACTATGTAATTCATTTGCCTGAAATTCATAGGTCAACCCTCCTTTGCATTCGCCTTAATATTATAACATATAAACAAAATAAATTCAATATGTTTTTTTATTATATATTATATATATGGTTTGATTTTTCGGGCACAAAATAAGGCTATTGACAAACCTGAAAAAACGGGTTATAATATAACTTAAAGGTAATATATTCTATAACTTTTGGAGGTTGTTATGCCTGTAACTTTTATTTATTTAGGTGTGCTGTTAGCCGTTATTTGTATTTGGTTTTTAGCCTTTAAAAGACCAATTTACGAGGCCGTTTTCTTAGGTTTTATCGCTCTGCTTATTATTACGGGAACCTGGAAAAACGTTCCGACATACATAAACGACGGCCTTTCAAGTTCTCTGATTTATTCAATGGTTGCCTTTGTTGCTATGTCGGTAGTAATGACTAAAACAAAGGTTATTGACGGAAGCGTTGCAATTATTCTTTCTCTTCTCGGTAAAATACCCGGCGGAGCAGGTTACGCTTCTGTTATTGCAAGTTCCTTTATGGGCGCACTTTCGGGAAGCGGTCCCGGAAACGTTATGGCAACGGGAGCAATTACCATTCCCGCAATGAAGCGTTCGGGCTTTCCCGCAGAACTCGCGGCTAATGTTGAAAGTAACTCAAGTTATCTTGGCAACATGATTCCCCCTTCTTCTAACATAGTAGCGGCTCTTGGCGCTTTTGTTGCACTTTATGGAGAAGAATCACTTACCCAGGGTCAGTTTTGGATTATTCTATGGGGCATTTCGCTTTGGTTCGTTTTAGAAAAACTTCTTTTAGTTTTCATTTTTTGCAAGGTTTACAAAATAAAACCAATAGCAAAAGAAGACCGCCCGAAACTTTCTCTTGTAATAAAGGAGTCTTGGCAAGGGCTTTTTCTTCCCGTTATCATTCTTGCTCCCTTTGTTCTGGATTACCTTTTTAAAGACGGCTTTTTTACTCTTCGTCTTGGTGCGCAGGGGGCAAACTACCTTTCAAAGAGTCTGATTCTGTTTATTGCGGGTATTGCAACCCTTTTTGCCTGTCTTATTGTAAAGGATAAAAAATTAGTCACTCCAAACGCTCTTGCAAGAACCTTTGCGTCAAGCGTTAAAACAATCGCCCCCGCTATTGCGGTTTGCATTTTCGGGTATATGATTGGCTCAATGTTTAGCGACCTAAACATTGCATCAGATATGGAAAACTTTATTATTTCGATGGACTTTTCTAAAATCGGAATGGTTCTTTTCACTTGTATTTTAACCTGTTTTTTAGGTATGGTAATCCCCGGCTCATCTCTTGTCGTAATATTTGGACCTGTTTTCATTTCAACCCTTGCAAGTGTTGGAGTAAACCCCGTTCTTGCGGCGGCTATGTTGCCTTGTATATGCGGTGTTATGTGCGGAATAACCCCACCTCTTGCGCTCGGACTTTATGCAGGAATGTCACTTGCCGAATCCGACTTTGGCAAAACGGTTAAGAACGACCTTTGGTGGGTGTTTGCTCACTTTATTCTTGAAGTGGTTGTTTTAATGGGCTGGCTTCCTATTTTAGGTTTAGTGTAGGTGATTTTATGAAAAAAATTATTAAAAAGATAGCAAACATAATGAAACTTATTTTCGGATATCTGATAATGATAATCTTATTTGTCGGTGGATTTACCTTTTTTGGTTATCTTGTTGCGCTGATTGTCGGTGGCGATGTTGCAGCAATTATTTGCGAAGTAATATATAAACACATCTTCCCCGTTTTAATTTACACCGCCTCGGGCTCGGTTTTACTCGGGTTAGTGGCCATGTATTTATCGGGAGAAACGGCACTTACTTCTTCGAAAAAGAAAAAAGACTGATTCATTCGAATCAGTCTTTTTTGTTTAAAAACAACTTTTTATGGTTTCAATAACCAAATCTTGTTCTTCCTCGGTCATTTTGATATCTGACGGGAGACAAAGTCCTCTTGCGAAGATATCTTCATTTACAGAAGTACCGTCTACCGTAATATAGTCACAGTCAGCGAACACGGGTTGCATATGCATAGGTTTCCAGATAGGACGGGATTCTGCATCTACCTCTTTAAGTTTCTCATATACATACATTGGGTCCACACCGCAATCTTTGTCTATAAGCATACAGGAAAGCCAGAAATTAGGCTTTGTGTAGTCAAGATAAGGATTCATTTTAACCGGAAGGTCTTTGAGCCCCTCTTCATAACGACGGTAAATTTTCTCCTTAAGGTCGCGGTGACTATCAAGATGTTTAAGTTGACCTCTGCCGACACCGGCAACAATATTGGACATTCGGTAGTTGTAACCGATTTCCTCATGCTGATACCAAGGGGCAGGTTCGCGCGACTGGGTTGCCCAGAAAAGAGCCTTGTTTCTTGAGGCTATATCATCGGTTATAAGCATTCCGCCGCCCGAAGTAGTGATTATTTTATTACCATTAAAACTTATTACACTATATTTTCCGAAAACACCGCAGTTTTCACCTTTGTATGTAGAGGCAAACGCCTCGGCAGCATCTTCAATCAGAATTGCATTATGTTTTTTACAAATTTTTAAGATTTCGTCCATCTTTGCGGGGGTTCCGTAAAGGTGAGCAAGCATTACAACCTTCGCCTGAGGATATTTTTTGAAAGCCTTTTCAAGCGCTTTGGGGTCCATATTCCAGGTTTCTCGCTCACTGTCAACAAAGACCTGTACACCGCCTTCATAACTTATTGGGTTGACAGTAGCCGAAAAGGTCAGGTCAGAGCAAAGAACAATATCGCCCGGTTTAACACCGGCGAGTTTAACCGCTAAATGAAGCGCGGCCGTTCCCGAACACAGACAAAGAGTACTTAATTTCTTTTTTGACGAAAGATACTCTGCCGTTTCTTCCTCAAAACTGTCACAGTTGAAGCCCAGCGGAGCAATCCAGTTTCGGTCAAAAGCCTCCTTGATAAAATCCATCTCATTTCCATGCATTGTAGGCGAGGCTAGAAAAATTTTTTTATGCGGTGTCTTCATAAATTACCTTTCCATCTGTTTTTTATTCGCATTTTGCGAACGCCTGAGAAGATTACAAACGCCGACTAAACGCTCTGCAAAAAAAGGACAAGAGCGAAGCCTTAAAGCCGAGTTTTGCATATTAAAGAAGTTTTTTAGGAGCGAAAAAATTGCGACGTGTAAATAAGTCTTGTCATTATTGTACTTTAATTTTTTAACTTTTAAATAAGTTTTGTAGATTTTACCGTATGATTTATATGAACATATATAAATATAATACTATATACAAAATAAAAAATCAACAGTTTTCTCTTCTCAAATTATGAAATTTTCAGTAAACTTTAAAACCGATGTTTTTTGTTGACAAAAAAGGAAAAAAGTGACACACTATAATCGAAGGATGTGACTCTTGTGAACAATACCGACAATACGATTTATGATGTTGCCATTATCGGCGGAGGACCTGCAGGATATTCTGCCGCGCTATACTGTGCCAGGGCGGGTCTTAAAACCGTAACGGTTGAAAAGATGTCGGCAGGCGGACAAATGGCTCTGACCGATATTATCGAAAATTATCCGGGATTTGATGAAGGAATCGACGGATTTGCGCTTGGAATTAAGATGCAACAAGGGGCGGAGAAATTCGGAGCCCAGACAATTTTTGGAGAGGTTGTTTCGGTTCAACTCGACGCCGGAATAAAAAAACTTATTACCGACTCGCAAACAATTTTTTCTAAAACCGTTATTGTTGCTACGGGGGCCGACCCGAAGCCTCTCGGTATTGAGGGCGAAAACGAATTTACAGGCCGAGGAGTGCATTACTGCGCACACTGTGACGGACGGTTTTATAAGGGTAAAACCGTTGCGGTTATAGGGGGCGGAAACTCCGCTGTATCGGACGCAATTTATCTTTCAAATCTTGCCGAAAAAGTGTATCTTATACACCGAAGAGATACACTCAGAGCGTCAAAGATATATCACGGTTTAATAGATAAAAACGAAAAAATTGAGTTTCTTAAAAACAGCCGTCTTACCGAGTTTATTTCTAACGGTAAAATAAGCGGAGCAATAATTGAAAATACCCTTTCGGGCGAGAAGACAAAACTAAACTGTGACGGCATTTTTATCAGCATTGGAAGACAGCCTTGCACCGAAATTTTCAAAGAGCAACTATCAGTTGACCTTCAAGGATACATTATTGCCGACGAAACGACCAAAACGAGTATTGACGGCGTGTTTGCTGCGGGAGATTGCAGAACAAAGGCTTTCAGACAGATTGTTACCGCCGTTTCGGACGGGGCAGTTGCCTCCCATTTTGCAGAAGAATATTTAGCACAAAATTAAAAAAGATGCACTCGTCGAGTGCATCTTTTTGTTTTTTATCTATTATTGATAAGTTTTGTAAGAGTAGTGGGGTCAACGATTTTTCCGTCCTTATAAACACGCATATTGCCCGAAGCAATTTCGTCAATAAGGATAACCTCGTTATTGTTATAGCCAAACTCAAACTTAATATCCCAAAGGTCAAGACCGATAGACTTAAGGTCGTCGGCAACAATTTTGGTAATTGCAAGGGTTTGAGCCTTCATGCTTTCAAACATTTCAGGGCTCATAACGCCAAGAGCAGCAAGGCCTTCACCTGTAACAAGGGGGTCGCCCAAAGCGTCGTTTTTAAAGGTGCATTCAACATATCCACCCTCGAGAACGGTACCGTCTTTAATATATTCACCATATCTGCGAACGAAACTTCCGGTAGCAACTAAACGGCAGATAACCTCAAGACCGTGACCGAAAACAGTAGCGGGGAGAACCTCCATAGTAGCATCATCAATATTTGCAGAAACATAGTGGGTTTTAATTCCTGCTTTTTTGAGAAGTTCGAAATAGTGAATAGAAGAAATAAGATTTGCTTTTCCGATTCCCTCAATAGTAAGACCTACCGAATTTTCGCCCGGGTCAAAAACGCCGTCTTTACCGGTGCAATCATCCTTGAATTTAAGCATTACATTGCCGTTTTCAAGAGAGTAGACGTCTTTAGTTTTTCCTTCATATATTTTTTTCATATTATTCGCTCCTTCAAAGCAATAAAAATTACGAGAGTAATTATATCACAACTTTTTGTCTATGAAAAGAATTTTTTTCAATTTTATAAAAACTAAATAAAACTTTAATAAAAATTGACTCTAAACATAGTCAATAACTTCAACAATTCCGCTTGAATGGTAAAGCGACGGGGTTACAAGAAGCGAAAAACCGCTTCCTGCAGAGCAGGTCCATTCAACCATACTTTTTCTCGGCACCGCACAGGAAGAAAGCAACATCATAATAGCGCCGCCGTGCATAATAACGGCAGAGTGTTCTGCATTTGACGCCATCATATCCCTTACAATTTCATTAAGCCCTATACAAAGGCGTTTTGCAAAATCGGTATTATCTTCTCCGCCGGGAGCCGCAGAAATTCTTCCCGCCGCCCAGTCGGCATATCTTGGGTCTAACTCAAGTTCGGTTGCGGTTTTACCCTCAAAATCACCAAAATCAATCTCACGAAGATTGTCTATAATCGTAATATCCTTTGACGGATAAAGGACATTTGCCGTTTGTTTGCAGCGAAGCATCGGCGAAGAGTAGACCTTATCAACCCTTGGATAATCGTTTTCACATTTAAGACGCTGAAGTTCACTAAGACCGACAGCCGCTAAAGGCATATCGGTTGAGCCGATATACTGTTGTTTAAGGTTGGCTTCGGTAAGTCCGTGGCGGATAAGATGAATTTTATAGGTTTTCATAAAGTTCTCCAATCAGTTCTAAAATAACACTATTCGAAACAAGCATACCGTTAGAAGTAAGACTGACCCTATTCGAGTTAACCTCGCAAAGTCCCATATCTTTAAAAAACTCGGCTTTTGCTTTAAACTTTTCATTTATTTTTTGTCCGAAACGCTCCTCATATTCACTGAAAACAAGACCTCTTGAAAGACGGAGCGCCAACATAACAAATTCTTCAGGGTCGCCCCCTTTTCCATCAGACAAGACGGAATTTCCTTTTAAAAATCCATTTAAATCAGATGGGTAGTAAAAGCGTTCCCCCTCAAAAAAAGAGTGGGCAGCGGGGCCTATTCCGATATATTCCAAACACCGCCAATAGCGGTTATTATGACGGCTCTCGTATCCGTTTTTTGCGAAGTTTGAAACCTCGTAGTGCTCATAACCCGCCTCTTTAAAGGCTCTACACATTTGAAGATATTGGTCGGCTATACTATCTTCATCGGGAAGCGGAACACCCATTTCATAAAAAGGAGTCCCCTTTTCAACCTTTAGGATATAGGCTGAAATATGCTCGGTTTTAAGGGAGAGAATATCATCAATGCTTTTTTGCAGAGAAACTGAACTGCTGAAAGGCAGTCCAATCATAATATCGGCAGAAATGTTATCAAAGCCTAAACCTCTTGCAAGGCTAACCGCCCTTTTAACATCTTCAAAATTATGCCTTCTGCCCAGCAGAACAAGTTCGCCGTCATTTGAAGATTGAACGCCAAGGGAAATTCGGTTGACACCAAGTTTTTTTGCTAAGGCAAGAAAATCCCCCGTTGCATCTTTAGGGTTCACTTCAATCGTAATTTCGGCATCACTTTGTAAATTAAAGTTTTCCTTTGCAGCACAAATTAAAGCCGAAAGTTCATCAGGCTTTAAGAGAGACGGGGTTCCGCCGCCTATATAAAGAGTGTCAATGGGGCGTGCTGTGCGCTCGCCCCATTTTACTAACTCTTCTGAAATTCGGTTTATATACTCACCCTCTTGCCCGTTTGGTACAACCGAGTAAAAATTACAATAGTTGCACTTTCTTTCGCAAAAAGGAATATGTATATAAATTCCTAAACTATTAGTCAAGGATTTCTCCTATGCAACTTCCGGGGATTTGAGCAGCGTTAGCCTCGTCGGTGTCAAGATGCATTGCAAGGGCATAACTGTCGGAAACACGGGCAACAACATCGCCGAAGATAAGGCTTCTGTCGGCGGTAGGAATTTTAACAGATACAACCTGACTGTCGGTTATTCCGTACTTCTCAGCGTCGGCAGTTGTCATATGAATATGGCGCTTTGCAACGATAACGCCCTCGGTCAGTTCAACCTCACCGGCGGGACCGATAAGTTTACAAGGAGCGCTATCCTTAACATCGCCCGACTCACGAATAGGGGCTTTAACACCGATAGCACGGGCATCGGTAAGAGAGATTTCAACCTGGGTGGCTTTACGGCAGGGACCAAGGATAGAAACACCTGCAAGTTCTTTTTTAGGACCGACAACGGTTACACGCTCTTCACAAGCGTACTGACCGGGTTGAGAAAGGTCTTTTTTGGGGGTAAGTTTATAGCCCTTGCCGAAAAGTATTTCAAGATGCTCTTCGCTAACATGTACATGACGGGCGGAAATTTCAACTAAAACTTCTTTAACCATAATAAAAACTCCTTTAGGCAAATTGTATTACAGACAAATTATACCACATATTTACAGAATAATAAAGAACATATTTAAAAAATAATCAAAAAAATAACGGACAACCTAAAGTCGTCCGTTAAGGTTAAAAATTAAGCCTCAGCAATAGCGTCTACGGGGCAACCAGCAGCACAAGCACCGCAATCAATGCACTTATCAGCATCAATAACGAACTGGGTATCACCCTCGCTGATTGCTTCTACAGGACAGCCTGCAGCACAAGCACCGCAACTAATGCAAGCGTCGGAAATTTTGTATGCCATTTAAAATACACCTCCTTGTATCTGCTTATATTTTATCACATACTTACTAAAATGCAAGTAAATTTTATCAGATTTCTTGCTCTTCGGGTTTTGGCGCGGGTTTTTTGTTTTTTCCGCGAGAAAGAAGTTCAACCTCGCTTCTATGAACCTTAATTGGAGCAGCGTCCTCCCCTATTCGAACATAGAGGTTTCCGGTTAAGGGGTTTTCGTCTACAACCGTTCCGTTTCCTGAAACAGTTTTAACATAGGAGCCTACGGGAGGAGTTATAGAATTTAAATACTCATAGGCTTCCTGTTCATATTTAAGGCAGCACATAAGTCTTCCGCAACTTCCCGAAATTTTGGTCGGGTTTAAAGAAAGACCCTGTTCTTTTGCCATTTTGATAGAAACCGGCTGAAAATCGTCAAGGAAACGGGCGCAACAGAAAGGCTGACCGCAAATTCCAAGTCCGCCGAGCATTTTGGCTTCGTCACGCACGCCGATTTGTCTTAGTTCAATTCGGGTATGGAAACTTGAAGCAAGGTCTTTAACAAGGTCCCTAAAGTCGACCCGTCCGTCACTTGTAAAGTAGAAAAGGATTTTAGTTCCGTCAAAGGCATATTCAACATCGACAAGTTTCATATCAAGCCTATGTTCCAAAATCTTTTTCTCGCAGAGTTTAAAGGCTTCGTCGGCTTTTTTGCGGTTTTCTTCCATTTTTCGTTTGTCTACCGAGTCGGCAAGTCTAAGAACCTTTTTAAGAGGCTTAACGATTTTAATATCGTCAACCTGTTTTACCCCTTCGCAGACGGTAGCACACTCAACACCTCTTGAGGTTTCCACCACAACGATATCACCGACATTGGCAGTTATTCCGGCAGGGTCGAAAAAATAGGCTCTGCCGTCGGTTTTAAATTTAACAGAGATTACCTCGGTCATATATTCCTCTTTCTTCTATGATTTATTCTTTACAGCCGAAAGTTTTGAAACAAGTGCCGTAAAGTATAAACTCAGATTTATATTTGTTATAAGGGTTGGTTTAAGGTCGCAAACAACCCTGTACATATCGGTATATTCCCTTGCCGTATTGCTTAAATGACGGCAATCTTTAATTTTACTTAAAAGAATTTCACAAAGTTCTTCAGTAAATTTTTCGGTTTCTACACGGTCTTTTTCAAGCGGTGCCGTAAAGAGCAAGGCAGAAAGGGTTTCCCCCGATTCTACCGCATTAAAAAAGTTTACCGCAGCCGTTTTCCCGGCACTCTCTTTGGTGCCTTTTTTTCGTTTGAGCACCTTGCCGATGTTATTCTTTTCTTCTGTCAGAAGAGTTCTTGCCTTGTCTTCGCTCATTTTATGGTAAGAAGTCAGGTATTTTACCGCTTCGTCCTGACTTGGAGTGTTAAGCGAAAGAATCAAACAACGGGAGACAACCGTTTCAAGCAGATTATCAGCCGATAAGGCAATAAGAACAAACACAACATCACTCGGCGGGTCTTCAAGGACCTTTAAGAGAGAGTTTTGAGAGGACGGATTCATAGTGTCCGCCTGTTCAATTATAAAGGCTCGTCTAGAGGCGGTATGGGCAGAACGATAGGCGGTTGAACGAAGATTTCGGACCTGTTCAACCACTATATTCTTGCGTTTGGGCTCGGGGGCAACCGTTTCTATGTCGGGGTGGGTGTTTGCATCGGCAAGATGACAGTTGCGGCAAGAATTACACGGAGGCACACTGCTTTCGCAGACCGCCGCCTTTGCGATATATTTAGCGAGAGTTCTTTTTCCCGTTCCCTTTTCTCCCTCAATTATAATTGCGTGAGGAAGTCTGTTAGACGAAATAAGAGCATCTATTGTTTCGCAAATTCTTTTGTTTCCTACAAGGGGAAAATTCATAACACAAAACCAACTTTTTTCATTGCTTTTGAAAGGGTTTTTCTTGCAACATAACCTGCTTTATCGGCACCCTCACGGTAAAGGGATTCAAGGGCGGCTTTATCTTTAATGATAGCGTCATATTTTTCTCTTATAGGACGGAGTTCTTCAACAACCGCCTCGCCTACGGCTTTCTTGAAATCGCCGTAGCCCTTGCCCTCAAATTCAGCAGTTATAAGGTCGGCAGATTTGCCTGTAACAGCAGAGTAAATGCCGATAAGGTTATTTATTCCGAGTTTATCTTCACCGACACAAACCTTTGAGTCACTGTCGGTAACGGCACGTTTGAATTTTCGCATAATATCGTCAGGGGTGTCGAGAATTGCAACCCAGGAATTAAGGTTTTCGTCCGATTTTGACATTTTTTTAGCGGGGTCCTGAAGCGACATAACACGGGCACCGACCTTAGCAATATAAGGTTCGGGCACAGTGAAAACATCGCCGTAAATTCCGTTGAAACGCTCGGCAATATCACGGGCGATTTCGAGGTGTTGCTTCTGGTCGGCACCTACCGGTACAAAGTCGGGCTTATAAAGTAAAATATCGGCCGCCATTAAAACGGGATAGGAGAAAAGACCGACATTGACATTATCGGCATGTTTTGCCGACTTGTCCTTAAACTGAGTCATTCGGGACATTTCGCCAAACTGGGTATAACAAGAAAGCAGCCAGGCAAGTTGACTGTGAGCAGGTACGTGCGACTGAATAAAAAGGGTTGACTTTTCAGGGTCAAGACCAAGCGCTAACATAAGGGCGTAGGTAGAATAAATCTGCTGACGCAGTTTAGCGGGTTCTTGCCTTACGGTTATTGCGTGAAGGTCGGCAACCGCAAAGGTGCAGTCAAACTCTTCTTGCATATTTTTCCAGTTTTTAAGCGCACCCAGATAGTTTCCGAGGGTTAACATTCCGCTCGGCTGGATACAACTTAAAACCTTTTTCTTTGCTTCATTTTCCATTTAAAAAACCTCTTGATTTAAAAAGGATTATAATTTTACCAATACATTATACAACAACAAACCGAATACGGCAAGAAAAATATGCGAACTATTTATATTAATAATATTATTGTTACGATTTTTGTTGATATATGTAAAGTTTTTTGGTATAATAAAGCAAATTATAGTCTTCTAAAAGGAGAATTGAGATGGTCAAAGTAACCCTTATTTCACACACACCAAACCCCGAAGCAACCGTGGCAGCCGCCGCAAAACTTTGTTATTCTCCCTCAACCATTGAAACGATAATGGACGGGCTTACCCCCGAAAAAACCGCTTCGTTTGTAGAAATGCTTTCCGAAATAGGTCACGAAAGCCCGATTGAACACGTATCTTTCACTTTTGGAGTGGAGGGTATTTCAAGGGCTTGTTCGCACCAACTTGTTCGCCACAGAATTGCCTCCTATTCACAAAAGAGTCAGCGTTATGTCAGCGAGGACAGTTTTGAATATGTAATCCCCCCCGAAGTTGAGGCTATACCCGAAGCGAAGGAAGAATTTATTCGCCAAATGGAAGCGATTGACGAGGGTTATAAACGACTTGCAAACCTTTTAACAGAGCAACATAAAAAGGTATTTATAAGCGAAGGTTTAGAAGAAAAAGAAGCCGAAAAAAGAGCAAAGAAAAAGGCTTTTGAAGACGCCCGTTTCTTGCTTCCCAACGCTTGTGAAACAAAGATTGTTGTTACAATGAACGCAAGAAGTCTTATGAACTTTTTCCGTCACCGCTGTTGCAACCGAGCACAATGGGAAATTAAAGAGGTTGCCGACCAAATGCTGTCTTTAGTCCTAGGAGTTGCTCCAAATCTGTTTAAAAACGCAGGACCGTCCTGTGTTTCGGGCGGATGTCCCGAAGGCAAAATGACCTGCGGAAAGATTAAAGAAGTTAGAGAATTTTATAAGGAAATGAAATAATTATGGGAAAACTTATAGTCATTGAGGGACTTGACGGAAGCGGAAAATCTACCCAGTTAAATCTTTTGCCTGACAAACTTAAGGCAAAAGGAATAGACTGTCGGTCGGTTTCTTTTCCTAACTATGAAGATGATTCTTCTGCACTTGTTAAAATGTATCTTGCGGGTCAGTTCGGAAGCAAACCCGACGACGTAAACGCTTTTGCCGCCTCCTGTTTTTATGCGGTTGACCGCTACGCCTCCTTTAAGAAGGACTGGGGCAAATATTATAGCGACGGCGGAGTTATAGTTTCGGGACGCTACACTACCTCTAACGCAGTTCATCAGTGCTCAAAACTTCCGGAAACGGAGTGGGAGTCTTTTCTTTCCTGGCTTTACGATTTTGAGTACAACAAACTTGGAATTCCAAAGCCCGACAAGGTTATTTTCCTTGATATGCCGACCGAGGTTTCCCAAAAACTTCTTGACGGCAGATACAGTGCTGACGGAGGCCACAAGGATATTCACGAAAGCGATGTAGCATACCTTAACCAGTGCAGAAAAGCGGCACTTTTTACGGCAGATTATTCGGGTTGGGTTAAAATTCCCTGTGCTAAAGACTCAAATCCCCGAACCATTGAAGAAATTGCAAAAGACGTTTTAGCAGAAACTCTTAAAATTCTTTAAAAGGAGTTTATTATGATTTATGTATTTTTAGCCGACGGTTTTGAAGAGGCAGAGGCTCTTGTTACGGTTGATATTTTAAGACGTGCAGGTTATAAAGTGACCTGTGTCGGCGTTGACAAAAAAGAAATTGTCGGCGCTCACGGAATAAAAATTACCGCCGACATTAAGACGGGCGAATATTCCGGCGTTGATTTAGAAGGTGTTGTTTTGCCCGGCGGAATGCCCGGAACGAGAAATCTTATGGCTAACGCTACCGTTTGCAACGCGGCTAAAACCGCCTTTAAAACCGGTAAACTTGTTTGTGCGATATGTGCTGCACCCGCAGTGCTTGGCAGACTTGGGCTTCTTAAAGGCAAGGCGGCAACCTGTTACCCGGGTTTTGAGGACGACCTTATTGGCGCACGCTATGTAAACGCTCCCTCGGTTACCGACGGAAATATTGTTACCGCAAAAGGAGCGGGGGCTGTTTTTGATTTCGGCTTTGCTATTGTTGATGCACTTGAGGGATATGTCGGCGCTTCAGACGAACTTCGGGAGTCAATGCAATGCACCCGATAGACATAAGAAAATATAAGCAGGAACTTCGGCTTAAGTGTCGGGAAAGACGCACTAAAATGATAGCCGAAGAAAAGGCGAAACTTGACAAAAGTATTGCCGAAAATGTTCGCCGACTTAAAGAATACCGTCCTGCACAAACAATTCTCATATATATGTCGACACCCATAGAGGTTGACACGAAAGAGATTATAAAAAACGCCTGGGACGACGGAAAAAAGGTTGCTATCCCCCGTTGTACTCCGGGCAGTCGGGATATGGAATTTCACTATATTGACAGTTTTGACTGTGTTTCTCCGGGAACCTTTTCGGTTTTAGAGCCCGACCCCGCTTTACCTGTTGTAACCGACTTTTCGGGTTGTCTTATGATAGTTCCCGGAATGCAGTTTGATATGCGAGGTTTCAGAATAGGCTACGGAAAAGGTTATTATGACAGATATATGGTAAGATTTAAAGGGATTTCGGCAGGAATTTGCTACTCTGACGAACTTAAACCCTTTATGTACCACGGAAGATATGACCGTCAGGTTGATATTGTAGTAACCGACAAAAGAATTAAAACTTGTAAAACAAGGTAGTTGAAAAATTATGCAAGACACTAAAATTAAGAAAATTTCGGGCAAAACCGTTTTTTTATGTTCGGTTTTGGGAGTAGTTGCGGTTATAATAATTGCTGCGGTTATAGTCCTTACTTCTGTTCTCGGAGATGTTAAGGGTTTTGGCAGAAATAAAAATGCCGACACTATAAATATTGAAATCCCCAAAGGTTCTTCGGTTACCTCTATTTCAAGCCTTTTAGAAGAAAACGAAGTTATAAAAAATGGTTTGTATTTTAAACTATACTGCCGTGTAAATAAACTGGGAAGCGATTTCAATTACGGAAGTTTCAATATTAAAGGCAACCTAAGTTATAAAGAAATTGCAGAAGTTCTATCGGGACAGACCGCCTTTGCCGAAACCAAAACGGTTGTTATTCCCGAAGGCACGGGCATATACGATTACACAAAGGACGTAAACCATAAAGATGTCACCGTTCCGGGTATTGCAACCCTGCTTTCAAAGGCGGGAGTTTGCACAAAGGAAGATTTTTTTGAGGCTTTAGACGAGGTCAAACTTGATTCAGAGTTACTTAAAAACGTTAATAAGCAAGAGGCTTATTGTCTACTTGAGGGCTATCTTTTCCCCGACACTTACGAGTTTTACTTTTATACCGCCGAGTCATATAGTTACACCTCTAAAGAATGCGCAAAACTTGCTATTGAAAAAATGATTAAGCGTACCGAAGAGTGTTTTACCGAAGAGATGAAAGACAAGGCGGAAAATATGGGCTATTCGGTAAACGAGATTCTTACAATGGCTTCTATTATTCAGATGGAGTCGGGCAACAGCAACTCTGAAATGGCTAATGTTGCGGCGGTTTTCTACAACCGTCTTAACAGCCCTAACTTTTCGAGTCTTGGCTCTTCGCCCACCTGCTACTATGGCTCTTTTTATAAGGGCGACGACGACCGATACGATACATATAAAATTCACGGACTGCCTCCCGGACCGCTTTGTTCGCCCGGAATTGACGCAATCAAAGCAGCCCTTGAGCCTAGTAAAAATTTCGGTTACTACTATTTTGTTACCGATAAAAACGGAAAATTTTATTATCACAAATCTCTTGCAGAACAGAGCGCTACAATAAATCGTCTGCAACAGGAAGGCAACTGGATATATGAATATTTCAACTGATAAAATCATTCTGCCCGAACTGCTTTGTCCGGCGGGAGATATTGTAAGGCTTAAAACCGCCGTAGATTTTGGAGCAGACGCCGTATATATTGCGGGGGAAGAGTTCGGTATGCGAACCGCCGCCTCAAATTTCGGCGAAGAAAATATGAGAGAGGGTATAAAATACGCTCACGAAAGGGGCGTAAAGGTTCATATTGCCTGTAACACTCTTCCGCACAACGACGAAATATGCCGTATTCCCGCTTTTCTTGAAATGGTTGAGGACGCGGGGGCAGACGCCGTTATTGCGGCAGATTTAGGGACTATCGGGCTTGTTAAAAAGTACGCTCCAAAATGCGAACTGCATGTATCGGTTCAGTCGGGAGTTGTAAATTATGAAACGGCAAACGCCTTTTATAATATGGGGGCAAACCGTGTTGTAACGGCAAGAGAACTCTCCCTTTCTGAGATTGCCGAAATTAGAGCAAAAACTCCAAAAGAACTTACCCTTGAATGTTTTATGCACGGAGCAATGTGTGTTTCCTTTTCGGCAAGATGTTTGCTTTCAAGTTATATGACAGGTCGTGACGCTAACCGAGGCGACTGTGCCCAGCCCTGCCGTTGGTCATATTCGCTTGTTGAAACCAACCGAGAGGGACAGCACTTTGACATTACCGAAACCGATAAAGGCACCTATATTCTAAACGCAAATGATTTATGTATGGCAGAACATTTAAAAGAAATGTATAAAGCCGGAATAGGAAGCCTTAAAATTGAGGGCAGAGCAAAATCGCAATACTATGTTGCGGTTACCGCAAACGCCTATAGAGGAGCCCTTGATAGTTTAAAGGAAAATTTTGAAAACTGGACTTTACCGTCTTGGGTATCGGAAGAACTTAATAAAATCAGCCACAGAAACTATTCAACAGGTTTTTATTTCGGCACTCCGCAGAACGCCCAAACCTATCAAAACGCAGGTTATGTAAGGGATTATGCGGTTGCGGCAACGGTAGACGGATATGAGGACGGATATATTGTTGCGACCCTTAAAAACAAGTTTTTGAGAGGGGCTGAACTTGACTGTCTTTCTCCCAAAGAAGCGCCCTTTAAGGTTAAAGTTTTGGAACTTTTTGACCAGGATTTAAATCCGATTGAGTCGGCACCGCACCCCATGATGAAAATTAAAATTCCTTTTGAGCATCCTGTTAAAGCAGGCTCAATGCTCAGAATGAAATGTGATTAAACAAAACCTCCCGAGTTCATACTAACTTCGGGAGGTTTTTTAATGAATACTATATATAAAAGAATGATAGGCTGTTACGCTTTGGCGGCGGTTATGCTTTTTGTTTGCGTTCTACGGGTTGTTGCGATTGTTTCGCAGGACGAATATTCAAAGGTAGCAAAAAACGAATCCTCAAAGGTTGTTACCCTCAATTTCAGCCGAGGCACTATATTTGACTGTAATATGGAGAGAATAACCAACAAAAAGAATGTTATATATGCGGTTATATTTAACGAGCCGAGCGCAATCGCTTCGCTGAGCCAATATTTTAGCACTTCCCAAACCGAAAGCATTATTAGCGAGATAAGCAGTCAAGGGTTCGCTTTAAGGACTCTGTCAAGAAAAATAAATGTAGACGGGATATACTGTTTCAGTGCCTTTTCCCACGCCGACGACAGTCTTATTGCCAAACATACGGTTGGATATATTGACTCAAACGGAAAGGGGGTCTGCGGGATTGAAGCGGCGTATGATTCTTTACTTTCGGGTAAAAGCAAAAACACCGTAACCTTCAGTCTTGACGGACGCGGAAAGGTTCTTACGGGAGAAAGACCGACGCTAAATTACGACTATTCGAAGGAAAATTCGGGGGTAAAACTTACCATAGACACAAAAATTCAGCAGATTGTTGAACAAGAGGCAATGGCTATTGAAACGGGCGCAATAGTAGTTACCGAAATTAAAACGGGTAAAATAAGGGCGATTGTCAGCCGACCCGACTACAAACTTTCAGACCTTGGCTCAGCGGTTGAAAACCCGAATCAGCCTTTTTTAAACCGAACTTTATGCACCTATAATATAGGTTCGGTATTTAAGCCTTATGTTGCGGCAGCGGGGTATGAAAAAGGGGTTAAAGACCGTATAAACTGTACAGGATACACCAACATAGACGGGCTTAACTTCTCCTGCCATAAACTTAGCGGACACGGCAATTTGGAACTAAGCGAAGCCCTTAAATTTTCCTGTAACTCTTACTTTTATAATTATATTCAAAAACTTGGGGCGGAAGATGTTGTAAATCTTGCCTTAAGGTCGGGTTTTGAGAGCAGCATTTATCTTGCCGACGGGCTTTCGGGCAGAAAAGGGAGTCTTGGAAAAAGCAAAACGACCAAACTTTCCAAAAGAGCCCTTGCAAACTTTTCTATCGGACAAGGGGAACTTATGCTCTCCCCTCTTGCAATAACCAATTTTTATATGGCGGCGGCAAACGGCGGAAAATACCGCACACCGTCGCTGATTGAAGGAATTGTTGAAGGGCTAAGGGTTAAAGAAGAAAAACTCCCCGCACCTACTAAAGTTATGTCAGAAAAAACGGCAAACCGCATAAAAGATGACCTTGCTTTAGTTTTATCAGAGGGGGGAACGGGCGAGTCGGCATGTCCTACCCTGACCACCGCCGCAGGTAAAACGGGAACGGCACAAACGGGGGTTGTCAAAAACGGGAAAAAGACGGTTAACTCTTGGTTTTGCGGATTTTTTCCGTTTGAAGAACCTGAATATGCGGTTACTGTTCTTTGGGAAAATTCTTCGGGCTCGGTTGGACATATCTTTGCCGCCATAGCCGACGGGATAACCTTAAGCCAAGCCAAATTAAAAGGATAAGGTGACACGAACAATTGACTATACGAACCTATTTTGATAAAATATCAATGGGTTCGTATTTTTTGCAAAGGAGAAAAAACTTGAAAAAAATTGAAATAGAACGCAAATTTTTAATTAAAATGCCTGACGTGTCTATGCTCGACTTTAATTCAATTATTCAGATTGAGCAGACCTATACTCTTGTAGGCGTTCGCCTTAGAAAATGGACCGAAAACGGCAAAACAATTTACATAAAGACGGTAAAACAAACGCTGACCGACCTTTCGAGAATTGAAAACGAAGAGGAAATTTCAAGCGAAGAATACCGTGAACTTTTCTGTTTTGCCGACCCTAATCGAAAAACCCTTAAAAAGACCAGATACCGCTACTCTTATCAGGGAAAAGTTATTGAGATAGATGTTTTCCCCTTTTGGACAAAACAGGCACTTTGCGAAGTTGAACTTGAAAGCGAAGACGAAAAATTTAATCTTCCGAAGTTTATAGAGGTTATAAGAGAAGTGACCTCTGATAAGGCATACAAAAACCACGCTCTTTCAAAAGAAATTCCAAAAGAGGAAAATTTTTGAAACCTTTTGGGGCTTTAATTTGTATTGCTTATGAAAGAGGGTGTAAGTATGGACGGCCGATTCCCAAACAATTTGACTATTGACTTAGTTTTTGACAAATACTGCGACACGGTTTACCGCCTTGCTTTTGCACGGACAAAAAACCGGTTTGACGCAGAAGATATTCTTCAAACTGTTTTTCTAAAACTAATGAAAACCGATACTTGTTTTAAAAACGAAGAGCATCTTAAGGCTTGGCTTTTAAAGGTTTCGATTAACAGTTCGAAAAATCTGCTGACTTCTGCATGGATGCGACTTACCGAGGGTATTAAGGACGATTACTCGGCAGATGTGCCTGAAAACACGGAGGTTTATTCCCTTGTTTTAGGTCTTGAGTCTAAATACCGCACCGTGATACATCTATTCTATTATGAAGGATATTCCTTAAAAGAAATTGCACAAATATTAAACTGTAATGAATCCACGGTCAAGACCCGTCTTTCAAGAGCAAGAAGCAAACTACAGTCCAAACTGAAAGGAGAAGATTTCGGTGTTTAAAGAAAAGTATACAAAAGATAACGAAAAAATTTCGGCAGACCCCGCAGTTAAAAAGTATATAAAATCAAAACTTCAGGGGGAAGCGACACCTAAAAGAAAAATTCCGCTTAACGCCGTTATTGCAACCGCTATTAGCCTTTGCCTCGCTTTAGGAGTTTTTGCCGTTGCAAAAACTTCGACCCCAAAAATCACGGCAAATTCAAACGGACTTAAAACAAATTTAACCTATGCCGAAATATTTGACTCGATAAAGAATGCCACAAAACAAAACTTCACTCTGCTTGACATTACTCAAAATCTACTTGGAACTACAGACGGCTCTACCCGAAACGAACCAACCGAAGATAGCGCTATGGGAACAGACGACAATAGTTCTTCAACCAATAATCAGGTTGAGGGCGTAGACGAAGCCGACAGGGTTAAAAACGACGGAAAATATATTTATGCGCTTTCAAACGGCAGTGTAAAAATTGTTGACTCAAACTTTGGCAAACCGAAAAAGGTTTCCGAAATATCCGTTGTCGAAAATGACGAGTGGGCAAACGAATTTTTTGTCACTGAAAACCGAATTGCAGTAATTGTTTCTTCACCCAAAGATGAAGGTTCGGTAAAAATTAAGATATATAGCACAGAAAACAAGGAAAAACCCATTATGGTTAACACCGTTTCGCAAAGCGGATATTCTATAAATTCTCGTATGATAGGAAACACCTTGTATGTACTTTCAAACTACTGGATAAACACAAAAAATATAAACGAGAATTATCCCGGAACCTTTGTGCCCTATGTTGACTCAAAACCTGTATCTGAAAGCAATATTTCACTTATAAACAACTTCTCACACCCCACCTATCTTGTGATAACCGCAACCGATATAATGTCTGCTACATCTCTCGCAAGTGAATCGGTGCTTGGCGGGGCAGAAAATGTTTACTGCGACAAGGACAGCCTTTATTACACCTTTACCAAGTACGATGAATTCTCCAGCGGTAAAAACACCGTATCGGCTTCAACGACGATTGTTAAACTCGCATTATCCGATAAAGATATTACCCTTGTTGCCGACGGCAAGGTTGAGGGAGTGCCTTTAAATCAGTTCTCTATGGACGAATATGAGGGCAATCTGAGAATTGTTACAACAACCCAAAAGACTGCCGTTTATAACGGATTATTAGACGATTTTGACGCTTCGGATATGGCGAGAAGCGAAACTGTGTCGCAGACAAACTGCCTTTTTATACTTGACGAAAACCTTAAAACTATTGGACAAATAACCGACCTTGCGCCGAATGAGAGGGTTTACTCGGTTAGATTTGACGGCGAAATCGGATATTTTGTTACATTCAGACAGGTTGACCCGCTTTTCACGGTTGACCTTGCCGACCCGAAAAACCCAAAGGTTTTAAGCCAACTTAAAATTCCGGGATTTTCCGAATATCTCCACCCCTTTACAGACGGTTTGCTCTTTGGTTTCGGCAAATCGGCCACCGAAAACGGACTTGTTACGGGACTTAAACTTTCAATGTTCAATGTTTCAGACCCGACAAATGTCACCGAACAAGAGGTTAAGCAGATTGACGCTAACTGGTCGGAAGCAAGTAATAACCACAAGGCAATTATGGTAGACAGTTCGAAAAACATTATCGCCTTTGCCGCAAATGACGACTTTGGAAAAGCCAAGGTGTATGTTTACGGATATACAGAGTCAAAAGGGTTCTTTGAAAAGGCTCAAATGAATATTGAAAACAAGTGGTTTTCAGGAGCAAGATTTATGTGGATTGGAAACTACTTCTATGTAGTTTCGGAAAGCGAGATATATTCCTATTCGTTAGACCTTTTCGCACCTACCTCTACCCTTTCTTTCTAATATTAAAGCCCGACACATTATAGTGTCGGGCTTTTTTTACATATCTTTAATAAGTTTTTGCTGACGGATATCTTCGCCTATAAATTTCTTCATATCGTAATGACCGATAAATCTTGAAGTGATTCGGGGAGTATACCGTTTTTCAAGTTCATCAAAGGAAAGATTGGTGTTTATTATGGTCGGTTTTCCGTTTAAGATTCGGGAATTTACAATATTATAGAAAAGCGAGGCGGAATAGGAAGAATAGAACTCTGTTCCAAGGTCGTCAATAACAAGCAGGTCACAGCCGAGAAGTGAGTCTTCGGCAGAGGTGTCGCCGCTATAAGAAAAATGCTGTTTTTCGGCAAGTGAGAATAGATTTTGAGCCGAGCCGTAAACCACGCCGTAACCCTTTGCCGAAATTTCAGAAACGATGGCTAAAGAGAGGTGGGTTTTACCAAGCCCCGCTCCCCCCATAAAAAGAAGAGAACGGGTTTCGGGGGAAAAGTTTTCCACAAACCTTTTGCTTAAATTCAAAATAGACTCGGCACGTTTTCTGGGGACCGAGCCGTCTTCCCCCGCCTTGTCGGAATAAAAACTCAGGTCGAAAGTATCAAAACGGCAATTTGAAAGAGGAATAGAGTTCGACATTTCGCTAAATGCCAATTTTTTGGCAATTTCAATTACACAATCACAAAATTTTCCGCCGTAAAAACCACTGTCTTCACACTTTTTGCAGATTGTTTCGGGTTTCTTTATTTTAGCACTGTCAAGTATTTCTTTTTTACGGGCGTTTTGTTTAATACAAAAATCTTTGAGTTGTTCAAAGGTCTTCATATCGCCCGAAATTGCCGCAAGAGCAACCGAACTTCCCGCCCTGTTTAAAGCCGTTTCAATGTTTCTGAACTCTTCGTTTTCAAGGCGGAGATTTTCTAAGGCGGTTCGGTAAATATTCTCTTTTGATTTTACAGTATCAAGTTTCTGTTTTAGTGCTTTTTCGTAAATTTCTCTGGTATATCCCATTTTTTCACCTAATCGTCGCTATTGAGGAGTTTGTCCACAAACGACCTGTCATATTTTGCAAAACTGCTTTCTTTTACAGTTTTTTTATCCCTTGCAATTTCGGTTAAAGAGGTTATACCCTCTTTAAACCATCTTTCTAAAATACTGTTAATATAGGGCATGGAAAGTTTAGCCTTTTGGTCGATACAGCGGTTGTACGCCTCTTTAAGCATTTCACGGGAGAACTTCCACTTTATAACCCACTTGTCAGAATATTCAAGTTCTTTATCACTTGGCATTCTGGCGTCAATTCCAAAGGAACTTCTTACTATATTCCAAGCCGTCTTCTTTTGATTTCTTTCCTCAATTTGCTCTTCTGCCTGAGCAAGAGTAGTAACCCCCGCATCAATCCAATTAAGAGCAGTTTTTTCAATAAACGAAACGGTAGCCTTGCCCTCACTAACGGCATATTCAACCAACATCAGTATAAGAGAAACATCCATCTGATAATCAAGATAAAGCCAGGCTAAAGTTTGAAGTTCATTAGAGCGAAGACTTCGGGCAAGTTTCATTTCCGCCTCTATAAGCAAGAAGGAAAGTTTCGGGTCTGAAAGGGCAACTTCAGCCACCTCTTCCCTTGTTGGTTTAACCGAGACCGGTTTTACGGCTTTAGGTTTTGAGGCTTTGTTCAATTGGAGTTCTTGCGGTTCAGCGGTTGAAACAAGAATTCCCGCTTGTGCCCAAAACTCCAAAGCGTCATTAACTTCCGAAAGGGGCAGATTTAGAAAACTTGCGATATTTTCTTCCGAGTTATTGCCGTTTGTCATATTACGAAGAAAAACAAGCAAAACTTTTAGTTGAGTATGGCTTGCAAGTTTTAAATTTGAGTCGACAACCGCAGAGGGTACGAAAACGGGGGACGCCATTGCGGTGCTGTTTAATATATAACTCATAAAACGCTCCTTTCAAAAAAAGATGTGGACCTTAATTATATAACAAAAACAACCTCTTGTAAATAGCACATTTTACACAAAGGAGAATTGACATTACTGTGCAAAAAGTGTATAATTATGAATTAGAAAATGTTGGAGAGTGGTGTAAATGGCAATTTTAACAACGGGCGGAGCCGGTTATATCGGAAGCCATACCTGTATTGAACTTATAAACGCAGGATATGATGTTGTAGTTGTTGATAACCTTGATAATTCAAGCAAAAAGTCCATAGAGCGTGTTGAAAAAATCGTTGGTAAGAAGATTAAATTTTACGAAAACGATGTCCGTGACCGTGAGGCTTTGCGTAAAATTTTCAGCGAAAATAAAATTGATGCAGTTATTCACTTTGCGGGACTTAAAGCCGTCGGAGAATCGGTTGCTAAACCTATTGAATACTATGACAACAACCTTATTTCTACCCTTGTACTTTTAGAGGTTATGAGAGAGTTTGACTGTAAAAAAATAGTCTTCTCTTCTTCGGCAACCGTTTACGGCGTTGCAAAAGAGATGCCTCTTACCGAAGATATGCCGCTTGGTGCTATAAACCCATACGGAAGAACAAAGTATTTCATTGAAGAGATGCTCCGTGACGTATATGTTTCGGACAATACCTGGTCTATTGCTCTTCTTCGTTACTTTAATCCTATTGGTGCTCACGAAAGCGGAACTATCGGCGAAGACCCGAAAGGAATTCCCAACAACCTTATGCCCTATATTGCACAGGTTGCGGTCGGAAGACTTGAAAAACTTCACGTTTTCGGCAATGACTATAACACAGTTGACGGAACGGGCGTACGCGACTATATACACGTAGTTGATTTAGCCGACGGTCACGTTAAGGCGGTTGACTGGGCTCTTAAAAACGAGGGTTGCGAGGCAATAAATCTTGGAACAGGAAACGGAATTTCGGTTTTAGAACTCCGTAACGCTTTTGTTAAGGCTTCGGGCGCTGACGTTCCCTATGTTATTGACCCCCGCCGTCCCGGCGACCCCGACGAAGTTTACGCTAACGCAAACAAGGCCAAAGAACTTCTCGGTTGGAGTGCTAAAAAGAATGTAGACGATATGTGTAGAGATTCTTGGAACTGGCAGTCAAACAATCCAAACGGATATAACGAATAAAAGAAAAACTCCGCTGCGGCGGAGTTTTTTAATGTTTATATATAAATATAAAAATTTTATTATTTTACTATTTACTTTTAAAAGAAAAAGTAGTACAATATACATTGTATGAGAATGTACAATTGTGCAAACTCTATTCACAAATTCAAGGAGGCAAATTATGGCAAGAAAGTTTAAAACCATGGACGGTAACAACGCTGCGGCTCACGTTTCCTATGCGTTCACCGAGGTAGCAGGAATCTACCCCATTACTCCGTCCAGTCCTATGGCAGACTATGTAGACCAGTGGTCAGCACAGGGACTTAAAAACATTTTCGGTACAACCGTTAAGGTTGCAGAAATGCAGTCCGAAGCAGGTGCAGCAGGTACTGTTCACGGTTCGCTCGCTGCAGGTGCTCTTACCACCACCTACACCGCTTCTCAGGGACTTCTTCTTATGATTCCTAATATGTATAAGATTGCGGGAGAACTTTTACCCTGCGTATTCCACGTGTCTGCACGTTGCGTTGCTTCTCACGCTCTTAACATTTTCGGCGACCATTCAGACGTTTACGCTTGTCGTCAGACCGGTTTCGCAATGCTCGCAGAAACTAATACTCAGGAAGTTATGGACCTTGGCGCCGTTGCTCACCTTGCAGCAATTAAAGGCCGTGTTCCCTTCATTAACTTCTTTGACGGTTTCCGTACTTCCCACGAAATTCAGAAAATTCAGGTTTGGGATTTTGAAGACCTTAAAGAAATGTGCGATATGGACGCCGTTGAGGCTTTCCGTAAACGCGCTTTAAACCCCGAACGCCCCGTAATGCGCGGTTCTCACGAAAACGGAGATATTTTCTTCCAGCACCGTGAGGCTTGTAACAAATACTATGACGCTGTTCCCGCAATTGTTGAAGAATATATGGACAAGGTTAACGCTAAAATCGGAACCGACTATAAACTCTTTAACTACTACGGTGCAGAAGACGCTGAGCGTGTTATCGTTGCTATGGGCTCTATCTGTGACGTTGCAGAAGAGGTTATCGACTATTTAACCGCTAAAGGCGAAAAGGTTGGTCTTGTTAAGGTTAGACTTTACAGACCTTTCTCGGCAGAAAGACTTGCCGCTGCTATTCCTGCAACCGCTAAAAAGGTTGCTGTTCTTGACAGAACAAAAGAACCCGGTGCTCTCGGCGAACCTTTATTCCTTGACGTTGTTGCTGCTCTTTCTGCAATGGGAAGAAACGACCTTAAGGTTGTTGGCGGACGCTATGGTCTTGGTTCTAAAGATACTCCTCCTTCAAGCATTTTTGCAGTATATGATGAACTTGCAAAAGACGCTCCCAAAGCACAGTTCACTCTTGGTATCGTAGACGATGTTACCGGACTTTCACTTGACGAAAAGGTTTCCCCCAACACCGCAGCCGAAGGTACCAAAGAATGCAAGTTCTGGGGTCTTGGCGGTGACGGTACCGTTGGCGCTAACAAGAACTCTATTAAGATTATCGGCGACCATACCGACAAGTATGTTCAGGCTTACTTCCAGTATGACTCCAAGAAGACCGGTGGTATCACTATTTCCCACCTTCGTTTTGGAGACAAGCCTATTAAATCTCCTTACTATATAAACAAGGCTGACTTCGTTGCTTGTCACAACCCCTCTTATGTTCTCAAAGGTTATAAGATGGTTAACGACGTTAAACCCGGCGGTGTATTCCTTATTAACTGCCAGTGGTCTGCCGAAGAACTCGACAAACACCTTAATGCAGAAACCAAACGTTATATTGCTAAAAACGATGTTCAACTTTACACCGTTAACGCTATTGACCTTGCCGCACAAATCGGTATGGGTAAACGTACCAACACCATTTTACAATCTGCTTTCTTCGCACTCGCAGACATTATGCCCCGTGAAGACGCTATTCAGTATATGAAAGACGCTGCTACCAAGTCTTACCTCAAAAAAGGTCAGGACATCGTTGATATGAACCACAAGGCTATCGACGCCGGTGCAACCGCTTTCGTTAAAATCGACGTTCCTGCTGCTTGGGCAGACGCTACCGACGACGCTATTGAGACCGCTTCAAACGGACCCGACAAACTCGTTAAGATGGTTGACACCGTTATGAAGCCTGTTGCTAAAATGGATGGTGACGCTCTTCCCGTTTCTGCTTTCGTTGACTACGCAGACGGTACTTTCGAGCAGGGCGCTTCGGCTTACGAAAAACGCGGAGTTGCAGTTATGGTTCCCGCTTGGGATAACACCACCTGCGCTCAATGTAACAAGTGTTCTTTCGTTTGCCCCCACGCTACCATTCGTCCTTACGCTATGACCGAAGAAGAGGTTGCTGCCGCTCCTGAAAATATGAAACTCGGCACCAAACCCATCTTCAAAACTTCTTACAAATACACCCTTGCTATTTCTCCGCTTGACTGTATGGGATGCGGAGTTTGTGTAGGCGTTTGTCCCACCAACTCTCTTAAGATGGTTTCTCGCGAAAGCCAAGAAGACCAGCAGGCAGTATTTGATTACTGCGTTGCCAAGGTTACCGAAAAGGCCGATGTTGCGTCGAGCGCTAACCTTATTACCAGCCAGTACAAGAAACCCTTACTTGAGTTCTCGGGCTCTTGCGCAGGTTGTGCAGAAACCTCTTACGCACGTCTTATTACCCAACTCTTCGGCGACAGAATGTATATTTCTAACGCAACCGGATGTTCTTCTATCTGGGGCGGTCCTGCTGCAACCTCTCCCTACACTGTAAACGCAGAGGGTCACGGTCCTGCTTGGGCAAACTCCCTCTTCGAAGATAACGCAGAACACGGTATGGGTATGTATTTAGGTCAGAAGGCTATCCGCGACCAACTTATTGAACAGGTTAAAGAAATGGCTGCTTCTGACAAGGCTTCCGATGAATTTAAGGCTGCCGCTGATAAATATCTTGCAACCGTTAACGACGGTGAGGCTAACGGCAAGGCTACAATCGCTCTTGTTAGCGAACTTGAGAAGGCTGCAGAAGCCGGTTGTCCTGTTGCTCCCGCTGTTCTTGCTAAGAAAGAATATCTCTCTAAGAAATCCGTTTGGATATTCGGCGGAGACGGATGGGCTTACGATATCGGATTTGGCGGACTTGACCATGTACTTGCTTCCGGCAACGATGTAAACATTATGGTATTCGATACCGAAGTTTACTCTAACACCGGCGGACAGGCTTCCAAGGCTTCTCAAATCGGTCAGGTTGCTCAGTTTGCTGCTGCAGGTAAGGCTATTGCTAAAAAATCACTTGCTGAAATTGCAATGTCCTACGGCTACATTTATGTAGCACAGATTGCTATGGGCGCTGACCAGAATCAGACCTTAAAGGCAATCAAAGAAGCAGAAGCCTATAACGGACCTTCTCTTATCATTGGTTACGCTCCTTGCGAAATGCACGCAATTAAGGGCGGAATGGTTAACTGCCAGAAAGAAATGAAGAAGGCTGTTGACTGCGGATACTGGAATATGTTCCGTTTCAACCCTGCACTTAAGGCTGAGGGCAAGAACCCCCTCTCTATCGACAGCAAACCTGCTACCGCTGATTATAAAGAATTCATTCTTGGCGAAGCCCGTTACGCTTCTCTTACCCGTTCCTTCCCCGACCGTGCCGAAGAACTCTTCGACAAAGCCGCAGAAACCTCTAAAGAAGCTCGCGCTCACCTCGAAAAACTTGCTGAACTTTACGGCAAATAATAAAACAATAAAAACCGCTACTGCTTTTGGCAGTAGCGGTTTTCTTTTTTTATTTTAAATTTCCTTGTTTAAAGCGATAAAGTATGGTATACTGTATCTATGATTTATTAGCAAACCCGACTATACTTATGTTGAGGAAATTTTATGTTTGAACTTTTTTTAAATTGGCTTGAGAGAATTGGAGATTTGATTATTCAGGTCTGCGCCGTTCTTTATGGAATTTATGAAGATATTGTCTTTTTTGCGGACGGTATTTTCAACGGAACGCTAATCTCTATTCCTGTTGGACAGGGCAAAACCCTTGAACTTTCTTTTCTTGTAATTTTACTTGTTGCAATAGGAATATACTTTACCATTCGCACTAAAGGTATCCAGATTAGACACATTGGGTCTATGATAAGGGTTGCAACCGAGAAGAAAGAAAAAACCGACAAGCGAGCCCTTTCGGGTTGGCAAGCACTTATCGTTTCAACCGCAACCCGTGTTGGAATGGGAAACCTGGCGGGTGTTGTTGCGGCAATTACGGTTGGCGGTGCGGGAGCAGTTTTCTGGATGTGGATTACGGCACTTTTAGGTTCCGCTTCTGCCTTTGTTGAAGCAACTCTTGCTCAAAAGTATAAACAACCCGACCCGCTTTACGGCGGTTTTAGAGGCGGTCCCGCCTACTACATACACGCCTTTATGGAAAAGGTTGGAAAAAGAAAACTTGAAAAATCGGCTATTGCCGTTCTTTTTGCAATATCGGGTCTTCTTTGCTGGTGCGGAATAAGTCAGGTTGTTGGTAACTCGGTTACAGAAGCCGTTTACAACCAGTTTGAAATTAAACCTATTTATACAATTATTGTGCTTGTTGCTATTGCTGCCGTGGTAGTGCTTCGAAAGAACGCAACCGTTAAGGTTCTTGACATAGTTGTTCCGATAATGGCGGGTTGTTTCTTCCTTATCACTTTATTTATTATTTTCAAGAATATTACAAGCCTTCCCGATGTTTTTGTCCGTATTTTCTCCGAGGCTTTTGGTATAAAAGAAATGGTTGGAGGCGGACTTGGTGCCGTAATTGTTCAGGGAATTAAACGCGGCCTTTTCTCTAATGAGGCGGGTTCCGGTTCTGCCCCTTGTGCCGCCGCAGCAGCAGACTCGGATAATCCCGCAAAAACAGGGCTTATGCAGTCGCTCGGCGTATTTATAGACACCCTTGTTATCTGCAGTTGCACCGCCTTTATTATGCTGTTAGTTCCTGCTGACATAGTTGGAAATTTAGGCGGAATGGCACTGCTTCAAGCGGCTATGAATTATCATCTTGGCGCTTTCGGTTCAGTTTTCGTAACAGTTGTTCTTTGGCTTTTCGCCTTTTCAACCTTTATTGGCGTTCTTTTCTACGCCCGTTCAAACGTGGCTTACATCTTCGGCGATAAAATGATATATCAGACGATTTATAAAATAATCGCTCTTTGTATGTTATTTATAGGCGGACTTGGTTCTTACACTGCTGTTTGGGCAATGAGTGACGTCGGAATTGCGCTTATGACGGTATTTAATGTTATTGCTATTGTGCCTATGTGCAAAGAGTCTTTAGTAATCCTTAAAGATTACGAAAAGTCCTGTAAGTTAAAAGATAAAGACGATATTTAGACCAAAACGCTTTTGGAAAATTCCAAAAGCGTTTTTTGTTGACTTTTTTTGAGGGCACGTTATAATAATATATGAACAATCGTTCATATATTATGAGGGGACGGTATGACACGGATGGTTTATTATCACAAAGAACACGAAACGGTGGTTGAAAACACAAGAAGTCTTATGCCAAAGGAGGAACTTCTATACGACTTGGCTGAACTTTATAAAGTGTTCGGGGACACGACCCGAATTAAAATTCTTTTTGCTCTTTACGAAAACGAAATGTGTGTATGCGGTATAGCCGAACTTCTTAATATGACCCAAAGCGCTATTTCGCACCAACTCAGAGTTCTTAAAAATAACCGACTTGTAAAATTCAGAAAAGAGGGTAAAACGGTTTTTTACTCCCTTAACGACGACCATATTTTTAAGATTTTAAATCAAGGTCTTGAACACATTACAGAATAGAGGAAAACTGATGAAACGTTCTTATAAAATTGAAAATCTTGACTGTGCCCACTGCGCAGGGAAGATGGAAACCGCAATTAACAAAATTCCCGGAGTTAAACACGCCACGGTAAGTTTTATGCTTGCACGGCTTACTATTGACGCTGAGGACGAGAATTTTGAGCAAATAATGAGTGAGGTTGAAAAGGCGGTTACAGGAGTCAATCTCACCTGTAAGGTTAAAAGATAGTTATGAACAAAATTCAACAGATTATTTTAACACGGCTGATTTGTGCCTTTAGTATGCTTTTAGCGGGAACCGTTTTAAAGGCATTTCCTCAAACCGAGTTTTTATCGCTCTATTTTTATATCGCCTGTGCTATCACGGTAGGTTTTGACGTTCTAATCTCGGCGGTTAACGGAATTATTCACGGGCATATGCTTGACGAAAACTTTCTTATGACGGTTGGCAGTATTTGTGCCTTTATTCTCGGCGAATATGCAGAAGGCTCTTTTATTCTCCTTTTTTACCAAACGGGAGAACTTTTTCAGGCGATTGCCGTTGGAAAGACGAGAAAATCTATTTCTGCCCTTATGGATATACGACCCGACTTTGCACGGCTCGTAAAGGGAACCACCGTAGAAGAGGTTGACCCGTATGATGTAAACACTGGCGACATAATAATTGTTGAGCCGGGAGATAAAGTTCCGCTTGACGGCGTTATTATTGAGGGGCAAAGCAGTATTGACACTTCCTCTCTTACGGGAGAATCGGTACCCGTAACCCTTTTTGTCGGCGACAATATTTTAAGCGGAAGCGTTAACCTTACTTCCCCACTTAAAATTCGGGTTTCAAAGGAATTTGACGAGTCGACCGTTTCTAAAATTTTAGACCTTGCCGAAAACGCTTCAACCAGAAAAGCAAAGGCGGAAAAATTCGTTACTTCGTTCGCAAAATATTATACCCCAATTGTAGTTATTGCGGCTATTGTTATTGCGGTTATACCGCCAATTTTCTTTGGAAGTTTAAGCGAGTGGATTCTTCGGGCGGTAATGTTTATTGTAATTTCCTGTCCTTGCGCTCTTGTAGTTTCGGTTCCCCTTGCTTTCTTTGGGGCTTTGGGCGGAGCGTCAAGAGAGGGTATTCTTGTAAAGGGAAGCAACTTTCTTGAAATTCTCGCCTCGGTTGATACTGTAATTTTTGACAAAACAGGTACTCTCACAAAAGGTAATTTTGCCGTATGTGAAATTCAAACCGCGAAAGATGTAACAAAAGAAGAACTTTTAGAGGTTGCGGCAATATGTGAAAGTCACTCCCCTCACCCGATTGCAAAAGCAATTAAAGAAGCCTATGGAGATACCCCCACATTTAACGGAAAATATGAAACGGTAGCGGGTAAGGGAGTCAGATGTTCAAAAGAAGACACCGTTTTTCTTGTTGGAAACGAGAGTTTTATGACAGAAAACGGATTTACGCCTTTTGAAGTTGAATCTCATAATACGGCAGTTCATGTTGCAAACGATAAATATCTTGGCTGTATTCTTATTAGTGACGAAATTAAACCCTCGGCAAAAGAGGCAATCGATAGTCTTAAAAAGGTTGGAATTAAAAATGTTGTTATGCTAACGGGCGACCGAGCCGCTACAGCAGAAAGCGTTGCGCAAACCCTTAATATCGACAAATTCTACTTTGAACTTTTACCCTCAGACAAGGTTGCGATAACCGAGAAAATTATTGAAAACTCTTCCAAAAGGGTTGCTTTCGTCGGGGACGGCGTTAACGATGCACCTGTGCTTGCACGGAGCGATGTTGGAATTGCTATGGGAGCGCTTGGAAGCGATGCCGCAATTGAAGCCTCGGACATTGTTATTATGAACGACGACCTAAATCTTCTTTCAAAAGCGGTTAAAATTGCCCACAGGGCGCTTAGAATTTCTAAACAGAATATTTCCCTTGCCCTTGCAGTTAAGTTCTCGGTGCTGATTTTAAGCGTTATTGGGCTTTCTAATATCTGGCTTGCGGTCTTTGCAGATGTTGGCGTTCTTATTATAGCAATTCTGAACTCTATGAGGACGCTTGGAAAAATAAAATAAAAAAAGAAACCCGATATGTAGATTCATATCGGGTTATATTTTTATTCTTTTGATTCTTTTTCTTCTTTGGGGGTAATTTCTGACTCGGTTTTTTCTGTCGGGTCGGTTACCGAAACATATTCAAAACCTACCGACTGTGAATCATCAACCTCTTCCAAATGTTTTTGTTTTTTGGGTTTCTTTTCTTTTTTCTCTCCCGAAGAGGCAATTTTAACTATTAAAACTATTATTGCCGCTATTAAAAGAAGAATTATTAAAATTACAACTATGGCAACAATTTTTTCGGCAAGATTCATAGCAAGAATGTTCTCTAAAAGGGTTGTTTCACTTTTCGGCTCTTCTTCGTTTTCTGCTAAGGATTTATCCGCTTCGATATAGCGTTGCATAGTTTTTTCTACCGTATCGAAGTTATAGAATCCTACATTTCCCTGAGGACCGATTGCATAAACCGTATAGAAATCAGCAAAGGCTAAATCGGTGCTTTTAAAGCCGTTTACAACAACTCCGTTAATATCGCAACCGCTTACTGCCTTAAAACCGACGGGCATTTTGTCGGTGGGAAGAACATAGTAAACTAATCCCGATACCTCTATTTTAACAAGTTCGGTAAAAGAATTGTCGTCCCCGATTATATAAAAACTACCGTTTCCTGACTCAGGGTTAAGCAGATAGAGCATTACATATTCGTCATTTCCGATAGCAGCAACCGTTTTGTCTTCATATACATAATCGATTACCTTAAAACCGGCGGGAATTATATCGGAAGAAAAATCTTCTCCAATATATTTAATTTCTTCACCGATAGCAACCTCAATACGATTCTCTTCGGTTGGGTCGGGGTCTTCGGTTACCTGGTTTCCGTTTTGGTCAAGACGGATAATATTTATTGTGTAGGACTTTGTAGTACCGTTTTCTGCCGTTACAACAACAACTCGTTTGTTGTTTCCGACCTTCATATCTTTACTGCCCTGAACGGCAACCTTCGCTTTGGAATCCGACTTTGTCGCCTGAACCAAAAATTCTGTTTCACTATAAGGAATGGTTACATTATAGGACGTAACATTTGACGAAAAAGAAGGGGTTAAAGTACCCGCCGAAATGGTGAGCGCTTTAAGATTTGCATCGCTTGAGGCCTTTTGGCTTTCACTAACTACCGCAACGGTTGCGGAAGCGCCGGTAAGTGATTGTTCTATATCGTTTTTATCTGAATAGACTATGTTTTCAATAGTTATTGCAGAATTTCCTGCTTTTATTGTCTTAAATGTAATAGTATGGGAAAGACTGGTTTTTCCTGCAGACTGAAGAACAACCTTGAGTTTACCGTCTGTAGTCTTGTTAACAGAATCGTCAGTTTTAACGAAATTAAGAATCTTGTGGTCATAGGTTACATAGCACTCAAGACCGTACATAGGATTGCCTGAAGAAGTTGAGAAACGGGCAGTTACCGTCAAAGTTTCTCCAACCGTGAGCTTGCTTTTGCTGAAAGCAATGGTTGAACCTGCTGCAGAAGCATTAAATACAAAAACGCTAACAAGAAGGCAGACTGTCATAAATAATGTAAGAACTCTTTTTGCTGTTTGTTTCATTACTATTCTCCTATTGAGCAATTTGTGATATTTCAAGCAGATGTTTTTGAACACGGGCAAGGTCAACTATTGAAATCTTTCCGTCTCGATTTGTATCGGCAGCCGTATTCTGACTGTTTTTCAACAAACTAATTTCAAGTAGATGTTTTTGAACACGCGCCAAATCTACTATTGAAACCTTTCCGTCACCGTTTGTGTCACCGAAAATTACAATATTAAGCGAGAGGGTTTGCTCGTTTTTAGTGTTATAAACGACCACCTTATCGCCGGTTGCGATAACGCCCGAAGTCTTTTGTTGGTTAGCAGAGTTAAAGACCTTTGCCGTTCCGTTTTTAACACCGAAGTTTTTTACAAAATCACCTACATTTGTACCGATTGTAATACCGCTGACATAGGTGCCTATTTTGTAGTCGCTCTCAACCGTAGGCTCGGGAGCTGAGTCCTCTCCCCCCTCTTCTCTGAAAACAGAAAGGGTGTAGTTCGCTTTTTTGCCCGAGGCGGCGGTAACAGTGAGAGTGATTGTGTTTTTACCCTCTGAAAGCGAGATATTTCCCGTTCCGCTAACCGAGGCTCCCGAAGGTACGACGGCAGAAAAGGCAATAGACGAAGTATCTTTTGAAACAATCATTTCGTAACTGTTTTTATATCTGTCGAAGCCTTCTATAGTGCTACCGTTTACCTTAAGGTCGGTTATATAATAGTTGTTAGCGCCTTTAGAGGTTGGTAGGGCGGTTTTATTTTCAGACGGCATTTCTTTATAAACAGGAATACTAAAGGTTAAAGCGGCGTCTGAATTTACGCTTGAATAGGCACTTTTGAGTTTTGAAGATTCAAGGTAAGCGCCCTGAACATTAGTCATATATTGGTTTACATAAAACGAGGGGGTTATTACATTGAACTTTTTGTAGTAAAGGGTGTCTTGTCCTCTTTTTACATATCCTGTTGCATAGTGTTCGGCCCCACCTAAAATTGATTTAGCGCGGGTGTTCCAGGGTCTTCCGAGACTTCCCGAACCCTTAGCATAGATTAGACCGTAGGTAACAGCATCATAACCGCCCGAGGCATAGGCACGGACATTAAAGTAGTTATAATATCCTTCATAACCCTTTATTTTACCCGAAATGCTTCCGCCCGTTCCGTTAACACCCTGTTCGATTATGATACTTGCGGCAAGGACATAGGGGCTTACTCCCGACTTTTTAGCGGCGTCCATTATAACATCGTTATAGGTTTCATAGGTATCTTCGGGGAACTCTCCCTCCATAAAGGTACCTTTTAAAATTTTCTGAAGCCCCTCGGCATTCTGAAGATTCGGGTTATAAGTCTGGTCGAGGAACATGTAAATATAGTTCTCGTTCAGGAAATTTCTGGGTTCAAGATAATACTCTACTACCTCACGCTCGGCGGTTACCCAGTTTCCGCTATCATAAGAAACATATTTACCGTCAGTCCAGTTATATGCTTTATCTGCCATTGATTTCCAGGAATCAGGAATAGAACTTACTCCGTTTTGTACAAGGCTTTTTCCAACCTTGCTTTCTTCCCTTACCGCTACTTCCCAGGTCATTGAAAGATGGTCAGCAAGGAAAACCCAATTAGGATGGGCGGCGTGAAGTTTGCGGAGTAGAACCTTATAACTTTCGGGGAAGTTTTGTTTAGTCAGGTTTGCCTCGAAATCGGCATTATAGTCGTATTTAGGGATTTCTTTTACATTTATTATATAGTTGGACGCAACATATCCATATCCGCTCTTATAAGCGATTTTATACCATTTATAATCTCCACCGGTTACCGGTTCGCCATAAATAGTTACCTCGGCATTTGGGGAAAGGGTTCCAAGGGAATTATAGTTTGTTCCGGGACCTTTCCGAACATTAAGAGCGTCGGAAACATTGACCGTTCCCGTATGAGTGGCTTGTTCGGCATGAACCGTATTTATGCCAATACAGGTTACAAACATTACGACGCAAAGAATAACCGATATGTATTTTTTTATGCGATTCATGACTCACTTCCTCTCTCAATATACAACTTAATTATATCAATTTAGACAAGGTGTGTCAATATAAAACGGCAAGAAACCGTCGATTTTATGTAAACCAAATATTTGAAGTTCTGCATATACTTGACTATTTATATAAATTATGTTATTATGACGCTATAAAATGATGATATAAGGAGTTGGTTTTTAAATGGACGACGGGTGTAGTTTAAGTACAACAACCGAAGGCCGATTATGTCTTTTACAGACAGATTTTAATTTTTCGGGTATTTTTGATTTGGTCGCAGACAATTTGTGGACTATTATTTTTCTGCTTTGTCTGTTGGCTTTCAGTGCCTTTTTTTCATCCTCTGAAACCGCTGTAACCGCAGTTAGCAAAGCACGTGTTAAGGCGATGGCAGACGGAGGGGTTCGGTCTGCAAAAACTGCCCTTAAACTTATAAACAATTTTGACAAATCTATTACGACCATACTGGTAGGAAACAATATTGTTAACATTGCGATGAGTTCTTTTTCAACCCTTCTTGCAATTCATCTTGGTATTCCTACCGCTTTAATGACGCTGTTGGTTACAGTAACGGTAATTCTTTTCGGAGAGGTTCTTCCTAAAGCACTTGCCAAAGAACTCGGCGAAGGATATTTGCTTAAAATTGCCTCGCCTCTTAGCCTTATGGAACTTCTTCTTGCTCCTTTTACGGCGCTGTTTTCTTTAATATCCCGTCTTGTAACCAAACTATTTGCAAAAAACCAAGAACCTACCGTTACCGAAGATGATGTTATTGATATTATTGAGGATATGGAAGAAGATGGCTCTATTGATTCAGATGAAAGCCGTCTTCTTTATTCTGCCTTTGAATTTTCGGATGTTTCGGTTTCTGATATTTTAACCGACCGAAGAGATGTACTCTGTCTTGATATAAATTCAACAAAAGAGGAAATTCTTGAAACCGTAAAGGCTTCTCCTTATTCGAGAATTCCAGTTTATAGGGGCGAACTTGATAATATTATCGGTGTACTTCGAACCAGAGAATATCTTGAAAGTTATCTTAAAGGGCACAGTCCCGACCTTAAAGCGCTTCTTGACCTTCCCTTATTTGTAACCCCTGAAAATAAAATTGACGAACTGCTCGCCGAGATGAAACGACTTCACAAGCCTTTTGCCATAGTTAAAACTCGTTCGGGCAGAATTGTCGGTATAGTTACTATGGAAGATATGCTTGAAGAACTTGTTGGCGAAATTTTCGACGAAAACGATAAAATTGAGGACAAGTTCCGACAGATAGACGAAAACACCTTTGAAATCAGTGCCGACCTTTCGGTTGTTTCGGCTTTTGAGATGATGGACTATGACGACTTTGACCGAGATGAGTGCGGACATTATACCCTTCGCAAATGGGTTGGTCGAATGCTTGGCAGAGTACCCTCGGTAGGTTCACAGTTTACCTATCGACGACTGAACATTACCGCTCAAAAGGTTTTCAGAGGAAGACTTGTTTCGCTAACCTTTAAAATCAGCGAACCCATAGAAAATGAGGATGGGGGTGCTGACGAATAATGTATATTCAAATTATTGTTATTCTGATATGTCTTATAGGCTCTGCCTTCTTCTCGGCAAGTGAAACGGCGTATAATCTCGCAAACGAGGGACAACTTGAAAAGAGTGCGGATAAAAATTTTATAAGCAAAACCGCCTATAAAATAAGCCGTAATTACAACTTTGCTATTACCTCTATTCTTATTGGCAATAATATTGTTAACTTTGCTTTTTCAACCGCTATAACCTCGATGTGCCTATCTCTGCTTTTTGAAACGGGGCTTACAACCGAAAATCTTTCGGCTACCGTTGCAACTGTTGTTTCGACAATATTATTACTTGTTTTTGGAGAAATTGCACCAAAGGTTATTGCAAAAGGCAATTCCAAACTTCTTATTCATATCTTTGCTGTTCCCCTTTTCACCTTTATGATAATCTTCTTTCCTGTTGCGTGGCTTATCAATAAACTGATAAACCTTGTTGGCAGATTGTTTTCAAACAGCGACAGCGGAGTTACAACCGATGAACTTGCTTCAATTATTGAAACGGGCGAGGAAGAGGGCTCTATTGACGAAGATATGAGCGAACTTTTACAGTCGGCAATTGATTTTTCAGACACCTCTATAAAGGAGATTATGATTCCAAGGGTCGATATGGTTGCGATTGACCTGAGCGCCGATATTGACGAGATAATTGAAACGGTTTTCGCTTCCCCCTACTCAAGAATTCCCGTTTACGAAGAAAGCATTGACAACATTGTTGGTATCCTTGTTGTTCAACAACTATTAAAGGCTCTTACTCACACACCCAAAGAAGAAATAGACATAAAAGAACTGCTTGTTGAGCCTTATTTTATTCATATGACGGTTAAACTCGACGACGCTCTTGACGTTCTCAGAGAAGAGAGAACTCATATTATGATTGTTCTTGACGAGTTTGGCGGAACGCTTGGAATAGCAACTATGGAAGATATCCTTGAAGAACTCGTCGGCGAAATCTGGGATGAGGACGAAGAAATTGAACACGATATTGTTAAATCGGGAGCGGATAAATACTCGGTTGAAGGAGATATGAACATTTTCGATTTCTTCGAAGCAATCGACTTCGACGAAGGCGATTTCGAAAGCGAGTACACAACCGTAGGCGGTTGGGCAATTGAAATGTTAAACGGTTTCCCCGAAGAACAGGCTTCTTTTAAATATAGGAATCTGACCGTTACGATTGACTCAATCGAAGAACACCGAATAACAAAATTAACCGTTGTTTTTGAACCCGAAGAGAGCGAAGACGACTAAATTAAATAAAAATAACCGACAGGACTTCCTATCGGTTATTTTTTTATTTCATAGAATATTCTTTTTTTGTTTTATAATTTGGTTCGCAGGTTAGATTTATGCCAAGTCTTTTGAATATCTTTTCGTCAATCTGAGAAAGAATAACGGTTGAATGGACCTCGCAACCACGCAGATTCTCGAGTTGTTCCATTGCTTTTTCGGCGTCGGGGTTGGTAGCCGCACAAATTGCAAGAGCGATAAGCACCTCGTCGGTGTGAAGACGCGGATTACGGTTGCCGAGATGGTCAACCTTTAGATGACGAATCGGCTGAATTGTTTCGGGGGAAATAAGATGGAGGTCATCGTCCAGTCCCGCAAGGGCTTTAAGAGCGTTGAGAAGAAGAGCCGAACTTGAACCGAGCAGGTCGGAGGTTTTTCCCGTTAAGACTCTGCCGTCGGGAAGTTCGATTGCGGCAGCGGGAAGACCGGTTAACGCCGCTTTCTGAAGCGCAGGAGAAACAACCTTGCGGTCGGATTCCTTAACACCCGCTTTTTTCATTAGAAGTTCTAACTTGTATACCGATTCATCACTAGCCTTGCCCTGAAGATTCTGACAAAGCCCAACATAATAACGACGGATTATTTCCTCGCAAGAAGCCTTACGAACAACCGCATCATCAAAAATACAGTTGCCCGCCATATTTACGCCCATATCGGTAGGAGATTTATAGGGACATTCGCCGTAAATACTTTCCATCATAGCGGTGACTACCGGGAAGATTTCAACATCTCGATTATAGTTTACGGTTGTTTTACCGTAGGCATCAAGGTGGAACGGGTCAATCATATTAACATCGTTTAGGTCGGCAGTTGCAGCCTCGTAAGCAAGGTTAACAGGATGATTCAGAGGGATATTCCAGATTGGGAAGGTTTCAAACTTAGCATAGCCTGCTTCAATTCCTCTTTTATGGTCATGATAAAGTTGGGAAAGGCAGGTTGCCATTTTTCCGCTACCGGGGCCGGGGGCGGTAACAACTATAAGTTCGCGGGTGGTTTCGATATATTCGTTTTTACCGTATCCCTCGTCGCTTACAACCTTTGAAATATTAGAGGGGTATCCATCAATTGCATAATGCTTATAAACCTTAACGCCAAGCCCTTCAAGTCTTGACTTAAAGGCTTTTGCCTGAGGCTGACCGGAATAGCAGGTCAGGACAACACTTCCGACATAAAGTCCTATTGAACGGAAGATGTCAAAAAGGCGTAGGGTGTCCATATCGTAGGTAATACCAAGGTCGCCACGAAGTTTATTCTTTTCAATATGACCCGCATTAACAACTATAACAACCTCAACCTGTTCCTTCATTTGAAGGAGCATACGAAGTTTACTGTCGGGTTTAAAACCGGGGAGAACACGAGAGGCGTGAAAATCATCATATAACTTTCCGCCAAATTCAAGATAAAGTTTTCCGCCGAACTGAGCAATTCGTTTACGAATATGTTCAGACTGGGTTTTTAAGTACTTTTCATTATCAAAACCAATCGCAGACATAATAACCCCTCATAAAATAATATGTAAACATTATAACCCATTTTACTTAATATTTCAACAAGAATAAACAAAAAAACGAGCAAGAAAAATCTTGCTCGAAAAATTTTAGCCGAAAATTGAGGGGGGACGCTCAGGAGTAATTTCTCCGCTTGTTCCACCGGTAAACTCCTCATCGGTAACGTCCTTATCGGTATAGTCGGGTGAAGACGACAAAAAATCTTCGCCTTGTATATTTATTAAATCAAATTTCGGTTCAAGATATGATTTTTTCATAAGGTTCTCCACTAAAATTATTTATTAAGACGCTTAAGCCCATTCGTCAGGACGACTTGTATTATCTTCAAAACCATTGTCATCACCGTTCCAGTCGTCACCGGCGGAGTTAGGCGAAGATGATAAAAAATCATTAGAAAGTAAATTTAATATATCGAACTCGGGGGAAATGTATTGCTTTTTCATAGAAGTTTCTCCATTCATCAATATACTATTTGTATTATAAAATACCCCTTATGGTTTGTCAAGGAAAAACAAAGACCCCGGCAGAAAAGTGCCGGGGCTAAAGGTCATTAAAGGTTAGAATATTCCATTTTCTACTTTGCCAACTTCTCCCTTTAGTTCGCCTTCGCTAGCAGTTCCTTCTTCATCAGAATTAGTGCTGGAAGAGGTGTCCGAAGAACTGTCTGAAGAGGTGCCACCGCTTGTAGTGGTGTCTTCATTCTTATCGGTAGTGTCTTCAATTTTTCCGCTATCACTACTGATACCGTCATTCCAGAGGTCCTCTATTTCCTGCTTTTCCGATTCGGTAGGAGCATCCATTTCGCCCCATTCATCTGCATAGTCCTGAGTAGGATCGATGCTTGAACCGTTAGAACTGTTATCATCTTTGTCACCACAAGCGGCAAAAGAGAGAACAAGCAAAAGGGAAAGGGTTAAAGTTAATAGAATTTTAAGAGTGTTCTGCATAATCATTATGCCCAGGGGTCAGTTACGTTGCCGCCGGGAACTTCAGTCCAGTTGTTACCGTCGTCAAGCATATCGTCGCCCATTACGCCTTCATTAACGCCGTATTCGGGAGAAGATACGAGAAATTCATTAGCAGCAGAAAGTTCTAAAACTTCAAGTTCAGGCTTAACATATAACTTTTTCATCGTCAATTTACCTCCTTGAAATTATTCTGCAGTTGCATGCTCTACAACAAACTTGAGAGCGGTGCAACGATTTGCGTACCAATCGCTGTTAGAGGTGTTGAGACCTGCGATTGCAGCGTTGTATGCGTCAAGAGTAACAGAAGCACTGTCAGCGTTGAATTTAGCGCCTACATCAAGGATAGTGTTAAGAGCAGCCTTGTCAGCTACACCGCCCTGGATGTATTTATCGGTAGTGTTAGCGCTGTAGTAAACATCTTCGCCTACCTTAACATAAGCACGGGCAGAAACCTTGGTTCCAAGGAACTGAGCGGCTTTTTCGTCGGTAGAGAAATCGAAGTGGAGAAGCGCATTGAAGGTTCCTTCTTCGATGAACTTATCGAAATATTTTTCACCAGCACTAAGTTTTGCCTTAACTGCACCGGCTGTATCAACGGTAAGTTCAGCACCGTTAAGAAGCGAGGTGGGATAGAAAACTACGCCGTATTCGGTAGCGGTTTTTCCTTCGGGAACAACAATTCCAGCCTGAACATTGATAGCCTGGTCGTTAGGTGCAACCTGAGCGATGATACCAACTCTATCTACAGAAACAGTAGGATCAGCGGGATTGGGTACTTCGGGAGCAAGAGTGCTGTCAAAAGTGCCGGTAAGCGCTTTTGCGTCTTTGGCGGCAAATACAACCTCTGCGAGAGCGAATTCAGCATCGTTAGAAGTTACGGTGAAAGTAACCTTGAACCAAATTCTGGTTGCGGGGTTTTGTCCTTTAATATCACCAACAGTAACAAAGTTAACAGAATCTCCATCATCTTTGATTACGGTGTCTTTTGTTCCGTCGGTATTGAAATCAAGAACCTGGGGGTTAACGGCAATATCCTTAACGGTAGCACCGGTATAGGTGAGTTCGCCCTGGAAACCGCCAACTACGTTGCCAGCGTCGTTAAGACGAATGCTTACAGTATAGTCTTCGCCAACTACTACTTTCTGAGCACCTTCGATTACGAGGGAAGGAGCAGTTTCTGCGGAAGCAGTGAGAGCGCAAAGGGTAAGCATCATAGCAACTGAGAGAACTAAAGCTATGAGTTTCTTCATGATTTTTCCTCCTATGACCTAAATAGGTTTAATATTTTCGAGCGAAAGGAAACTACACCTTTCACACTTTACTGTATTATACCACCCGTCCTCCTAATTTGTCAAGTATATACAACGCGTTCAAAATGTACAAAATGTTGAAGTTTTTTTGTTTAAATTGCCAAGTTCGTAGTTTGAAACTAAGATTGTGTTTTTTTCTAACAGACTTTCATTAAAAATAATCGGCCTATTATTTATATATAATAATATATTATTATATTTCCTAATATAAAGAAAAGCGGTCTTCCGAAAAGAAACTAATTTGGACTTTATTTTTTTATAAAATTATGCTAAAATATCTCTTTAGAAAGTTTAATTGCAGGTGATTTTATGTTAGGTGTTGCCGTAAACGCCATTGCGGTTATTATGGGAACTCTTTTAGGGCTTCTGTTTAAAAAAGGAATTAGCGAAAAAATACATTCATCTATAATGGTGGGCGTAGGGTTATGCGTTATATTCATAGGCATTTCCGGTATGCTCGAGGACATTAACCCGATTATTGCGGTTGTTTCTATTGTTCCGGGCGGACTTCTCGGAACAATTATTGATATAGACAAAGGACTTAACCGTTTTGGCGACTTTATATCGGCAAAATTTTCAAAAAAAGGCGAAAACGGTTTTACAAAAGGTTTTGTTTCGGCATCACTGCTTTTTTGCGTTGGGGCTATGGCAATAACCGGCTCGATTACCGCAGGTCTTACCGGGGATAACAGTATTCTTTACACAAAATCTATTCTTGACTTTATTTCATCGATAATGTTTGCTTCGGCTTTTGGTATAGGGGTTGCCTTCTCGGTTATTCCGCTTTTGCTCTATCAGGGCTCTATTGCTCTTTGCGCTATATATCTTCAGCCCGTACTGACCGACGGAGCAGTCGGGGCTATTACCTGTGTCGGTTCTATTATAATTATGGGGCTTGGTCTTAATCTTGCAGGGGTTTCGAAATTTAAGATTGCAAACTTTCTTCCCGCAATACTTATTTCCCCTTTTGTCTACTATCTGTTTGAACTTTTTATTTAACCAAAGCATTCAAACTCGAATCAGGTTTTGGAAGACAAATTTTTCGCTCTGCTTCGTCAAAATACTCGTAAATACAAAAAATTTAGAAGGTGAAAAAATGCCGTTTGAGTATAAAACCCAGGTTACCGCTCACGATATTGACACTAACTGTCTTGCCACTCCCACAAGCATAATAAAATATATGATGGAAGCGGTCGACCGCAATATGCTTAACGCTAAACCGTCATATCAAGAACTTATGGACAAGGGACTTAGTTTTATTGTCAGCCGTACCGCAGTTGAGGTTTTCCGTCCGCTTAAAGAATACGAGGATATTACCGTTCAAACTTGGGCTACTCCAAGCAAAAATGTTTCTTTCCCTAGAAGTTATGTTATAAAATCAGGCGAGGAAACTGTTGCACAAGGTCTTGCAATCTGGGCACTTGTAGACACTAATGAGGGAAGACTTATAAGGGGCAGCGAGTTTAGCACCGACGCTTATGGTACAGCAGAGGCTATCACACTGAACATACCCTCACGCTTTAAACTTCCCGATATTCCTTTTGAAAAATGCGGACAGAGGGAAATCATGTATTCTGACGTTGACCGCAATTTCCATATGAACAACACTAAATATTTCGATATGCTTTTTGATTATATTCCAAATCGCGAAAAAATATTTATGTCTTCCTGTCTGGTGAATTATATAGCGGAGGCTCCTATTGGAAAAACGGTTGAAATTTTTATAAGTAACCCCGAAAAAACCGACGGGTCAGACGAAATCATATACTATTTTAAAACAGAAATTGAGGGCAGTACAAATATTCAGGCCCGAATAGGAATAAAGTACATATAATATGAAAAACAAAAATCTTCTTGGAACATTAGAGCTTCTTATTGCCGCATTTATTTGGGGCAGTACCTTCGTCGCACAGTCGGACGGAATGAACTATGTCGGACCGCTGACCTATATTATGGTAAGGTTTGCAATTGGAGGGGCGGTTTTAATACCCGTTTTTCTTATTAAGGACCGTTTCACAAAAAAGAGGACGGGAGTTAAGCCGAAAACCGAACTTAAACCCCTTTTAGCAGGCGGGGTTGTTTGCGGAATTATTTTAACCGTTGCCGCAGTGCTTCAACAGTACGGAATTATTTACACATCGGTTGGAAACGCAGGTTTTATTACCACCCTTTATGTAATAATGGTTCCTCTTTGTTCGGTTTTCTTTAAGAAACTTCCCTCTTTAAATGTTTGGGCTTCGGTTATTATTGCAATCGTTGGTCTTTACCTTCTTTGCATAACCGACAGACTGATGTTAGGACTTGGCGACACCCTTGTTCTTCTTTGCGCCGTTTGCTTTACAGCACACATTTTAGCGCTTGACCATTTCGTAACAAAGGTTGACCCGATTAAACTTTCTTGCCTTCAGTTTTTTACGGTTAGCGCTGTTACGGCTATTCCCGCTATTGTTCTTGAACAAAACTCATTAGAAAGCATTTTAAACGCCTGGCTTCCTATACTTTGGGCGGGTGTTTTATCAAGCGGAGTTGCATATACGCTTCAGACCGTTGCCCAAAAGAACGCCGAGCCGACTATTGCGGCAATTACAATGAGTTTAGAGTCGGTTTTCGCAATTATTTCGGGGGCGGTTGTGCTTGGAGAAATCCCGACAACAAGAAAACTCTTAGGCTGTATTATAATGTTTGCAGCAATTATTTTAGCACAGTTCCCTGCGAAATGGTTTAGTTTAAAGAAGGTTAGACACTAAATATCAGGAGGGTCTTTTATGAAAACAAAACTCTCGCCTAGTTTCTGGTGTGCGGTTACTCTGTTTAGCCTGATAGGTCAGGTTGCCTGGGTAGTCGAGAATATGTACTTCAATGTATTTATATACAAAATATTCAACGCCTCCCCCGCCGACATTTCGGCAATGGTTACCGCTTCGGCCGTTGCGGCTACGCTGACGACCGTTTTTATGGGAGCGCTTTCGGACAAAATAGGAAAACGGAAACTCTTTATCTGCACAGGATATATCCTTTGGGGTGTTTCCATTTTTAGTTTTATTTTCCTAAGAGAAGACATTATCAGCAAATTTATTCCCGCCTGCGTTTCGGCGGCAACGCTCGGCGTTTCTTTAGTTATAATTTTCGATTGTATTATGACCTTTTTCGGTTCTACCGCCAACGACGCCGCCTTTAACGCCTGGCTTACCGATTCTACCGATTCAACTAACCGAGGTTCTGTTGAAGGCATCAACGCTATGATGCCGCTTGTGGCAATTATTGTGGTCTTCGGCGGGTTTATGTTCTTTGATTTAGAACAACCGAGCAGTTGGACCGCCATTTTTGCAATTATAGGAATTGTGGTTCTCGCAGTTGGCATTCTTGGAATATTTCTTATTAAAGACAGTTCCACACTTCCCAATAGAAAAGGTTATTTCAGTTGTATTTTTTACGGTTTTAAACCCTCGACAGTAAAAAGAAACCCTCTTCTTTACATAATTCTTATATGCTTTGCGGTATTTAATATTTCAATTCAAGTTTTTATGCCCTATCTTATTATCTATTACGAGAAAAGCCTTAATATGACAAACTATGTTTTTATTATGGCTCCCGCAATTATTTTGGCAGCGGCAGTAACGGCATTTTGGGGAAAGGTGTACGACAAAAAAGGTTTTAAGTTCTCCTCGCTGATTCCCGTTTTATCCTTAAGTTTGGGGTATATTATACTCTTTTTCACAAGGACAACCCTGCCTGTATTTATCGGTTCTTTATTTATGATGTGCGGATACCTTGCGGGTATGGCGGTTTTCGGGGCTATGATTCGCGACAATACCCCCGAAAATAAGGCGGGTATGTTCCAAGGGCTTCGAATTTTTTCACAGGTGCTTATTCCCGGAATTATAGGGCCTTCGGTTGGTGCGTTTGTTTTAAAAGACTCCGAACTTATAACAAACAACGACGGAACAACCTCCTTTCTTCCTAATGCTAACATATTTTTAGCGGCTCTTGCCGTAATTGTTTTGCTTATCCCTTTGCTTCTTTGGTCGTTTAGCCGGAACAAACCTAAATTTAAGCGGCTTAAAACGCCTTTTGAAGACCAAAAGGACGAAACACCTTGGCAAGAGTATCCTCGCCCGTCAATGAAACGGGATTCCTACATTTGTTTAAACGGAAAATGGAATTTATCGGTAATAAGGGGCAAAAAAACGCTTACAAGAGGCGAAATTATTCTTCCCTTCCCTCCCGAATCCGAAATATCGGGTTTTGACTTTAAGCGAAAGAAAAAGGATATACTTCTTTACGAAAAAAAGATTGATTTAGGAGAAAGCAGCGGTCGGCTTCTTCTTCATTTCGGGGCAGTTGACCAGATTTGCGAAGTATTTGTTAACCGAAAGAATATAGGGGCGCATACCGGCGGTTATCTTCCCTTTTCTTTTGATATTACCGAGTTTATTAAAAAAGGCGAAAATCTTATTGAAGTAAGGGTTAAGGACACCCTTGACCACGAACTTGCCTTTGGTAAACAAAGGTATAAACGGTCGGGCATGTGGTACACCCCCGTTAGCGGAATATGGCAGACGGTTTGGCTTGAAGAGGTTCCGAAAGAATATATTAAATCGATTAGTATTACCCCCGACCTTAACGGAGTTGATATTGAAGTTTTGGGCGGAGGGGAAGAAAAGAAACTTCTTTTTGAGGGCAAAGAGTACTCTTTTAATGGGGACTTTTTCAGACTTGAGGTTGAAAACCCCGTTCATTGGAGCCCCGAAAACCCGAAACTTTATCAGTTTAGTCTTATTAGTAACGAAGACAGAGTCGAGTCGTATTTCGGGCTTAGAACGGTTGAGGTTAAAGAGGACAAAATTTTTCTTAACAACAAACCTTATTTCTTCCACGGGCTTTTAGACCAAGGCTATTTCAGCGACGGAATTTATACCCCCGCCTCGCCCGACGGACTTAAATTTGATGTTCAAAAAATGAAAGAACTTGGTTTTAATATGCTTAGAAAACATATTAAAATTGAGCCGGAACTCTTTTACTACTATTGCGATAAATACGGAATGGTTGTTTTTCAAGATTTAGTAAACAGCGGAAATTACAACTTTTTAATTGACACTGCTCTGCCGACAATAGGGCTTAAAAAAGGAATTTCTCACAGAGCAACCAAACGCCGAAGAGAAATTTTCAAAGCCGACGCTAAAGCGACGGTTTCTGCCCTTTATAACCACCCCAGCGTTTGCTACTATACCCTTTTTAACGAGGGTTGGGGTCAGTTTGACGCTAAAAATATGTACAGATGGGCAAAGTCGCTTGACTCAACGAGGGTTTGGGACGCAACTTCGGGTTGGTTTCAGACGGGTCAGAGCGATGTTAAAAGCGAACACATTTACTTTAAACCGATAAGCCTCAAAAACGACGGCAGACCGCTTGTGCTTTCGGAATTCGGCGGATATTCTTATAAAATTGAGGGGCATTCTTTTAACCCCGAAAACACCTATGGATACCGCTTTTTTAAGGAAGAAAACGCTTTCAGACAGGCGCTTTCAAAACTCTATCTTGACGAGGTTTTAGAGAATATTAAAAGCGAGGGGCTTTGCGCGGCGGTTCTTAACCAAGTCAGTGACGTTGAAGACGAAACCAACGGTCTTTACACCTATGACCGACAGATTCTTAAAGTAGATAAAGACGAGATGAACCATATTGCACAAAAACTTTTCTCTGAGTACAAAAAGTACGCAGAAAAAGTTGACAACTGATTTTACAGATAATATAATTCTATGGGTGAAAAATATGGATAAAAAAGTTCTAACTATTCAGGATATTTCCTGTGTCGGACAGTGTTCACTTACGGTTGCGCTCCCGATTATTTCGGCTTGCGGTATTGAAACGGCAATAATCCCTTCTGCCGTTCTTTCAAACCACACGGCGTTTTCAACCTTTACTTTTTGTGACCTGACCGATGAAATTCCTAAAATAAGACAAGGGTTTAAAGAGCAGAATATTAGTTTTTCCGCCCTTTACACAGGGTATCTCGGAAGCGCAAAACAAATTGCTTTTGTTAAAGAAATAATCTGCGACTGTCTTTTAGAGAATGCTCCCGTAATTGTTGACCCGGCTATGGCCGACGGCGGAAAACTGTATAAGGGATTTGACGAGCAGTATGTTAAGGAAATGAAAAAACTCTGCGAAAAGGCAGATATTATTCTTCCTAATATTACAGAAGCCTGTTTTATGACCGACACCGAATATAAAACCGAGTTTGACCGCAAGTATATTGAAACGCTTATAGAAAAACTTTCAAAGATTTGCGACGGTAAAATCATTCTTACGGGAGTTGCCTTTAAGGAGGATAAAAACGGAATTGCGGTTTATGATAACGGAGAAATCCGCTATTATGAACACGACCGCCTTGGCGGCGGCTGTCACGGAACGGGAGATGTTTACGCTTCGGCTTTTGTGGGGGCTTATTTAGGCGGAAAAGAAATTTTTGAAGCGGCAAAAATTGCAGCCGACTTTACGGTTGCTTGTATCAGAAACACAATTGACCACCCTGAACATTGGTATGGGGTAAGGTTTGAGCCGTGTATCAAACAACTTATTGATATGATTAAATAAAAAAATACCCCCGACTATTCGGGGGTGTTTTTTAATTCACAGGTTTAAATCTAACAGCGGGAGAGTTTTGGTCAAGAGGGGCAAAGGTATAGCCGTTTGCAAGGCCGTACTCTATTATCGCAGGTACCGCTTCTACCGTACTCAGTTTTATATCGTGCATAAGGACAACCGAGTCTTGTTTGTTTTTTATCTGACTTATTGTAGAAGAAATTATATCCTGTGTTGTTTTAAGCCTTGCATCGTTACAGTCAACATTCCAGTCAAAATAAATATATCCCTTTGAGAGCATATCATTTGAAAGGCGGGTCATTATCCCTCTGTTTGAACGGCTTATGGTGTTATTAGTTCCGCCGGGGAAACGGAAAATATTTGTTTCTTTTCCTGTTTGCGTTTTGATTATATCAAACATTGCGTTAAAGTCGTTATAATAGGCTTCTTCGCTTTTGTAGATTGACCATTTGTGAGTAAGGGTATGTACTCCCAGGGTATGACCTTTTTGGTCAATTGTTTTGATTAGTCCTTGATACTTCGAAAACTGGTTAGTTACGAAAAAGGTTGCTTTAACGCCGTATTGGTCGAGATAACCGAGAAGTTTTTCGGTGTACTGACCGGGTCCGTCATCAAAGGTTAAATAAACCGTTTTGCCGTTTGGCTTGACCTGACTAAAAGAGTCAGCATTTAGCGAACCGTAAACAATAACCTTTCTGACAAGTTTTGTCGTGTTCTCCGAGCGGTCGGAAACCTTGTATTCAACAAAGTATTCTCCCGATTTTGAGGTGTCTACATTGCTTGTAATAACAACCTTGGAGGTAAGGTTGCCGTCAATATTATCCTTAGCCGAATAACCCGGCTCGATATAGTTTGAATTTACCCGAACGAAATGTGTTGTTCCCCCTTTAAGCACCAGGGTTGGATACTTCTTGTCGTTTGGAACAATATTTATATTTTTAATAGTTGTATTGCCTGCACTGTCAGATACCGTCAAAGAGCAGACAAATCCGCTTACCGAAATTTCTACTTTATCGGTAATATCTTGGTCAAAATTATCGAATGCAGTATATTTTACATCAACCTCTTTAGCGGTTATTGAGGTTTTTCCTTTATCAAGATAAATATTCTCGGTTTCGGTGCGGATTACGGGCGGTATTGTATCAATCACATCAACCTTGCGTACAAGAGATTTGTTTTTAAAGAGAAAACCCGTGTTGTATGTAAGGGTGTAACTTCCCTTTTTTGAGGTATCAACCTTTCCGCTTACATTTACATTTGAGGGGCTTTTAATTCCTAAAACAGAAACATTCGCCGTTGCCTTAGGGTTTGAAAATTCAGAAAGAGCCTCAACGGTTATATTTTCTTCTCCCTCTACGGCGAGTTCAAGTTCGGCGGTAAAAACAGCACAAAAGGCCGCCGCCAAAACAACGACAGCCAGAGATATCGAAATAATTGATATTACAAGTTTTCTTTTTTTAGAAAACATTTTAACCACCAATTACATATTATCACAGTTTGCGACAGCATTCAACAGTAAAAAAATTACAATTCTGTATTTACCCTTCCCATTCGGTAGGATAAACTTATATAGACTCTGCGCCAGAAGCGAGATTTGTTCCAGAACTTTACATATCTGATATAGCCCTTATCATTGCAGTTGTAGGCCTTTTTACCGTGCTTAAAGGAGGTAACCTTTCCAAGAACTCGGCTTTTGGGCACCTTTTCTTTTGAAAGTTGGAAATCACCCATCAAAATAAAACCGTCTTCATAGGTGTCAACAACTCTGTGCACAACAAAAGTGCCGTTTCCTCTCATATAGAAGACGACATCTGATACCGCAAGATTTTCAGTATCAACGGGAGAAAGCGTCAATTGGTCGCGAAGGTCGCGAAGCATTGGACGCATACTGTTTCCACGGGCGGTAATTGTTACATTTTTCCCTTTTTCGAGAAACTCACAGATTATGGGAGCAAGTTCCTGCATAGGATAGCGGTTAACCTTGTTTTTTAAATCCATAATTAAACCAAATAACCCTTCGCACTAAGGATAGACACAAACTTTTCTACATCGTTTTGTGCCTGCTGCTTTGAAATATCATACTTTTCAAGTAACGCTAAGACAAGTTCGCTTTTACTCGTTTCTTCTAAAAGGAGGCGGAAAATATATTCGGCGGTTTCGTTTAACAAAATTGCCTGCTGTAAATCAACGGTGTTTTCGCCCGCATAAATTGCAAGGGTATCACCGCACACGGTTCGTATTTCAAACCCGTTTTTAAGTTTCATTCGCCGCTTCCTCCTCTTTTACTATACTACCGAGATTATACAACATAACCTATTTTTTATCAAGAATAAAAAATATATAAATTGGGTCTTCTATTTTTGTTATATTTTTGTTATAATAGAGATGTATATGTATATTTCTTAATATCAGAGGAATGTTTTATGAATGTTACTATTGATAACATCAAGGTAAATTATATTGACGAAGGCGAAGGAACCCCAATTCTTTTGCTTCACGGATGGGGTTCAAGCCATGAAGTTTACAGGGGTTTTATAAACACCCTTAAAGGCCGTTGCCGTCTTGTTGCACCCGATTTTCCCGGTTGCGGCGAAACCGAAACTATGGATAGGCCTTGGGACCTTAAAGACTACTGCGATTTTGTGATTAAATTTATGGATGCGGTCGGTCTTGAAAACCCGATTATGATGGGTCATTCTCACGGCGGTCGGGTAACCCTTTATATGACCGCAACGGGTATGGTAAATCCTCCGAAGATAGTTCTTCTTGATGCGGCAGGACTTATTCCGAAGAAAAGTTTCAAACAAAAGGCTCGTGCTAAAAGTTTTAAAACAATTAAATGGATTTTAACACGCCCTGTAATCAAAAACTTTTCGGGCTCTCTTTTAGAAAAGGCACGTCGCCACTACGGCAGCGCCGACTATAATGCCGCACCCGAAGTTTTAAGGAAGACTCTTGTATCTCTTGTAAACACAGATATCAGAGAACTTCTTCCAAACATTAAATGCCCCTCGCTTCTTATTTGGGGCGAAAACGACACCGCTACCCCGCTTAGCGACGCAAAAATTATTGAAAGCCTTATTCCCGACGCAGGACTTTGCGTTATTAAAGGCACGGGACATTTCAGTTTTTGCGAAAGGCCTTTTGAAGCAAACGCTATTATAAACAGTTTTATTTAGGTGATTTTATGTTATTCATTTTAGGGCTTATTGTCTGTATAATCGGGAGTTCTCTTTCCCTTATAAGACAGTATCAGATGCTTCAGCAAAACTCTTATTTTGCAAGTAGATATTTAGGTTGGCAAAAGAGCAACTTTGCCGTTATTCCTTTTGTTCTTAAGGTTTTGGTAATAGGTCTTGCGGTTTGGGCTGCCTTTTTACCAAACGAAGTTTTAAAAGACAGTATGGTTCTTTTTGCGGCGGTTTCTTTGTTTTTTGGTTGGAAAGGCGCATCCAAAAACGCATCTTCCATTAAAAAACTTGTTTATACCGCAAGAATTAAAAGGACTTTTATCTTTGCCGTTTTAGTTCTTGTTATCCTTGGCGTTTTGGCTTGTTTTTTGGATTTCGCTTTCCAAAATGTTGTTCTTGTAAGTTTTATAGTCCTGACCGTTTTCCCGGAAATTTTGTGCCTTATTTCACTTTTTGCTTTAAAACCACTTGAAAAACTCATTGCAAGACGCTTCATAAACGACGCAAAAAGAATTTTGCGTTCGGTTAAAGGAGTACGGGTTATCGGTATTACCGGTTCCTACGGAAAAACGGGAACCAAATATATTCTGTCCCGCATTTTAAGCGAAAAGTTTAATGTTCTTCACACTCCCGAAAGTTTTAACACTCCCATGGGGGTTGTCAGAACTATAAGAGAAAAACTCAGAGCAGACACCGAGATTTTCGTTTGCGAAATGGGGGCTAAAAATGTTGGGGACATTAAAGAAATTTGCGACATAGTAAACCCCGACTTTGGGCTTATTACTTCGGTTGGACCCCAGCACCTTGAAACCTTTAAAACGATAGATAATGTATTTAAGACCAAGTTTGAACTTTTTGAGGCTGTTTTTAAAAAGGGCGGAACCGTTTTTGCAAACGGGGATAACGAACTTATTAAAAACAGAGCAAGTGACGATTTAGTTCTTTACGGGAGTCAAAACGAGTTTAATTTTAGAGCCGAAAACATAACGGGTGGCAGAAACGGGGCAACCTTTGACCTTATTCTCGGCAACGAGAAGGTTTCGGTTTCTACTAAACTTTTAGGAAAACATAATGTTTTAAACATTGTAGGTGCGGCAGGACTTGCCTATACGCTTGGCGTTTCGGCTAAAGATATTGCCTTTGCAGTTTCCAGGCTTTCCCCCACCGAACACCGACTTGAAATGAAGACTTCGGTAAATGGCTCTCTTCTTATTGATGACGCTTATAACGCAAACCCCGAAGGCTGCCTTGAGGCTGTTAATGTTTTAGGTTCTTTTGAGGGAATGAAAAAGGTTATTATAACCCCCGGACTTGTTGAACTCGGCGACAAAGAATACGAGTATAACAAGGCGCTTGGCAGGGCCGCCGCCAAGGTTTGCGATAAAATTATTTTTGTCGGTCAAAAGCGCAGCAAACCCCTTGCTGACGGAGTTTATGAAACCGACTTTAACACAGAAGATATCTATATTGCCTCCTCCTTTAAAGAGGCAATGGAAATATACTCAGGCTTTGCAGATAAGGATACGGTTGTTTTGCTTGAAAACGACCTGCCTGATAATTATTTGAAATAGGGTGATTAAATGAAAACTACCGTTGCTTTTATTTTTGGATGCCGTTCGGTTGAACACGAGGTGTCTATCATTTCGGCGGTTCAGGCTATGCGTGCCGTTGATAAGGAAAAATATGACGTTATTCCCGTTTACGTAACCAAAAAAGGCGAAATGTACACAAGCGAAAAAATGTTTGAAATTGAGCCTTTTCGTGATATGAAGACCCTTATTGCAGAGTCAAAACCCGTTACTATGGTTAAATCGGGTGACGATGTTTATCTTCATTTTCTTGAGAAAAAATTGTTTAAAAAGAACGAAGATGTACTTATTAGCGTTGCTTTCCCGGTTGTTCACGGAACCAACTGCGAAGACGGAACGCTTCAGGGATACCTTGAATTTTTGGGTCTTCCCTATGTTGGCTGTGATGTGCTTTCAAGTGCCGTTGGTATGGACAAAGCGGTATTTAAGTATGTTATGAAGGCGGCAGATTTGCCTGTTCTTGACTGCATTTGTTTTAGCGCCAGAGAATACGCCGAAAACAGAGAAGCCGTTGCTGATAACGCCGAAGAGAAAATCGGCTATCCGATGATTGTAAAGCCGGTTAATTTAGGTTCTTCGGTTGGAATTTCCAAGGCAAAAGACAGGCAGGAACTTATTGACGCTATTGAACTTGCCGTTTCGTTTTCTGACAAGGTTCTTGTTGAACACGCTGTCCAGTCAATCAGAGAAATCAACTGCTCGGTTGTGGGCGATGCAGACGACTGCGAGGCGTCGGTTTGCGAAGAACCTTTTATGAACGACGAGATTCTTTCCTATGAAGACAAGTATTTAGGTGGAGGTAAAAAGCAAGGGGGTAGTAAGGGAATGGCTTCCCTTTCCCGTAAAATTCCCGCCGACATAAGCAAAGAAAAGAGCGACGAGATTAGAGAACTTGCAAAAAAAGTATTTAAGGCTTTAGGGGCTTCGGGTGTTGTAAGGATTGACTTTATTATTGACACAGAAGATGACAAGGTCTATGTTAACGAGATTAACACCATTCCCGGCTCCCTTTCTTTCTATTTGTGGGAAGCAACGAAACTTCCTTACAAACAACTTATTGACCGCCTTATTTCTCTCGCTTTCAGAAGAAAGAGAAACCGCGAAAATCTGACCTTTACTATTGATACTAACATTTTATCGGGCGTTTCTTTCGGAAGTAAAGGTTCAAAAGGAAGTAAAATCTAATGACTTCGCTTCTTATAAAGTTATTTATTAAAAACAGCGAGAGAACATCAGACGGTAGTGTCAGAGAAAAATACGGAACTTTAGCAGGTTTTGTCGGCATATTTTTAAACCTTTTACTTTTTGGAGTTAAACTTACGGCAGGAATTATTTCCTCATCTATATCTATTATTGCAGACGCTTTTAACAATCTGTCGGATATGGGGTCTTCTGTTGTTACTATGTTTGGCTTTAAACTTGCAAACAAACCTGCCGACCCCGACCACCCTTACGGTCACGGAAGATTTGAATATATTTCCGCCTTTATAGTTTCGGGTTTTATTCTTGTAATGGGTTTTGAACTGCTTAAAAGTTCGGTTGAGAAAATAATTACTCCGACAGACCTTGATTTTGGAACCGTTTCGATAGTTATTCTTGCCCTTTCGGTTGCTTTAAAACTCTGGATGTTCTTCTTTAACCGAAAACTCGGCAAACGAATTGAGTCTTCTGCCCTTATTGCAACCGCAAAGGACAGTTTGAACGACGCTATAACAACCTTTGCAATTCTTGTTTCGGTTATTATTATGAACATAACAAGCCTTAACATAGACGCTTATGTCGGCGTTATTATGTCACTGTTTATTCTTTGGTCGGGCTTTAAAACGGGAAAAGAAACTCTCGGTCCCCTTTTAGGCGAACCGATTGACGAGCAAACGGCAAAAACGCTTGAAAACGAGATTATGGCTTTTGACGGTTTTCTGGGTATTCACGACCTAATGGCTCATAACTACGGACCCGGACGCTGTTTTGCTTCGGTACACGTTGAAGTTCCTGCCGATACAGATATTGTTAAGTGCCACGAACATATTGACCTTTGCGAGAAACTTGTTTTCGAGCGAACGGGAATTATGCTAACAATCCATATGGACCCCGTTGAAACCGACAACGAAAAACTAAATCTTGCTAAAAGCGTTATTGCCGAAAAAATTAAGGTTATTCACCCCGACCTTACCATTCACGATTTCAGAATGACCCCAAAAAGCGACGAGCGAACCAACCTTATTTTTGACGTTGTTCTTCCGATTGGATTAGATAAGGAAAAACAAGACATTAAACGCCAGATAGAAGATATTGCGGTTAGTATTGACCCGACATATCGGTGTGTAATAACCTTTGATTATAATTTTGTTGGAAAATAATTTTTGACACTGTGCCTAAAAGGGAGTTGTGGTTAGGGATAAACCGATTTCGTCCCTAATCGCAACTCCCTAAGCGCAGTGTCTTTTTTTCGTATTGGGAATAATATATAATGTAATTTTTATTTCGGAGTGAAAAATATATGAAATTCTTTTTAGCATCAAACTCTGCCCAGGGGTTTATTTCGGAATTTAAAAACTGCTATGAGCCAAAAGATGATTGGTACGCCTATATTATTAAAGGCGGTCCCGGTACGGGAAAGTCTTCGTTTATGAGAAAACTTGTCAAAAAGGCTGAAGAAAAGGGACTTGAGGTTTTAAAAATTTACTGTGCCAGTGACCCTTCTTCCCTTGACGGAGTTCTTATTCCAAAACTTAAAACTGCCGTTTTAGACGGCACAGCACCCCATACGGTTGACCCGACTTTCCCCGGGGTTAGCGAATGTATACTTAATTTTGGAGATTTTTGGGACGAGAATCTGCTTAAAAAACAGGGCCGGGAAATTATAAAATTAACTACCGAGAACAAAAAAATTCACAAAAGTGTTTCAGAACAGGTGGTCCTTGCGGGCGGTCTTATGGAAGAAGACCTTAAAGCGTCGCAAAGACTAATAAACAGTAAAGAAACCGAAAAACTTGCAAGCACGCTCATAAACGAATATATTCCAAACACAAATAAGAATGGTAAAATTATAAATCGGTTTTTGGGCGGTATTACGCCAAAAGGCGTTCTCTATTTTGGAGATTCGATTTTAGCAAAGAAAACTATTTCCATTTTGGACCCGGTTGGTTCGGTATCTAACGCAGTTTTCGAACAATTAAAGGAAGAGGGAGTAAAAAGAGGGTTTGATACCGTAGTATTTAAAAACCCCGTTCTTCCAAACACACTTATTGACGGCATTTATTTGCCCGAACTAAATATTTGCTTTTTAAGGGAGTACGAACACCAAAAAGCAGTAGCAGATAAAACTTTTTTTGCAAAAGACTATATGGTAACGACCGCATTTATGGAAGAAAAGGGAAACGCTTGTCTTGTTTCACAACTGCTTGAAAGTTCGGCAAAACTTTTAAGACAGGCAAAAGAAAACCACGACCAACTTGAAAAATGTTATATTTCGGCGATGGACTTTGAAAGTCTTAACAGTTTTTGCGACCTTCAAGTTGAAAAAATTGTAAAATAAAAAACGGCTATATAGCCGTTTTTTATTTTGTAAATTTAATTGGCGAAAAGTGGTTTTCGCTAATATTTATTGTTGGAAAAGCCTTTTTAAGTTCGGCTGCTAAAACCGGGACCACAACATCTTCGGTTGCAAAATGACCCGCGTCAAGCAAGGTTATTCCGTTTAAGTGGGCATTTAGGAAAACGCTGTGTTTAATGTCGGCGGTTAAAAAGGCGTCTACTCCCCTTTTTGAAACCTCGTCTAAAAGACTGCCTCCGCTTCCCGAGCAGACCGCAACCCTTTTTATATGGGTATTTGTTCCGACATATTTTACGGGAAAGCCGAGTTTTAAGGACACTTGGTTTGCAAATTCGTCGGCAGAGATAGGGTCACTCAGTTCCCCTATTCGGTAGAGAAATCCCTCACTGTCGGCAATCTTTTCGATATTTTCAAGGCTGACGGCAAGACAGAGAGTGTCATTTACACCGCCGTCTGCCTGGTCGAGATTGGTATGGACCGAGATTGCCGAAATGTTTGCCCTTAAAAGCCTAAAAATAATACTTTCATCGGTTACCGATTTAAGCGGGTCAAAAATTACGGGGTGGTGGCAAACGATTAGGTTTGCACCGCTTTCTTGGGCCTGTGTTACCGCTTCTTCTGTGCAGTCAAGGCAGACGACAATTCCCGTTACCTCGCTGTTTAAACTGCCTACAAGGTGACCCGAATTGTCATAAGGCATAGCCGATGAAAAGTCATACTTTTCATCAAGCAGATTTAAAACATCGCAAACTTTCATATTAGTTACCCTTTTTAAAGGAATCTTTAAGAGCGACGGTTTGGTTGAAGATAAGGTTGTTTTCCGCCGAATCTTTATCTAAACAGAAGTAGCCCTGACGCATAAACTGGAAGCCTTCGCCGATAGTAGCATTAGCCAAAGAGGCTTCTAACTTACAACCGCTAAGTACGGTTAGAGAGTTTTCGTTAAGATTTTCGGTAAAGGAGCCAACGCTTTCTTCGTCGGACGGGTTTTCAACATTGAAAAGACGCTCGTAAAGGCGAACGGTAGCGTCGACCGCATGATTTACACTTACCCAGTGAATAGTTCCTTTAACCTTTCTTCCGTCGGGCGATTCGCCGCCGTAGGAAGCGGGGTCGTAGGTTACATGAACACAGGTAATATTGCCGTTTTCGTCTTCTTCGTGGGAAGCGTATTTTACAAAATAGGCTCCCTTTAGGCGAACTTCTTTTTCGGGGCAAAGGCGGAAATACTTTCCGGGGGGATTTAACATAAAATCGTCTTGCTCGATATAGATTTCGCGGGAGAAGGTAACGGTTTTATTGCCGAGTTCGGGTTTATTGGGGTTGATTTCAACCGAAATTTCTTCGGTTTTATCTTCGGGATAATTATCAATTACAACCTTTAAAGGACGAAGCACCGCCATAGCACGATTGGCGTTCATATTCAGTTCGTCACGAACACAAGACTCTAAAAGAGCGTAGTCTATTACGCTATAAGCCTTGCTGACGCCGATTTTATCGACAAAGGTGCGAACGGCAGAGGCGGGGTAGCCGCGTCTTCTCATTCCGCAAAGGGTTGCCATTCTCGGGTCGTCCCAACCCGAAACGAGACCGTCGTTTACAAGTTTAAGGCACTTTCTTTTAGAGGTCAGGGTGTAGTTTACATTCATTCTGGCAAACTCGATTTGGCGAGGCGCTTCGGGGATTTCAAGTTGCTCTAAAAACCAGTTATAAAGGGGGCGGTGGTTTTCAAACTCTAACGAACAAAGAGAATGGGTAACGCCCTCTTTAGCGTCAGAAAGAGGGTGAGCAAAGTCGTACATTGGGTAAACGCACCACTTATCTCCCGTTCTGTGATGAGAAACCTTCATAATTCGGTAGATAATGGGGTCACGCATATTGATATTTGAAGAAGACATATCAATTTTAGCACGGAGTACCATTGCACCGTTTTCAAATTCTCCCGCAGTCATACGGGCAAAAAGGTCTTTAGTTTCGGCTACCGGGCGGTCACGGTAAGGACTGTTTTTGCCGGGCTCTACAAGAGTTCCTCTCATTTCGCGAATTTGGTCGGGGGTAGACTCATCTACATAGGCAAGTCCCTTGTCGATAAGTTTAAGAGCACACTCATAGATAAAATCAAAATAGTCCGAGGCATAGTAAACATTATCCCAATCAAAACCGAGCCATTTAATATCTTCCATAATGGCGTCGACATATTCGGTGTCTTCTTTTGTGGGGTTAGTATCGTCAAGGCGAAGATTACATTTTCCGCCGTATTTATCGGAAGTTCCAAAGTCAATGCAGATTGCTTTGGCGTGACCGATATGAAGATAACCGTTAGGTTCGGGCGGAAAACGGGTTTGCACCCTCGAATAGACCCCTTCGTCAAGGTCTTTATCTATAAAATCATAAATAAAGTTAGAGGGGACGGACACTGCCTCGTCCTTAATTTTTTCGTCTGCCATAAATTTTGCTCCTAAATATTAGAAATAGCGTCATTCATACGCTTTATACATTCGTCTTTTCCGAGCACCTGCATTATACTGCAAAGGTCGGGGGTATTTCTTCTGCCGGTAACGGCAATTCGAAGAATTGTTGAAAGGTCGCCCGCACTTCCCTTATAGGCCTCTTTATTGGCTTTATATTCCTTTGTTTCAGCGGCAAAGCCAAGGTCAGAGCAGAGCGATTTAATTCGGCCAAACCATTCTTCTTTAGTATCGGTTTCACAGTAGACGCCGATATACTTTTTAAGGAAGGCCTTTACATCATCTGCATTTATATGCTCGGGAAACTCATAACAAGGGGTATAAAGTTCACTAAAGAAATAGGAACAATACTTCTTTGCCTCGTTCCATTTAGCAATATCTTTACGGGGTTTTGCGCAGTCGCGGTCGATAGCGAAAACGGCTTTTGTATATTCTTTGTCTTTAGAAAGAATATTATAAAACTCACCGTCGAATTCCTTTGCCCAGTCGAGAAGTTTAGCAACGACTGTTTCGCTGTCCATTGAAGAAACGACATTCTTTGAAACGTCAATAAGTTTGTCACCGTCAAAGAGGGCTCCCGAAACCGACATTTTTTTAAGGTTAAACTTAAAGTTCTCACGGGGAGCGTCCGGGTTGGCACGGCGCCAATCTTCAAACTCACTTGAGGCAACCGTCATAAGATATTCGATAACGCTTTTAGCGTCGAAGCCTTCCTCGGCAAAATAGTGAACGGCAGCCTCGGGGTCTTTACGCTTTGAAATTTTGCGTTTTGCTCCATTATCAAGTTTCATAATCGGAGCAACGTGGCAAAATTTAGGCGGTTTAAACCCGAGAAGTTTAAAAAGTTGAATATGTTTAGGAACCGAAGAGAGCCATTCGTCGCCACGAATAACATGGGTGGTTCTCATAAGGTGGTCGTCAACGGCGTGGGCAAAGTGGTAGGTTGGGATTCCGTCGGATTTAAGAAGAACGAAATCTTCATCATTTTCGGGGAGTTCAATTTTACCCTTTATACCGTCGTCAACAAAAATTCGGTTTTCTTCATTACCGGGAGATTTAAGGCGGACAACATAGGGTTTGCCCTCGTCTATTAAGGCTTTAGCCTCATCTACCGTAATATTTCTATGGACGGCAAATTCGCCGTGATATCCCGTACGGATTTTGTTTGCTTCCTGTTTTTCTCTTACGGCAGAAAGTTCTTCAGCAGTGCAAAAACAGGGGTAGGCAAAACCCTCTTTTACAAGTTTTTTGGCAAAACACTGATAAATTTCGGCACGCTGACTTTGTTTATAAGGGCCGTAGTCCCCTTTTTGCTCGGTGGGGGTAACAAAACCCTCGTCGATATTTATACCGAAACGGACAAGCCCGTTTATAATATCATCAATTCCGCCCTCGATTTCACGCTTTTTATCGGTATCTTCAATTCTTGTATAGAAAATACCGCCTGTAGAGTCGGCACAGGTTCTGTTAACAAGGGACATAAACAGGGTTCCAAGATGAAGATATCCCGTAGGACTCGGGGCAATTCTTACAACCCTTGCACCCTCTTTAAGATTTCTTTCAGGGTAGAGGTTTTCATAATATTCGGGTTCTTTATCGATATGGCTAAAAAGCAGTTCAGCCATTCTTTCAAATTCGTTCATAAGGGTCTCACCTTTTTATTTTTGGGTATTTAAGAGTTTATTTAGTTCGTCCATAAAGGTATTTATGTCACGGAATTGGCGGTAAACCGACGCAAAGCGGACATAGGCAACCTCGTCAATATCTTTAAGTTTTTCCATTACGAGTTCACCGATTTTCTCACTTGAAACCTCACGGTCTAAAGTGTTTTGAATTTCGGTTTCGATTTCGTCGATAGCCTTTTCAAGAGTGTCAAGAGAAACGGGACGTTTTTCACAAGCACGAATCATTCCGTTAAGCACCTTTTCACGCGAGAAAGCCTGACGGGTTTTATCCTTTTTAATTACGATAATAGGAAGACTTTCAATAATTTCATAGGTAGTAAAACGACGGGCACACTGAAGACATTCACGCCTTCTTCTGATACGCTCTCCCTCGTCGGTAGGACGGGAATCGATAACCTTGCTTTCTTCATAACCGCAAAAAGGACATTTCATAACTTTGCCACCTTTACTTTTATTTTTGCCATATATAGTATATATTACCACAAAACAACACAAAAAAGCAACACTTTTTAACTTAAATCTTAACCCTTTAGGCATATTAAATAATTCTTGCCAAAAGTATAATTTGTTGATAAAATATATAAAAACCTTAAAGGAGATTTTTATGAGTTTTCAAACACGGTTACCCCTAAAGAGCGATTTGATTGCAGTTATGCACACAAACATGGGAGATATTAAGATTAAACTTTTTAAAAACGAGGTTCCCCGCACGGTAAACAATTTCGTTGAACTTGCAAAAAAGGGATATTATAACGGAATAATTTTCCACCGAGTTATTAAAGACTTTATGATTCAGGGCGGTGACCCTACCGGTACGGGTATGGGCGGAGAGAGTATTTACGGAGAAAAGTTTGAAGACGAATTCGACCTTAAACTTCATAACGTAAGAGGGGCTCTTTCAATGGCAAATGCAGGGCCAGACACCAACGGAAGTCAGTTCTTTATTGTTCAGGCAAATACCGTTCCCGACGGAATGATTGAGCAGATGGAGGCTCTTGCCGACAGAGGTTTCCCCGCAGAGACGGTTGCCGATTATAAGGCTCTTGGCGGAACTCCCTGGCTTGACTTTAAACACAGCGTTTTCGGTCAGGTTTTTGAGGGAATGAACACGGTAGACGATATTGCTAATGTTCGTGTTGGTGCGGGAGATAAGCCTCTTTATGATGTTGTTATTGAAGGAATTGACATAGAGGAATTCTAATGAAGGACGTTTATATTGCAAAATGCGACAGTTACGAGCCGAGTACAGTTTGGTCGGCTATGGAAGAACTGCTCGTTTCAAGCGGTCTTTTAGACTTTGTTAAGCCTGATATGACGGTTGGAATTAAAGCAAATCTTGTTTCCTTTTTAAAGCCCGAAGCGGCGGGAACTACCCACCCCGAAGTTTTAAATGCTCTTGCTAAACTTATAACAGACAAAGGGGCAAAGGTTATTATCGGAGACAGTCCGGGCGGACTTTACACTTCGGCTTATGTAAATAGGGTATATACCGCAACGGGTATGAAAACCCTTATAAGAGAGGGCGTTGAACTAAACTCCGATTACGGACAGACTTCTGCCGAGTTTGAAGAAGCATCTGTACTTAAAACCTTTCAGTACACCTCCTGGCTTGATAGGTGCGACGCGATTATTAACTTTTGCAAGTTAAAATCCCACGGAATGATGGGTATGTCGGCGGCTGTAAAAAATATGTTTGGGGTAATTCCCGGCACAATGAAGCCGGAATATCATTTCCGTTTTTCAAACCACGAAGATTTTGCCCGAATGATTGTAGACTTAAATGAATATTTTAAGCCAAATCTTTGTATATGCGACGCGGTAATCGGAATGGAGGGCAACGGTCCGACAGCGGGAACGCCGAGGCATATCGGCGGAATTCTTGCTTCAAAATCGCCTTATAAACTTGACTTGGTCTGTGCCGAAATTATCGGTCTTGATGTAAAGCAGATACCCACCGTTATGGCGTCGGCAGAACGCGGTCTTACTCCCCTTTCTACCGACGAAATTACCATAGAGGGCGACCTTGAAAGCCTTAAGATTTCTGATTTTAAAAACATTGAGGTTCACAACAGTCTTCTCTTTAAAGGCGGCGGTTCTCCGCTTGAAAATTTTTACGGAAATATTGTTAAAAACTTTCTTTCGGCAAAACCGAAACTTAAACCAAGCGAGTGCGTTGGGTGTGAAGAATGTAAAAGAATTTGTCCCGCAAACGCAATTACTATGAAGGACAGAAAACCGCAGATAAACCGAAAACTTTGTATTAGGTGCTTTTGCTGTCAGGAGTTTTGTCCGAAAGGGGCTTTAAAGGTTAAACGCCCCGCTGTTGCAAAACTTTTAAACAAATAAAAAAACGGTAAAGCCACAAGGCTTTACCGTTTTTTGTTATTTAGAAAGAAGTGCTTTATCGCTTGTAAATTCGCTTCCGCTTGCCTTTTCGAAAAGGCCGAGTAACTGATTTATAGTCAGTTTTTTCTTTTCTTCGCCCGAAACGTCAACCACAATTCTTCCCTCGTCCATCATAATAAGACGGTTACCATAGGTAATGGCGTCATGCATATTATGAGTTATCATAAGGGTTGTGAGGTTGTTTTCACGAACAATTTTTTCGGTTATTTCTAAAACCTTTGCCGCAGTTTTTGGGTCAAGGGCGGCAGTATGTTCATCGAGAAGGAGAAGTTTAGGCTTTTTAAGGGTTGCCATTATAAGTGTTACCGCCTGTCTTTGACCGCCCGAAAGCAGACCAACCTTTGCACTAAGGCGGTTTTCAAGCCCTAAATCAAGTTGTTTTAAAAGTTCTTTATACTGTATTCTTTCGGCCTTTTTAACGCCCCAACGGAATTTGCGTTTTGTGCCTCTTCTGGCGGCGATTGCAAGGTTTTCAGCAATTTCCATATCGGGAGCAGTACCCTTCATTGGGTCTTGGAAAACACGTCCTAAAAATTTTGCACGGCGGTGTTCTGCCATATTTGTAACATTTACACCGTCTATTTCAATAGTGCCGTAGTCGGGTTTGAAAGCACCTGCAATAGCGTTAAGCATTGTAGACTTTCCGGCACCGTTTCCGCCGATAACCGTAACAAAATCTCCGTCATTGATAGTGAGATTAAGTCCGCTGAGAGCCGTTTTTGCATTTACTGTTCCGGGGTTAAAGGTTTTTTGAAGATTGGTTATTTTAAGCATTCGGCTCACCTCCCTGTTCTATTGGAAGGGATTTTTGCTTTTTAAAATATTCTCCCTTTAAATAAGGAACGGCAAGGAAAACGGCAACGATTATTGCCGAAAGCATTTTAAGATAGTCGGTTTTAAGTCCTAAAAGAATAACAAAGTTATAAACTATGTAATAAACCACTCCTCCGCCGACAACACCGATAAGACTTACGACAAAGTTGGGTTTAATTTTAAGGGAAACCGACAGACCGATAAATATTGCCGCAAGGCCGATAACTATTGCACCTCTGCCATCGTTGATATTTGCCGAGCCTTTATATTGAGCAAGTAGCGCGCCGGCAAGGGCAACGATTCCGTTAGAAATAGCAAGGCCGATTACCTTATTCTTTTTAACGTTTATTCCTTGGGCACGGCTCATATCGGGGTTATCTCCCGTTGATTTCAGGGTTAAACCTATTTCGGTATAGAAGAAGAGCCAAAGCAGAACTATTACACAGGCGATTATAACGCCGAGCGTAACAATAGCCATTTTGTTGTTACTCATACTAAGCAAAACGGTATGGGTACCGCCGACAAGGGAAACAAGTGATTTTCCCCCGAGAATTGCAAGGTTGACCGAATAGAGCATAAGTTGGCTTAAAATACCCGCAAGAATTGAGGGTATTCCAAGGGCAGTATGGAGAAAACCGGTTACAGCCCCTGCCAACATTCCTGCAATAAAGGCGACAAGAATGCTAACATAAAAGGGCACACCATTAGTAATTAAAACGGCACAGACACAGCCTCCGGTACATATTGAACCGTCTACCGTTAAATCTGCAATATCAAGGATTTTAAAGGATATATAGACGCCTATTGCCATTAAGCCCCAGATAAGACCTTCGGCAACTGCACCGGGTAAAGCATTTAAAAAAGCCATTATTTACCTCTTAAAAATTATTGTTGGGGAATTTCAATTCCAAGAGCAGTGCAAATATCGTTGTTGTAAACAACAGAGGGTTCTATTGTTAAGACGCTGATATCTTCGGGAGTTTTGTTTCCAAGAAGAATTTCGGCAGCCATTTTACCGGTTTCAACGCCGAGTTTATAGTAGTCGATTGCAAGACTTGCATAGCAGATAGAACCGCCGTAACTTGTATATACGGGGACCTTTTTGTCATTACAAATTGTTCCGACAACCGAGTCATTGTCGGCAACGGTATTATCAGAAGGAATGTAGATTGCTTTACACTCGTTTGCAGCCGAGGTTGTAACGGTTTGAAGTTCGGTGGTTTCAGAGAAGGTGTAAGCCTTTACAACGATACCTTTAGCCTCGAAAAGTTCCTTAACGGCCTTGTACTGAATAAGCGAGTTGGACTCGTTTGTGCAGTAGATGACGCCAACCTGGTCGCCTGCTTTAAGTGCTAAAGAGTCAATCATCATCTGAGCCTGGTCGGCAAAGGGAACAGCATCGGAGGTTCCGGTTACATTAGCGGGAATTTTTCCTGCGAAGGTGTCATTATAATCGGTAACCGAAGTTCCGAGCACGGGGATAGCAGTTGTAGCATTAGCAGCGGCAAGAAGTGCGGGGGTTGCGTTTGCCATTATAAGATTTACCTGCTTTGCAGTAAAAGTATTGATAATAGTAGTACAAACACTGGTTTCACCACTTGCAACCTGGGTGTCAAATTTAACGGTTTTACCGCTTTCAGCGAGGGCTTCGGTTAAGCCGTCTTTAAAGCCGTTAGTCGCTTTATCAAGCGATTCGTGCTCCATAAACTGACAGATGCCTACGGTATAGTCGGCTTTTTCTCCGCAAGAAGAAAGGGTCAGGCAACCGCAAAGGCAAAGCGCGACTGCCAAAGTAACTGATAACAACTTTTTCATAATTAAACTCCTTAAAATAAATTTAATTAACACGGATTCCCGTGAAAAAAACAATAAAAAACGTCCCTATTTCCCAAAAGGAAAACAGGGACGGTAAAAACCGCGGTACCACTCTGCTTCACCCTTTTCTCACAAAAAGGGCCTCATCGGGTGCGTTCACACCACAGCAAGATAACGGTTGCAACCGGTAAAGCCTACACAGCCGAAGCCTTCAGCCCACAGTTAACGGAAGGAATTCGCTTTGTTTACACGATACTGTTTCGCACCAACCAACAGTTCTCTGAACCGATTAAAACAGAGGTACTTATTTCCGCTCAAACACTTTATATGAGTATTTTAACGAATGGTTCTCTTTTTGTCAAGAAAATTTTACTACCGTTCTTCTCTGAAGTAGTTAAGACCAAGATTTTCAGGAGGTTGATTCTTTTTACGGCTTCTGATACTGGTAAAGATGAGAACGATTATTGTAACGACATACGGAAGCATTTTGAAAAGTTCCTGATTGGCAATATCGAGCCCTAAATAACTGTTCGCAACGTAAAGAGCACCGAAGGCAACCGAGCCGATAACCGCAAGATTGGGTTTCCAGACTGTAAAGATTACAAGTGCGAGAGCAAGCCAACCCAGGTCGTCAATCATATATTCCCAAGTTCCCTCAAGATAGTCCATAATAAAGGTCAGACCGCCAAGTCCCGCAATAGCACAGCCTATACAGGTTGCAAGATAGCGGTAGAGGGAAACGTTTATTCCCGCAGCGTCGGCAGTTGCCGGGTTTTCGCCCACAGCACGAAGATTAAGACCTATTCGGGTTTTACTTAAAACAAAGGCGCAAATAAGAGCAATTGCAATAGACAGATATACCATTATTCCAAAATCGAGGAAGAGTTTTCCAAAACCACCAAGTTCATCGGAAAAAGGAAGAAGGTCAAGCAAGGAGGCGGTAAAGAACTTTCTGCCTCTTGCAAACGAACCTACGGTATCTGCCTTTTCAATAATATATTCTGAAACACCGATACCAAAGGTGGTAAGGGTAAGTCCCGTAACATTCTGATTTGCACGAAGGGTAACGGTTAAGAAACTAAAAAGAAGTCCCATAAGAGCACCGCCGATAAGGGTAGCAATAACAGGAATAATCACGGCAAGAATACCGTTTGTACCCTTAATTCCTACTGCCGAAAAGTAAACCGCTTCGGCGTAGCAACCACAGGCGGCTCCGACACACATAACTCCCGGTATTCCGAGATTTAAGTGACCCGATTTTTCGGTTATTGTTTCACCCGTTGAACCAAAAAGGAGGGTCATTCCAAGACGTATAGCGCTAACTAAAAATGCAATCATTTCACTTCCTCCTTTGAACGTTTTGTTCTTACAATTTTATAGCGGAGGAAAAATTCACAACCGATAATAAAGAAAAGAATAATTCCCGTCATAATATCGGAGATGGAACTTGAGATGCCGATAACCATATTAAGTTGACTAGCGCCCATTTCTAAAAAGACAATCAGAAAGGCGGTGAGTATCATATAGATTGGGTGGAATTTAGCGAGCCAGGAAACCATTATTGCCGTAAAGCCTCTACCCCCGACAACCTCGGTATTGATAGTATGGGTAGAACCGCCGACCAAAAGCAGACCCATAAGTCCGCAGATAGCGCCCGAAATAATAAGGGTTCTGATAATAACCTTTTTAACATTTATTCCGATATATTTAGCGGTGTTTTCACTTTCGCCTACAACCGAAATTTCGTAACCTTGTTTTGAATATTTAAGATAAATATACAAGGCCACCGTAACAACAACAACTATAATAATATTAAGAAGTTGCTCATTTCCGAAAAGTACGGGCAAACCGTATTCGTGCATTGGGGTAAGAACGCCCGAACCGCTTTTAACGAAAAACTTTAAGAACCAGGCGACAAGTTGTATTGCAACATAGTTCATCATAAGCGTGAAAAGGGTTTCGTTAGTGTTCCACATAGCCTTAAAGAAGGCGGGAACAAACGCCCAGATAATGCCCGCAATAACACTTGCACAGGTCATAACAAGAATTAACAACGGAAGGGGCATTTTATCGCCGAGGAAAAGCATTACCATAACGGTTGCAAGGCCTCCGATGAGCACCTGACCTTCAGCACCGATATTCCAAAACCGCATTTTGAAAGCAGGGGTAACCGCAAGGGAGATTCCCAAAAGAATAGCCGTTTTATGAAGCATATCCCAGACGCGGTCAATATGACCGAAAACACCGTCAAACATAGTTGTATAAACTATGAGCGGATTTTTGCCCGTAACAACAGTTATAAAGATTCCCGAAATTATAAGAGCAGAAAGAATTGCAACCGCGCGGACAATTATGCCGTAGTACCAGGTTGTTTCGCCGCGTTTGGCAATATGAAAAGGAGGACTTTTAAGTTTTTTTGACACTTTTCCCATATTTAAGCCTCCGTTTCCTTAAGATTTTCTTCCGGCTGGACAGATTTTGTCATAAGCAGACCGATTTCATCTTTTGAGGCGGTTCTGCCATCTACAATTCCGGTTACTTTTCCTGAATTTATTACAAGAATTCTATCGCAAAGTTCTATAAGCACGTCAAGGTCTTCTCCGACGAAGATAACCGCAACGCCGTTTTCTTTTTGCTGATTAAGAAGATTATATATGGTATAGGACGAGTTTACATCAAGTCCTCGAACGGGATAAGCCGCCATCAGAACAGAGGGCGAAGCGGCAATTTCACGGCCGACAAGCACCTTTTGGACATTACCGCCCGAAAGTTGTCTTATTGGGGTGTTGGCACTTGGGGTAACAACCTCAAGTTCGTCAATAATCTGCTCGGCAAGATTTTTAGGCTCACTTCGCTTTAAGAAGACCGAACGGCCCTTGCTGTAACTTCTGAGCATTATATTATCAATTATGTCCATATTCCCTACAAGGCCCATTCCAAGACGGTCTTCGGGAACGAAGGAAAGACGAACGCCTAAATCACGAATTTGAATAGGAGTTTTGTCGCGAAGATTTTCGGGAGCGTTTGTTTCGGGGGTATAATAAACAATTTCGCCGCTATTTAGTTTATGAAGCCCTGCGATTGCTTCAAGCAGTTCTCTTTGTCCGCTTCCGGCAATTCCCGCAATTCCGAGAATTTCTCCCGAACGGGCGGTAAAAGAAATATCGTCAAGGATTTTGCGTCCCTCTTCGTCGGTACTTGTAATGCCCGAAACTTCAAGTCTGTTTACGGGGTTTAGAGGCTCACTTCGGCGGATATTAAGGTCGACCTTTTTGCCCATCATCATTTCGGTAAGCTCTGCCTCATTGGTTTCGGCAGTATTTACGGTTGCTATATGCTCACCCTTGCGAAGAACGGCAACTCGGTCAGAAATTGAGAGCACTTCGTGCATTTTATGGGTAATTATAATAATTGACTTTCCGTCTTCTCTCATTCGGCGAAGAATTCCGAAAAGATTTTCAATTTCCTGGGGAGTGAGTACGGCGGTCGGTTCGTCAAGAATAAGAATATCGGCGCCACGGTAGAGAACCTTAAGTATCTCAACCGTTTGTTTCTCGGAAACCGACATATCGCAAATTCGCTTTTCGGGGTCGATAATAAAACCGTAACGTTGGGTGATTTCAACCACCTTTTTATTAACTCTTGAAAGGTTATAGCCTTTTTTATCCTTTATTCCAAGAGCGATATTTTCAACAGCAGAAAAAACATTAACAAGTTTAAAATGCTGATGAATCATTCCTATTTTGTATTTAAAAGCGTCTTTTGGGGAGGATATGACAGCCTTTTCGCCGTTTATTACGATTTCTCCCTCATCAGGGAAATAGATGCCCGCAACCATATTCATAAGGGTTGTTTTTCCGCTTCCGTTTTCACCGAGAATAGCAAGAATTTCGCCCTTTCTGACGTCAAGGTTGCAGTTATTATTAGCAATTACGCTGCCGAAGGTTTTGGTTATTCCTCGACATTCAAGTGCAATTTCGTGTGCCACAATATACCTCCAATTCAAACTTAATTTAAATCCGATAAATCTAAAACTCTTTTAAATTTATCGGGTTTAAATTAGGAAATAGGCGGAGTAAAAACTCCGCCTATTCTTAACGGTTTAATAAATTAGAACTTTTCGTTTAAGAGGGTGATGCCGTCGATACGAAGGTCGAAGCAAGGAGCAGAACGATATTCAGACTCGTGGAAATAGCCGTCTGCGATAACTTCGGTATCGGGGGTGTAAGCAGCGTCGGTATCAACGTCAGCCTTGTAGGTATCAAGAGTCTTACCGCCAACGGTGAAGTTTTTGGTATCGAATACCTTAATGGTGCCGTTTTTGAGTTTGTCAGCAGCCTCTTTGATTGCGTCAACGGTTCCTTCTGCAGCAACATCGAGGTTGATTCCGGTAAGAACTACAGAACCTTCTTCAAGTCCGCCGCACCAGTCGTCAGCAATCTCTTTGCCGATAACTACGCACTCAACAATATAGTTGTAGTAAGGAGCCCAGTCGATTCTGGAAGAAACGACAAAGGTCTCGGGGCAGGACTCATAGGTGCTTCCGTTGTAGGAAACGTTGGGAACACCGGCAGCCTCACAAGCGGAGGGAGCGCCCATAGAGTCAGCGTGCTGAGAAATAAGAACGCAGTTCTTATCAAGAAGGGCTTCAGCGGCATTCTTTTCGCCTACAACATCATACCAAGAACCAGTAAACTGAACATCCATTGTAACAGAGGGGCAAACAGATTTTGCGCCGAGGTAGAAAGAGGTGTAACCGGAGATAACCTCTGCATAGGTATATGCACCGACATAACCGATTTTAGCCTGTTCAGCGGTAATATCGCCGGCTTCAATCATTTCGTTGAGTTTCATACCTGCAGCGATACCGGCAAGGTAACGGCCCTCATAGATAGAAGCGAAAGCGTTGTTGTAGTTAGGAAGTTTTTCGGTGTGAGCCTTGGTTCCGGTAGCGTGGCAGAACTGTACATCTTTGAATTCTTTAGCAGCCTTAATAATAAAGTCTTCATGGCCGAAAGAGTTAGCAAAGATAAGGTCGCAGCCTTCGGTTACAAGGTCTTTTGCTGCCTGATAGCAGTCGTCAGTTTCGGGAACATTCTTCTTTACAAGAACCTGTTCGTCGGTAAGGCCGGTTGCTTCTTTAAGGGCAGTAACGCCGTTAAGGAAGTTAAGGTCGTAGGTGGACTTTTCGTCATGGAGACAGATAAAGCCAACCTTGAAATCATCGGGGATTTCATAATCTGCCTTAAGGGCAACGGCTGCAAGGGGAGCTTCGCTCATTCCAAGAGCCTCTTCATTTTCTCCGCCGCAAGCAACTAAGCAGAAGAGCATAGCAACAGCGAGGAGAAGCGCGATGAGTTTTTTCATAATCTTTTCCTCCAAAAAATTTTTTCGGGTTTCCCCTGTGATACGGCGCTCTGCTTTGACCGTATCAGTTAACTTTATTCTACTCTCTTTTACCTAAAAAGACAAGCGTTTTTTTAAAAATTTGAAGATTTATTTGTAATTTTTGCCTAAAAAGTTATTATTTTTAGTTTAGTTTTCTTGACAATATTATTATATTATGATATTTTTATTAAAAGGTTTGAAAACCTTATATGAAAGGCAGGAACTGTTATGCAGAAAACTCTTTACGAAAAAAATAACGCTAATTTACCCCGTCTTGAAACCGACACTTTTTTTGTTGATTTTACCGACGAACACAAATACACCGGCTATATTAACGATATGGTTGAATTCATAAACGGATTTCAACTTAAAAATACCGAACATTGGGCAAGATTTGTTGAACAATTCCGCCACGATGCCGATGGCGCCGACGGTGGTTGGCGCGGCGAATATTGGGGCAAACTTATGCGTGGTGCTTGCTTTGTATATTCCCTTAATAAAGACCCCGAACTTTACGCCGTTTTAAAGAAAACCGTTAGCGATATGATAGACAGCGCTGATAAAAACGGTCGCATCAGCAGTTACGCCGTTGAGAGCCAATTTAACGGTTGGGATATGTGGTGCAGAAAGTATGTTTTACTTGGTATGCAATACTTTATTGAAATTTGCGACGACGCCTCTTTTGTAGAAAAAATTGTTGCATCTATGAAGGGTCAGGTTGACTACCTAATGGAGCACATTGGCGACGACAAAATGGTTATCACCTCTACCTCTACATTCTGGGAAGGTCTTAACTCTTCTTCTATTCTTGAACCGGTTGTTCGCCTTTATAACATTACCGGCGAAGAAAAATACCTTTCCTTTGCAGAACATATTGTTAAAAACGGCGGTATTGCAAGTAACGACGTTGTAAAACTTGTTTTAGAAAGCGACATTCTCCCCTACCAACTTCCCGTTAAAAAGGCTTATGAAATGATTTCCTTCTTCGAGGGAATTCTTGAATACTACCGTGTAACCAAAGAAGAAAAGTATAAAACCGCGGTTATTGCTTTTGCCGACAGAATTTTAAAGAGCGACTTTACCGTTATTGGTTGCTGCGGTTGCTACTACGAAAATTTTGACAACTCTACCGTACGCCAGGCAAACACCAACCCCATTAAAATTCAGCAAGAAACCTGCGTTACTGTTACACTTATGAAATACATGTATCAGTTAACTCTTCTTACGGGCGACGCTAAATATGTAGACGCTTTTGAGCGTTCTATGTACAACGCTTATCTCGGCGCTATTAACACCGAAAAGGTTACTAACAAAAAACTTGAAGCCGAACACCCCGAATACTTTATTGAACCCCTACCCTTCGACAGTTACAGTCCCCTTGTTGCTGCTGCTCGCGGTATTGGTATTGGCGGTATGAAGGTTATGAGAGACAACCACTACTACGGTTGCTGCGTATGTATCAGCCCTGCCGGACTTGGTATGTTTGCAAAAATGGCTCTTTTAACTTCGAAAAACGGTTTTGCGCTTAACCTTTTCAATACCGGTGTAATTAAGGCAACCACACCTGCAGGAAATGCCGTTACCTTTAATATTGAAACCGATTATCCCAAGACAGGATATGTTAAGGTTACTGTAAATCTTGACAGCGAAGAAGAGTTTGAACTCAAAGTAAGAAACCCTGAGTGGAGTAAAACTACTACCCTTTTGGTAAACGGAGAAAACGTTCCCGCAACCGAAGGTTATATTGCTTTGAATCGCATTTGGAAAGACGGCGACACTATTGAACTTAATCTTGATATGAGAACTCAGGCTTTCTATGTTTCAGTAGAAGGACCTAAACTTATTACAGGATTTACTCCTGCCGACAGAATTTTACCCGCCTACGAAAAAGACGACCCGCTCGCTAAAGAACGTGTTGCCTTTAGAAGAGGTCCTGTTTTCTTAGCACAGGAAAATCGCCTTGGCTGTAATGTAGACGAGGCTACCGCTTTTGAAATTGGCGAAGACGGCTATGTAGAGGTTGAAGTTTCCGATAAGGTGCCCTTTAGACACCTCGTTGGCGCAGAAGTTCCTCTTAAAGACGGTTCTAAAATGCTTCTTTGCGACTATGCTTCGGCCGGTAAACTTTGGACCGAAGAAAGCAAGATGGCAGTTTGGATGCTTGCAAAATAAGATTATAAAACAGCAAAGGCACACTTCAAAAGAAGTGTGCCTTTTTGCTTATGTAAGTTTTACGGGGTACTCTCCGCCAAAGCAAAAAACTCGGTTTTTTGCTTTATTTTAATATATCAAGGGTTACAATTTTGTTTGCAAAGAAGAATTTACCAAAAATATATTTGTTTGACGCACTTTCGCTCATTGTTATAGCCTTACCGTTATATAGGTCGAGCCCTTCGGCCATAGCGGGACCGGTAAACTCGTTTTCCGGGTTGTTAACGTAGTAAACGGGGGCTCCGTCTAGGGTGTGTTCGCTCTTTATGCAATCGGCTTCGTTATAAACATAATATACTGAATCTGCTATACCGTAAGAGGTTGAAAGTACAATTTTTCCTTCGGCAAACAAAATGCCTTGAACCTTGTTTCTAACCGAATAAACCCTATCGGGTTTTGTTAAATCGTTTAAATTATATCTTGAAATAATAGCGTGATACAGTCCGTCAGGGGTTTCGTATGGGTGGTCGGTTATATACTTATTTCCATCGTGGAACTCGCCAACATATAAATAATTATTGTCGACATAAATGTATGAGGCTTGGTTGTTTGTAGGAATGGTTTCTTTAATATTTAAGGTGTCGCCATTTTTAGCGTTTAAAAGTTCAACTCGTGGAATTAAATGCATCGCGTCATCGGTAGCAATATATACGGTATCGCCACTAATGGCAACCCCACCGCAGTGGCCATCAAAAGCCTTATTTTCTTTATTTAAACTAACGTAATAAGAATTATTGTCGACGTCGGTAACATAAAGTCTTGAGGCAGTATGGTCGGCCATATACCCCGAAAGAACAATTTTACCGCTTTCATCATCGACGCAAATACCCTGATGAACAAAGCCGTCGTTAAGGCCGGGGTTTTTACAAACAACATCTCTATACGAATAAAAATCGGAATAAATAGCGTATTTTGCAATATTTAAACCGCCTAAAACTAAAATAACAAGCGCTAAAAGAACAGCCACAAAACAAAGCAGAATTTTTTCCGTTATTTTTAAAACCTTTTTCATTGTTTTCTCCCAGTGTTTTTATTTGACTCAATTATACCGCAATTTTTTTAGAAAAACAACAGTATGTTAGTTTAGCAAAAAATATCGGTTTAAATAGCCCATCTAATTTATATCTCTATTTGCTAAAGATAGGTCGGGATACTCTGTGTCGGCATTTTTTCGAACGCTCCGAGCGTTACCGAAAAAATTGCCTTACTCGAGACTTCACAGTTCTAAAACGCTAACGCGCGTTTTAGACTGCTTCGACGAACAGTTTTGCCTTCGGCAAAACAAGTTCGTTTCCAAACTCCTTCTCCGCCACAACAAAAAAACCACCCGTAAAGGGTGGTTTAAGTTGTGGCGGAGAAGGAGGGATTCGAACCCTCGAACCACTTTTAATGGTTACACGATTTCCAATCGTGCGCGCTCGACCAACTACGCGACTTCTCCGTATCAGCCGAAGATTATTATACATAGTCTTCGGCGAAAAATCAAGTGTTTTTTATTCGTTTTTATAAGTTTTATCAAGTATTTCTATTTTATCCTTTATCATATCGCGAAGTTTCTTTGGTCCTACGACCTCTATATCCCCGCAAAACTGCATTATGAAGCCAACAAGACCGTTACTTATCATACCGTTTACTCTGAAATTAAATTTACCGTTTTCGTTTCCTATTATATGTATTTTATCGCCGAAACGGTCAATTACCTGTTCAAGTATTAAAGAGTTGCAGGACAGTTCTATATCGCAAAGTTCGCCGCCGTACATATTAAAGGTTTTAGAAGCATAATCGGCGGTATCAAAGCGTTCGCTGTAGTTGCAGACCTCACTAAAATGTCGGTAGGGCTCGTCTGTTTGCGTAACCGTTTTCATTCGGTCGATTCTAAGGTGCATCAGATTATCATATTTCTGATTGTTGCAGACAAGATAATAGTGGTCTTCCATCCAGATAAGAGCATAGGGGCTAACAAGCAGTTCCTTTTCCTTTATGGATATTTTTCTGTCGTCACCGATTTGTCTTGTTCTATATTTAAGTTTTACCTTTTTACCCTGTTCGATAGCAGTACGCAGAGTATCAATACTTATATAAATCTCTTCATTGTCGCATTTATGACCATAATCAATATAAATACTGTTTTCTCTGGTTCTTGCCTGTTCTTTCGACATCATGCTTTCGAGTTTTTCAATAAGTTGGCGGGTCTTTTTAGGGGTTATAAAATCGGCCGCCTGAACCGCATCGGTAAGCAGATAAATTTCGGGGAGTTCGAACTCACGGGAGGCAAGAAAATAACCGCTTTTCTTTCCTCTTGTTTTTATAATATCGTACCCGTAATAAATTAAGTTTTCAATATCGTCATAGATTGCCTTGCGTTCTGCCCTAATTCCGTATTTTTCAAGATAGTCGCAAATTTCGGTAGCGTTAAGCGGATTTTCCTCGTCGGAATATTCTTTTAAAATATCGACTATATAAAGAATTTTCAGTTTTGAGCAAACTCTCGGTTCCATTTTTCTACCTCTTCCATAAAACTTTCATAATCAAAAAGAGTATTTATTGCATCGAGCATTGAATTGGCGGGTAAATTTGACGGCAGATTTAAAAACGAAAGAAGCGAAGCCCGTTTTGTTTTAGACCCCTCGCCTCCCGACACACCAATATTAAAAAGGTCGGTTTTGGTAATTTTTCTACCCTTTGAGGTTGTTTTTTCACAGGTTACACCCGCTTTTTTTAAGGCTTCAAGAATTATTTGGTCGTCGGTTCCCTCAACACCTAAAAATCCATCTGCCGAAGAGGAGGCCTTACGCTTTTCTTTGCCGAGTATTTGGGGTAGATAGACATTACAAACCTTGTCCTTACCCGCAATTTTTTCAACATGCTTTCTAATCATTTGACCCGCACTGTCGGAATCGGTCAGAATAACAAGCCCGTTTTTCTCAGCCATAAGCCGTATAAACGCCTTTTTCTCGGCATTTTTAAAAACACCGAAACCGTCGGTGGTAATAATTACCGCATCAATTATATTCGCAAGACGGATTTTATCGTACTTGCCCTCGACTATAACCGCTTTATTTATCTTAACCAAGGGCTTCACCCGTTTTTGCAATATAGATAAGTCTGACAATTAGTTTTTCTAAAATAATACGGTCGTTGCCCGAATAACTTTTGAGTTCTTTTTCGGCATTTATTAAGGCGTCAAAAGAGAGTTTAAGTTTTTCGGCATTAAAGTTTTTAAGATTATAAGACGCTTTTTTAAGCAAAAACTTGCGGGAGCCGAGCGAAAACTCTTCGCCTAGTTCCTCAAGGTCTTTTCGGTGGGGCTTTGCAGACATTGCTCTATACATATTGACATAAGAGAGTGCTATATTAACAAAAATCGGCATACTTTGAACATTCAGATAAAAAAGTTCGTCTAAAAGTTGCATTGCACCCGAGGTGTTACCCGCAATTATCATATCCGCCATATCGTAAATTGAGGCTTCGGCAGATTTTACACAGACTTTATCAATTATTTCTCTTGTTATTTCCCCTTCTTTTAAAAAGGAAGAAAGTTTAATAAGTTCCAAACTTAAAACATTTATATCTAAAGTGCAACGCTCAATTAGATAGTGAGCGTTTTTATCAGAGAGCGTAAGACCGCTTTTTTTCGCAGAAGAAACAAGCCAACGGGCAAGTTCGTCAGCCGATTTGCAGTTTATACGGACAACCGCACCGCCCGACGACTCTACCGCCGACATAAGTTGTCTAAAAGCGTTAGAAGGTTTTTTGAAATCGACTTCATAGGCGCCAAAATAGATAACGAAAACCGAAGTGTCGTAAGGCTCACTTGCGAGTTCTAAAAGTTTTTCAAGTTCGGATTTAGGAGCATCATCTATTTCATATTCGCTAAGGACAACGCACTTTTTATCCGCCATAATAGGAAATCCGTTAAGTTCGTCATAGACCGTTTGAAAGTTTACCTCGTTATCAAATTTAACGAGATTCATTTCATCTGAGTCTTCGACGGTTGCTTTAATTATACGGTCGAGAGCCTGTTTTTTAAGATAGGTATCGTCACCCGCAATAAGATAAACCGGCAGGACAGAGCCTGACTCAAGGGCTGATTTTAAGGTTTTTTCGTTTAGCACTTAGGGCTCTTTCCTTTCGTGATAATTTTAAGTCGTAAAAAATTTTGACAGCAAGTACAAAAAATAATGCAAAAATAAAACAGAGCAGAGCGCTGTTATTTGGTAGTTTCAAAACGCCAAATTCGGTTGACCCGATTGTATTTACCGCAAAAATAAAATAACCTGCCGCCGCTCTTGCAACGGCGAAAAAGGGCAGACAAAGAAACTGTCCAAAAGGGAGAAAACTTATAAAAACCGCAAAAACGCCGACTATTAAAGCCACCGATACGGCAAAACTTACGACAAGGTTCGTTATAGGGGCTATTAGGGCAACAAAGCCAAAATAATAAACGGTTATCGGCAGGGTACAAATAATAGCACAGACCGAGATTACCAAAACCCCGTAAACATAGCCCATAACCTTGCCTAAAACAACGCCCATTTTATTAAATGAGACCGCTTTTATAAGCATATCTGCAGGTCCGATTACCGAAAAGGTTGCAGAAACCGAGAGCAGAAAAGCAACATTATAAAAAGCGTAAGGAAAAATCAAAACTACCAAGATTATTCCAAGACCCAGAGAATTCAGCGAATCATAATTTTTAAGCACAAGCCTTGAAAGCAGCATTACAAGGTAGACGATAGATGCCCTTAAAACAGAAACATGAAAAAGGCAAATCGCCGCAACAAAAACAACTATTGCACTGCCCAATAGCACATAACCGAGCCGACCTATTCGACTTTGAAGAAGGCGGAAAACAAAACCGCACAGAATCCCTAAATGAAGTCCCGAAACAACGAGCATGTGACTGACACCTGCTCTTTTAACATTCAGGCTCAGTTGCTTTGAAATATTAGATTTATCGCCGATTATAAGGGCTAAGAGTACGGCCGACTCTTCACTTGAGCCGCCCTTACTTATTGATTCCCTTATTTCCTCGCGAACAAAGTGAATGGCTCTGTTTAGATTTAAAGAGGGTTCTTTTAGGTTTTGAAAACTTTCCACGGTACAGTTATAGTAACGCCCGTTTGCAAAATTTGCCCTCTTATATTTTTCGGTCGGGGCTTCAAAGACAACCTTGGCTTCAATTTTGTCGCCGGGTATAAGAGAAGAGTCAGCGGGAATAAAAGCCGAAACTTTAAGCCCCTTTGCAATTTTTAAACTGCTTTCTTCAATCTTTAAGGTATATCTGCTAAAGTTGCTTTCATTCTCTTGAATTCTTACAATATTGCCCGTAATTTGAGCCGTTCTTCCCTCAAGGGCTTTATTTTTACTTTCAACGAAATAAGTAGCCGAGCAAAGTCTTATTGCTACTAACAGGCAAACAACAACTAAAATTATTCCGCTAATAACCTTTTTCTTTTTTACTACCGTAAATATAAGAGTAAACAAAGCCGCTGACACCATTATTACGGCTATAGATACTTTCCCTGAGTCGAGTGCGAAAAAGGAGGCCACAAGGGTCGCTATACCAATAAACAAATAAGGTCTTGCCATTAAGAGAACACTTTTACCTTATTTAAAGAAAAGAGGAAGTTTTTCAAGAAAAATTATATCGGTTCGGTCGGCCGCGTCGCCTTCGGCAAGAACGGCAACGGCGGCGGCTTCAATTCCGCCCGATTTTTCCACTAAAGTTCTTACAGCAGCAAGGGACTCTCCGGTTGAAATCACATCATCGACAATAAGAACCTTTTTGCCCTTTATAAGATTTACTTCGTCTTCGCCGAGATATAGGGTTTGCTCCTTCTTTGTAGTAATAGAGCGAACGGTAACCGAAACAGGGTTACCCATATAAACCTTTACGCCTTTTCGAGCAACAACATAGGGTTTTCCCGACTGGCGTGACATTTCGTATGCTAAAGGTATGCTTTTTGCTTCGGGGGTTAAAATATAGTCGAATTCGGGGGCTTTTTTAAGAAGTTCTTCAGCCGCAACAACCGTAATTTCGGTGTCGCCGAAAAGGATAAATGCGGCAATATCCAGACTATCGGAAACGGGGAACTTTTTAAGACTTCTTTCAAGCCCTGCAATTTTCATGGTATAAAATTTTGACATAACTTTCTCCTTTATCGGCGCGTCGAGACGTCGCGCCCTACATTCCTTTTTTAGCCGGGTGGCCAAGCAAGATTTCTGCGAGCGAGTAGGTGGAAATGAATATGAGAAACGGTTTGACCGCCCTCTTCTCCACAGTTGTTTACAACGCGAAAGCCCTTTTCTAAATTTTGTTCTCTTGCAATTTGGGCTACCGCTTCGAAAATTTTGGCGATAAGGCCGCTATTTTCGGCCGTAATATCGGCCGCAGAAACAATATGCTTTTTAGGAACAATTATTGCGTGAAAAGGGGCTTTTGGGTCTATATCGGCAAAGGCATAGACCCATTCGTTTTCGTAGATTTTGGTAGAGGGAATTTCCCCCGCAATTATTTTACAAAATAAGCAATCCATAAAGAAAACTCCTTATTTTATCATATCTGCAATAATGGTTTTAGCGGCAGCAACAGCCTCGTCAACCTTTGAGGCGTCTTTACCGCCTGCCATAGCGCTATCGGGCTTTCCGCCACCGTTACCGCCGGCAATTTTAGCAACTTCGCGAACGATGTTTCCTGCGTTTGCACCTTTTTTAATTGCGTCTGCACCTGCGGCAGAGCAGAAGGTGATTTTTTCACCATTTACTGCGGCAAACAGGCAAACAGCAGTAGCGCAGTCACCCTTAACCTGGTCGCACATTGCACGAAGTTCGTTGGGGGCGGTTCCGTCGAAGCGAGCGGCAATAATTTTAATACCGTCTTTTTCTTCGGCGGCTTTAAGAAGGTCGTCGATTTTGCCGCCTGCGAGTTTTGTTTCGAGGACTTCTACCTTTTTGGCGGTTTCTTTTAACTCTTCGGCAACCTGGCGAGCCTTTGCGGCAATATCGAAAACATTGTTGCTCTTAAGGGCGGTTGCGGTTTCGATAATAGTAGATTTAAACCTATTTAAAAGGTCTAATACATTAGCGCCTGTAACCGCTTCGATTCTTCTAACGCCAGCGGCAACCGAAGATTCAGAAACGATTTTGAATAGACCGATTTTAGCCGAGTTATCAACATGGGTTCCGCCACAGAATTCGATAGAGAATTTGTTGCAGTCTACTACACGAACGCGGTCGCCGTATTTTTCGCCGAAAAGGGCCATAGCGCCAAGTTTTTTAGCATCTTCAATAGCCATTTCCTGGTTATTAACGGTAGTTCCTTCAAGGATTTTTTGGTTTACTAAATCTTCTACGGCTTTAAGTTCTTCTTCGGTTAGGGCCGAGAAATGAGTAAAGTCGAAACGGACAACCTCATCGTTTACAAGTTGACCCGCCTGTTCAACGTGGTTTCCGAGCACCGAGCGGAGAGCCGCTTGTAAAAGGTGGGCTGCGGTATGGTTTCTTCTGATAGCGTTTCTGCGTTCTGCATTTATTTTAGCAGTAACGGTATCGCCAACCGAAACGGCACCGCTTTCGATTTCTACCATGTGGGTAAAGATATCATTTGCTTTGGTGGTATTGGTAACCGACATATTACAGGTTGCCGATTTGATTACACCCGTGTCGCCAACCTGTCCACCGCCTTCGCCGTAGAAGGGAGTTTTATCAAGGACGATTATCGCCTTTTGTCCCTCTGTCGCCATATCGGCAAGTTCGCCATCTACTACGATAGCAACAACTTTTGCACAAGCGGTATTTTCGGTATAGCCAACAAACTCGGTTTTATTTACACCTTCAAAGGAAATTCCGTCGCTCTTCCAAGACTCGCCGTCGGACGCTTTTCGGGCGGTACGAGCGCGGTTGCGCTGTTCTTCCATAAGAGCCTTAAAGCCTACTTCGTCTACCGTCATACCCTTTTCGGCAAGAATATCTACGGTAAGGTCGAAGGGGAAGCCGTAGGTATCGTAAAGTTTGAAGGCATCCTCGCCCGAAAGTTCCTTGCCCGTTTTGGTTAGGTCTTCGAGCATTGAAAGACCAAGGTCAATAGTTTTAGCAAAGGCTTTTTCTTCGTTAGAAATAACCTTCAAAATAAACTCTTTTCTGTCTACAAGTTCGGGATATGCCGATTTGTTTTCGCCGATTACAACCTCTACCATTTCGGGTAAAAAGGCGCGGGTAATTCCGATAAGGCGGCCATGACGGGCGGCACGACGAATAAGTCGGCGAAGAACATAGCCTCGGCCTTCGTTAGAGGGAACTACGCCGTCGCAAATCATAAAGGTTGCACTTCTTGCGTGGTCGGTAATAGCACGAATAGAAATATCGTTATTTTTATCGCTGCCGTAGGTTTTGCCCGAAATAGCACAAACGGTATCTAAAATTTTGCGAACGGTATCAACCTCGAACATATTGTCTACGCCCTGCATTACGCAGGCAAGGCGCTCAAGACCCATTCCCGTATCGATATTTTTATGCTCAAGTTCGGTATAGGTGCCGTCACCCATATTATTAAACTGGGTAAACACATTGTTCCAAATTTCCATATAGCGGTCGCATTCGCAACCGGGTTTACAGTCGGGACTTCCGCAACCGTATTTTTCGCCACGGTCGAAATAAATTTCAGAACAAGGGCCGCAAGGACCTGTACCGTGTTCCCAGAAGTTATCGGCCTTGCCGAGTTTAACTATTCGCTCGGTGGGTACACCGATTTTATCACGCCAGAGGGCAAAGGCTTCGTCGTCTTCTTCGTAAACCGAAGGCCAAAGAAGGTCAGCGGGAATTTCGAGGGTTTCGGTTAAAAATTCCCAAGCCCACGGAATTGCTTCCTTTTTAAAGTAATCTCCGAAAGAGAAGTTTCCGAGCATTTCAAAATAGGTTCCGTGGCGGGCGGTATGACCCACACGCTCAAGGTCGGGAGTGCGAATACACTTCTGGCAGGTAGTAACTCGGTTTCTTGGCGGAGTTACTTCGCCTGTGAAAAACTTTTTCATAGGTGCCATTCCCGAATTTATAAGAAGAAGCGATTTGTCTCCCTGGGGCACCAGCGGATAACTGGGCAGACGGAGATGACCCTTGCTTTCAAAGAAAGAAAGGTACTTTTCACGCAAATCGTTAAGTGAGGTCCATTGCATAATTTATACATCCTTTACGGCAAGATTTATTTATTTTAATAAATATAAATATACAAAGTAATTATATATTGCATAGCAGTTTTTGTCAACTTTTTAAGACATAAAAAAGCAGTTCTCCAAAAAGGGAGAACTGCTTGGTTTTTATCGCTTATTTTGCAATTGAAAAGGTTTTAGTTATTGTACGGTCATCAAAACTGAAAAGTTCCTGAACCTCAACCTCAATATCGGTTGTGGTGTCATTAAGGTCATAAGCCACTTCTACCTCTATAGACGAACCTTTTTTAATATCTTTATATTGAGCATCTGATTCATAATTGGCGCTTTTATCGACCATAAAGGCTTCATTAAGACCTACTCCACCTTGATATACTTCTTCATCGAAAGCAGTACTAAAACTTGTAGATTCATCGGAGTTATTGTTGGTGAAAATATATTTCACTATAACTACAGGTTTTCCGCTATAGTCCTTTGAAAGACGACAACTTTCGATTACAACGGAATAATCACCGATTTCTTCATTTCCTACAGAGCCGTTTCCTTGGTCTGCGGTCCCACCCTCGCTGTCGGAACTTGCCATAGCAAACACACCAAAGGTTGCAACAAGCATAATTGCTAAAAGCAGACTGATAATTTTTTTCATTTTTCTTTCTCCTTTAAGAACAGTATTACGGCAAGTGTTGCCGCCAAGAGATACATAACCACATCTATCAAATCCCCTGTGCCGCTAACCGCTTTAAGAAACTGCAAAATTTCCCAAAAGGTACCGCACAAAAAGGCGGTTAAACCGCAAAGAATAGCGCCCCTTGTTTTAGGCAAGAACAACGCAAGAAGATAGGCACACAAACTAAACCCCCAAAAGAAATCGGCAAGATAGTATTTGGTAACATTATTTGATAATGGCACAAAAATGTCTCTTACGCTCTCAATAAAGGAATTGTTGAAAAACAACGCAATATGAGAATTCTCTCTAAATAAAATGTATATTGCGCCGCCAACTACCAACGAAATTGTTCCTGATATGACACAAAGTGTTCGTTTCGACATAAATTATGTCCTCCGAACTTTATTATAGTCATAATTATGACTATTGTCAACATAAAAAATCCCCTTTATGCTAATCATATAGAAAAGGGACGGTGACGATGCTTGATTAGTTATGAGCCTTTTTGGCGCACTTTAAAGGAGCGCAATATTACCACCTATGCGCTTATAAACAAATATAATATCAGCAGCGCGACCATAGACAGAATGAAAAAAGGAAACGGAATAAGCACTATGAAGATTGATGATTTCTGCCGTATTCTTAACTGTTCAGTTTCAGAGATAATTGAATACATTGACGAAGAGAAGTGAGTTTCACTTCTCTTTTTTGTTTATTTTTGTAATTTTCGTCGAAAATTCGGTTTTTTGACAAAATTTATCTTGTAAAGATAAAAATATGTGTTATTATATTGTTATACTATTTTTAATCTTTACGGAGGGTTTTATGGCATCTATTGATTTTACTCACGCACCTTACGGCGACCTTGCTATTGTTGCAATGCGCGGCTGCGAAGAAATTGCAAAGCAGGTTGACTACTATCTTATGCAGTGGAGAGGAACTCCCGACGAAAAGTCTTTCGTTATTAATGCTAGTTGTCCCCGTTTTGGAACGGGCGAAGCAAAGGGTGTTTTCAAACATTCTGCCCGTGGACTTGACGCTTACATAATCTGCGACTGCTTTAATTACAGCGTAACCTACAATATGTACGGCAAGGAAGTTCCTATGAGTCCCGACGACCATTTTGCTGACCTTAAGCGTATTATTGCGGCTATGGGCGGAAAGGCTCGTCGTGTTAACGTAATTATGCCTATGCTTTACGAGGGCAGACAGCACAGACGTACCACAAGAGAGTCTATGGACTGCGCTTTAATGCTTCAGGAACTTATGTCTATGGGCGTTAAGAACTTTATTACCTTTGATGCCCACGACCCCCGTGTAAATAACGCAATTCCGCTTGACGGTTTTGATAATGTTCAGGCAACCTATCAAATGATTAAGGCTCTTCTTCGCAGCGTTCCCGATATTCAACTTAACCCCGAAAAAACTATGATAGTTTCTCCCGACGAGGGCGGTATGGGTCGCTGTATCTACTATTCTTCCGTTTTAGGCCTTGACCTTGGTATGTTCTATAAGAGAAGAGATTATTCTACCATAGTTGACGGACGCAACCCCATTGTTGCTCACGAGTTTTTAGGCAAAGATGTTAAGGGAATGGACCTCATTCTTGTTGACGATATGATTTCTTCGGGCGAATCAATGCTTGACATTGCCGCTAAACTTAAAGAGAAGGGTGCAAACCGAATTTTCATTTTCTCAACCTTCGGTCTTTTTGTTAACGGACTTGAGAAGTTTGACGAGTACTATGAAAACGGCCTTATTGATAAGATTTTCACCACAAACCTTATCTACAACACCCCCGAACTTTTAAGCAGAGAGTGGTACTGCAACGTAAATATGTCCAAATACATTGCACTTTTGGTTGATACCATTAACTGCGACAATTCGATTTCAAAACTTCTTGACCCCGCTGATAAAATTCACGCCGTTGTTGCAAAGCACGACGGAAAAACCGTATAAGACAAAAACAAACCCCTCGAAACTCTCGTTTCGAGGGGTTTTTCTTTTTAGTTTTAGATTGAAATTGCGGTTGCCATTTCGTACTCTTCCACATCGAAAATCTTTTTCATTTGAAGAGCCTCAAAAATATCTTCATCGCCGATTCGGTTGTTAACATAGGTAACAACACGGTTTCCGATTCCTTTGTTTAAAAGTTCTACCGCATGGTAACCGAACTGACTTGCCATAACTCTGTCACGAACGGTTGGGCTTCCTCCGCGCTGAACGTGACCGAGAATGGTTGCTCGGGATTCAATTCCCGTAGCCTGTTCAATATGCTCGGCAATTTTTTCAACCCCGCCGACACCCTCGGCAACGATTACGATAAAGTGTTTTTTGCCGGTCTTTTTGATTTCCCTGATTTTTTCGATTACATCTTTATCAAGGTCAAACTCAACTTCGGGCACAAGGACAGAAACAGCACCGCAGGCAATACCCGTATGAAGAGCCAGATAACCTGCATGACGACCCATTACCTCAACAACCGAGCAACGCTCGTGAGATTGGGCAGTGTCACGAAGTTTGTCGACCATTTCCATTGCGGTATTCATTGCGGTATCAAAACCGATTGTATATTCGGTAGAAGAAATATCGTTATCGATAGTTCCGGGAACGCCGACACAGGGAATTCCTTTAAGAGAAAGGTCACGAGCGCCTCTGAAAGAGCCGTCGCCTCCGACCACAACAATTCCCTCTATTCCAAAGCGTTTACAGGTTTCAACCGCCTTGTTAATACCCTCTTGGGTTTTAAATTCGGGGCAACGGGCGGTATAAAGCATTGTTCCGCCTCTATGAATTATATCCGAAACAGAACGGGCGTCAAGATTAACTATGTCCCCGTCGATAAGGCCTGAATATCCTCTGCGAATTCCCATAACTTCCAAACCCATTGCAATTCCTGCACGGACAACCGCACGAATTGCGGCGTTCATTCCGGGAGCGTCGCCTCCGCTGGTTAAAACTGCTATTCTCTTCATATTTTATCACTCCAATGTGAAAATAAATCCATTTCGCATAATTATACTACAAAAAACTCAATTATTCAACAAGTTTTACGTTTTCTTTTCCTAATATTTCAGAAAGTTCGAAAACGAGGGGGTCTGACGGGCTAACCCAGAGCGTTTTCGGGGCTAAAAGCCGTTTGCCCGAATACTCGACAATATAAACGGGTGTATTCCCGCTAAACTGTTCAAGTTTTTCTTTTACGGCGTCAAAGTCCGACGAAGTAACGCTTGAAACCTTGATATAGAGCCCCGGTTTTATCTGCTTTTTAGGGGGTGCGGTTACGGTATCTTTTGAAACTATGTCGAAACGGTCAGCCATAATTTCAAAGGGGCGGTCTTCCCTTTCCTGAACCCGTCCGGTTATAAGCAGAATGCTGCCCTCACTAAGCAGGTGCTTACTCTCGACTACCGCACGGTTAAAGGCGGTTATTCCGATACTTCCCGTGGTATCTTCTGCAACGATATTTGCCATTATTCCGTCGTTTCTGATTGGTCTGAACCGAACCGAAGTCAGCATTGCAATAATCGTAATTTTTTTATTATCCTCGATTGAACCCGAAAGAATCTGTCTTATTTTGGGGGAGTTTATTCTTGACACATAGCCCTCATAGGCTTCCATAGGATGACCCGAAAGATAAAGACCCGTTGCCTCTTTTTCGGCAGCAAGAAGAAGTTCTCGGGGCATTTCTTCATAAAACTCAAGGGCATAACCTTGATTTTCAGGTTCTTCGCCGAAAAGGTCCATTTGACCCGAAGCATAAAACCGCTTTGAATCATTTACGGCGGCAAGCAGACCGTCAGCGCCGCGAAGCATTGTTTTACGGTTGGCTTCAAGGCCGTCAAGAGCACCGCTTTTTATAAGTCCTTCAAGAGCACGACGGTTAAAATCTCGACCCGACACCCTATTACAAAAGTCAAACAGCGAAGTATATTTACCGTTTTTTCTCTCGTTTATAAGGGTCAGGACAAAGCCCTCGCCGATATTTTTTATTGCGGTAAGACCAAAACGGATTCCCTCATTAGTTGGGGTAAAGGTCTGATAACTTTCGTTTACATGGGGAGGAAGAACCCGAATACCCATTCGGTTACATTCGCCCGTATAGAAGGCAATTTTATCAGAATCGTCCTGCATACTTGTCATAAGTGCAGCCATATACTCCTTTGGATAATGGCACTTAAGGTAGGCGGTCTGATAGGAAATAAATGAATAGGCGGCGGCGTGTGATTTATTGAAAGCGTAGGAACTAAACGCCGACATTTCGTCGAAAATCTTTTGGGCAACCGCTTCGCTTATTCCGTTATTTACACAGCCCTTTATTATAGTATTACCCTGCTCGTCCTTTTGGCCGTAAACAAAAGCCTCTCGCTCACTTTTCATTACATCGTGCTTCTTTTTGGACATAGCACGGCGGACAATATCGGCTCGTCCCAGGGAATAACCCGCAAGGGTTCTGAAAATCTGCATTACCTGCTCTTGATATACTATGCAACCGTAGGTTACATCGAGAATATCTTTAAGCAAGGGAGTATCGTAGGTAATATCCTGCGGATTGTGACGGTTATGGATATATTTAGGGATAGAGTCCATAGGACCGGGGCGGTAAAGGGACAAAATAGCCGTCAGGTCCTCAATTTTTTCGGGGCGGAACTGACGAAGAACATTTTTCATTCCGTCACTTTCAAACTGGAAAACGCCGTCGGTATAACCGCCCGACATCATTTCATAGGTTTTTTTATCTTCAAGAGATATTTTTTCAATCGAAAAGTCGGGATTTGTTTTGCGGATATAATTTTCGGTGTCACGAATGATAGTCAGGTTCCTAAGACCCAAAAAGTCCATTTTCAAAAGGCCGAGTTCGTCAAGGGCGGTCATTGTATACTGGGTAACAACGGTATCGTCATTGACAGCCAAAGGAACATACTCAAAAACGGCTCGGTCGGAGATAACAACTCCTGCGGCGTGGGTCGAAGCGTTTCGGGGCATTCCCTCTACCCTTTTAGCCATATCAATAAGTTCGGCGACCTCACTTTCGGTGTCATACATCATTTTAAGGTCGGCAACTTCGGCCAGTGCTTGTTCAAGGGTTACGCCAAGGGTTTTAGGAACGAGTTTTGCAACCTTGTCGCAAAGGGCATAGGGTAAATCCATTACTCGTCCTACATCACGAATTGCCGCTTTTGCTTTCATTGTTCCAAAGGTTACAATCTGACTTACACGGTCAGAGCCGTATTTTTCTATTACATAATCAATTACCTTTTGGCGATTTACATAGCAAAAGTCAATATCAAAATCGGGCATTGAAACTCTTTCGGGGTTTAAGAAACGCTCGAAGAAGAGATTATATTTAATTGAGTCTATTCCCGTAATACCGATACAGCAAGCGGCAAGGCTACCCGCACCCGAACCTCTTCCCGGACCGACGGGAATATTATGGTCTTTAGCGTAGTTTACAAAGTCCTGAACTATGAGATAATAATCAACATAGCCCATTTTATTTATGGTATCAAGTTCGTAGTTTAATCGGTCTATATACTCTTTAGAAGGGTTGTCCCCAAAAATTCGGTAAAGACCGGCAAAACACTTTTCACGGAAGAACTCAAAATGGTCCTTATCGCCGATATCGAAAACGGGGAGTTTAATTTTTCCAAACTCAAAGTCAAAATTGCAACGCTCGGCAATTTTTGCGGTATTTTCGATTGCTTCGGGGGTGTCGGGGAAAAGGGCTAACATTTCCTCTTCGGTTTTGAGGTAAAACTCGTCGGTTGGAAAGGTAAGAGGGTTTTCTTCATTTAATTTTTTAGCCGTTTGAATGCAAATAAGAACCCTTTGCATTTTAGCGTCGGTTTTATTTACATAGTGTGCATCATTGGTAGCAATAAGGGGAATTCCCGTTTCCCGAGAAATCTGTTTAATAAAGGGGTTTATCTGCTTTTGTTCGGGCAAAGAGTGGTCCTGAAGTTCAAGAAAAAAGTTATTTTCGCCAAAAACATTTCTATACCATAAAGCCGCATTTTTAGCGGCGTCATAATCGTTCTTTAAAAGATTTGAGGGGATTTCCCCCGCAAGACAGGCAGAAGAAGCAATAAGACCCTCGTGATACTGTTTTAAAAGTTCCTTATCAACACGGGGTTTTGCATAAAAGCCCTCGGTAAAGGAAAGGGAAACCATTTTTATAAGGTTTTTGTAGCCGATTTCGTTCTCACAAAGAAGAACAAGGTGATGATATTTGCTGTTTTTCTCGCGGTCAAAACGGCTTGTCGGGGCAACATATACCTCACAGCCGATTATCGGTTTTATTCCGTGTTTTTTAGCCAGTTTATAAAAATCGACAGCACCAAACATAACTCCGTGGTCGGTAACGGCAACGGCGGTTTGTCCTTTCTCTTTTACGGCACGACAAAGTTCTTCTAAACGACAAGCGCCGTCTAAAAGACTGTATTCACTATGCAGATGAAGATGAACAAAACTCATAATTTTCTAATCCTTTATTTTATATTTGAGGCTATTTCAAGAAGTTTTTTAAGGCGGTGGTTAAGTCCCGAACGGGTAAGATTTGTGCTGGATAGTTTGCAAAGATTTGATAAAGACATATCGGGGTTATTAAGCCTTAACATTGCCGCTTCATAGAGTTCTTCAGGCAGGGTTTCAAGGCGACCCGCATCTTTGATTTTCTTTATTGCGCCGGTTTGCAAAAAAGCGGCATTTGCGGTTTTAAGGATATTCGAAGTTTCGCAGTTGTTCTGACGGTTAAGACGGTTGCGAACGCTTTTCACAACCTTTGTTTCAATTAAAGTCAAGGTTTCATTTCCCGCACCTATGTAGGTTAGCAGTTCCTCGATTGAGGTACTGTTTTTAGTATAAACGACAAACCTACCTGCTCGCCAGGTCATGCTGAAATCAAAACCTTTCGAGTCTAAAAGGCTAATAAAATCAGCCGCAGTTTCGTTATCTCTAAAAGAAAAGTCACAGCGGTATTCTTTTTCGGGGTCACAGACATTGCCGCCGGATAAAAAAGCACCTCTTATAAAGGATTTAACCTTGCCTTCGGTTTTGATTTTAGCAAAATCTACAACATTTTCTTTTCCCCGTTTATAGCCCAGGCGGTTTAATATTCTTTTACGGTCGGCAAGACTTACCACCTCGACAGTATAAGTAGGGCGGGTTTTTCCGCCTTGTTTTACGGCAGTAATAACATCAAAACTCTGCCTTAACAGAGAGCAAAAACGCTCGGCTACAAGCGGGTTTGCGGTTTGAAACAATATTTTATCGAAAGAAAAAGAACGGCACAAAACCAGCATACCGTGGCACTCGGCCTCGGCTGCGGCAGCGTCCGTTCTTATTGAGCAAAGTTCATTTTTTACATCTGACGAAAATGACATTTAACTACCTATTGCCTTCCAACAAAAATTATTTCGGTTTCAAGGTCGACGCCCTTTTTTTCCTTGACGGTGTCTTTTATAACCTCAACCAAACCTATAACATCTTCACAGGTTGCTTTATCAAAGTTTATAACAAAACCTGCGTGTTTCTCGCTAACCTTTGCTCCTCCGACCGCTCTGCCTTTAAGTTCGCATTCATCAATTAAGGCGGCGGCATAATAACCCTCGGGGCGTTTAAAGGTTGAACCCGCACTCGGGTACTCAAGGGGTTGACTGTTTTTTCTTTTTGCGATTATTTCGTCCATTTTTGAGCCGATTTCTTCTCTGCTTGACTTGTTAAGTTTAAAACAGGCTCCGATTATTATTTCTCCGTTTTTCTTGAAAACGCTTTTTCTGTAGCCGAGTTCCAACTTTTCAGCACAGCGGCTGACCTTTTGACCCTTAACGGTTATACTGTCTGCCGAAGTGACAACACAGGACATATCTCCGCCATAGGCGCCCGCATTCATATAGAGCGCTCCTCCGACCGAGCCGGGAATTCCGTAGGCAAATTCAAGCCCCGTCAGCGAGTTATCCCTTGCAAAACAGCAAAGCGCGGCAAGTGAAGCGCCCGCCTCGGCATAGATACAGTTATCGTCTTTAAGGTAAATTTTATTAAGGGCGGTAGTATCAACAACCGCGCCCTCAATTCCCTTGTCCGAAACAATAAGGTTAGAACCGCTACCGAGAACAAAAAAGGGTATTTCGTTCTCACCTAAAAAGGTTATAAGCCGAGTCAGTTGCTCGGCCGTTTCGGGTTTAAGATAGATATCGGCTTTTCCGCCAATTTTAAAGGAGGTATGAAGAGCCATAGACTCGTTTTCGCTATATTTAATTTTAAGTTCTTCAGCCAAGGAAATAAGACTACTGACTCTCATAAAAACTCCGTTTCAAATTATTTATAAAGCAAATCCAAAAAGGCAGCGCCGATTATTCCGGCGTCGTTACCGAGCGCGGCAACGAAAACTCTGTCTTCTTTGTCGTGGTGACGGTTATATTTTCTCTCGTTTACGAGTTTGTTTATTGGCTTGATAAGATTATCTTTTTCGCCTGCAACACCGCCGCCGATACAAATTTTCTCGGGTTGGAAAATATTGACCATATTGCAAACACCCTCGGCAACATTAAGGCAATAGGTATCGACCACCTCGGTTGCCGCACGGTCACCCTTACGCCAACCGTCCCAAGCGGTTCTGCCGCTAACCTTGTTTATATCGTTATCGGCTAGTTCCCACATAATACTATCTTTATTTTCTTCCATTTTTTCTTTGGTTTGACTAATAAGGGCGGTAGCCGAAGCATAGGCCTCAAAACAGCCTTTTCTTCCGCAGGTGCACTGTTTACCGCCTGCCCAGATTACAGTATGGCCAAGTTCTGCGCCCGCGAAGTTGCTTCCCGAAAAGAGTTTTCCGTTTATAATAACTCCTCCACCGACACCCGTTCCAAGAGTAATGGCAACAAAGTTGTTTGTTCCTTTTCCTGCTCCCGCAAGATACTCACCGTAGGCAGCGGCATTAGCGTCATTTTCAAGGTAGAAATCTACTCCCATACGCTCCTTCATCATCCGGCAAACAGGGGTGTTAAAAAAGCCTAAATTGTTAGCGTAGGTTATAACACCTTTTACGGGGTCAACGGTACCCGGAGCGCCGATTCCCATAGAATAAATATCTTCTATTTTTAGTCCTGCATCTGCAAGGGCAAGGTTTGCCGACTCAGCCATAGCGTCGCAAATCTCTTCAATAGGTCTTGGAAGATTTGTTTTTACCTTTCCACGACCGATTATATTATAGTTTTCATCAACAACAGCAGAGGCGACATTTGTTCCTCCAAGGTCTATTCCTAAACGATACATATTTTTTTACTCCTTTAAAATACTTCAATATCTGTGTCATTTTGCTCGGGCGCCTCTCCCGCCATTCCAAGACGGGAAAGCAGGTCGGCAGCGGCGTTATAACCGAGTTTTTTCTGACGATTATTCATAGCGGCAACTTCAATTATTACCGCAAGATTTCGGCCGGGTTTTACGGGAATTGTTATTGAGGGAATATTAAGTCCCAAAATTTCGGTGGTTTGCTCCTCAAGACCCATTCGGTCGTAAACCTTTTCATTGTCCCAAGGTTCAATATTGATTATATAGTCAATCTTTTCGGTGAGTTTAACCGCACCCGCACCGAAAATTCGGCTTACATTTATTATTCCTATTCCACGCAGTTCAATAAAATGACGGATATTGCTCGGGGCGGTTCCTACAAGCGACTTATTAGAAACCTTGCGGATTTCAACCGCATCGTCGGCAATAAGGCGGTGGCCTCTTTTTACAAGTTCAATAGCCGTTTCGCTTTTACCTACTCCGCTTTCGCCGAGAATTAGAATTCCCTCTCCGTAGACCTCGACAAGAACGCCGTGGCGGGTTATTCTTGGGGCAAGGCAGAGATTTAAAAAGGCGATAAGCGACGCCATAAATTCCGAAGTGCTGTCGGCGGTACGAAGAAGGGGCACATTATATTTTTTTGCGGCCTCGACAAAACCTTCAAGTTTAATTCCTCTGGTAATAATTACCGCCGCAGGAAGCGAAGCAAAGAAGGTATCAACAAGTTCATTGTATTTTTCTTTGTTGAAGGTCTTTATATAACTTTCTTCCGCTTTTCCGACAATCTGAATTCTGGTATTGTCAAAATACTTATAGTATCCGCCGAACTGAAGGCCCGGACGGTTTACATCGTTATTTGCAATTAAAATTTTTTCGGGATTTTCAGAAAGATAGAGCGTTTCAAGAGAAAATTCTTTAATTATTCTGGAAAGTTCTACAGTATATGCTGTTGCCATAAACTACCCGCCTTTTTATTGTTTTACTATATTATATAATATAATTCCGAAATTTTAAAGATTTTTTTAATTTTTCTTGAATAAAACCATAAAAGAATATATAATATAAGTTGAAATTTTATATTTAAGGAATGTTTATCTCTATGAAACTAGGTATTGTCGGACTTCCTAATGTTGGAAAATCCACTCTTTTTAACGCTATAACTAATGCGGGGGCGCAGTCGGCTAACTACCCTTTTTGCACCATTGAACCAAACGTTGGTATGGTAGCCGTACCCGACGAGCGACTTGACGCACTTGCTAAAATGTATAATCCCGTTAAAATTACCCCTGCTGTTATTGAATTTGTTGATATTGCGGGGCTTGTTAAGGGGGCGTCTAAAGGCGAGGGTCTTGGCAACAAATTTCTCTCCCACATTCGAGAAGTCGACGCTATAGTACACGTTGTTCGCTGTTTTGAAAACGACGATATAATTCACGTTGAGGGCTCGGTTGACCCCGCAAGAGATATTGAAACGATTAACCTTGAACTGATTTTTTCGGATATGGAAATGGTTCAGAGAAGACTTGATAAATCGAGCAAGGCTTTAAAGGGCGACAAGTCCTTACAGACCGAGGTTGACTTTTTAAAAAGGCTTATGGCGGCACTTGAAGAGGGCGTTCCTGCCCGTGCCGTAAAGCCCGAAAACGACACCGAGGCAGAGGTTTTAGCAACGACCGCACTTCTTTCATTAAAGCCGGTTATTTACGCTTGTAATATGAGCGAGGAAGATTTTTCGGGCGGACTTTCTTCAAACGCAAGATATAACGCAGTTAAGGCTATTGCCGAAAATGAAGGAGCCGAAACCCTTCCGATTTGCGCCTCTTTAGAGTCGGAAATTGCAGGACTCGAAAAGGAAGAGAAAGAAATGTTCTTATCCGATTTAGGACTTGAACTTTCGGGACTTGACCGACTTATTAAAACCTGTTATTCCCTGCTCGGTCTTATTTCATACCTTACGGCAGGACAACCCGAAGTTCGCGCTTGGACCATTACAAAGGGAACAAAGGCACCCGGTGCGGCAGGAAAAATTCACTCCGACTTCGAGCGTGGATTTATCAGAGCCGAGGTTGTTGCGTTTGACGACCTTATGGAATGCGGTTCTATGGTTGCGGCAAAGGAAAAAGGCCTTGTAAGAAGCGAAGGCAAAGAATATGTTATGAACGACGGAGATATTGTACTTTTCCGCTTTAATGTTTAATTCCTTTTTTAAAAACATATAATAAAGGTATCTTTTGCAAATGCAAATAATCTTTTAAGGAGAAAAAATGCCTCATTATTATTTTTACGGAATTGACATTTATTATTTAATTCTTATTTTACCCGCCTTTATTTTGTCCCTTTTTGCACAGATAAAGATTAAATCTACCTTTTCAAAATATTCAAAAATTATCAGTCAAAACGGGCTGACCGGGGCAGACGCCGCAAGGAAAGTTCTTGAACTAAACGGCGTTTCGGGGGTTATGATAGAACGGGTAAACGGCAGTCTTACCGACCACTTTGACCCGAGAACCAAGGTTATTCGTTTATCTGATACGGTGTTTGATTCGAGTTCGGTTGCGGCTATCGGTGTTGCCGCACATGAGGCGGGGCACGCCGTTCAGTACGACAGAGAATATTTCCCCATTAAAGCAAGAAACGCTTTGGTTCCTATAGTAAACTTCGGCTCAAGTTTTTCTTTTATTGCAATTTTTCTCGGCTTTCTCTTTAGTTTTCAGCCTCTTGTACTAATTGGAATAGGTTTCTTTTCCTTTGCGGTACTTTTTCAGATAATTACCCTTCCCGTTGAACTTAACGCTTCGGCAAGGGCGGTAAAAACCATTAGAGAAGGCGCTCTTCTTGAAAGCGAAAACGAGGTCAAAGGAGCAAAAAGCGTTTTAACCGCAGCGGCTATGACCTATATTGCGGCGGCAATTATGTCGGTAGCGCAACTTTTAAGACTTGTTCTGATTAGCAGAAGAAGACGCTGATTTTTGTATATTTAAGGCTCTTTCTCAAATGCTATTTGAGGAGGGAAATTTATGCAAAAATATTTAATTCTTTTCGGTCTTGGCGGTTTTTTATACGGACTTATTGAAGTGCTTTGGCGAGGATATACCCACTGGACAATGATGATTGCGGGGGGAATTTGTTTTTGCCTTTTCGCACTTATTGGGACAAGGTTCAAAGGTATTCCGTTTTTATATAAATGTATTCTCGGGAGCCTTGCAGTGACAACGATTGAGTTTATTTTTGGCTGTGTTTTTAACCTGATTTTTAAAATGGATGTCTGGAACTACAGTCATATACCCCTTAACCTTTTCGGGCAGATTTGTCTGCTTTTTTCGGTGCTTTGGGGGTTTATCAGTATTATCGCAATACCACTTGCCGACAGGACTTTTAGCGTTTTGTCGGATAATCAAAAAGCGGCAGAAGGGAGAAATTTAAGTGAACTATCTGCACAGGGCTTGGGCGGAAATTGACCTTGACGCCCTTGTACATAACTTTAAACTTATAAGAAAGATGACCGATGCTAAAATTTTTAGCGTTGTCAAGGCTAACGCTTACGGTCATTCGGTGCCTCTTATTGCCAAACGGCTCAGCGAAAACGGGACCGATTATTTTGCCGTTTCAAACATTGACGAAGCGAGAGAACTTCGCGCCCTTGATATTAAACAGCCGATTTTAATTTTAGGTTATACTCCCCCGTTTTTAGCCGAAGAACTTTATAAAAACGAGATTATTCAGGCGGTATTTTCCCTTGATTACGCAAAAAAGTTAAGCGAGTTTGCAAAAGCGGCGAACATTACGGTTGAGGCACATTTAAAACTCGATACGGGTATGGGACGAATTGGTTTTGACTGCCGAAATGAAGATTTGTCGGGGCTTGGCGAGGCTAAAGAGGCGCTTTGCCTTTCAAACATTAAATACAGCGGAATTTTCACCCATTTCCCCGTTGCCGACAGCGAAAAAACTACTGATTTGGACTACACAAACAAACAGTATGAGCGTTTTCTTTTGGCAATAAGCCAACTTGAAGAGGCGGGATATTCTTTTGAAATTAAGCATTGTTGCAACTCTGCCGCAACTCTGCTGTCCTTTGACAAGCACCTTGACGCCATTCGCCCCGGAATCATTCTTTACGGACTTACCCCATCGACCGAGATAACCGCAGATTACGGTTTTAAACCCGTTATGACCTTTAAGGCGGCGGTTTCAATGGTAAAAACGGTTGAAAAAGGCCAGACGGTTAGTTACGGAAGAACCTATAAAACAAACAAGCCCACCAAAATTGCAACCATTACGGCAGGTTACGCCGACGGATTTCCAAGACTTTTATCAAACGGCGGATATGTTCTTATTAACGGGCAGAAAGCAAAGATTGTAGGACGGATTTGTATGGACCAGTTCTGTGCCGATGTTTCGGACATTGAAAAGGTTAAGGAGGGCGACACCGTTATTCTTTTCGGCGAAAACCTTCCCGTAGAAAACCTTGCCGAACTTTGCGGCACCATTAACTACGAACTTGTTTGCGGACTTTCAAAGAGGGTTCCGAGAATTTATATTGAAAACGGAAAAGAACTTGATATATAAAAAGAACCGATATCTGATTTTTCAGATATCGGTATTTTTTTAGTTTCGGGTATATTTTTCGGCGTGAGCAAAAACTGTAATTATCGGCACTATAAGCAAACCGCAGACGGCGTTTGATGCCGCATGGGCTATGTCAAAGGGCAGACCCGATATTATCCATGCGAGAGTCCCGTTAAAATCTAATCCAAACATTAAGGCTTGGGCGGGGGCGTATAGCGTTCCATAAGAGAGTCCGTGAAGACCGCAGACAAGACAGTAGACTGCTACGGCAAGGCTTTTAGGCATTTTCCGAGGTAAAAGCATTGTGACAGCCCAAAGAATTGTCCAAATATAGAGATATGGCACCCACCAAAGACTGAACCCTGCGATAAGCCCTTGTAAAAAAACATATCCGTATATGGGATAGAGGGCTTTTTGGCGGTAACCTACCGTAACGGCAATAACGAAAACACCGAGAAGATGAATATTCGGAAGCCATTCCATAACAAGTTTTGAGGTTAGCATTAACGCCGAAACGAGCGCAAAAACCGCAAGTTCTTTAAGGTTTATTTTCATTTTTGAGCCTTTAGGGCATAGGTTGCGCCCTTATCAATTTCGGTTTGGTCGATACCCTTCATTGCATAGTCACCGTTTACATAAAAAGCCCAATACATTTTATCGGTTTCAAATTTTACGGTCTGACCGCAGACGGTTTCGACCATCAGTCCATACTGACCGACCGTTCCCGAAATAAGTCCTAAGTCACTAAGGGCTTCACCGACAGTAGTTTTGTCGGTTTTAACGGTATAGGTTTTTTCTGTCCCGTCCTTAAAGGTCACCTTGAAGGTAAACTCTGTTTGCCCCTGACCTACTATATTTTCATCTAAAGCAGATGAGGAGGAAGAGGGGGTAGACGGGATATCGTTCTTGTCGTTACAAGCAGATGCTAAAAGTGCCATAGCCGCAATAAGCACAAAACACAGCATAAACGACAAAACTTTTTTAAAGATTGTCATTTTCATTTTGCATTTCTCCATTATATTTTATTCCCCGAACTGTGTCGGCACTCGCAACACGGACTAAACCGTCGGGCTTTGTCAACCGGGTATTTCGACTTTGGCAAGATGTGTTTCGCCTTCTCAGAAAAACTAATAAATTCCAATGGCTTGTCCTCGGTTTGCGGCACCGAGTAGAAACACACAGTTTTTTGCCTTACGGCGACGGGCTCGTGTGGGATTTACACCCACTTCCCCAAGTTAACAACACAAGTATATCATCTTGAAAATTAAATTTCAATATACACTATTCTACTGACCTTTAAAATAATTTACAATTCCGCTTACCAACGCTTTAGCGTTTTTCTCGGTCTGCTCTTCGGTTAGCATTTCGCTGTATTCCGCCTTATTGCTGACAAAGCCATTTTCCGTAAGCACGGTAGGACAGTCGGTAACACGGCACAGGAAAAAGACGTGCCAACGGACAAAGGTCCACGCCGTTTGTTTAAACGCTCCCGAAGAATTAACCTCACTTAGCATTGTGTTTGCAGCATCATAGGAATAGGGATTAAAATAGTAAGAACTGAAACCCGAAGCGTTTATATTGCTGCTTGAATTTCGGTGTATAGAAATAACATAGTCCGGTTTGTTGTTTTTTATTGCAAGAATTCGGTCATCAACTTCAATATAACTATCGTCCGTTCTGGTCATAATTACGGTTGCGCCAAGGGCTTTAAGTTGTTTTTCAACCTCAAGGGCTAATTTTAAGTTAAGATGTTGTTCGTGAACACCGTTTTTATACCCTGAGGCACCGTTATCACGGCCACCGTGACCCGCATCAATCAAAACGGTAATACCCTCAAGCGAAACGCCGTATTCGTTGTTGGCAACCTCTAGTTTAGTCGGGTTCAAAAACCAAAACTCTAACTGACCCTGACTATTATATTCCGAAGACCAACCGTAAAAGACACCTTTTTCTCTAAGATGAAGACGCAAAACTCGGTCATAATCCCCCTCTATTATTTCGGCAGAAGAGAAAACGGGGTTGTTGCTCATATCGGGCAGACCTTCAAGCGAGTCGGCATAGCAAAAAGTAATATCTATATAACTAAAGGTAGGTTCCTCAATTATATAGTCACGGTTTGATTCGCTTTTATATTTTTGAGGCTCCACTTCAAACTTGAAAGGTGCTTTCCAATCAACATTAAAGGTCATTACGGTATGATGGCCAACCGTTTTGGTTAAAGCAAGACTCACGCTATTAGTTTCGGGCAAAGTCCCCTCGTAAATTTTAGTATTTACCGTGCCTCTGGGACTTGTTGAGTAAAGTTGTTTTCCATAGCGTGCGGTATACATTTTGGTTTCTTTTCCCGAAAGAGTAAAGGTTTTTGGATAGGGCGAACAATAGTCAACCGTTCCCTTTGGCAGATAGTTATTAGTAGGACGGGAAAGGTCGGTTGCATCATTAGCGTTAAAGGTTTCGGCTTGATAGTTTACTACTTCAATAATATAACCTTCGCCTACATTCAAATATTCACTGTTTTGAGGATATCCGTTTCCTCCGTCGAATTTAGCAGGGTCGAATTTTTTAACCTTTATATTACCGCTGTATTTAGTCGAAGTTCCAAAATCACTAACGGCTCTGAAAGCCACCTTGCCATAACTTTTAGTTTCACCCTGATTAACGGGAGTTTCAAAACTTCCCGCATATTCCTCATAATCACTGTCTGATGCGTCAGCATCGCCCTTAACTGTGTAGAGGGTTATTTTTTTACCGTCAAAGGTTGCGGTAACCTTGCTTCCCTTTAAGGCAACACAAGAAACAACGAGAGTTTCATTTGACTCAACAGTTTTAGAACTTGACGGGGAAATCGACTTAATCACTATTTTTTGGTAGTTTACAGTATAGACTTCGGTTGTGTCTTTATGAACAATTTCAATTGTATTTTTTCCCACATTTAGTTTTACATTATGAGCAAACAAGCCCGTTTCATCCACCGATACGGGAGTATTGTTTATTGTTAAAGGATAGTTCGGGTCTGCACTTCCCTTTACTACATAATCAGGTTTATAAACCGTTATTGACTTTTTATCGGGCGCTACTATATCAAGAGTAATTTCTTTGGTATCTTCAGGCTCAGAAGATACCATTTCGCTTGAGGCTGTTATAGAAGACGCCTGCTTTGAAGAGGCCTCTGACGAATTATCGTCCGACGGATTTTGCGCAAAAAACCACAGAGTCAGTCCACACAATAACAGAACCGCTGAAACTGTCGGAATTATAATTGCTAAACGCTTTTTTGCTTTTTTGTTTGTAGCCATTTTTACCTCACAAAAAAAGGTTCAAGCAGGCGAATGCTTGAACCTTTCGTTTTTATTGCTCGCTTCCGTCCTTGATTTTCTTAACTTTGAACTGATTTACAGCGTAATCGTTTGCGGTGTAGTCAATCTTTTTCGCTTCGTCCTTAAGGAAGGAGTCAAACCCTTCTCCGTTGACCATATATACAATCTCACCTGAAAGGGTGTCGAAATAGTATGCATCGGCGTTGATATTCTTCTTTACAACAATACTTACTACCTTGTTATCAGAGTCGGCAATAAGAGCAACCTCGCCCTCTTTCATTTTTGCAACTTCTGAGTATTTTTCAAAATAAGAAACTCCGCTTGTATTAGAATTTTCATTGTCGGTAAGAATTACGATATCCTCATCAAGAGGTTTCTTTTCTTCTTCCTTGCTTTCAGAAGAGGTGTCGGAACCGGTAGAAGAAGTATTGGAAGAAGTACTGCCGGTTGAAGAAGAGGGGTTAGAGGAATCAGATTCAGCCTTTTGGTCTGCATCATATTCAGCCTTTACTTCATCGTAAGTTTTTCCCTTTTCGAAAAGTTTCTTATACTTTTCAAGGTCTTGCTTGATTTTATCAAGGTCGGGTTCGTCTTGGTCAGAATAATCGTGAGTTATAATATATACAGCACTATAATGACTATCAAGATTTTTCTGAATATCGGCTTTTGCCATTTCCTTTTCGCCGCCCTCTAAATAGAGGTAGTCAAAATAGGCGTTATAAAGAGCCTCGTTTAAAAGGATTTTTTCATAGGTTGAATAGGCAATTCCGTTTTGAGCGAAAACTGCACCGTAAGCGTAGTTCCAATAATACTGAGCAGTGCCTTTCCACTCTTCAACCTTATCGTCTTCAAGTTCAAGGTCAGCCTCGTCGCAGAGTTTAGCGATAGTTATATAACGAAGGCAAGACTCAAGAGCCTTTTCTTTAACATAATCGGTATACTTTTTACCTTCAATAGTCTGGTCGATATATTTAAAGCCATCGGCTTTAGTGTCGTATTTGTCGGAAGAATTGATAAGTTGTTTTGCGTCGGCATCAGCCATTACGAGATAGTAGGAATACATAGCCGAGGTAATTTTATAATCTCCCGAAGAAATTGCCACTTCATCCTTAGGATGACAAGCCGAAAGGGAGAAAACAAAAACTGCAGTTAGAAGAATTGCAACCGTTTTCTTGAGTAAATTCATTAGTAGACCTCCAAAATATTTAACATATTATTTATTATACAACCTTAAAAGAAAAATGTCTATATAAACTTAAAGAATGTCAGCAATTTCTTTAAGTGCATTAGTTAAGGACTGTCCCGGTTTTAAGGTTACCGAATAGTACGGATTCTCTGTCGGGTGAAGGGTTACCCTGCCGGCAAGCCCGTCACATAGCCTTGCGAGGCTTTCTTTTTTAATCTCGGTTACCTTAATACAAAGAGCGTTACCTTGCTGAGTAATTTCGTAAATTCCGTTATTTTGGGCCTTGCTTCTGAAAAGGGCAATATCAATAAGTCCCATAACAACCTTTGGCGGTTCACCGAAACGGTCGCACAGTTCGTCGATAACGTCGCTTTGGTCTTCGGAAGTTTTAATTTCGGCAATTCTTCGGTAAATTCCAAGACGGGCGGGTAAATTTTCAATATAACTTTCGGGGATATGGGCAGAAATATTCAAATCCACAAGACATTCGGTCTGCTCCGTTACGCTTTCGCCTTTTTCTTCCCTCATAGCGTCACTGAGCAATTTTAAATACATATCGTAACCAACCGCTTCCATATTGCCGTGTTGTTCGCCGCCTAAAATGCTTCCTGCGCCGCGAATTTCTAAATCTCGCATGGCGATTTTAAAGCCCGAACCGAATTCGGTATATTCACGAATTGCGTCAAGGCGTTTTGTCGCAATTTCGGTAAGGCCTTTACCCTGGCGATAGCAAAAATAGGCATAGGCACGGCGGGTTGAACGACCAACTCGGCCGCGAAGTTGATGAAGTTGGGAAAGGCCAAATCGGTCGGCATCTTCTATAATAAGAGTGTTGGCGGCAGGTATATCTACCCCCGTTTCAATAATTGTAGTGCAAACCAAAATATCGATTTCTTGGTCGACAAGTTTTTTCCACACGCCTGAAAGTTCTGCTTCGGTCATTTTGCCGTGGGCCACCGCGATATTAACATCGGGCAGTTCTTCTTTTAGGCGGTAGGCTACACGTTCGATAGTTTCGGTGCGGTTATGAAGATAATAAACCTGACCGCCGCGGCGAAGTTCTTTCCTTATAGCCTCTAAAATAACCCCGTTATTGTGTTCGAGCACATAGGTTTGAACGGGATGGCGGTCGCCGGGGGCTTCGTCGATAGACGAAAGGTCGCGAAGACCCGACATTGCCATATTAAGAGTTCGGGGAATAGGAGTTGCCGAAAGGGTTAAAACGTCTACCGCAGGGTAAGATTCCTTAAGCCTTTCTTTTTGGGCAACGCCAAAACGCTGTTCTTCATCTATTATAACAAGTCCTAAATCTTTAAAGGCAACGTCTTTTGAAATTAGGCGGTGGGTACCGACTACTATATCAACGTTTCCGCATTTAAGGTCGGTTAGGGTTTTTTGTTGGTTCTTTGGGGTAACAAAACGCGAAAGCATTCTAACCTCTACGGGAAGTTCGCCCATACGCCTTAAAATTGTATTGTAGTGTTGCCAGGCAAGAATAGTTGTTGGAACTAAAACGGCGCATTGTTTGCCCTCGCTAATACATTTAAAGGCGGCGCGAAGGGCAACTTCGGTTTTACCGAAACCTACATCTCCGCAAAGAAGACGGTCCATTGGAACCGAGCGTTCCATATCGTTTTTAATTTCGTTTACACAGCGTAGTTGGTCATCGGTTTCTTCGTATTCGAACCTGCGCTCGAAATCGTTTTGAAGGTCGGTGTCGGGCAAAAAGGCGTGGCCCTTTATTTGCATACGTTTAGCGTAAAGGGCGGTTAACTGTTTTGCCATATCTTTTACGGCGGCGCGAACCCTTTTACGAGTTTTTTGCCATTCGGTTCCTCCTAGGCGGTTTAGTTTTAAACTTCCCTCTTCGGCGCCGCCAATATATTTTGAAACAAGGTCTAACTGGGTTACGGGAACGTAGAGCACATCGCCCTTTGCGTATTTAATTTTAATATAGTCCTTAGTAACACCGCCGGTAGTAATGCGGTTTATTCCGTCGAATACGCCTATACCGTGGGAAGCGTGAACCACATAGTCGCCGTATTTTAGTTCTTCGAGCGAGTTAAAACCGTTTTTATTGTTTCGGATTTTAGAAGGCTTTTTACCGCCAGACAGATGGCGGTGGGTTATAAAGAGGAATTTAAGTTCGGGAATTTCAAATCCCGAAGAAAGGCCTCCGGTTGTAACTACTACGCCCCTTGTAGGAAGCCCTTTAACATCTTTTAAGAATAGGGTTTTAAAGCCCGATTTATTAAGGTCGGTATCTAAAATCTGGGCGGATTTTTCGCTTCCTGCCGCGATAACCGCCGTTCCTCCTACCGATAAGGTATAGTTAATATCTTCCTTTAAAACGTTTATATCGCCACTCCAAGGGGAGTTGCGCTTAAAGTCGAAAGATATTAAGTCTTTAAGTTTAAAAGGTATTGAAGAGGGCATAAAGTTATCGAGCAAGATGCCCTTTGAAATAAGGTTTAAAAGGTCGGCTTCTTCTAAATAAAGGTTGGCAGTTTTGGGGGACAAAAAGCCTTCTTCCAGATAGGTGTTAATATCTTCGGTTCGGGTAAAGAAAAGGTTTTTAAGCCTTTCTCTAACCGCTACGGTTTCGCTGGTTATAATAAGGGGGTTTTCCACAAAATCGAAAACGGTAGCGCCGCCGCATATAAAGGGAATATAGCGGTCGAGCGGAATAGATACGCCCGAAGAAAGCGCGTCGATATCGGCGCGTAAAACCGCCTTTTGTTTATCGGTTAGTTTTTTAGCCGAGTTTAAATAGGCTTCGAGTTTTTCGGCAAGTATAAGCGGGTTTTCTACCGTTTCGCCTACGGGGACTATTTTTACGCTGTTTAAATTTTCGTTTCTACGCTGGGTTAAAACATCGAAACTCGAAATAGAATCGACCTCGTCGCCCCAAAATTCTACTCGAACGGGGTTTTCGTTTTGGGGGGCAAACAGGTCTAATATTCCGCCGCGAAGGGCGAACTGACCTATACCTTCGACCATATCGCACCTGGTATAGCCTGCCGAAAGTAAAAGGTTTATAAAATCGGCTATTTCTACCGTTTGGCCAAGTTTAATTTCGGTAGTGTTTTTAGTTAAATTTTCGGGCAACATTGTAAACTGGGTTGCCGCTTCGGCCGATAAACAGAGCAGGTCAAAAGCCCCATCCAAAAGTTTGGATAGGGTGTTTATACGGTTATGTTCATACTCTTTTGAGGCTGAGGAAAGGTTGCCTAGAAACAGTTCTCGCGAGGGAAAAAGTAACGCGTTTATGCCAAGCGCGGTTAAATCTTCCATAAGGCGAGTGGCTTCGGCTTCGTCGGGGGTTATTAGTATTCCCTTTTGTTCGGTATCGCGAAGAAGGGCCGAAATTATAAGGGCTTTGGAAATACCCGAAAGGCCGTTTGCCTCTATTGGCAGGCTACCTTTCATTACGCCGCCAATTAGGGTTTTATAACCCTTTGTACGGCGTATTACCGAGTTTAAAAACTCCATATTACCTCCGCTTTGGGCTATTTTGAAAATTTATTCATAGCAGAATCGATTCCTCTTTGTAGGATTTCGTTTACTGCTTTTACTACGTTTTCGAGCGCGGCGTTTACCTTTTCTTTTTCTTCGGGTTTAAATTTACCGAGCACCCAATCTTTAAGGTCATAGTCGGGGTGGGGCTTTGCGCCAACGCCGATTTTAATACGGGGGAAGTTTTCGCTGCCGAAAACCTCTATAATATCTTTAATTCCGTTATGTCCGCCCGCGCTTCCCTTTCGCCTGATACGGATTATACCGGGGTCGAGCGAAATATCGTCGTACATAACAAGTATATTACTAATATCGATTTTATAAAACCGAGCCGCCGCCAAAACTGCCTCGCCCGAGTTGTTCATATAGGTTAAAGGCTTTAGTAGTAAAACCCTTTTCCCGCCAATAACGGTATCTCCCATATAGGCGTTGAACTTTGATTTATTACAACTACACTGAAACTTTTCGCAAATAGCGTCCATAGCCATAAAACCAACGTTATGGCGGGTAGTTTCATACTGAAGGCCGGGGTTTCCAAGCCCTACTATCATATAGTCAAAACCCGAGGACGCGAATTTTTTAACAGATTTAAAAAACATTTCATCACCGCAAATAATATAACATAGTTTTTACATTTATTCAAGTTAAATATGGCTCTTGACAATTATCTGCTTTGGTAATATTATATATACATAAAGCGTTGAGAGGGAAAGTAGCCCTTTTGGTTTTTTTAGAGAGTATGGGTCATAGGCTGAAAGCCCGTATAAAAACCAAACCGTGTGAACACCACCCTTGAGTGTTTGCCGAAATAAGGCAAAACGGGTACCTTCCGTTAAAGAGGCAAAAAGAGGCACTTTTGTGCAATGCGGGTGGAACCGCGGAGTTTGTTTTCAAACTTCGTCCTGTTTTCAGGGCGAAGTTTTTTATTTCTTAAACTTTAAATTTCTGGAGGAATTTTTATGAAAATATCTTTACGCGGAGACGTTAGAGAATTTGAAAATGGTATGAACCCCTACGATATAGCCAAATCGTTTGGCGGCGGGTTCTTTAAAAACGTTTGCGCCGCTAAAGTAAACGGCGAGAACGCCGACCTCAGAGCCGAACTTAAAGACGGCGACAGCGTTGAACTTTTAACCTTTGAAGACGAGTACGGCAAGTGGACCTATCGCCACACCGCTTCGCACATTTTGGCCCAGGCGGTTAAACGCCTTTATCCCGAGGCTAAACTTGCAATCGGCCCCGCAGTAGACGACGGTTTTTACTATGACATTGACTCCCCCGTTATGTTTACCCCCGAACATCTCACTAAGATTGAGGAAGAAATGAAGAAAATAGTTAAGGAAAACCTTGCTATTGAGCGTTTTACTCTCTCCTTTGATGAGGCGGTAAAATTCTTTGAAGAAAAGGGCGAAGAATATAAGGTTGAACTTATAAAAGACCTTCCCGAAGGTTCGGTTATAAGTTTTTATAAACAGGGCGAATTTACTGACCTTTGCGCCGGCGCTCACCTTATGTCAACGGGTCTTGTAAAGGCATTTAAGTTGACCAGCGCTACGGGCGCTTATTGGCGCGGAGATTCTTCCAGAAAAATGCTTCAGAGAATCTACGGCACGGCTTTCCCGAAGGCTTTAGAACTTGAAGAGCATCTCGCCCGTATAGAAGAGGCTAAAAAACGCGACCACAATAAACTCGGCCGCGAACTTGAACTCTTTACAACAAGCGAAGTTATTGGCCAAGGACTTCCCATTATGTTACCTAAGGGCGCTAGAGTTATTCAACTTTTACAGCGTTTTGTAGAAGACGAAGAACAAAAGCGTGGTTGGCAACTTACCAAGACTCCCCTTATGGCAAAATCTGACCTATATAAAATTTCGGGTCACTGGGACCACTACCGTGACGGAATGTTTGTAATGGGTGACGCAGAAGACGAAAGCCAAGAGTGTTTTGCTCTTCGTCCGATGACCTGCCCCTTCCAATATCAAGCCTATTTAAACAAGCCCCGTTCTTACAGAGATTTACCCCTTCGTTATAACGAAACCTCTACCCTTTTCAGAAATGAGGAAAGCGGAGAGATGCACGGACTTATCCGTGTTCGCCAGTTCACTATTTCGGAAGGCCACCTTATGTGTACCCCCGAACAACTTGAAGACGAGTTTAAAAACTGCCTTGAACTTTGCGTATTTATGCTTAAAACCCTTGGTCTTTACGAAGATGTTTCCTACCGTTTTAGTCAGTGGGACCCCGAAAACACCGAAAAGTATATCGGCACAAAGGAGCAGTGGGACGAGGCTCAGGGCGTAATGTATAAGATTCTCGACCACCTTGAAATTCCTTATAAAATCGGTATTGGCGAGGCGGCTTTCTACGGACCTAAACTTGACATTCAGATTAAGAACGTTCACGGAAAAGAAGACACCCTTATTACTATTCAGATTGACCAGATGCTTGCAGAAAAGTTCGGTATGGAATATACCGACACCGACGGCAGCAAGAAAAACCCCTATATTATTCACAGAACTTCTATTGGTTGCTACGAAAGAACACTAGCCCTTCTTATTGAAAAATATGCGGGAGCCTTCCCCCTTTGGCTTGCTCCCGAGCAGGTTAGAATTCTTCCCATTGCCGACCGTCACCACGAATATGCACATTCTCTTAAAGAAGCACTTGAAGAATGCGGTATGAGAGTTACGGTTGATACCAGAAACGAAAAAATTGGCTATAAGATAAGAGAAGCAAGACTTCAGAGAATTCCTTATATGCTTACCGTTGGCGACGCCGAGGTTGAAAACAAGACCGTTTCGGTAAGAGGCAGAGGCGAAAAGGGAGATTTGGGCGCTATGGCGTTTGACGACTTCCTTAATAGATGCAAAGAAGAGATTCGCACAAAAGCCCTTAAACAGCCTCAGGAAGATTAAGCGAGGTTCAGTTTATGATTCTTTACGGAAAAAACGAACTTTATAAAAGACTTATGACCGAAGAGGAAAACCTTTCGTATTTGCTCGAATTTGCCGAAAAATACGGCATTTGCGGAAATCTTATTAAGGCAAAAATTGCCTGGCTTATAATGAACGATGAAAATGCATTTTCTCTTTCTGTTGAGCGAAGCCGAAACTCTTTTGGCGCCGAGTGGTACGCAAAAAAAGATATTGCAGAACTTTGCCGACTCTTCTTTATCTCCCCATCAAACGAAGTTCTTGAGAACTACACCCCCGCAAACAACCGTATATCCGGGGAAGAAAAGCGTATTGGCAAAATGATTGCTGAATTTACCGAAAAACTTGATTTAACCGCTACAGAAGAAGAATTTTTTGAGTGCGTTAAAGATTTTTACGCAATTTACGGCGTTGGCGAGTTTGGTATTCACAAGGCTTTTTGTATGCAGGACGACGGCAGTATTTCGCCCGTTTCCCACATAAAAGAGGCATCTTTTGAGGATATTTACGGATACGAAACACAAAAACAGCGTCTTATTGCCAACACCGACGCCTTTGCTAAGGGGCTTGGGGCAAATAATGTTTTGCTTTACGGCGACAGCGGAACGGGTAAATCGACCGCAATTAAGGCAATTCTTAATATGTTTTACGACAAAGGCGTTAGAATGATTCAAGTGCAAAAACACCAATTTGTACACCTTGGAAAACTTACCGAACAACTTAAAAGGCGTAATTACCGTTTTATTCTTTATATGGACGACCTATCTTTTGAAGAATTTGAGGTTGAGTATAAATACTTGAAGGCTGCGATTGAAGGAAGTCTTGAAGAAAAACCCGAAAATGTGCTTATATACGCCACCTCGAACCGAAAACACCTTATCAAAGAAACCTTTTCGGAGCGTGAGGGCGGCGACGATGTTCACAGAAACGAATCTATTCAGGAAAAGATTTCCCTTTCCGACCGTTTTGGCCTTTCAATCTTCTACCCGAAGCCCGCTGAGCAAGAGTATTTTAACATTGTAGAGCATTTGGCAGATAGAACCTCAATTACCCTCGACCGAGATGTGCTTATTGCCGAGGCGAGAAAATGGGGCATTTCCCACGGGGGTTATTCGGGAAGAACGGCAAGTCAGTTTATTGAGCAACTTGGAACAACTTATAAATAACAAAAAACTGTGCAGTGTATGAAACGCTGCACAGTTTTTATTTATAGGGTTGTATCTTCCGAGGAATCTGACGGCTCGGAACTTTCGGGGGTAGAGGGGGTGTCCTCGCTTGAGTCGGGAGTAGACGAAGTGTCTTGCGAGGGAGTTTCTTCGGGAGTTGTATCGTCGGGAGAAGAAACATCGGACGAAGTATCGTCAGGATTTTCAAGGTCGGGAGTATCGGGAGTCTGTCCCGAAGAACTGTTCGAGTTTCCGCCCAGAGTTATTCCCGCCCAGTTGCTTTTTATTGGAGTATAGGTTTTAAGAAAATCGCTGGGAGAGATATCGTCATAGATAAAGGCTTGGATTACCGCTTTAGCATCGGCAGGGTCAAAGTAGACCGAAGAGCCCGCCTTTGTTCTTGCGTTATCGGTTATTATATATTTATTATGAGGGACACGGGTCTGCTCAAAATTAACATTTTTAGTAAGCACCGCAGTAGCAAGAGAAAGGGCGTATTCGGGGGATACCGAAGTTCGCATATGGGGAAGAATTGCCTTAATAAGTTTGGTATATTCGGTAGGACTTAAATTAAGGGCTTCATTTAGCAGTTGCTCCATTACAAAGCGTTGACGGTCGGTTCTTCCATAGTCATTTGCCTGACCCTCAGCAGTTGCAACCGAACGGATTCTTGCCCAGGCAACCGCCTGTATTCCTTTAAGTTTTTGTTTTCCGGGTTTGGTTACAAGATATTTTTCAGCGTCAACCCCCATAAGTTTTGCTTGTTCGCGTATGTTATGGTTAAGTCCGTTTTTAGCGTTGATTTCGGCCTGTCTGACCTCAACTTCAATTCCGCCTACGGCGTCAATAATTTTTGCCATTCCCTGAAAATTAACGGTAGCATAATGCTTGATGTCAAGCCCAAAATTATGGTTTAAAGTCTTTATTGCACTTTCGGCACCGCCGTTTGCATAAGCGGCATTGACTTTATAGTTATAGGTGTCTAAACCACCGCTTGAATTCTTGGCTTTTACTATCGGAAGATAGGAGTCACGCATAACCGACATAAGTTTAATATCTCCCGTTTCGGTATTGACCGAGAGAATCATTATAGAGTCGGAGTTGCCCGAGAAGGTTGCTTCCCCGCCTCTTGTATCAATTCCAAACAGAGCAATATTTACTATTTTTTCGTTTATCGGCTGAACCTCGATAATATCGGGGTCGGTAATTTCGGTATAGTTTTCATTTTTCCACATAGTAATTATCTGAATTATATCAATTCCTAAAATTACACCCATAATGAAAAGCACAAAAACAACACAAAGAAGCACAGCACCTATTATTGCAAAAACCTTTTTTGGCGTTGAAAGGTTTTTGAAGTTGGCTGCCAGATTGGCTAAAAATTTACCCGTTTTCTTCGGTTTTGAATGTTTATATCTCTTTTTTTCCTTTTCGGCACTCATTTTTTTCGCATCCTTATATGTAAAACAAAAATTTATTACTTTTTATCAATTTTAACACACTTTTGTCGATAAATAAAGGGGATAATTTAACTTTTGTTTATTTGTTTAAAAATTTATATATATCTCCCTTTTTAATTCCTGTGTCCTGTGAGGCGGATTTGGCGGCAGAAGAAGCCGACAAACCTTCCTTTATATATTCTTTGGCAATTTCTACCGCTTGGTCGATAGTATATTCGGTTTTATCATCAGCGGGGTCATAGCCCTCAACAATTAAAACAAACTCGCCTCTTGGCTTTTGCTCGTCAGAATAAAGGGTTACGGCTTCTTCTAAAGAGGTATGGATAACCTCTTCGTGAAGTTTGGTAAGTTCACGAACAAGAGCAATTTTTCGGTTGCCGAAAGCGGTATACATATCTTTAAGGGTTGCGGTTAGTTTATGGGGGGCTTCGTAGAAAATCATTGTACGCTCTTCTTTTTCGAGTTCTTTTAAATGGGCTTTTCGGCTTGGTTTATTAACCGAAAGAAACCCCTCAAAACAAAATCTTCCGCTTTTCATTCCCGAAATTGCAAGGGCGGTTATAAGAGCACTGGGCCCCGGAACAGATTCAACCGCTATACCGTTTTCATAGCACAGACGGACTAAATCTTCGCCCGGGTCAGAAATTGCGGGCATTCCCGCATCGGACACAAGGGCACAGTCCTGACCCGAAAGCAGTCTTGCGATTATATCTCCGCCCCGTTGCATTTTATTATGTTCATAGTAGGCAAGCATTGGTTTGTTTATTTCAAAATGATTAAGGAGTTTTACGGTTACTCTTGTATCTTCAGCGGCAATAAAATCGACCTTGCCGAGCGTTTCTATGGCTCGGGGAGAAAGGTCGGACAGATTGCCAATCGGCGTTCCGACTACATAAAGTTTTCCAGACATTAAATATGTCCCTCCTTATAAGGTCCGTAAATTTCGAGCATTTCAGAACTTAAATTGCCCTTTTCATCATAAACAAAAAGAGGCGGTAAAATTCGAACTCCACTTTTTGCATCTCTTTTGCCCTCGACAAGAACAAGCCAGGGTTCTTCCCCTGTTTTTTTACAGACAATTCTAATCCGTTTTGGTTCCACCTTATATTTTCGCATAAGACAGATAATATCGCCAAGGCGTTCAGGACGCTGACAAAGGCAAAGATTACCCGACGATTTGAGCAGTTTTGAAGAAGTTTCTATTACATCTTCCAAAGTACACATAGTTTCATGACGGGCAACAATATCACGCTGACTTCGGCTTTTTATTCCCGCACCGTCTGCCTTATAGGGCGGATTGCAGGTTACAAGGTCAAAGGTGCCGAAAGGCAGTTTGCCTTTAAGGTCTTTAAGGTCGCTATGTAAAACGGCGAATTTATCGTTTGCCGATTTTTCGGCTAAAGACACCGCTTCGTCACTTATTTCGACCCCGACACTTTGCTCGGTTACACTATCACGAAGAAGGAGAAGCGGAATTATTCCGCAACCCGTTCCTAAATCGCAGTGGGTTTTAACCTTTTTCGTCTTGGCAAAGTCGGCAAGTAAAACCGCGTCGGTACCGAAGGTATGACTTTTTGAGACATAGGCAAAAAAGCCGTTTCCAAGCGGCTCTTTTTTTATATTTACGCCCGTGTCCATTTTACACCCTGGGGAGTATCTTCAAGAACGATACCCATTTCCTTTAGTTTGTCACGAATTGCGTCGGCGGTTTTAAAGTCTTTCGCCTTGCGAGCGGCGGTACGCTGTTCAATAAGTGCCTCAATTTCGGCGTCAAGGTTTTGAGTTTTGCGGTTATAAACAAGGCCTAAAACACCCGTTAGTTCGTCAAAGAGAGCGATTGCCGCTTCAATAGCAATTTTGCCTTGTGGCTCGGAGATAAAGGTATTGATTTCACGCACCATTGAGAAAAGAACACCGATAGCGTCGGCGGTATTGAAGTCGTCGTCCATAGCGGTAATAAAATCGGCCTTGTATTTTTCTAAAAACTCGGGTGACTCTCCGCCGTCAGCAGCATTTTTAAGGGCAAAATCAAGGTTATCACGGCAGGTATAAAGGCGTTCAAGGGCGTTTTTGCCCTGCTCTAAAATATCGGTTGAATAGTTGATTGGGCTACGATAATGAGAAGAAATCATTAAATAACGAATCGGCTCATAGCCGTAGACATTTGCAACCTCACGAACGGTAAAGAAGTTATTAAGCGATTTTGACATTTTGCGGTTATCGACATTGATATAACCGTTGTGCATCCAGTAGTGAGCAAAATCGCAACCGTTAGCACACTCAGACTGGGCAATTTCGTTTTCGTGGTGGGGGAAGATGAGGTCCTGACCGCCACAGTGAATATCGATGGTTTTACCGAGGAATCTTCCCGCCATTGCGGAGCACTCAATATGCCAACCCGGGCGGCCGTTACCCCAAGGAGATTCCCAGAAAGGTTCGCCCGGTTTAGCCGATTTCCAAAGGCAGAAATCCATTGGGTCTTCCTTGATTTCGGTAACATCTATACGGGCACCTGCCTCAAGGTCGTCAAGGGGCTGATGAGAAAGTTTTCCGTACTCGCTGAACTTTTTGGCGCGGAAATAGACATCTCCTTTAGACTCATAAGCAAAACCTTTTTCAATAAGAGAGGTAATAATATCCTGAATAGCGTCAATATTCTCGGTGGCTTTGGGGTGAACAGTTGCCTTGCGGACGCCAAGACCTTTAGCGTCGGTCCAGAACTCTTCGATAAAACGCTCGGCAACCTCTTTGACGGTAATTCCCTCTTCGTTTGCCTTTTTTATAAGTTTATCGTCGATATCGGTAAAATTCTGAACGAAGTTTACCTCAAAACCACGCCACTCAAAATAGCGGCGGAGAACATCGAAAACACAAAGGGGACGGGCGTTTCCGATATGAATATAGTTATAAACGGTAGGTCCGCAGGCGTAGATTTTAAGTTTTCCCTCTTCTACGGGGACAAGTTCTTGTTTCTCACGGGTTAAAGTATTAAATATTTTCATAAAATTTATCCTTTCTTCAAGTCCGATAGTTGCTTTTTAAGGGCGTTTATTTCTTCTTCTAATCGGGAAATTTCCTGACTTACGGGGTCGGGTATATGAATTTGGTCAAGGGGCTTAACCTTTTCGCCGTTAAGGCGAACAACACGGGCGGGAACGCCCACGACCGTAGCCCCCTCGGGCACCTCTTCAAGCACAACCGCACCCGCGGCAATTCGGGCATTGTCCCCTACCTTAAAGGGTCCGAGCACCTTTGCACCCGAAGAAATCATAACATTGTTTCCGATTGTGGGGTGGCGTTTTCCGACCTCTTTTCCCGTTCCGCCAAGGGTAACACCCTGATAAATCAGAACATCGTCACCGATTTCGGTGGTTTCGCCTATTACGACCCCGGTTCCGTGGTCGATAACAAGACGGCGTCCGATAGTAGCACCGGGATGAATTTCAATTCCCGTTTTTGCGGCTGCCCTCTGACTTACCATTCGGGCAAAAAAGAACATTTTGTGTTTATAGAAAAAGTGGGCTACTCGGTACATGCGAAGAGCCTTTACCCCGGGGTAGAGAAAGTAAATTTCAAAAAAATTACGGGCGGCGGGGTCGCGGTCCATAACCGCTTTAATATCTTCCCTTGTTCTTCTAAAAAACATAAAAACTCCTTTCAAAAAGAAAACGCCTCCATTGACCCTTTGGTCAACGGAGGCGGTAAAACCACGGTTCCACTCCTGTTTATAACTTGGCACCTTAACGCAGTGAGGACGCATAAAGGATACTAAAAATTCCCCTTTATGTGCTGGCGGGCGCACTTCACAAAATTCCAACACCTAAGGTTTCTTTCAGCCGACGAAAACCTCTCTCTGAAGGCGGTAAGATTGCTACTCTACCCGATAAACGCATCATTATCTATACTTATTATATCAACTTTTTTGTTTTTGTCTACTATTATTTTGCCTGTTTTATGAAATCCTTATTGTCGAGTAAATAAATCACACCCGAAGTTACACAAAGGATTGCAGAAATCCAAAGAGGTACCGATACGGCAATTTGTGCGACCAGTCCGACTACCGACAGAACATTAAACGGAATATTAAACCAACCGACAATTTGCATTATTTGGGCAATAACTAGAGCAAAAATTATTGCGACAATTTGGGAAACGGTTTTAAGTTTTCCCCAGATATTAGCGGCAATAACCTTTCCGCCCGAAGAAGCGGCGACAAGGCGAATTGAGGAAACCATAAATTCACGGAAAAGGACGATAAAGAGAATCCATTCCATACCCGAGCCTATTCCCTTTGCCAAAAAGCCGATAAAGGCGGCGGTAGTTAGCATTTTGTCGGCAAGGGGGTCCATAAACTTACCAAAGTCGGTAACAAGGCCTCGTTTGCGAGCAATTTTTCCGTCGAGCATATCGGTAATTGAAGCAACAATAAAAATAAGCATTGCAACAAAGTAATTAAACGGTAAATCAACCATTAAAGCAACCATAAAAATCGGGGTCAAAATTATTCGAAGCAGTGTTAGTTTATTGGGTAGGTTCATCTGTCTTTTCTCCTAACAAATCATATTCTAAACAATCGTTTACAAGCACATAAACATAGTCGCCGATAACAAGCGGAACATCGCTTGTGAAGAAGACCTTGCCGTCAATTTCGGGGGCGTCGGCAGCGCTTCTTCCGAAATAACATTTAATATAATCGTCAAAGCCCTCGATTAACACTTCTACCACCGAGCCGATTTTTTCTTCGTTCTTTTCGGCGGCGATGGTCATCTGATCTGCCATTATGAGTTCCATTCGGTCCTGCTTTGTCTGCTCGGCTATTTGATTTTCAAAAAGGGCGGCAGCAGTATCTTCCTCGGCAGAATATGTAAAACAACCAAGCCTATCAAAACGAACTTCCTTGATAAATTCGTGAAGAGAGCAAAACTGCTCATCGGTTTCTCCGGGGAAGCCGGTTATAAAGGTTGTTCTAAGGGTTATTTCGGGAATTTTTTCTCTTATTTTTTGAACAAGGGCGGTAAGACTTTCTCTATTTCCCTTTCGGTTCATTCTCTTGAGAATTTCGCCGTCGGCGTGTTGAAGAGGCATATCAAGATATTTAACAAGTTTTTTGTTTTTTGATATAACCTCTAAAAGTTCGTCGGTAATTCTTTCGGGGTAGGTATAGAGGGTTCTTATCCAATGAAGTTTTTCTATTTTACAAAGTTCGCTTAAAAGTTCGGGGAGTTTAGACTCTCCGTAGAGGTCTTCTCCGTATGCGGTAGTATCCTGACCGACAACGATAAGTTCACTAACGCCGTTTTCGGCAAGTTTTTTTGCCTCGGCTAAAACATCTTCAATCTTTCGACTGCGAAGTCTTCCCCTTATTTTAGGAATAGCACAATAGGTACAGCAGTTATCGCAACCGTCGGAAATCTTAAGATACGCCGAAAAGGGATATCCGCCGAGAATACGCTCGGCATTTAAATCGAGGTCCTCTTTTGGTCCAAAAGAGTTTTTAGCCTTTCCCTCTATTGCCGATACGGTAAGGTCGGCAATTTTAGGGTTTGAGCCAATTCCTACAACTAAATCGACCTCGGGAATTTCTTCGGTAATATCGTCCTTATATCTTTCGGCAAGACAACCCGTAACAATAAGGGCTTTAAGGTTTCCGTTATCTTTATATGCGGCGGCTTCAAGAATATTCTCGATTGCCTCTTTTTTTGCGTCCTCTATAAAACCGCAGGTGTTAATTATTATTGCATCTGCCTCGGCTTCGGCAGAAGTAATTTCAAGACCCGCTTTACTTAAAGAGGCAAGTATCATTTCGGCGTCTACCTGATTTTTCGGGCATCCGAGAGATACCACGCTAACTTTATATGCCATTATATATCCTCGTTATAAATTATTTCCTCGTTATACTGCCGAAGGGCTTCTTTAATATCGCTAAAAGAGAAGCCTTTTCTGGCAAGAGAATTTACTGTTTTTTCTATTTCTTCCTTTGAGTTGAGTTTTAAAGAATACTTTGTTTTTAGAAGGTATAATATCTTCTCGTATTCCTCTTTTTCTTCCTCAGAAAGCACCTGTTTTGCAAGGTCACCAGGTACACCTTTTTTTATAAGTTTAAAGTAAATTTCACGCTGACTTGTGCCGTTTTGACCCAAAGACTGACAAAGGCGCAAGGCATATTTCACATCGTCAATAAGGCCGAGTTCTTTCATTCTTTCTACGGCGTTTTCTACAGCCTTTTGAGCAAAACCCGCCGTTTGAAGTTTTTCGGCCAGTCCTTTTTCGGTATGGTCGGCACGGGAAAGATACCAAAGGGCGCGGGATTTTGCCCTTTTGTAATCAGACTCATAAACAAGGGCGTCCGGGTCGTCTATAAAGACGCCCGGTTTTAAGTCCTTTGCTATTACAATTTCGGTATCGAGAAGAAGTTCACTTTCGTCTTCAAGGGTTAACGAGGTTAAACCTTTGCGACGGTTTTGCAAAGCGATAATCTTCATTAGTCATCAACCGCAATATCAATATTTACCTTTTTGCGACGGGGTGTTTTCTGGGTTTCTTCTGTCGGTTCAAGATTTACGGAAGTGGTGGTTTGTTCGACCGCTTCTCCGTTCATTGCGGCAACGAGTTTAGTTTCAATCTCTTTTGCAAGGTCGCCGTTTTCCTCAAGAAGATTTTTAACATTATCTCTGCCTTGGGCAAGACGGGTTTCACCATAGTAGAACCAAGCGCCCGAACGCCTTAAGATATCATATTTAAGTCCCATATCGACAAGTTCGCCGATATAAGAAATTCCCTTTCCGTACATAATATCAAACTCTGCCTCACGGAAGGGGGGCGCAACCTTGTTTTTAACAACCTTTGCACGAGTACGCGAACCAATCATTTCTCCGCCGGATTTGATAGTTTCAATTCGGCGAACATCAATTCGAACCGAAGCGTAGAACTTAAGGGCACGGCCGCCGGTGGTAGTTTCACTGCTTCCATAGATTACGCCGATTTTGTCACGAAGTTGGTTAATAAAGATTGCAATACAGTTGGATTTAGAGATAGCGCCCGCAAGTTTACGAAGCGATTGGGACATAAGACGGGCGTGAAGTCCGACGTGGCTATCCCCCATTTCGCCCTCGATTTCAGCCTTTGGAACAAGGGCGGCAACCGAGTCGATTACAACAACATCAATAGCACCCGAACGAACAAGGGCTTCGGTGATTTCGAGCGCCTGTTCTCCCGTGTCGGGCTGAGAAACGAGGAGAGAGTCAATATCGACGCCAAGAGCCTTTGAATAAACGGGGTCGAGAGCGTGTTCAACATCAATAAAGGCGGCGGTGCCTCCTGCCTTTTGGGCCTCAGCAACAACATGAAGAGCCAAAGTGGTTTTACCCGAAGATTCGGGACCGTAAATTTCAACAATTCTTCCCTTGGGCATTCCGCCTATTCCAAGAGCGTAATCAAGAGAAATAGAGCCGGTTTTAATATGTTCAACCTGCATTCCCATATTTTCTCCAAGACGCATAACCGCGCCCTGACCGAACTGTTTTTCAATTTGAGAGAGGGCTGTCGCTAATGCCTTATTCTTATCTTCTGACATAATTTTTACCACCTTTATCTTTATTTGTTATGCTTAAATGAAAAAGTGAAGTTAGGGTAAATAGCTTACGAGACCTTCAAAAATTCAAATAAGCGGTATTTTGTGGCTTTTAAGGAGTGTGCACTACTCCTCAAAGCCGAAATTTAATATATTTCAC